>JAFRRN010000017.1 GCA_017428055.1 Prevotella sp.
ACTCGGTGGTCGCCATCGCTTATACACATGCTCCTTTCCCGCCTCTCGCCTGCGTCAGGGAGAAAACACAATGACCCTCACCATGTCGGGCTTAGGCAAGAATGGAGGCATCATGTACGATTGCATTAAGTTAGAGACTGGCAATGCCGTGACCGATGCCATTCATTACAACGTAACTGCCAATGATTATCCTATAGCGGTGTATGGTGTCAATGGCAAATTGGTGGGTGTCTATAGGGACAATGCCATAATGAACTTGCCGCATGGTATATACATCTGTAGAAAGGGGACAGATTGTTGGAAGATTGCCAAATAATTTCCCTTTGTGATATGGAAAATGGGTTAAAATGAGGATAAAATCACTTTTTTGCAAAAAAACTGGATAAATATTTGCATGATATAAAGAAATATTCATATATTTGCAGCCGAATTTTCAAAACAAAACAACAACATGATAATAGACAGCAAAAAATCGGATGCGCATGATATTGCGAATCAATCGAGTAAGACTGTGAAATGAGTTTGACGGGTTTCGGCTCATTTTTGCAGGAGAGATTTATTAGGAGCCCGAAACAATCTACAAACTCATTAAAATCATGTAATTCAACTAAAACGAGAGAGAAAAGCAACGTGGCACATACGGCATTGCCGTATGGCTAATCCGTGAGGATGGCAACCGTTGTTCCGTTTATTCCCTTCCTTCACTGTATTTCACAATCGTCATGCTGCACCGAGAAGAAGGTATAGGTGCGGGGCGTATCACGAAAGAGGCATGACAAGAGACACCACAATCATTTAATAACCCGACGTTAGTACCCTAAATGGGTGACCGTCAAAATAAGAAATACGACAATGTTAGAATTGAAAGGAAAGTATTGCAAGGACTGCAAGATATTTACAGACAACATAGAGCAGGAGGCTCTCTCGATGGTTTATCACTTCTTGGACCACCCGATGTTTGAGGGTTCCAAAATCAGGATTATGCCTGACGTACATGCTGGCAAGGATATCGTGGTTGGTTTCACGGTGCCATTTACCGACCATGTGAACCCCGACCATGTAGGTGGCGACATCGGCTGCTCGGTATCGACAACCATCACCGACTTGAAGGTTAATCCCGATGACTATCCCTATATAGAGAAACTCATCCGTGAAAATGTGAAGTTTGGTATGCACATCCATCAAAAGGCTGTCTATCCGTACGCTGAACTGTATAAGCACCTGCAACTGCGGTTGCAACAGGCACGTCAGCAGTGGCCAGACATGGTAGGTGAGTTTGATGCTACGGAGCGCGGCATCACCGCTTTCATAAAGCGTGTAGACCAGACGGAACACATGTTCTACCATAGCATTGGCACCGTGGGCGGCGGCAACCACTTCGTGGAAATCGGCGTGACACCCGATGGAAACTATGCTTTCACCGTCCATTGCGGAAGCCGTAACTTGGGCCAGAAGGTATGGAAATACTGGAAGATGGAGGCTGGCAAGCTGGTGGGCGTGACCAACGGATTCCTTGTTGAAGATGCCATGCGGGGCTATATCACCGATATGGTCGTCGCCCAGGCATATGCCGAGTACAACCATCAGGTCATCGACCAGTTGGTGATGGATGCCATCTGCCAGGGCAGCCATAAGAAAGTTTCGATTGTGGAGCAGATATACACCACCCACAATTATATCGACTTCTCGATGAAGATGTTGCGCAAGGGTGCTGTTGCCGCACCGAAGGGTCGCAGGCTCGTGATACCGTTCAACATGCGAGATGGTCTGATTATCGCCCGTGGCAAGGGAAATGCCGACTGGAACTTCTCGGCTCCGCACGGAGCAGGACGATTACTGTCGCGTGCCGATGCCAAGGAACCCATCGACCTCAATGAGTTTCAGGAGTCGATGAAGGGCATCTACTCGACATCGATCGGCACGGGTACCATCGACGAGAGTCCGATGGCGTACAAAGACACGATAGAAATCTTGCGGCTGATAGAAGATACGGTGGAGGTGGAGTATTTCATCCGCCCAGTTATCAACCTAAAGGCCGCCAACTCTTAACGACTCCAATGTGGAGATTGAATTGAACGAATAACAAGATTAACAAACCACGGCTCGCCCCATAATCATACAATGGCGTGAGGGCGAGCCACAAAAACAAAGAAAGAAAAATGAAAACAATATTATCAAAATTAGTAAGTGGGCAGTTTCCCGCAAGTTCAGAAGAGAGCCAAGGTGTCTGTTTTGTAAACTTAGGTCTGCCCAGCGGCATGCTGTGGGCAGCGCACGACGCACAACACCCCACCATGGAAGGCTGCAGCCTGCCCACTTACGAACAGGCAGCGGAGTTAATTAACTATTGTGATTTCAATATTGAAGAAGGTTAAGACGGCACAAGCTATATGGTTGCAAGGAGACCCAGCGGGCAGTCCATCAGTTTCCCGATGAGAGAATACGATATCGCACCTGTTGCGTCGGGCTGTTGTTGGTGCCAAGGGGAGCCAAGTCCTGGCTATGGTTATTTCATGCTTCTTAGCGAAATGACCATCACCATCGGGGTCGCTGTAAGAGACATGCAGTTTTCTTATCGTATGGTGAAGGTGCCGAAGTAAGGAAAGAGAGGTAACAATGAAGCGTCAAAAGACGAACATAACCCTGGATATTATTAAGGCCATGCGCCGTGGAGGCCGTGAGGCTGAGCAGGAAATGCTCGGCCCTGGCTTCCACTCCTTCAATCGACAGCATAAGTCGAAGAAAACTTATACAAGAAAGAAGAAACACAAAGGAGAATGGTAGTGAATAACAACATTTTAAAATAATTAATGACTATGAATAGCCCAATGGATAATTATTTAACAAGCCGAGGCATACGTTTGGCGTACTTGCTTCGTCATGACAAGAATTACCAGTTTGATGAACATGGGTGGCGTGATGTCAGCGACTTGATAGCCAATCATGGCTATACGATGGATGAGTTGAAGGAGATTGTTGCGACCAACAATAAGCAACGGTATGAGTTCTCTGAAGATATGACCCGTATCAGGGCAAGGCAGGGACACAGCGTTCATGTAGATGTCGAATTGGAAGAAATGCTGCCGCCAGGCGTTCTGTATCATGGGACTGGGGAACAATCCCTTGCTTCTATCTTGGAACAAGGAATCAACAAGGGGAACCGTCTGTATGTGCATTTGTCAGAGACCAGCGAGACTGCTGTAAATGTAGGGAAACGTCATGGGAACCCTGTTGTGCTAGTCATTGATGCCAAAAGAATGGCTGAAGATGGTAACAAATTTTTCCTCAGTAGAAATGGCGTGTGGCTTACAGATTATGTAGATGTAAAGTATTTAAATGGAGTGTTGAATATGGAAGATTGTTTTGCGACAGAGAGAAATGGCCATCAGTTGGTAGATTTCTATGATTCTGGGACAAATACGCTGGATATACGTTCCAACGGGGTATACCCGTCGAACGTATTGAGTAACCTATGTAGCAATGGTTTCCGTTTCGATGGAATGGTGTGTGGCAGTATGGAGGGCTTTCTCCAGTCACTGAAGCATCAAGATAGGGATAAGCAACGGCAGATATGCTCAATGAAGGGCGGTAATGCGAGGAAGCGCAGCGTCACTTCATGGCAGACAGACCAGATAGTGTGGTGGAAGGGACAAGCCTATGACCGCCAGAGTGAGGAATACCAGAAGTTGATACGTCGGGCCTATCAAGCCATGTTCGATCAAAGCGAGCGGTTCCGTGCGGCACTGATGCAGACACGAGGCATCACGCTTATACATAGTATTGGTGAAGAAAGTCCATACAAGACAATCCTTACAGCACAGGAGTTTTGTCAGATTCTTACAGAGATGCGAGACAACTACGATAGGCGAGATAAGGGCATAGAGCGCAAGAAGCGCGTGTTCGTGGATATGGATAATGTGCTGGTGGACTTTGAGTCGGGCTTAGCGCAAACAAGTGACGAAAAAAAGAAAGAGTATGAAGGTCGCTTGGACGAGATACCGGGGCTGTTTGGGTTAATGAAGCCACTTCCTGGTGCCATAGAGGTTATACATGAACTACAGGAGAACTATGACCTGTTTATCCTAACGACAGCTCCTTGGAAGAATCCGTCGGCATGGTCAGACAAGGTGATGTGGGTTACAAAGTATCTTGATGACGTGTTTCACAAGCGCATGGTTATTACCCATCGCAAGGATCTGTGCCAGGGTGACTATTTGATAGATGACCGTGGTGCGAACGGAACGAGTGAGTTTGCTGGCGAATGGATTGAGTTTGGTTCAGAGACGTTTCCCGACTGGAACAGTGTGTTAGATTATCTAAAAGAAAGATAGTTGTAAAATAGAAAATGAATAGAGAAAAGTACATACATATCAAAGGAGAGTGTCAGGAAAAAAGCGCATTGCATGATAGAACTGAAACGTACAAGCAAGTCGCATGATATGAGAATCGTTGATGTGGAATTGTCAGACTATGTATTTGGGCTACAGAAGTATTACGAACAGCTTCTGCCTAAGCACATTGACAGTAAGCCCAAGGTTGACATACCTACCATGTCTAAATATTTAATGAAAGTTGTCTTACAGAATGAATAAGAAAACAACAATTATTATGGATGCCTTTCAACCGAGTCCATCAATCGAAAAAACTTATACAAGAAAGAAGAAACACAAAGGAGAATGGTAATCAGATGGATATGAACAATATACAAGATAGAATAAGAGGTTCACTGATTGGCGGTGCCGTTGGCGACGCATTAGGATACCCTGTGGAATTTATAGACTCTTTCATGGGGATACAGTCTCAATATGGTGAACATGGTATTACGCGATTGGAAGTAAGGTGGACAGAGGTGGATGCTGCATCTGTAGGTAAGGCCGTCGTATCAGATGACACCCAAATGACCCTTTTTACAGCCAATGGCCTGTTGAATGCCCAAAAGCAAGGCATGGCATTCAAGTATGGCATTTGTAGAGCCTACCATGAGTGGTATCTGACACAAATTGGGAAAAAGTCTGGGAAGTATAAGGATTGCTGGATTAGCAGTATGCCGCAACTGAACTATCGCCGTGCGCCTGGCACGACCTGTATTTACTCGTTAAGTGCCATTTATAGTGGGAAGGACCCTATTAACAATAGTAAAGGCTGTGGCGGAGCGATGCGAGTAGCCCCGATACCCCTTTATGCTATGGTAGATAACAGGATGTCAGTGACAGAGGCTGCTCTTCTGGCAGGAGATGCGGCAGAAATAACCCATCAGAATCCACTTGGTTTTATTCCTGCTGCGTTGGTTTCGCATATCATCTATCGTCTGGCATTGGATGAAGAGCCAACCAAACCCACAATGGAGAGCTATATACGTGAGGGAATGAAGGCAATGGAATTGCTCTATCCCCAACATCCTGCCGATGTTAGATATATGGGTGAACTGTGCGAAAGAACTATCACGCTGGCAAGCAACAGTAGTTCAGATTTGGAAAACATCGAGTCCATCGGAGAAGGGTGGACAGGAGAAGAGGCATTAGCCATTGCTCTTTATTGTTGTCTTCTCCATTTTGATAGTTTTGAGGATGCCATTATAGCATCCGTGAACCATGGTGGCGACAGCGACAGTACAGGAGCCGTGACAGGGAATATTCTTGGTGCAGCCTTAGGTTACAATGCAATTCCCCAATTCTATAAAGAAGACTTGGAGATGCACGATTTGATTCTGCACATGGCAGATGATTTATATCGTGGCGAAGTAACAAAAATGAGAATTTGTAATTAAAACCGATAGAAAGCGAGGCACATCCTCTTTTTCGTTGATGTTTGTTCATTTTATCCATCCGATATGTTTCGGATGGATTTTTTTTTGTAATTTTGTCAACAGAATGCGAGAGTTGATTACTATTTTGGGACCGACAGCCAGCGGGAAGACACAATTGGCGACGGCATTGGCGGCGGAATTGGGGGGCGAGATCTTGTCCGCCGACTCCCGTCAGGTGTATCGTGGCATGGATATTGGCACGGGAAAAGACCTCGGCGATTATGTGGTGGATGGCTGTCCAATACCGTATCATCTCATTGACATCTGCGAGCCTGGCACAAAATACAACCTTTTCCAATACCAAGAAGACTTCTTCAAAGCCTATAACGACATCGTCTCCCGTGGGGCTGTTCCCATCCTCTGCGGCGGAACGGGGTTGTATATCGAGGCGGTACTCAAGGGGTATAAGCTCTCCCCCGTGCCACAAAACCCCGAATTGAGGGAGCGGTTGGAAGGGAAGTCATTGGAGGAACTCACCGATATGCTTATGGATTTGAAGGCACAAAGCGGCACGACGATGCACAACACCACCGATGTAGACTCCGCCCAACGTGCCATCCGTGCCATAGAAATTGAGAGTTACAACCTCGAACACCCATTGCCACGTCGGGATTTGCCCCCCATTGCCTCAGTCATCATTGGCGTAAGCATCGACCGCGAGGAGCGTCGAAGGAAGATTAGTGAGCGGCTGCGCTATCGGTTGGAACACGGCATGGTGGAGGAAATCAAGGGCTTATTGGACAGGGGCATACCCGCCGAGGACTTGATTTATTATGGGTTGGAATATAAATATGTCACGGAATACGCCATCGGGCGCACCACGTATGAGGAGATGTATGGCAAGTTGGAAATCGCCATTCATCAATTTGCCAAGCGTCAGATGACATGGTTTCGCGGCATGGAGCGGCGGGGCTTCACCATCCACTGGGTTGATGCCCTATTGCCGATGGAAGAGAAATTGAACATCATCAAGGCATTAGCCTTGTCAGAATAGAGGAGAAAAAGGTATGAATGAAGGTCGTTGGGGCATCCTTTATTGCCCAAAAGCAAGTATCATCAACACTCCCGCCAAGCGTTGGGAGAAAATAGAACGGGTGTTGAAAGCCCAAGGAATAGAATACGATTTCGTGCAAAGCGAGAATGCGGGTAGCGTAGACCGACTGGTGAAGATGCTCATCAACAATGGATACCATACCATTGTCATCGTTGGAGGCGACTCCGCCCTGAACGATGCCGTCAACTGCCTCATGCAGACCGACAAGTCGAAGCGCGACAGCATCGCCCTCGGCGTGATTCCCAATGGCGTGATGAACGATTTTGCCCATTTCTGGGACTTCCGCGAGGGGGAACTGGAACAGACCATCCAATGGCTCAAGGCCCGCCATCTGCGCAAGATCGACCTCGGCTGCATCCGCTACAAGAACGCCAAGGGCGAGTCGTGCCGCCGCTATTTCCTCAATTGCATCAACATCGGACTCATCGCCACCATCATGAACCTGCGCCGCGAGACGCGCCATTTGCTTGGCTCTCGCACCCTCTCCTTTCTCTTTTCTTTCGTCTTGCTGATATTCCAACGCCTCGAATACAAGATGCACCTGAAAATCAATGCCGATGTCATCAACCGCAAGGTGATGACAGTCTGCATCGGCAACGCCACTGGCTATGGCCAGACGCCCAATGCGGTGCCCTACAATGGCCTGTTGGATGTCTCCGTGGTGTACCATCCCGAGATGACGCAGTTATTCGAGGGCATCTATTTGTTTGTCAAGGGCAAGTTCCTCAACCACCGTAGCGTCCATCCCTATCGCACTCGCAAGGTGGAAGTGATGGAAGCGCAGAAGGCTCTCGTGGGCATCGACGGAAGGTTGATGAATACCCCCGTGGGCGAGTTCACCGTCTCCGTGGAGCAAGAGGTCATCAATTTCATGATTCCCACGTAGCACTTGCCCCGTGTAGCCATACGCTCTAACATCCAATCATTTTTGAGGTAAGTCTATTTTGGCTATAGCCGCAAACCCTTTCGGCTATAGGCGCAAGGTCTTTCGGCTATAGCCGAAAGGTTGTAGATGTGGCATCCGTTCCCTACGAATGCCACCTTTGCGCCGCAAAACCAATATGTTTGCGCCGCATAAAGGATAATCAATAAAGACTTGGAAGGTTCACTTCTTCCTCTGGTTTCCATTCCCCTTCGCCTTGTGATGGTATCCATGGGGATGGGAAGCAGGGCGGTTGTATAGCTTGGCGATGAGGTCGGGGCGACCGATGCGCCGCAGTTCCCGTTCGATTCCCGCACGTTCCTCGGGCTTATACCAGAAGAAGAACTGCCGTTGGGCGAGCTTTTCCCGTTGCGTCTTGGCACAAGCCACAGGTTCAAGGGTATAAGGGTCGAGACCCGTGTACCACATCTCCGTGCTTACGGTCATCGGTGTGGGCGTGAAATCTTGCACCTGTTCGAGTTGGAAGTCCATGTTTTTGGTGATGACAGCAAGCTCCGCCATGTCCTCTTCCCCGCATCCGGGGTGGCTGCTGATGAAGTAGGGGATGATTTGCTGCCGAAGGTTCTCCTCGCGGTTGATGCTGTCGAACAGCCTCTTAAACTCATTGAACAGGGAAAACGAGGGCTTCCGCATCAGCCAGAGCACGCGGTCGCTGGTATGTTCGGGTGCCACTTTCAGCCTTCCACTCACATGATGGAGGATAAGTTCACGGGCATACGTCCGTGCCGCCGCGTTGGTCTTCTCATCCTTGGAATGGTGGAGGATGAGGTCATAGCGCACCCCACTGCCGATAAAGCTCTTCTTGATGCCTGCCAAAGCGTCAACGGCATGGTAGATGTCGAGTAGGGGAGAGTGGTCGGTGTTGAGGTTGGGGCAAATCTTCGGGTGGATGCACGACGGCCGTTTACACTTCTCACACGCCTTAGCGTTCTTCCCACCCATGCCATACATGTTGGCGGAGGGACCGCCGAGGTCGCTCAGGTAGCCCTTGAAGTCGGGCATGTCGATGACTTGCCGCACCTCGCGGAGGATGCTCTCCTTGGATCGGCAGGTGATGAACTTGCCTTGGTGGGCGGAGATGGTGCAGAAGGCGCAGCCGCCAAAGCACCCCCGGTGGATGTTGACGGAATGTTTGATCATCTCGTAGGCGGGGATGCGCTTGCCTTTGTATTTGGGATGGGGGAGACGGGTGTATGGGAGGTCAAACGACGCATCCAACTCCTCGGTGGTCATGGGCGGGTAGGGGGCGTTCACCACCACAAATCGCCCATCGACGGGTTGGATGATACGTTGGGCGTGGATGCAGTTCGACTGCTCCTCGATATGTCGGAAATTCTCCGCTTGCGCCCGCTTGTTCCGTAGGCATTCCGCATGGCTGTGCAGGAGGATGTCGCATTCCTGGATTCCCCCTTCAATGTCCGCCTCTTTGTTGGCGATGTATACCGTCTGCGGGATGTGGCGCGTCTGTGTGATGTCCTTGCCGCTGTCCAATTCCTTACATAACTGTAAGGTCGCCTTTTCGCCCATTCCGTATATGATGAGGTCGGCTCCCGCGTCGCACAGGATGCACCTCATCAGCTTGTCTTGCCAATAGTCGTAATGGGTAACTCGTCGCAATGACGCCTCGATGCCGCCCAATGCCACGGGTATGTCGGGGAATAATTGCTTGAGAATGCGTGAATAGACGATGGTGGGATATTCCGGGCGGCAGTCGTGCCTGCCGTCGGGGCTGTAGGCATCCTCTGCCCTGAGCCGTTTGTTGGCGGTGTATTTGTTCACCATGGAGTCCATGCACCCTGGGGCGATGCCGAAGAAAAGGCGCGGTTTCCCCAACTTCTTGAAGTCGCGATAGTCGCCATGCCAGTCGGGTTGGGGTACGATGGCGACCTTATAACCATGTGCCTCCAACACCCGTCCTATCACCGCCGCGCCAAAAGAGGGGTGATCCACGTAGGCATCACCCGAAAAGAGGATGACATCCAATTGCTCCCATCCCCTCAGTTCGCATTCCTTCTTGGTGGTAGGAAGGAAGTCAGACAGTCTCGGTGGCTGTGTCATTGTCCATCTCCGCTGCTTTCTTGCCCTTCCACTCTTGGTATAGTTTGAAAAGGTTTTCCAAGCCAAAGACCTTCATGTGGTTGTTGTAAATGACATCCAAGCACAGGTCCAATAACTCCTTGTTGCTTTCTGTGCCAGATTCAAGGATAGACCTGACATTGAATTTCAGCTTGTCGAGGACGTTTTCGTCAATGATGCCATTGCTGTCTACGAGGTTGTCTAACAGCGAATAGGTCTCTATCGTCCGTAGATGTTGCTCGGTAACGTCAATAGAGCGGCTTCCCGAAACGTTTGCTTGAATTTTCATAAGTAGTATATGTTAGAAGTTATTTCAATAGATAATTGAGTATTCCACGCATGATATAGTTGCGGGTCTCGGCTTCCGTAATGCACTCGAAGGGAAATCCCATCACGAAACAGCCATAGTCCCTGCCTTTGTATGCCACGCAGGCACTGCTCCCGTCGCCGTATTGCATGACACAGTTGGCGTTTCCTGTGGGGTGGATGATTTCAGGGGCATGTGCGGCATAGTGCTGAGCATTCAATGTGCGGTAAATGTTGAAATATTTGTTCAAGCCGAATATGGTGGGCGTGTTGTTCCCAAGCATCGTTCCGCCATACCTTGTCTTGAGGACATTGGCAAGGAAGTATTGCTCGTTGACGTTATGGTTCATGTCCGACCCGATATAGGAGCCACTCACGATGATGTTCCCATGGTCTTTGGCGTATGCGCGGAGTTTCTCTTGCATGGCGGAGGAGAATGTCTTGTACCTCACGAGCGAGTGTCCGTCGTCTTTCTCCAAGCCGAGGATGAGGTCTACGCAATCGTACTTGCCCAACTTCACATAGCCATTCTCGACCGCCTTGCTCGAACAACTCACGATATTGCAGATCCTTGCGGCGGCGATCGCCTCGGCATGGGCAACCACATAGTTGAAGTCGTTGCCCGCCACGAAGTGCCCTGCCATCTCGTTGCCGCTATATCCGAGGCCTCCCTTGCCTTCTATGCCCATCTTCGAGCGGTCGAAGCATTGCTGCTTGCCACTCCATCCTGCCGTCAGTCCGTAGGTCACGCCGGGGTCGGCGCCGATGTCGAAGCCTTGTTGCGATGCGCTATTGATGACCGCTGGCGATGACAGGCGGTGGAAACCATTAACGACCATGGTCGTCTTTTCGGCATTGGGTTGGTAATAGGCAGACAGCACTTCCGTGGGGAAGCTCTCTCCGCCCTTGTTTACCGCCGTGATGCGGAAGTGATAGAGCCGTCCCGGCGTGAGGTTGACGGTGCATGAAGACGACTTGATGGTCTGTCCGTTGTCAAATCCGCCGTTGTCTATCGCTATATATATATTATAAGAGGTGGGCTTGGCGGTGGACTCCTGCTCGTCGTTGACGGCATTCCACGACAGTTTTACCTTTCCCTTGCCTGTCATTTCCATACGGAAGTTGTCGGGCGGAAGGGGCTGTACCACATACGATTGCCCATGTTGGTTGGCAATATATTTGAGTAAGTTCTTGTAGATGCTACGGGCAAGGTTGAATCGGAAGTTGGGATCTTGCCCATAGAGCATATCGGGGAAGTTCTGGTGGGATAGGGTCTCCAAGATGGCAGACGGCATCTCCGGGCAGCGGGTCTCGGAATAGTTGCGATTGTAAAGGTCGCGCCGCGCCCATTTGCCGTAAGTCGCCCTCATGTCACGGTTGACTCCCGAGAGGAGGGCTTCCGCAAGGTCGAATGACGCCATGCGCGAAACGCCCGTGTTGAGCTTGCCGTTGTTGAAGTTGGTGGTGCAGATGGAGAGCGACCCCACCAATGCCTGCCCATTGGGTGAGTACCCTGCGTCGCTATGCACGGCGAGGGACAACTCGATGGGAACATTCTTCCCTTGTAGGGTGGGGACGTAACACGAGCCGCCAGCCAACCAGTTGGTCATGTATGAACGGGTATTGATGTCGTCGGCATAGTCGTCCTTGCCCCCCTTGGAGCTATACACGTCGTAAGGCGCACCCGCCCATTGCCCATAGTAACGCGACCCTTCGAGGGCGCGGGGCAGCCCGCTGGTCTTCCCGTCTCGTTGGATATTTCCCATTCCTCCGCCGAAGCGAACAGCATCGGTGGTGATGACACCGCCATTGGCAGAATAGTTGGTCAGCACCACACAATTCCTTCCGCTACTTCCCTTGTCAAAGTCAAACGTGCCGAGATATACCCACGTGCCGCCGCCCATGCGCTGGTTCACGCGGAAATACGTGGATTGTCCCTTGTGGAACACCACATATTGGGCATCGGGTACACTCTGGCTGAGGGTGGAATAACTCACATAGACGGCATAACGACCGCTTTTGGGAAACGTAGGGCAGTATGTAGCCTGGCTGAGTCCCTTGGTCTTCTTGGTGGATGTCACCATTCGCGTGGTGCCAGCCGTAAAAGGATTCTCGTTGTCTTTATAGGTGCCAGGATGCCAGGCGAACCCTGCCATGCCCGACTGCGTCCATTGGTTGTTGCCATTGGTCTCCCGATAGGTGCCGGAGGCTGTGCTGCGGTCGTTGTCAACGATAACTTCATTCACTTGCCAGTCGCGCTCGCGTGGCGAGAACACCACGGCTCCCGCGTTCTCCAGCATTGGCATGAGGTAGGGGATGACGATGGTCTGTGTATATAAGTCCTCCGTCGTGCCAAAGAGGAAGGGGCGTTGCCATTTCCACACGCCACTCTTGAGGTCATAATAACGGCCATGGCTTGCCCAAAGGGATATATGGCGATTGCGGAGACCATGTGAAATATCGTTGGGGCGCGATAGGTTCTCCACCCAAGGATAGCCCCTGTAGTCGATGTTTCCCCATAGTCGGGTCTTGTCGGCATTGCCCGAAAGCCGGTTCGGGATAAGCTCTTCGATGGCAACACCTGTAGTCAACACCTTGGTGTCGTATTTGTCGTAGGGGTGAGGGAGTATCTTCTTGACCCTCTTGTAAATCTTTTCCACCATGTCAGGCGAGAACTCCTGGGCGGCGAACACGTCGTTGAGGGTGATGGTGACTTTCTTTGATGTGGTGTTGATGTCGTAGGAAAGCATCTGGGGTGTCACCCTAAACTCAGAGTCTTTCGCCTTGTAAGTCTGGATATACTCCCTGAGTTCCGCCTCCTCGTTGGCAGAGAGATAAGCCCTTTGGCCCCATGTCTGCAAATGCACGGCCAACAAGGAGGTGAGAACGATGAATACAATCTTTCTGTTCATGCCTTTCTATACCGTTCCTATGGAGAATTTTTCTGGGTGTTTCCCCTTGAAACCCATGAAATATAGTTTGATTTCCCTCATTTCCTTCTCCAAGTCGCCCGTGGGAACGATGCTTTGGGTGCATTGGATGAGTTTCCGCTCGTAGTCCAAACCATAAAGCAGGATGGGAATATTGGCTTTCTGGGCGATGAAATAGAATCCCTTTTTCCATTCCGGGTTAAGGGAACGGGTCCCCTCGGGCGTGATACACAAGTGGAAAAGGTCTGCCTTTTGCGCCTCCTTGGCGAGGTTGTCTGTCATGCTGCTATGCTTGCTGCGCCACACGGGAATACCGCCAAGCCTCTTGAAGATAGGCCCAAGCGGCCAAAAGAACCACTCTTTCTTCATCAAGAAGTTGCTCTTCATGCCCTCGGCGCGGCTATATAGAAGCCCCATGATGAAATCCCAGTTGCTCGTATGTGGGGCAAGGCAAATAATAAACTTATTGGGATGGGCTACCGAGACGTTCTTTGTCCATCCCATCTTTTTATACAAGAGCCAATGGCAAAACTTTTGGAGCATCATCATGCGATAAGATTACTGATTTGGTCTATGATTTCGTTGGTGTCTTTGTGGAAGTCGGCGATGAGATTCTTATAATACTCTCTCTGTTTCATCCCCGGCTCAGGGTGTGAGATGCGGCTGATTAAGTCGTTTCGCATGGTGAAGATACTGGAAATCAGGGCGTTCAGGTTTTCACCATGATGCTTGCCATCGTATAGGGAAGTGGCGATGCACTCCGATACCAAGATGTCAAACACGTTGTTGATGGTGCGTTTTAATATTCGTTTGTTACTCATGATGTTGTTTTTTATCATCCAAAGATAGGAAAAGTATTTGGATATACAAGCGTTTTTGGCAAAAAAAACATAAAAGATTGAATAATTTATCGCATATTACCGTATATAACAGAAATTATCAGTATTTTTGCAAAGGTAAAAAGAGGTATCAGTATACATTATTAATATATAAACAAGAATGAAAATTAGTCTTCTGCAAAAAGAGAGAGCGGCGTATCAGCCGAAACTGCCAAGGGGGCTCCAAGGGGCAGTGAAAGTGAAAGAAGGTGAGCCTACACAGAGCGTTGGCGACCAAGAGGAAATCAAGGCACTATTCCCGAACACATACGGAATGCCACTTGTGGAATTTGTACCGGGCGACGAAGTGAACACCAAGAAGATGAACGTGGGTGTCATCCTCAGCGGTGGCCAGGCACCTGGCGGTCACAATGTGATTTGTGGCATCTTTGATGGCATCAAGAAACTGAATCCCGATAACAAGTTGTATGGCTTCATCCTCGGCCCTGGCGGCTTGGTGGACCATAACTATATGGAACTGACAGCCGACATCATCGATAAGTATCGCAACACGGGCGGCTTCGACATGATTGGCTCGGGTCGCACGAAGTTGGAGGAAGTAGAACAGTTTGAGAAAGGTTATGAGATCATACGCGAGCTTGACATCCAAGCCATTGTCATCATCGGCGGCGACGACTCCAACACCAATGCCTGTGTGTTGGCGGAATATTATGCCTCGAAGAACTATGGCGTGCAGGTGATTGGCTGTCCCAAGACCATCGACGGCGACTTGAAGAACGACCAGATTGAGACATCCTTTGGCTTCGACACCGCAACGAAGGTGTACGGGGAACTCATCGGGAACATCGAGCGCGACTGCAACTCCGCACGTAAGTATTGGCATTTCATCAAGTTGATGGGACGTTCCGCCAGCCATATCGCCTTGGAATGCGCCCTGACTTGCCAACCCAACATCTGTCTCATATCGGAAGAGGTGGAGGCAAAAGACCAGACACTCAACGACATCGTGGAGCATATCGCCTCCGTCGTTGCCAAGCGAGCCGCCAAGGGCGACAACTTCGGTGTCATTTTGGTACCCGAGGGACTGATTGAGTTTATCCCCGCCATTGGCCGGTTGATAGACGAACTCAATGACTTGTTGGCTGAACATGGTGATGACTATAGGGACTTGGACAAGAAAGCACAGCATGACTATATCATGAACCACCTGACCAAGGAGAACGCAGAGACATTCGACACGCTGCCAGAGGGTGTTGCCCGCCAACTTTCCCTCGACCGCGACCCACACGGAAACGTCCAAGTGTCGCTCATCGAGACAGAGAAACTGCTCTCCGAAATGGTGGAAGCCAAGCTCAAGGAATGGGCCAGGGAAGGAAAATACGTGGGTAGTTTCAACACACAGCACCACTTCTTCGGCTACGAGGGACGCTGCGCCGCTCCTTCCAACTTCGATGCGGACTACTGCTATGCCCTCGGAATCAGTGCCTCGCAACTCATTGCCAACGGCAAGACGGGTTATATGGCCATCGTGAAGAACACGACAGACGGCACCGACAACTGGGTCGCCGGCGGTGTGCCTATCACCATGATGATGAATATGGAGCGTCGAAACGGCAAGATGAAGCCCGTTATCCGCAAGGCATTGGTGGATTTGGAGGGTCGTCCTTATAAGAAGTTCTTGCAATATCGTGAGGAATGGGAAGAGAACACCTGCTTCGTCTATCCCGGTCCTATCCAGTATTGGGGACCATCGTCGGTTGCCGACCGTGCCACACGCACACTGATGCTTGAACAAGGTAAGCAATAACAATTACTCTTTTCATAGATAGAAGGATAGACCTGTCCTCAAAAAACAGGTTTATCCTTCAATTAATGAATAAATCGTGACCAACAAACGTACCACAAAGCGCAAGTCAACCTCGCCCAAGTCAACAAGGCGAAAGGGCAAGAGCCGCTCTCACCTTCTTGGGCTATTCACTAGGAATCGCCGTTTGGCATGGTGGATAGGCGGCATTGGCGTGGTCGCCTTGTATATCTGGGCGTTCTACTATTTCTTTGTTGGTCCCACGGGATTCCGTTGGCGCGCCTTGTATGGCGACGCTCGTTACCCACAGGGGTATGAGATCCACGGCATCGACATCTCGCATTACCAAGACGACATCAACTGGGACAAGTTGCGCCAGTCGATTATCAGCGGCTGTCCCCTGCGATTTGTCATCATCAAGTCTACGGAAGGCGCATCACGCATCGACGAGAAGTTTGAGGAAAACTTCTACCAGGCGCGTGAGCATGGGTTTATCCGTGGCGCATACCACTTCTGGAGCAACAAGTCGAAGCCTCGTGAACAAGCATATTTTTTCCTGGAACATGCCAAATTAGAGAAAGGAGACTTGCCCCCGGTGCTCGACATTGAGCATTTCCCCAAAGGCGCGACGGTGGAAAACTTCCAGCGCGACGTGCTGACGTGGCTCCACATCGTGGAAGATCGCTACCATGTGAAGCCCATTATTTACACGTATTTTAAGTTTAAGGAACAATACCTCAACGCTCCCGTCTTCGATGACTATCCCTATTGGATCGCCCATTACTATGTGGAAAAGGTGGAATACAAAGGACCGTGGAAGTTCTGGCAGCACACCGACGCGGGGCGGTTGCCCGGTATTCGGGGCTATGTTGACTTCGACATCTACAATGGTTCGTATTATGACCTCAAGATGCTGACCATCGGCAGCGAGGATGAGGAATGACAAATGGGGTTAAGCCCCCAAGACAAGGCAGGCCCAGTTGTTATCGGTGGCTTGGGAAAGACATTCCAAGCCTTCTTTTTTTGCCTCTTCCAACAAGACGGGTATGTCCTCCGAGTAAAAGCCGCTGAGTATCAAACGGGCTTTTGGTGCCATCACGTCGCGGAAATGGTGCATATCCGCTACCAATACGTTACGGTTGATGTTCGCCAAAACGATGTCGAAGACACCGCTGACGTGCGACAATACGCGGGCATCGCCATGAAACACCTCGATGTTTCCGACATGGTTGATGGTGGCATTGTGCCGAGTGTTCTCCACGCTCCACTCGTCAATGTCGTAGCCGATGACCTCCTTCGCACCGAGCAGCGATGCCACAATACCCAAGATGCCCGTGCCGCAGCCGCAGTCGAGCACCCTCTTGCCCTCCGTTTCCATGTCGAACAGGGTGGAGATGACCATCCTCGTCGTCTCGTGATTGCCCGTTCCGAAGGCAAGCCTTGCGTCGATGCCCACGTTCACCCGTGGGTGCAAGGTGTCGGGAATGGGATGCTTGGCATCGTAGATGACGCACTTGTCGCCGATGACGATGGGGGCAAATCCCTCTTGCTCCCACGTCTCGTTCCAGTCTTTGTCCTCCACTTTCTCCATCTCGTAACTCCATACCACACCTGGAAGTACAAACTCTTCGAGGATAGCCATGCCCTTCTTGTCGAAAGACTCCTCTAAGATGTATGCGTCAAGCCCCTCTTCCGTCTCCTCAAATGCCTCAAAACCCACTTGCCCCAACAGGTCGCAGAGCAAGTCACAGGCGGTTTCCATGGTCTGGGAATCCTTTGCCTCGATGTCGAATTTTGCTACAAGATATTTCATGGTAAAAGATGATGCATAGAAATAATTATGAACTCACAAAATCCAGTGCATTCCGCTTGATGACGAGGGGGAAACGTTCAGGATGTTGGAGGCTTTCTATCTCAAGGTCTACGTTGAGATCGGGCCATTCAATGGCATCTGGGCCGCTCATCTGAACATTGAGCACGCTGCGTATAGGCGCATCCTGCATCCATGGGATGCGGTTGTACGACAGGAAATAGTCGCGACCGAGTACAGATAGCATGATGCCCTGTGCGTTAATCATCAATACGCTTGCCAATGTGCTGGCGGAATTGTTGCTTGAAATAGTCTGCATATTGAATACTGGACTCATGTTTTTGTTTGCAAATATAAACATTATTTTCGGAAAGAGGATGATTGTGGTGAATATTTTTAGATGAGAGACATCAGGCGGCGGGTGGCATCGAGGGCGTAGATGATGCGCTCGTAGTGGCGCACGTCGTCGAAGTCGAGGGTGCGGTCTCGGCGGTCCTTGAGCCATTTCTGCGCGGGTTGGTAGCCGCCGATGTAGTGTTGGAAGGCGTGTTCCGCCACACCGTCGAAATATTGGGTGTCGTTGATGTAGACGCGGCTGTCCTCATAGCGGCAGAGCGTCACCTCGTTGGTGCCGGCGACGGGGAAGGTGATGCCCGTTCGGGTGGGCAGTCCGTCCATGAGGTGCAGCCGTCGGAGCTGTGCTCCGATGTCCGCGAGGCGGCGAAACTCGCCCAAGTCCGTGGGGTAGGGAATGCGGGGGAAGTCGATCTTCAGGAACTCCTCATACCGTTTCCTATACGACGGGCTGTGCAATACGGCATAGATGTAGTCGAAAAGGTCTGTTGGCGAGACCGTCTCTCCTAAACCTTCTTGTATCTTTCGATATATATCCTTGTTGAAGTTGGGGACAATTTCCTCATTTTTTTCAAAAATCGAGTCGGCAAAGCCGACATTGATGTAAAGGGGAAAGAAATAACCTCTTTCTTTTGTCTTATTAGATACCCGGCAATCATCGACGAGTCCCCTTTCTTCATTATCGTTAGCTAAGATTGATTGGGTGACACTAACATGATGCCAATTATCTCCTGCCAATTGCCTACAAACCATGATTGCCAAATTCGAAGGGATATACAGTTGGCGTGACGAACGGAATCGTGGCCTGGCCACGATTCCGTTC
>JAFRRN010000018.1 GCA_017428055.1 Prevotella sp.
TCCAATGTACATATATGCTCCGATTTTGAATCGGACGCAAAGGTACACATTTCAAGGTTCGGACAGGGTGTCGTCCTCCGAAAGTGCTGTGTATAAAGGGCATTCATAACCAATTTAAACAATTTTAAGAGACACTAGTGTTTTCAGGATATATAGACAAATCTGCGAAATACTCTACAGAATTTCTTGATCTCTTTTCATGTTTTTCTCCATCCGAAAGGTTATCAAAAGCCTTCTTCAAAGACATTCCGTTAAGCATATTAATAAAAAGATGATAACCAGCAGATTGACCTACACCATTGGCTTCATCATAACCAATATATGAACCTAAACCTCGTTTCGTAAATTCTTCTGCCAACTTAAAAGAAGGAGTGTCATCTTTTTCACCCATAAGCGATTGGCACGCAAGATTGAAAAAAACTGAATTTGGATTATAAAATGATGTCTCATCTTGAACTATGAAACGGAAAAATGTTTCAGTTAGTGCTGGGTGGGCAACCCAAACAGTTTGGTCATTTCTTTTTTCATCTTGAAACCAGAAATTAATATTAGCGTCAGTTACATCTTTATAAGAAGATTCATCGCGCCAATTTCTGAATGTATAATAATAGTCTTCCCAACTGGGAAGTTCAGATTGATTAACCGTAATTATATCATCGGATGTGATAAATGAATGCCATTTTATACCAGACTCTACAACTTGTTGTGTATTATACATGTATAATTTAACATTATAATAACTACCATGAGTAAGAAGAAAAATAACATCATAATCATACAGATTCAAATGATCAGCTGTATCTGGATTTTTACAATGATCATAAAAGAAATCTATTGTTGGTTCTGGAACATAATCTACTCTTATATCACAGCTCTCCATTTCCTTAATCAAAGGGTCAAGGTAAGAATTCCATAACCACCCATATCTGCTTTCATCCTTGTGTGCCTGATTAGCTATCACGACTTTAAGTTGAGAGCCATCTTTCTTTATTGCGGTTTTCAACTGGGGCAGCATGGCCTTAACTTGGTTTACTGTATTTTCATAACCATCACTATATACATTTTTATCATGACTAAAATGGAATGAATAAACTTCATCTTGAGCTATTGCAACAAATAGTTGATGTCCGTCACTCCATGCATCAGCCACACCTTCTGCATTCTTAATGACATCTATCTTTTGCTCAACATCGTCTATCGTTTCACATTCAGAGATGGTATTAAAGACGATTGGCATTGCCGTGACAAAATTATGCTCTGCGAGTCTTCGTCTATCTTTGTGTACGTAATGCTATCAACATCTTCAATACTATAGATGTATTTGTCGTAGATAGTCGTAATCTGCTGGTAATTGTAATCACTATGTTGAATACCATCCGCATCTATTTTTGATGTGGTTATTTCCGTGATATTCTTCATGTAAAACTTACGGAAGTCGCCATTCTTGAAATGGATAATCATATAGTCCTGACTCATCATGGGCAACGCCACGAACATGAACATGAGCGTAAGGAGGGATTTTTTGATTCTTGTTTTCATCGCTTCGTAATTTTATAAGTTACACCATTGGCTTTCACGATATACACCCCTGTGGGGAGTTGCGAGACGGAGACGGCAACGGGGTTGCTGTTGGTAGGCTTGAACTTGCGCATGAGTTGTCCCGATGCGGAGTAGAGAAGGACTTCCGTGTTAGGCTTCAACCCCTTGAATGTCAGGGTCTCGCCGTCGTCGGAGAGGATGGACTTGATGCCATCGGGTACGCCGTCGCCCTCGGATGTGGGATCTTCAAGGATGTAGGTGTACTTCCTGACTTGCTCCAAGGGATAGGTGATGGTGGTTTTCGTTGTCGTGATGATGAGGTTTCCCTCGCTGTACGTGGTGCGTGGCTCCTCGTTGAGGCTGATGGTCACCTTCTGTCCATCGGTTTGCCACACTTGCAGGGCGCGCCCACCCGCCGAGGCGGGCATTTGGCAAGCCAACGCCATTGCCAATGCCATGAGGCATTTCTTGCTTTTGAGTTGAATGTTCATAAAATGAATTATTTGGTTTTAAAAAAAGAAAAGGCGTAAACGTTTCCTATCGCTTATCCTTACTCAAGGCACCGCCAAGTGACCCACTATGAAAATAAGACTCGGAAAGCCTACACCTATCGGCGTAAGCTTCTGACTTCTTATTCTCTCATAGTGTGCAACTATCATAGTTGCATCACTTCTTTTAGAAATTTTGGCGGTTTCTGAGTAAGAGAACAAGAGCCTGAAAGCTCTATATTAAAAAGTTTCGGACGGGTTGATACGCACTTCTCCGTTAATTGTTTGTTAATAACGTGCTGAAGTTTTCACCCTCTTGGCTGCCGCGTCACTTAGTGTCGCTGATGGAACAGCCCTGTTAGTCATTCCGTACTGTCTGTTTCTTGTTTAAGTTTAGGTTTGTTACTGATAATTATGTTGTCATTCCACTTTTCCGTGAAACACGTTACAAAAATACATAAAAAAATACAATTATGATTGTTTTTATCGAAAAAAAGATGGGAGGATGAAAATGAAAGGCTTATCTTAATTGATTGAAGATTGAAAATCATGTCTCCAATAGGATTTGCACAAGCCTCGACACGGCATAGTCTTGTAGTTTATCCTCTGGAATCCAAACATAATCATCAGGAAGTGTTGGGGGCTTTTGAGTTTCCACCAATGAGAAATCTGCCAAGATGATGCGGTGGGTAAGCACATGCTTGACATTCCTGTGCAACAACTTGGCACTAAATGACACCCCTCGTGACTCTAAATCTTTTACCAACTGACCGATTTGGTCATTCTCTTCCATATACGGCTCCCACAATCCTTGCCAGATATCACCCTCTCCCCGCTTGTGCATCGCCACTTTCCCATCATGGCGGATATAGTAATAATGGAAATGGCGCGTCTTGACCTTCGTGGTTTTCAACTTCACGGGCAACGATGCGATACGCCCTGTTCGCAAGGCATCACATCTTTCCGCGAATGGACAAAGCAGACATTTTGGTGAAGAGGGTGTGCATTGGATGGCACCAAAGTCCATCATCGCCTGGTTGTAATCGGATGCTTGTCTCGGTGGTAGCAATGACTGCGCCAATTCTTGAAAGAGTTTCTTACCCTCCGTGGAATTAATAGGGGTATCTATCCCGAAATATCGAGCCAAGACACGATAGACATTGCCATCGACCACCGCCACAGGGATGTCAAAAGCCATCGACCCAATGGCGGCAGCGGTGTAGTCCCCTACCCCTTTGAGACTCTTGATTTCTTCCATGGTATTGGGGAAATGCCCCAAGTCGGCAATTTGCCTTGCGGCAAAATGGAGATTCCTTGCCCTTGAATAATAGCCAAGCCCCTGCCAGAGGAGCATTACCTCATCCTCTGTCGCTTGCGCAAGGGCATCCACTGTAGGAAACCGCTTGACAAACCGTTCCCAATATGCCCATCCTTGGGAAATGCGTGTCTGTTGGAGGATGACCTCGCTTAACCAAATATAATAAGGATTATGCGTGTCACGCCACGGCAGTTCCCTTTTGTTGTGGGAATACCATCTTAACAGGGAATCCACAAAGCGCGAGTCTGTCATGTATGAATTATTCTTCTATTAAGGAAACCATGATGGCACGGTCGGCAAAGCCAATGTTGTTTGCGTCTAACAATGAGCTATCCTCCTTGAACATGGCAGAGATACCATCCTTGTCATCACCTTCACTTTTCCTGACGGAGAGGAACTGGCGGAAAGAATCACGTGCCTGCTCGACATTTCCCATCAGCCAATGGGCATATCCCATATTAAGATAATCAGACGGCACGACACTATCGGACGCCAACACTTGACCATAAACATGGACGGCTTGCTTGCCATCACCCTGGAACATCAAGCCCCATCCCAACGCACGTTTCACCTGCATGTCATCAGGGTTTTGGTAATCCAAACGATAGAGGGTCTTCACGCCTTCATCGGCATGTTGGTTGTTGATCTGGGCGATGCTATGGCTCAAGGCATACCGATGGTTATCGGGGAAAAGTGAGGCCAGTTGCTCATACAATTCCTCTGCCTCGGCAAATTTCCCTTGGTTGAAATACGCTTGCGCGACACCCCGTAGTGCTTTCTCGTGACTGGGTTCTTGGTCTAAGACCAGTCGATAAAACCCTGAAGCCAATAAATAATCACCATGGCATTGCACGGCCACAACGGCTCTCATCATCAAATATTCGATGCTTTCGTTATCTGGATAGGTAATAAGCATCTTCTCCAAGGCGAGGTATTGCTTGCGCTTGAGGAGGAAACGTTCAAGTTTAACAAATTCGTCTTGTAAAGGGGTCTTGGCGAAGATCGTGTTGACGAAAAAGAACCGCTCCATGCCGTTGGAATAGTCAAAGGGATTATGGAAGTCCCCTTTGCTCTGGCACACACGGAAAAAGCGGTATAGGTCTTGTAAGTACATCCTCCGAAGATATGCAGGCGACGAGAGATCCGTCTCAGATGAATAACTGGAGAGGGCTTCTTCTGAGTCCAACATCTCGCGCATATTCTTGGGAAGTCGGTTAATGACCGATGACATGGCGAAGGCAAACGAATATTTGTCGGAATCACAGAACGGTCCAATATCCAAAAGCAATTGCAACATCCTCGTTTCGGCAAAGGCTTTTGTCACGTTCTCAAGCTCCGGGTTCTCAATATAGAATGGCACAAACCAATTGCTCAAGGTGTTGAAGAACGGGAAGTTCTTCATTTGCGAGAAACCGCCGTAATAGATGTCCGCACCCTGCTGTTGCATCGCCCTCATCTTTTGGAAGCTTTGCTCCAACTCCTCCATCGCCTTTTCCGACTCGTCGGGATGCAAGATGTCTTGCAACGGGTCCTCTTCCTTCTCCTCAATGCCAAATCGTGTGATGCGGAAATTATTGTTCTTGATGATGGTGGGCATGATGTTCTTCTGGATTTCCTTGCTGTCGTTGTCGGTGTTGATGCAATAAAACACCTGAATCTGCAATTCCAGTAATTGTTTACAAGTCTCTTCATCAGAACAAAGGTCGCTGACAACCTCTGCCAACTTGGGGAATATCGAGAAGTCTTGCTGCGTAAGCGACAGGGCAAAGCCAACCAAAGCCCGCTGCCGCAATGCCTCGTCTTGTCCTTGCTTGTAAATGGCGGCGAGTGATTGCGACTTGTTGACATCGAAAGCATTGATCATCGAGAGCGTTATCGCACTCACAATATGCCGCGCATCCATCACATCGATGGTGGGCGATAGTACCATCTGCGTGAAAAACTCCGCCTCGCCATCACTCCATGTCAGTGATGCCACGAGGCTGTCAAAGAGGTTCTTCATGAAAATGGCATGACGGCGATGTATCTCTTTTGCCTTCTGTTCACCACCATCGGGATTGAGCGAGAGGATAGCCTGGTCTTGTACAAAAGATTCCAGCCCCCGCTTAATGGCTTCATGGCTCATATCGACCTTTCTCGTTCGTCCCCAGGCGGCAGCGATAGTGCCATTTGCCGAGGACCGTTGCATCCGTATCAGGGAATTATGGGCAAGTCGGTATGCCTTGCGCAACAAGTGCAGGTACATCGTCTCGCGCTGGCTGTCGGGGTAGCCTTGCAACATGAAGTCGCACATCAAGCCATAATCGCGTTCGAGACTTTCCATCTCTTGACTATCCACAAGCAACGGTTCAGCGATACGCATTGCCAAAAGTTCCTTGATGGCATGGCCGAGATTCTTCTCTTGGAGGATGTTTGCCAACAGTCTCTCGCATCTATCGAACAAAGGATTCATGAATATTTGATTTTTTTGTACTTAACAGGAGGTATGGTATCAACCACGCTTGGGTCTACTTGACATTCGCGTGAGATGATAGTGCCATAATGGGAAAAGCCGTAATGGTTGATGGAGTCACATGCTTTATTATATGCCTTGACGAAACGACTCACCTGGTCACGAATACGAGGGTCTTCCATCGCTCGCCGACGGAAAGCAAGTACTCCCAAGCCCATATCCCTATGGCGTGAGTCAACCACTACCACATGCCGTGCCTGACGTGCAACGGTAGCTTGGGGCTCAGGCAGCCAAGCGGCATCCATCTCGTTGTTGAGGAGCATCTTCAGTCGAAGTCCCACGTCATTCACCTGTATGCGAAAGACCGGCGCGGTGGTCTTCACGTTGTGAAAGGCACGGTCTGTCAGATAATCTGTTGCGGAATGGCGGGTAATGGCAACCATCTTGTCGCCGAATTGGGCTAATTGTTTCAAACGTGACGTTCTGTTAGCTATCAGTTGCCAATATATCTCAGTAGGCGATATGACACGCAGGGATGTTCCCTGCCTCTCAATATATTGGTATCTTATCGTGTCTGTCAACACCCCTTCCACACTCCTGCCGATGACAGCCGTATCGCAATCCATCTGCGCATGAAACTTTCGCAAACGAACATCGACATCTTCTTGCTCAAACAAATGGGCATCCTGGGCAACATAAAGCGGAAGCGCATCCAATGTGGGCATCACTGCAATTTTCAAAGCCAAGGAGTCCAACCTCCGCTGCTCCGCCTTTTCACGCTGTGTGATGATTCTCTCTTGTTCTTCGGAGTTACCACAGGAAAACAACAAAAGGAAAAACAATAGGGAATGAAGGATAAAAAACAATTTTCTCTCTACCATGTTGCAAAATTAAACATTTATACGAAAAAGCCGAAAAGGAAACCCGTAAAAATATAAAATAACCTTACTTTTCCACCTTATTATATATAAAAGGAAGAGGAAGTGTCGTTCTCTTGACACAACCTCTCCTTTTTATCTTTCCCAACTTGTTCGTGATGGGCATCTATGGATACCTATACGGTTTTCTGTCGGATGTAATCCACGATCCACTCCCCTACTTCTCTCGTTCCATACTTGGCACCTCCTTCAATTTGAATCTCGGGTGTCCTTACATTGGTGGCAAGACTCTCTTCCACCGCTTGTCGGATGAGTGTACCCTCTTGTTGTAATCCGAAATGTTCAAGGAGCATGGCGGCAGAAAGAATCTGTGCCAAGGGATTAGCCAAATTCTGCCCTGCGGCTTGCGGCCAACTGCCATGCACAGGCTCGAACAACGGGGTATGCTCGCCCAAGGATGCCGATGGCTGCAACCCCATTGACCCCGTGATGCAGCTTGTCTCGTCGGTAAGGATGTCGCCAAACGTGTTTTCTGTCACGATGACATCGAAGAAACGAGGCTCCGTGAGTACCCTCATCGAGGCATTGTCTATAAACATGTAGTCAACTGTCACATCGGGATATTGTGGTTCCATCTCCTTGGCAACCTGTCTCCACAAGCGACTTGAGGCAAGAACGTTAGCCTTATCCACCACCGTGAGGTGCTTGCGGCGTTTCATGGCGTACTCAAACGACAATTTTAAGATACGCTCAATCTCATAACGATAGTAAATATCTGTGTCGTAAGCCTTATCGTTGTCTTGGTATTTCTCGCCAAAATACATCCCGCCTGTCAATTCGCGGATCACGATGAAGTCGGCACCACGGACCAATTCATCCTTCAATGGGCTTTTGTGTATCAGGCAATCGAAGGTTGCCACGGGGCGGATATTGGCAAAGAGTCCTAACTTCTTGCGCATGGCGAGCAACCCCTGTTCGGGACGAACCTTCGCCGTGGGGTCATGGTCAAACCGCAAGTCGCCCACGGCGGCAAAGAACACGGCATCGGCATTCATGCACGTCTGGAAAGTCTCCTCGGGGAAAGGGTCGCCCACCTCGTCAATGGCATGTGCCCCACATATTGCTTCCTCGTAAACAAACTCATGTCCGAATTTTCGGGCTATGGCATTGAGCACAGCCACGCCCTGTTGCATAATCTCTGGTCCTATTCCATCGCCGGGAAGAACCGCTATCTTCAGTTTCATAGTGTATGGTGTTTTTGATTGTTAAACTCATCCTCAAAGATATTGAGCATCTTGAATGTTGCCTTGATGGCAGCCTCTGTCTGGTCAGCATCAAGTCCACGGGTGCGGATCACCTTGCCATTGTTGTTCCATGTGATGATGGTCTGCACTAAGGCATCGGTACGCCCGCCTGGAGGGATGCTGACTGTATAATTGGCAAGGATAGGGAAGGTTCGGTTGAGGTAGTCCTTGTAAATTTTCCTCAATGCCTTGACAAATGCGTCGTACTGACCATCGCCTGTGGAGTCGGCGGCATATTCCTGCCCGTTGATTTCCACCTTGATGCTGGCGAGGGGCTTCAGCCCGTATGATGTACAGACCATATAACTCAACAGGCGCACCTTGTCCTCGGGAACGGAATGTTTCAACACGTCGCTGACGATATACGGCAGGTCTTCTTGCGTGACCAGCTCCTTGCGGTCGCCCAATTCCGTAATCCTTTCTGTCACCTTCTTCGTCTGTTCGGGCGTGAGTTCGAGTCCCAGTTCCTCCAAGTTCTTGGCGATATTCGCCTTGCCAGAATTCTTTCCCAAGGCATATTCGCGCTTGCGACCAAAGCGTTCCGGGGCAAGGCGGTTGCAATAGAGGTTATCCTTATGGTCGCCATCGGCATGGACACCAGCCACTTGCGTAAAGACATTCTCGCCTACAATCGGGACATTGTGGGCAATGGCGATGCCGCTATACCCCTCCACCAATCGGCTGATGGCATTCAACTTATCCTCGCGGATATTGGTACGGGCATGAAAATGATCCTTCAAGATTACCTGTACGCTTGCCAAGGGAGCATTGCCACAACGCTCGCCCAAGCCATTGACGGTGACATGAATCCCCTTACAACCACTCAGCACAGCTGCCAACGAATTGGAAACCGCCAAGTCATAGTCATTATGGGCATGGAAATCGAAATGCTTTTCTGGATAACGCTTGATCATCTTGCGCATGAACTCAATACATTGAAGGGGGTGCATGATGCCCAACGTATCGGGGAGCATGAAGCGTTTGATGGATGTCTTACTGAGTGTGTCCATCATTTGATAGACATATTCCTTGGAATCCAACATGCCGTTACTCCAATCCTCAAGATAAAGGTTGACCTCCATACCCAGTCGCCCTGCCTCATCGACACATTGCAGGATGTCGGCAATATGCTCCTCAGTGGTCTTTCCCAACTGTTGTTGGCAATGGCGCAACGACCCTTTTGCCAATAAGTTGACCACACGTCCGCCACAATCATAAATCCATTCCACAGACTTGCCTCCATCCACGAACCCAAGCACCTCTACCCTGTCCAGTTTGCCGATGCTCTCGGCATAACGGCATACCATCTTCACGGCATCTTTCTCGCCATCGGAGATTCGCGCCGACGACACTTCAATGCGGTCGACGTTCACCTCATTGAGCAAAGTCCGTGCTATCATCAGTTTCTCATGTGGGAGAAACGAAACGCCACTGGTCTGTTCGCCATCACGGAGCGTACAGTCCATAATCTCTATGTATGGCTGTCGCAGTTCCCCACGTGTCATCTGTTCCGCAGTTCCCATGCTTCGGTCTTTTCTTGATTCGCCACTAAATAATCGATATCATCCAACCCGTTCATCAAACAGTGTTTCTTATAGCCGTTAATATCAAACATCTCGCTCCTCCCCGTATGCTTATTCGTAACGGTTTGGTTAGGCAAGTCCACCTCCACTTCCGTTTTGGGGTCGGCGGCAATGCTCTCAAACAATTCTTTCAAGAACGATTCGCTCACCACGACGGGCAAGACAAAGTTGTTCAATTCATTGTTTTTGTGGATGTCGGCAAAAAACGAACTGATGACGACGCGGAATCCATAACCCGCAATCGCCCAGGCTGCATGTTCGCGACTCGACCCCGAACCGAAGTTCTTACCCGCCACAAGGATGACGCCTGAATAAGTAGGGTCGTTCAACACGAAGTCTTTCTTGGGTGTACCGTCGGCATTGTAACGCCAGTCGCGGAAAAGGTTTTCGCCCATGCCTTCCTTATCTGTCGCCTTGAGATACCTTGCGGGAATGATTTGGTCTGTATCGACATTCTCCAATGGCAGGGGAACGCATGTCGATGTGATGATATTGAATTTCTGTTTCATGTCTTGCTGTGTTTAATGGGTTAAAGGAAATCACGGGGGTCGGTAATCTTACCCGTGATGGCGGCGGCAGCGGCAACCAGCGGGCTTGCCAATATCGTACGAGAACCGGGGCCTTGGCGTCCCTCGAAGTTGCGGTTGCTGGTGGAGACGCAATACTTCCCGGCAGGCACCTTATCGTCATTCATGGCGAGACAGGCGGAACAGCCCGGCTGGCGAATCTCAAAACCAGCCTCTTCCAAGACCTTATCGAGTCCCTCGGTACGTATCTGACGGTCTACAGCCCAACTGCCAGGCACAAGCCATGCCACAACGCCTTCGTCTTTTCTCCTGCCTCGCACGATGGAAGCGAATGCCCGGAAGTCCTCGATGCGCCCGTTGGTGCAAGCCCCGAGGAACACATAGTCGATGGGATGCCCCAGCAACTTCTCGCCGGGGGCGAATCCCATGTATTCCATGCTCTTCATAAACGATGCCTTCCCCTCTCCTGGAATTTCCTCAAGAGTGGGAATAGCCTCGCTGATACCCACTCCCATACCGGGATTCGTGCCGTATGTGATACGTGGCTCGATGTCTGCGGCATCAAAAACCAGCTCCTTGTCGAAAACGGCATCATCACCGCTCTTCAGTGTCTGCCAATATGCTACCGCCCTATCCCACTCTTCGCCTTTAGGAGCGTATTCTTTTCCCTTGATGTATGCAAAGGTCGTTTCGTCTGGAGCGACAAAGCCACCTCTTGCACCCATCTCTATCGAGAGGTTACAAAGCGTGAGTCGACCCTCCATCGACATCTCCTTGACAGCCTGACCACTGTATTCCACGAAGTAACCCGTGGCTCCCGACGTGGTGAGTTGGCTCATCAAATAGAGAGCCACATCCTTTGCCGTCACCCCCTTACCCAAGGTGCCGTGGATATTGATGCGCATCGACTTGGGCTTCTGTTGCAAGATACATTGCGATGCCATCACCATCTCCACCTCCGATGTGCCTATGCCAAAGGCGATAGCACCCACTGCCCCATGCGTAGAGGTATGCGAATCGCCACAGACGATGGTCATGCCAGGCAGCGAGAGGCCTTTCTCTGGCCCCACCACGTGGATGATGCCATTGTCGGGGGTGTTCATGCCGAAATGAGTCAAACCGAAGTCGGCACAATTCTTTGCCAATGTGTCCACTTGCTTCTTGGAGACGGGGTCTTCAATGGGCTTGTCTTGGTCGTGCGTGGGGGTGTTGTGGTCGGGCATACAGAAGATTTGCTTGGGTCGGAAGCACTTCAACCCCCGCTCTCGCATCCCCGCGAATGCCTGTGGCGATGTCACCTCATGCACATAAAGGCGGTCTATATACAACTGTGTGGGACCGTCTTCCACGACTTGCACCACGTGCCTATCCCATATCTTATCAAATAATGTGTTCATATCTATTTCCTAAATTTGTTGATACAATCTATATATGCCTCGACAGATGCCGTCACGATGTCGGTATTGGCACCGAAGCCATAATACACCTGCCCATCATGTTCCACTTGCATGTGAACCTTTCCCACGTCGTCCGACCCTTTGCTGATGGCCTGGATGGTAAATTCCTTCATCACCATCTGCTTGGTGATAATCTTTTTCAATGCCTTGATAGCGGCATCCACTGGGCCATTGCCCGTGGAGGCGGCCTCAAACTTCTGCCCGGCGATGTCAAGTCCGATGCTGGCAACGCTCCTCACGCCCATGCCCGTCGTCACTTGCAGGAAGTCAAGGCGCACGGCATGGGTGTCTGCCGTGTCTGCACCCGCAAGAACCAACACGTCGGCATCGGTGACCTCTTTCTTCTGGTCTGCCAGTTTGAGGAATTTCTGGTATATCTTATCGAGTTTCTTCTCGTCATCAATATCCACGCCATTCACATGAAGGCGGTATTTCAATGCCGCCCTTCCCGACCGTGCCGTCAAGAGGATGGAGTTGTCGTCAAGGCCAATATCCTTGGGGTCGATGATTTCGTATGTCTTCACATTCTTGAGCACGCCGTCTTGGTGTATTCCGCTGGAATGGGCAAACGCATTCCTACCGACTATCGCCTTGTTGGGTTGCACGGGCATGTTCATCAGGCTTGATACCATACGGCTGATGGGGTAAATCTTGTTGGTGTTGATATTGGTATCGATGCCCAAGTGTTTATGGCATTTCAATATCATGGCAATCTCTTCCAACGAGGTGTTACCGGCACGCTCGCCTATGCCATTGACCGTCACCTCCACCTGCCTCGCCCCATTAATGACACCACTGAAAGTGTTAGCGGTAGCCATACCCAAGTCATTGTGGCAATGGGTTGAGATGACGGCCTTGTCGATGCCATCGACATGTTCCATGAGGTATTTGATCTTGTCGCCATATTCCTGCGGCAGGCAATAACCAGTGGTATCGGGGATGTTGACCACCGTCGCCCCCGCCTTAATGACCGCCTCGATGACACGCGCAAGATATTCGTTATCGGTACGGCCGGCATCCTCGGCATAAAATTCCACATCCTCCACGTATTTCTTGGCATACTTCACGGCTGCCACGGCGCGCTCGATAATCTCCTCCCGATTGCTGTTGAATTTATAGCGGATATGCGAGTCAGAGGTGCCAATGCCCGTATGTATGCGCTTGCGCTTGGCATATTGCAACGACTGTGCTGCGAGGTCGATGTCCTTTTCCACCGCACGGGTGAGGGCACAGATGGTGGGCCATGTCACCGCCTTGGAGATTTCTATCACCGAGTTGTAGTCACCGGGACTGGAAATGGGGAATCCCGCCTCGATGACATCCACGCCAAGCTGTTCCAGTTGCTTGGCCACTTGGATCTTTTCCACGGTATTCAACTGGCATCCTGGCACTTGTTCGCCATCCCTTAACGTTGTGTCGAAGATAAATAACTTGTCACTCATTTCTTTTTACCTTAATAATTGTTACTATAAAAAAAGCCTTTCACACTCACGCGGAAGTGGAAAGGCTCCTATTCTAATCATCCAATATCACAGATACACCCCAACACTTCCGACCGCTCTTTGCAATCGAATCTGAAGGATAATGCCCAGAATGTCTTGTTGAATGGGTGTCATACATCTGTGAATTTGGCTGCAAAAGTAAACAATTATTCTTTTCCATGCAAACAAACTGCAACTTTTTTCGTTAAAAAACTAACAATTTCGCACTTTTATAGGCATTTTAATTTAAAAAGGAGCTTTTTCCTCGGGTGGCGGAGGCAATGGTGCATCATCGCCATTGATGCTGCTTTCCCTGATTTCCCCCCCATTGTTGACAGGCGTAGGAGCGAAATAGGAGTCCTCAGGATTCTGGAAACGGGTAAATTCACCCCGGAAGTCGAGCAGGATATCTCCCATGCCACCCTTGCGATGCTTGGCGATGATGATCTGAGCCTTACCGTGAAGGTCGTTTCCTTTTTCATCCTGGAATATCCGATAGTATTCCGGACGATGCACGAAGAGCACCAGGTCGGCATCTTGCTCGATGGCACCCGACTCGCGGAGGTCACTCAACTGTGGACGCTTGCCCTCGATGCCCTCACGGTTTTCGACTGTACGATTCAACTGTGACAATGCAATGATGGGAATATCCAACTCTTTGGCGAGTCCCTTCAATGAACGCGAGATGGTGGAGACCTCTTCCTGGCGGTTGCCAAACCGCATCCCGTTGGCATTCATCAGCTGCAAATAGTCTATCATGATGATCTTCACATTCTTCTCCCTGACCAACCGCCGAGCCTTGGTACGCAGTTCAAAGATGGAGAGACCCGGGGTATCGTCGACATAGATGGGCGCTCCCGTGAGGATGCGCAGGTTTTTGTCCAACCGTTCCCACTCATCGTCGGTCAACTGGCCATTCAAGATCTTGTTGCCGGGTATCTCACACACATTAGACATCAGGCGTTGCACTAACTGCACATTGCTCATCTCAAGTGAGAAAAACGCCACCGGCTCACGGTAATTGACGGCAATGTTCTTGGCGATGCTCAAGGCGAAGGAGGTCTTACCCATAGCAGGACGGCCGGCGATAATCACCAGGTCGCTCGCCTGCCAGCCAGAAGTCTTGTCGTCCAGCTTGGTATAGCCCGAAGGGACACCCGTCAGGCCACCCTTGTTGGCGGAGGCTTTCTGCAGTGCCTCCACGGCCTTGGCGATGACAGGGTCTATCTGGGTGTAGTCTTGCTTCATGTTCTTCTGCGAGATCTCAAACAACTCGCCCTCTGCCTGCTGCATCACGGTCTCCACATCAAGTGTCTCGTCAAAGGCATTGGTTTCCACGCGGCTGGCAAAGGAGATGAGTTGGCGGGCGAGATACTTCTGCCTGAGGAGGTGGGCATGATACTCCATGTGGGCTGAGGATGCCACGAGTGAACTCAATTCGAGGATATACACCGCGCCCCCCACCGACTCGAGGTTGCCGTCACGTTTCAACTGTTCGGTGACAGTCATCACGTCCACCGGCTTCTCGTCCATGTTGAGGGTACGGATGGCGGTGAAGATTTTTTGGTGACGTGGCTCATAGAATGTCTCAGGGTGTACGATCTCGGAGATGATGGAGAAGGCATCCTTGTCGATCATCAATGCTCCGAGCACCACGCGCTCGATGTCGAGGGCTTGTGGTTGTAGGTGTCCGTATGTGTTATCGATGGGTGTTTGTCGATTTGGTTTGTTGTTTTCAGCCATGAATTATCGGTTCATAAAAATGAGGTTTGATCATGAATCATGTCAATGAGGGGCTTTTCACCCTATCTCATTGATATTATAAGGTGTCTCTTGATAGACGTAGTAATTGATCCAGTTGGAAAAGAGCAGGTTGGCATGGGCTCGCCATCTGACAACAGGCTCCTTGGCAGGGTCGTCGTCACGGTAATAGTTCTTGGGCAGGTCTACGTCGTCGCGCCCGAGGGCCACATCGCGCCGGTATTCCTTATCGAGCGTGTCGGGCGAATACTCCAAATGGCCCGTGACGAAAAACTCCCTTCCCCCCCGTGCCATGACCATCGACACGCCACTCTCCGCCGACTCGGCGATGAGCGTCAGGGCACTGTTGGCGACGATGTCGGCACGGCGCAGTTCGGTATGGCGGCTGTGTGGCATCATAAACACGTCGTCGAAGCCCCGGAAGATGGGCAGCTGGGAGTCGAGGGTGTATTGTGGGAAGATGCCAAACATCTTCTTCTTCAATGGGTACTTGGGTATGCCATAATGATAATACAATCCCGCCTGTGCCGCCCAACATATATATAATGTGGAGGTGACATGCGACTTGGCCCACTCGAAGATTTGCGAGATCTCATCCCAATAGGAAACGTCTTCATATTCCAACGTCTCCACGGGTGCCCCCGTGATGATCATGCCATCGAATTTCTCACGGGAGAGCGTGGCGAAGTCCTTATAAAACATCATCATGTGCTCGATGGGGGTGTTCTTGGGCGTGTGGCTGCGCAATTTCATGAAGTTGATCTCCATCTGCAAAGGGGTATTGGAGAGCAGGCGGATGAGGTCTGTCTCCGTGGTGACCTTCAGAGGCATCAGGTTCAGGATGGCAATGCGCAGCGGACGGATGTCCTGTGAGTGGGCGCGGGTGGCATCCATCACAAAGATATTCTCCTTTTTCAGCAGTTCTATCGCCGGCAAGCGGTCGGGTAAGCGTAATGGCATGGTCTAAATGATTTTGCTTGCAAAATTACATGAAAAATTCGGAATAACACGAATAATCTTACTCTTTTATCCCAAATCAACTATGAGAAAGATGCGATTGTTGATTGGAAATGTCAAATAAATATCACAAAACGGGCGCGAATGAAGGCCTGTTTTTCGTTTCAACTGATAGATGGACGAAAATAAGCCCATTTTTGAGCGTTTCGCACAAGCCATTGACCGTCAAGCGATTACACGTCCAACAGGCAATGAACGTGGTATAAATCACGGATAAATATGCCTATTTAACATTTTTTGGGCGGCATCCGCCGGTGATAGATGCCGCAATTGTGGGGTGCGGATGTGGCATCCGTCAGCCACGGATGCCGCCCAAAAAATGTTAAATGGATAAATCGGGCGAGAAAATGGCATGTAAAGAGCGAAAATGAAGATATGAGCCATCGCCTCTTTCTCTATTTCACGATTTTTCCCAAAGGTTACTTTGTCCACATTTTTCAAAACAAATAACAGATTGTAAACATAGAATTAACATTATTTTGAAAAAAAGACAAAATATGGTTAAAAGTTGTAAAAACATTGATGGGTATAATAATATTAATTGTACTTTTGTGTGTTTTTTAACACAAAAATATTTTAAACTTAATTATTAACATTCAATGAAAAAGAACTATCAAAGTCCAAGAACAAGCATCCTGAATGCTGACATGAAGAGTATGATTCTAGCCGGATCGGGTACAGTTACGAATGTAGACAGTGGTGACGCTGGCATCGGTTTCGGTGGTGGCGGTGGCGGAGGCGCTCGCGCTAAGGGTGCTTTCTGGGACATGTAATCCACAATCATTTTATGAAGGACATCCCTGCCCGGCATCGAGTGCCAGGCAGGGATTATTTGTTGTTGGGTTTGGAGAGTTGAAGAAAACATGACGGCATTGTGTCGGTATTCCAAAATATTTCGTATATTTGCAGCAACATTCAAACAAAAGTCCATTTTTGCAAGGAAACATTAACAAACTGATAGAATCATGAAACTATTCCAAACACTCGTCATCGCATTGATGACACCCATCTGCCTCTTTGCGCAGGGATGGGATGCCGCAAAGTACAAACAAATCGAGAGTAACATCCAACAGCCCACATTCGCCGAGCGCACGTACATCATCACAAAGTACGGCGCAAAAACCGACGCCACGGCTGCCGTGAACCAGAAAGCCATCAACAAAGCCATACAGGTATGCTCGAAAGCGGGCGGCGGCAAGGTCGTCGTTCCCGAGGGAACATGGAACACGGGTGCCATCACGCTCCTCTCGAACGTGAACTTGGTGGTGGAAAAGGGGGCAACGCTGCTCTTCGCCTTCGACACAAACCTCTACCCCATCGTCAAGACGCGCTGGGAAGGGATGGACTGCATGAACTACCAACCATGCATCTATGCTTACGAAGCAACCAATGTCGCCATCACGGGCGAGGGCACGATTGACGGCAACGGGTCTAACGAGACGTGGTGGAAGATGTGTGGTAGCCCACGGTTCGGTTGGAACGAGGGCGTGACGGAGTCGCAAAGGATTGGCCGTCCGTTGCTCTTTGAATATGCCGAGGGCGGCAAGCCCATCGAGGAGCGCAACATGAAAGGAAAAGGTATGCGCCCGCAGCTCATCAACATCAACCACTCTGAAAACATACTCATACAAGGCGTGACCCTCCTGCGCTCTCCTTTCTGGGTGATACACCCCGTGCTGTCGAAGAACATCACCGTGAAAGACGTGAAGGTATATAACGAAGGACCCAACGGAGACGGCTGCGACCCTGAGTCATGCGAGGATGTGTTGATTGAAGGGTGTACCTTCCACACGGGCGACGACTGCATCGCCATCAAGAGCGGACGCAATGCCGACGGGCGGAAGTGGAACATGCCAAGCAAGAACATTATCGTGCGCCATTGCAAGATGGAAGACGGGCATGGCGGAGTGGTCATCGGCTCGGAGATTACGGGCGGCTGCAACAACGTGTTTGTGGAGGATTGCGAGATGGACTCGCCCAACCTCGACCGCGTGTTGCGCATCAAGAGCAACTCCTGTCGCGGGGGCGTGACGGAGAATGTGTACATGCGCAACGTGAAAGTGGGGCAATGCAAGGAGGCGGTCATGCGCATCAACCTCAACTACGACCCCAAGGAGACCGCGCCACGAGGCTTCAACCCCACCGTGCGCAACATCTACATGGAGAACGTGACATGCCAGAAGAGCCGATACGGCATCTTGCTCAATGGCCTGGAAGACGCCGACAACATCTATAACATCAACGTAAAGAACTGCAAGTTTGACGGTGTGCAGGACAAATCGCTGCAACGCACGGGCAAGAGCCATGAACTGCATTTCGATAACCTCTTCATCAACGGCTCGTTGGTGACACTCGACAAGCCCTATAAGAACTTCTCAGAGTGGATGGTGGCATCGGAAATGAAACGCGTGGAGCATCCTTACCTGCTCGACTTCTCCAAGAAACCGAAGTGGAGCTATGTGATGGGCATCGAGATGGAGTCGATGCTCGACACGTGGGAGGCATACAAGAATGAGGAAATCATCAATTACCTCAAGGAATATCCCGCAGAGATGATCGACGAGAAAGGCAATATCACGGGATATAAATATGAGGACTTCAACCTCGACAACGTACGCACGGCACGTTTCATCCTGCGTATGTACAACCTCTTCCCCACCAAGAAAGACGAGAAAGCACTGAAAACCCTCTTCAAGCAATTGGAAAAACAACCACGGACCAACGAGGGCGTGTACTGGCACAAGGCAATCTACGCCAACCAAGTGTGGCTCGACGGCATCTACATGGGACTCCCCTTCTATACGATGGCTGCCCCACAACTGAAGGGAGCGAAGAAAGCCGTGAAATATTACAATGATGCCGTGGACCAGATGACGAAGACCGACTTCCGCACCTACGATGCCAAGACCCAATTGTGGAAACACGCTTGGGACGAGACGCATACGGCATTTTGGGCAAATAGCGAGACGGGACAGAGCAAACATACCTGGGCAAGAGCCTTGGGATGGTATGTGATGGCGATGACGGAGGTACTCGACGTGCTGCCTGATGACTATCCCCGCCGTGGAGAGATTATCGAGCTGCTGAATAAGGCGGTGAAGTCGATCGTGAAATACCAAGACAAGAAGACAGGTGTATGGTATGACGTGATGGATGTGAAAGACGATCGCAACTATTTGGAGTCTACGGCATCGAGCATGTTCGCTTACGTGATGCTCAAAGGATTGCGCAAGGGCTATCTCGACGGCAGTTTCAAGGATGCAGCCATCAAGGCATACAACGGCATCATACAGCAATTCATCCGCGTGGATGGCGACAAGACCATCTCGCTGACCAACTGCTGCTCGGTCTCCGGCCTCGGTCCTGCCCCCGGGCCATACGTGACGAAGCCCAACTTCAAGCGTGACGGCAGTTTTGACTATTACATGAGCGAGCCCATCCGCGACAACGATGCCAAGGGCGTTGGCCCATTCGTGTGGGCAAGCCTTGAGATGGAACGCCTCGGCTACGACACCAATTCTTTCGGCAAATAACATTATTTCATCAAACCCCATTTACCCCATTAAACCCATTCACCCCATAAACCCCATCAAGAAAATGAAAAAAATCACCATAGCCATCGACGGCTTATCATCATGTGGCAAGAGCACGATGGCGAAAGACCTCGCCAAGCGCATCGGATATATCTATGTTGACACGGGAGCGATGTATCGCGCCGTCACGCTCTACGCATTAAGAAACGACCTCTTCAACGAGGACGACAGCGTTAAGATAGAGGAATTGGAAAAGAAGATGGACGAAATAAACATCCATTTCCAATTTAACGAGGAGACAGGGCGACCCGACACCTACCTCAATGGCGAACTGGTGGAGAAGGAGATACGCTCCATGGAGGTGTCGAACCATGTGAGTGCCATTGCCGCCATTCCCTTCGTGCGTACCGTCATGGTTGACCAACAGCAGAAAATGGGCAAGGAGAAAGGCATCGTGATGGATGGCAGGGACATCGGGACGGTTGTATTCCCCGATGCCGAGCTGAAAATATTTGTCACCGCCAGTGCCGAGGTACGCGCCCAACGACGCTTTGACGAACTGAAAGGCAAGGGAATGGAAGCCGATTATGATGACATTCTCAAGAACGTGCAAGAAAGAGATTACCTGGATAGCCATCGGGAAGTGTCCCCTTTGAGACAGGCCGACGATGCCATCGTCTTGGATAACAGTGAGTTGACCATCGAAGGACAAAATGAATGGCTTTACCAAGAATATGAGAAAGTAGCCCATGAGTAAAGAAGAGCATTTCCAAATACTGAACCAAACGGTAGACAAACTCGCCGCAAAAGAGTCGCTCAAGGGCCTTTTCCACGAACACCGCGATGGCGACCCACTTCCTTCTGCCAAGGCATTGGATGAAATCATCGACTTGGCACGTGCCATCCTCTTCCCGGGATTCTATGGGAAATCGTCGATGAACATCCATACGATGAAATACCAGATTGGCGTAAGCGTGGAGCGATTGCACAAACTCCTATCCCAACAGATATTGGCGGGCTTGTGTTTCGGGCTGGTGTCAGAGGAATGTGGTTGCCCATCGGAGGCTCCCTGCCTCGACATGGCATCCTCCTTGGCATTGAAAGTCATCGAGCGACTGCCGGAGATACGGCGCGTCCTTGCCACAGACGTCGAGGCGGCATACAACGGCGACCCCGCAGCAGACAGCTTCTCGGAAATCATTTCCTGTTATCCCGTCATCAAGGCTTTGACCAACTATCGCCTTGCACATGAGCTGGTGTTGCTCGGCATACCCCTCATCCCGCGCATGATGACAGAGATGGCGCATTCGGAGACAGGCATCGACATCCACCCTGCCGCCACCATCGGCGAGCATTTCACCATCGACCACGGCACGGGTGTGGTGATTGGTGCCACGTGCATCATCGGCAACAACGTGAAACTGTACCAGGGAGTGACGCTCGGCGCGAAGAGTTTCCCCCTCGACAGCGACGGCAATCCCATCAAGGGCATTCCGCGCCATCCCATCTTGGAAGACAACGTGGTGGTATATGCTAACGCCACCATCCTCGGACGTATCACCATCGGCGAGGGATGCGTGGTGGGTGCCAACGTATGGGTAACGAAAAGTATGCGCCCCAAGACAAAAAAGTTTAAGAAAGAGAAAATCGACAACCTCGAATTGGAATATAACGAGGGGATGGGGATATAAAAAAGGAGTCTATTAGTTACAGGAGTTCAGACATCACACCACTTTATGCCAA
>JAFRRN010000003.1 GCA_017428055.1 Prevotella sp.
ATGTCTTAATCCTTGTTGTAATGGAAGATACTCAATGAGTAATGGAATTTTCATATTTAAAGAAATAATCGATAGGTCTTAATCCTTGTTGTAATGGAAGATACTCAATGAGTGTTGCAAGCCGCAGACGGCGCACTTTATCCCGTAGCTAGTCTTAATCCTTGTTGTAATGGAAGATACTCAATGAGGGGAACTTACTCGAGCCTGCCGTCTCCCAATGGATGTCTTAATCCTTGTTGTAATGGAAGATACTCAATGAGATAGCTTTAGTCACCGTAATAGCAAAGGACGAATGTCTTAATCCTTGTTGTAATGGAAGATACTCAATGAGATGTCTGGGAAGAGAATTATTTAAGTGCTGAAAATGCGGTCTTAATCCTTGTTGTAATGGAAGATACTCAATGAGCGCATTGAGGAAGGCACCGCTGCCACAGGCGGGGTCAAGGATGGTGAGTTGCAAGAGCCACTCCCGGTATTCCCTTAACCGCTCCAATGACCGCTTCCGCTCCTCCTTTTGCCGCAAGGGGGTGGCTCCTCCGATGGGTGGGAGCGAGATTGCCTCGATGTCTAATTCCCGTTTCTTCTCCGCGCAGAGCCTCCCGATGGTCTGCTCCACGATGTATTTGGTGATGTGTCGCGGCGTGTAGTACACGCCGTCTTGCTTGCGTTTGGAGGATTGAAGATGGAAAATGGAAGATGGAAGATTGTCTGATACACGACGGGTTGGCGCAATGGAATCTTCAATTTTCAGTCTTAAATCTTCAATCTCCGAGAGTGAATGCTCGAAGATGTGGCCGAGGATGTTCACGTCGACATCGCTCTCGAAGTCGTAGGCGGCGAGTCGGCGGGTGTGTTCCTCCAACACGCCATCGGAGATAATCAACCTGTCAAGCACCTCGTCGGGCTTGAAGAGGCCGCCGTTGTAGGCGAAAATCTCGGAGTCCTTGCCCTTGTGTCCCTTGTCGAGGTAGCCAAAGAACTTCTTGACGCGGTCGTAGAGAGGCCTGTATTCGTCCCACTCCTTCATCTGTCGCCACCGTTGAATGATGCCGAGCATCGAGTTGGGCGGCAGCAACCCACAGTCTTCCGCGAAGAGGATGAAGAGGAAACGGTCGAGCAGTTTCTGGGTCTTCTTGAACAGCAGCAACGTCCATTCCCGCCCGTCCATGCCCTGGGTTTCCATAGGGCGCTCATCCGCGTTTTGCGGAGGCACGGTCGGCAGTGGGTTGTTGCGAAGGATGTCGTTGAAGAGTGCGTCCTTAAACTGCGAGTAGTCACGGTATAGTGCCTGCGTGACTTGGTTTTCTGAGGAGAGGGAGTCGCCTTTCATCATCGCCGGGATGCCCCTTTCCACCTGTTCCCATGCCAAGCAGAGGTAGAGTTCGCGGAAGTCGTCGGCGGTCATGGTGAAGAGGGACCACTCGCGATAGTCCACCGCGTTGTCGATATAGAGTCGCAACTTCTCGAAATTGGAGGTGACGACATAGCGGCAATGGCGGTGCTGGCTCTTGTAGCCAAATGCCTGTTGCTCGATTTTCGCGAGGTCGGCGGTCTTGTGGTCTTTCAGTTCGATCACGCCGATGACATTTCCGTCGACGATGATGGCACCGTCAGCCTTCTTGGTGTTGGCCTCATTCTTCCGTTCGGTGATGAGGTTGTAGTTGGGCGATGGATTGAGCGTATAGCCCAGCACATTGACAAACAGCTCGCGAAGAAATCCCTCCTGGAACTGCTCTTCCTTGCTTTCGCGAATGTTGGCTTGTATGTCGGGGTTATGGAAATAGGATTGGAACGTCCTCCAAGCCTCGTCGGTCTGCCCTGCCGATAGGGTTGCCGCATGTTTTTTGATGATGCTCTTCTGAAACAACATGGTGGTATATAATAATAGGTGTAGTTGTGGCGGTACGCCAACGATTGTTTATCATCATTGGCAAAATTAATAAAAACCGTGGGAATTAACCCATAAAAGGGTAGATTTTCGTGGAAAATCATTATCTTTGTGGCATCAACTATTTACCCTAAACAGTTTTTTATATGGAAACAACACTCGTTTTATTGAAACCCAGTTGCGTACAACGGCAACTGATTGGAGAGATTGTCAACCGCTTTGAGCGGCGCGGACTGCGTATCGCGGGCATGAAGATGATGCAACTCGACGACCAAATCCTGCGCGAGCATTATGCGCACCTCGCCGAAAAACCCTTCTTCCCCAAACTGGCAGAGTCGATGAAGGCTTCCCCCGTGGTGGCTCTCGCCCTCTCCGGCGTGGATGCCGTGCAAGTGGTGCGCACCATGACGGGCTCCACCAACGGTCGCGAGGCCGCCCCCGGCACCATCCGCGGCGACTATTCGATGAGCAACCAGATGAACATTGTCCATGCGTCGGACTCCACGAGCAATGCCGCCATCGAGTTGGCTCGCTTCTTCCGCCCCGAGGAGGTGTTTGAGTATACCGCAGGCACACAGGGGTTTGTCTACGGAGTGGATGAATGCCAATAGGAAAACCACCTCGACCATGACAGAAGGATATATCAGCAAGCAGCATGGGCAACCCGTGAAGCGGTATTGCCAGACAATGGATTTGAAAGACCGCCCCGACCTCATCAAGGAATATCGGAGAAGACATAGCGAGAAGGAGGCATGGAAAGAAATCCTGGAAGGCATTCGCGAGGTGGGGATCTTGGAAATGGAGATTTATATCTTGGGCTTCCGCCTGTTTATGATAGTAGAAACGCCCCTCGATTTCGAGTGGGAAACGGCGATGGCAAGGCTCGCCACCCTGCCCCGACAACAGGAATGGGAGGAGTATATGGCAATCTTCCAAGACTGCGACCCCTCGGCGACATCCGACGAGAAATGGAAAATGATGGAGCGGATGTTCCATCTATATGATTGAAAGCCTTGCCCGCAACGGGACAAGGGGGCATTCCTTTTTCTGTAAAGACATCGGTCATGGGCCGTCCAAAGGCGTTGGACACCTCGTCCAAGCCCCTTGGACGACCCGTCCAAGCATCTTGGACTGCGGGGGAATGCCGCTTTTAAGTGTGCGAAAAGCCCTCTCCCCTTCCTTGAGGGCATTCATTGGCGAACATCAAAGGTCTTTGTAATCGGGAATATCGGGCAGCAACTGGTATTCCCTTCGGTCGTCGGAAAGCTTGTAGCAATGGTGCTCCAAGCCATTGCTGATGACCATATACCCCACATGGAGCAACATATTGTAATGGTTGGCTTGGTCTAACACCTGTTGGGAGAGGCGGATGGAGGGTGCTTTGTATTCAATCACCATGCGCGGACGCAAGAGGCGGTCGTAAAGGACAGTGTCGGCGCGGAGGCTCTTGTCGCCCACCCGCAGCGGCACCTCGTTGGCAAGGAGGGAAGCGGGGTAGCCCTTGTGTTCCAAAAGGTAGTGTACAAAGTGCTGCCTTACCCACTCCTCGGGTGTCAATGCCACGTATTTTCGTCGCAAGACATCGAAAATGGCGGGTTTCTCGCGTGTCCCCGACAATTTTATGGGATAACTTGGTAGGTTGAGTGAAATCATTTTATTATCTTTGCCAACGACATGCAAAGATAATAAAAAAATGGCAGAAAAGAAAAATGTGCAGACATTTGACGCGATTATGCGCAACCTGAAGGCGGGGAGATATGCGCCCATCTACTTCCTGATGGGCGATGAACCTTATTACATCGACCTCATATCAGACTATATCGCCGACCATGTGCTGCCCGAAAGCGAGCGCGACTTCAACCAGACCATCACCTATGGGTCGGATGTCAACATGTCGCAGGTGGTAGACCTCGCACGTCGATACCCAATGATGGCAGAGCACCAAGTGGTCGTCGTCAAGGAGGCGCAGAACTTACGCGACCTCACGCCCTTGGAGAAATATGCCGAGAAACAAGTCATGGCATCCACCATCCTCGTGCTATGCCATAAGAACGGTGCCCTGGACCGCAAGAAGAAAGGCGTGAACAGCCTCTTCACGAAGATAGAGAACATCGACGGCATCATTTTCGAGAGCAAGAAGAAGCGCGAGTCGGAGCTGCCGGCGTTCATCGAGGGCTACCTCAAGGAACAGAAGGCAAGCATCGACTATAAGTCGTGCCAAATGATAGCAGACCACATCGGGGCAGACCTGAGCCGCCTGGCATCGGAATTGGACAAGGTACTGATCTCCATGCCGGAGGGCAAGCGGCGCATCACCGCCGACGTGGTGGAGCGCGAGATAGGGGTGAGCAAGGAGTTTAACCTGTTTGAGTTGCGTAATGCCATCATCAACCGCGATGTATTCAAGGCAAACCAGATTATCAAATATTTTGACAATAATCCCAAGACGGGCTCCATCTACGCCTTTCTCCCAAATCTCTTTAATTACTTCCAAAACCTGATGATAGCCTATTACGCACCCGACAAGAGCAACGAATATGCACTGGCACAGTACTTGGAACTGAAGGGAAGTTGGGCGGCGAGAGACTATATGACGGGTATGAGAAACTACTCTGGGATGAAAACGATGCAGATTATTTCCAAAATAAGGGAAATTGACGCTAAATCCAAGGGGTTAGACAACCCAAATACGGGTCCCGGGGAGTTGATGAAGGAGTTAATTTTCTTCATTTTGCACTAAAAAAGGGGGTTTTTTCGCCCCCTTTTTTTCTATTTCGCAATTTTTCATGAACAACTTTTTTCGACCTAACTTATTGGTTTCTCAATGGGTTAGGTCATTTTTGACCCCAAAATTAAGCCCACTTTTTCAAAATTTTCGACCGTCGGGGCGAAAACCGCAAATAATGGCGATTTTTTTGAAAAATACGGTCATTGGATTTGGAATTGTAAATTCTTTTGGGCTACAAACATACAAATGATTGTTGGTTTGCAAATCTGAATCGGTTTACAAACGTAAACTTTTGTATATTCCTTATTGGTTTACAAAAAGATATTTATCCCTCGCGTTTAGTTTTCGGATTGTAAATATTTACGTATCAATATATAAATGTATAAATATGCAAAACCTATTTTTTGTTTGTAAGTATCTCTGTATAAGGCATTTATATATGTATATGAAAGTGATTATCAAGAAAATGGCGCATTTTATATGGTAATTCACCAAACAAACGCCGTTTTTAGCCTTTTTCAAGCATTTTAAGGCACTGAAAACCAAATATTTATATGAAACCCCAAAACCATTTAAATGTCAAGACTTTTGCTTAATAATTTACATTTCCAAACTAAACCGCTGTGCTTTCACATATCAAAAACAACAAACCAAAATATTCACCTTTTAAAACTTGCCTATCGAAAATTAAATTTTTGTCTACAAATGTTGCGTGTTCGGAATTTTTGTTTTACCTTTGTAAAATCTTAATAAAATGCCCCTTTTTGGGCTATCTTTAACGCCAAAACAACATGAAAGATCGCATCAAGGCCCTCATGGAGAGCCAGCACATGACACAACAAACCTTTTCCCAGTTCATCCAGGTGTCGCCAGCCACACTGAGCAGCATCTTTAATGGACGCACCCGCCCCACCCTCAACATGGTGGAGGCCATCAAAAACAAGATCCCAAACCTCTCCATGGAATGGCTCATGTTTGGGAAGGACCCCATGTATTTAGATGCCCCACCCGCCTCGGAACAGCCCAAAGAACCCTCCACAGCCGACACCACCCAGCAATTCTTGGAATTTGATGCCCCCACCACCCCACAAAAGAGCAAACAAGAGGCCACTTTCCAGCCGAGTGTATCAAATACACCCATAAAACAGCCCGAAACCATTGTCAAATATCTTGACAAACCGCAACGTCAAATCACGGAGATTCGCATCTTCTACGATGACCAGACGTGGGAGACATTTGTCCCTAAGAAATAAGGTCAATGCCAAAAATGTTGACAGAACAGGCAAAAATGTAAGGATAAAACATTATCTTTGCAACATATTTATATATGGTTGCCATGCAAAAGTATTGTTTAGACCTACGCATACGTTCCATCCAACAAATCCATGAACGATATGCCTTGATTCGGTTGACCGACGACAACGCACCCCTGCCCCCTATGCTTCCCGGGCAATTCGTGGAAGTAAAGGTGGAGAACTCACCCTCCACCTTCCTCAGAAGACCCATCTCCATCAACTTTCTCGACCCTGCCAACAACGAACTATGGTTGTTGGTGGCGGCTGTTGGCGAGGGCACACGCCACATCGTGCAGATGCGGGAGGGCGAGACGTTGAACTGCCTCTTGCCGCTGGGCAAGGGCTTCACTCTCCCCCAATCGCCGCAGGAGCGTGTCTTGCTCATCGGTGGTGGCGTGGGAGTCGCACCCCTGTTGTTCCTTGCCAACGAGATACAGGCGATGGGTGGCACGCCCACGATACTCTTAGGTGCGCGTACCGCTAAGGACTTGTTGGAAGTAGACATGTTTCAAAAGGCAGGGAATGTGGTATTTACCACTGAAGATGGCAGCGAAGGGGAGAGAGGATTTGTCACCAACCATTCCATTCTCACCAAGGAGAGGTTTGACAGGATATGCACTTGCGGCCCGCAACCAATGATGGCAGCGGTGGCAAGGTATGCTGCCCAAGCCCAGATAGACTGCGAGGTGTCGTTGGAAAACATGATGGCATGTGGGCTGGGTGCCTGCCTCTGTTGCGTAGAGAAAACCACCGAGGGCAACCTGTGTGTATGCAAAGACGGTCCTGTATTCAATACCAAGAAACTTTTATGGCAAAACTGAACGTAAACATCAAGAACCTCAAGCTGAAAAACCCCGTCATGACCGCATCGGGAACATTCGGGTATGGGCTTGAGTTTGCCGACCTCATCCCCTTGGACGGGCTGGGAGGCATCATCGTGAAAGGCACAACACTCCACCCGCGCGAGGGGAATGACTATCCCCGAATGGCAGAGACGGCTTCGGGGATGCTCAATTGCGTGGGACTGCAAAACAAAGGCGTGGACTATTTCTGCAAGCAGATCTACCCGCAAATCAAGGATATTGACACGAACATGATTGTCAACGTGAGCGGCAACTCGCCCGAGGACTACGCCGAATGCGCTGCCCGCATCGACGAACTGGTGCGGATTCCCGCCATCGAGCTGAACATCTCCTGCCCGAATGTCAAGAAGGGAGGCATGGCTTTCGGCGTGACACCCGAGGGGGCTGCCAGCGTCGTCCGCGCCGTAAGGGCGAGCTACCACAAGACACTCATCGTGAAGCTCTCGCCCAACGTGACAAGCGTCACAGACATTGCGAATGCCTGTGAGGACGAGGGGGCAGATGCTGTCTCGCTCATTAATACATTGATGGGAATGGCCATCGACATCGAGAAGCGGAAACCGCTCTTGAGCATCGGCACGGGAGGACTCAGTGGCCCCGCCATCAAGCCCGTTGCCTTGCGGATGGTGTGGCAGGTAGCCCATGCGGTGAAGATTCCCGTGATTGGCCTGGGCGGCATCTGCAACGCCAAGGATGCCATCGAGTTTCTCATGGTGGGAGCCTCCGCCATTGAGATTGGCACCGCCAACTTCATCGACCCCACAGTCAGCATCAAGGTGAGGGACGGCATCAACGACTGGCTTGATGCCCACGGTTGCCAGTCGGTGGATGAAATCATCGATTGCCTGTAATTGGTTTTCGTATACGAACATTATTTAATTATACAGATAGCATGAAAGAACTTGCATTGAAGTACGGATGCAATCCGAACCAAAAGCCTTCGAGAATCTTCATGAACGAAGGCGAACTGCCCTTGGAGGTCATCAACGGCCGTCCTGGGTATATCAATTTCCTCGATGCCCTTAATTCCTGGCAATTGGTAAAGGAACTGAAAGCCGCCACGGGATTGGCATCGGCAGCCAGTTTCAAGCACGTCTCGCCCGCCGGGGCCGCCGTGGGCTTGCCTTTGGGCGACACGCTGAAGAAAATCTATTTCGTGGATGACATCGAGGAAGACCTCTCTCCCATCGCCTGTGCTTACGCCCGGGCACGAGGAGCCGACCGCATGAGTTCGTATGGAGACTTCGTCGCGTTGAGCGATACGTGTGACGCGGTGACTGCGAAACTTATCAAGCGCGAGGTTTCCGACGGCGTTATCGCACCCGACTACACGGATGAAGCCATCGAAATACTCAAGGCAAAGCGCAAGGGTACATATAATGTCATCAAGATAGATCCAACGTATGTGCCGGCACCCATTGAACACAAGGAAGTGTTCGGCATCACCTTTGAGCAGGGGCGCAACGAGATCCGTCTCGATGACCCTGCCCTGTTCGAGAATATCCCCACACAAAACAAGCAGTTCACCGAGGAGGCGAAGCGCGACCTCATCATCTCGCTCATCACGTTGAAGTATACGCAGTCGAATAGCGTGTGCTACGTGAAAGACGGACAAGCCATCGGCATCGGCGCGGGACAGCAGAGCCGCATACACTGCACACGCTTGGCGGGCAACAAGGCTGACATCTGGTGGTTGCGCCAGCATCCCAAGGTGATGGCGTTGCCCTTCGTGGACGGCATCCGTCGCGCCGACCGCGACAACACGATAGACGTATACATCAGCGAAGACCATGACGATGTGTTGCGTGAGGGTACGTGGCAACTCTTCTTCAAGGATAAGCCCGAAGTGCTGACCATGGAGGAAAAGAAAGCCTGGATAGCCCAAAACACCCGTGTGGCATTGGGTAGTGACGCTTTCTTCCCCTTTGGCGACAACATCGAGCGCGCCCATAAGAGCGGTGTGGAATACATCGCGCAGGCAGGAGGCTCCGTTCGCGACGACCATGTGATAGCAACATGCGACAAGTATGGTATCGCCATGGCATTCACAGGCATTCGCTTATTCCACCATTAATAATGCTTCATTGAACATGGATGATTTTGACATCATATTGGAAAACGGGATTCATTTTGGCCGCGGGGGCGACAAGTCTGCCTCCAAAGACGGGAAAGTGAAGACCAAGGCGAAGAAGAAAGGCTACGTAACGGGTGCGCACGGCAGCGGCTCGGCGAGGCAAAAGGCTAAATACCGCACACAAAGAGCCAACAGGCACAAGGGAAATCCCTGATGCCTGTTGGCTATTCGATAACGATAAGAATTAAGTGAGGAGTGAGAATGCCACGTCCATCATCCTCGTGAAGGTGGTCTGCCGCTCCTCTGCCGTTGTCGCTTCACCAGTTATCAAATGGTCGGAGACCGTGCAGATGCCCAGTGCGCGGTTGCCCGAGCGGGCGGCATTCATATAGAGGGCGGCAATCTCCATCTCCACGGCAAGCACCCCCATGTTGATCCACTTGTCAGAATGTGGGTTCTCGCCATAGAACACGTCTGACGAGAACACGTTGCCCACCTTGTAGGGATAGCCCATCTGCTCACAGGCATCAACGGCGCGACGGGCAAGTTGGAAGTCGGCAATGGGCGAGAATGTGCCAGGCAACTCAAACTGTGCCGCATAGTTGGAATCGGTACATGCCCCCAAGGCAATCACAATATCGCCCACATGGAGGTCTTTCTGGTAAGAACCCGCAGAGCCTACGCGAATGATGGTCTTTACCCCATAGAAATGGAAGAGTTCGTAGGTGTAGATGCCGATGGAAGGCATCCCCATGCCATGCCCCATCACGCTCACCCGCTTGCCTTGGTATGTACCCGTGAAGCCGAGCATACCGCGAACGTTATTGAACTGCACGGGGTCGTCCAAGAACCTCTCTGCCATAAATTTCACACGAAGAGGGTCGCCCGCCATGATGACGGTCTCGGCAATCTCGCCGAAAGTTGCCCCGATGTGGGGTGTTGGTGTCTTTGTCTCTTTCATAATTGTTGCTTTTAAATACTCGACAAATATAACCAAATTATCCTAAAAAAGCAATTTTTTGACACTTAATTCTTCATATATAATGCTTAACGCCCTTGTAGCAGCCCTATTAAGCATTCACTTATTTCTTTTTCGGTTGTTTGTTCCACCGCCATACGGCATGAAGGAGGAGATAGCGGGGCATGGTATTAGACCATGTCTCGGTGCGCCCCTGGCATTGATGGAGCGCGAGAAATGGGAGCGTTGCATCAAGAGGTCAAAGCCGTCGAGCATCACGAGAAGGCTCCCTTTGAGGAAGGGTCGCGAGAGGCGGGCATTCCACACCCACTCGTTGGTGTTGAGCGTGGGGTCGTTGTACCCCCGGCGCATGTAGAGGCTTATGTCTGTGTCTATCTCTATCTGCCACGGCAGCTTGAGTTGGGCGGCGAGGGTGGTCTTGTAGTCGGCAACGTTGAAGTCTTGGAAGTCGTCCCGCCTACTGCCGACGTGCTGCCACGTATTGTCCGAGGCGATGCGGAAGTGGTGGTTGGCGAGTTTGTATGTCAGCTCCACCGTCTGCCCATACATGGATGTACCCACCTTGCTGCGTTCAAGGATGCCATTCGTTCCCATGAGGTCTACGCTCTTGGCGTATGAGAGTTGGGGAGCGAAGGTGATTGCCGACTTTCGCGCCTTGTCGATGGGTGTCGAGACATAGTAGTTCACGTTCCCTTGCCAGTTGCCGTTGACATTGTAGGGGCGATAGGTGCGCACTCCCGTCGCCCCATCGTATAGGCAACTCATGGCGAGGGCGTTTTGCGTGTACTTGTAATCGATGCCGAAGCCTTGGCTCGCTTGCTTCTCCCGTAGGGTCTTGCGCACCACGAGCCGCAGGCTATAATGGTAAGCGTCGCGCAGGTCACCGTTTCCCTCGTGGATGTTGAGCGGGTCGGTGGCATCTTGGATGTTGACGAAGTGGGTGAGCGAGGGCGGCGTGGCGGACAGGCGCGGTGCGAGGAACACGATGTATTTCCTATCGTCGCTGGTCCATTGGGCATACCCCCAATCAGGATGGAAGAGCAGGGTGCGGCGCGTGATGAGCGTGTCAAGAGTACCGCGCCGATATTGCAGCCGCTGGCGGAGATAAGTGAAAGGAGCGCGGAGGCTGATGCTGACGGTGCCTTTGCCGACCTTGGGAAACCACCAGAGGATGGCGGAGAAGTCATGGGCATATTCCGTGAGGCGGCTGTCGTAACTGTTGGCGAGGTCCATCGTACGTTGGTAGTCGTAGACGGAGGGCAGCTGTCTCATCGTGTCTGTCTCATTCTCGAATGCCAAGAGCGTGTTTTCCCGCCTCTGCTCCTGTCTACGGAAGCCGTAGGTCGTTTCCAAAGACATGCCTTTCTTGATGGTATAGTTGTAGGTGAGCGTCCCTTTGTACTCGTGGGAGCGGTCGGGATGGATTTTGAAAGATTGGTCGCGGTAGGTGTTGGGATATGGGGAGGCTACGCCATAGCGGACGAGCTGGCGGTTAAGACGGTCATCATCCTTGTCGGTATGGGTAGTGGCGACGGCAATCTCGATGTTATCGGTGTGGTTTTCCGACAATTTGATGGTAGCATTGGCATGGAGCGAGCCGTTGAGTTCATGCCCTCGCCCAGCCCCCTGTTGGCTGTTTCGGTAGAGCAAGGAGTCGTTGGCGGTGAATGCTGTCGCTTCATATTGCGAGCGGTTGTCCCAATGATGATATTTGAGCGACGGGTTGATGGCAAGCCTCACCATCTTGCGGTTGAGATGGAGGGTGTGGTTGGTGCCAATCTTGACGGCATGGTCGCGAGTGGAAGCCTCCATCCGCTCGTAGGTGTTGCCCGCAGGGAGGAAGTTGGTGCGGTCGGTATTTGTCAGCAGGTTGTTGTCGGTATGCTCCCATTGGGCATTCCCCTCCACCTTCCATAGCTTGTCGCGGTCGTCAATGGCGTAGTCGAAACCCGCCTTTTGCCGTGTCTGCCGCCCGCTGTTGGTATTGGGCGACCATTGGTTGTTCTCGCCGGGCGTGCCGTTGTCATTAAGATTGTTGGCGTTGGCATACGCTCCGAGGCGAGAGTGGTCGGTGAAGCGCAGGGCGAAGAGCCGCGCGAGGAAGCGGTCATCGATGCCCCCTCCTGCCTCAATGTTGGCGAGGATGCCGATGGCATACTCTTTTTTCAGTTGCACGTCCATGACATAGTATTTATCGTTTGGCATATCGCTGCCAAGCCATTCCGCCTTTTCGGTGAGCTTGTCGTACACCTTGATTTCCTTCACCGTGTACGAGGGCAGGTTGTCGAGCATCACGCGGCTGTCGCCACGGAAGAACTCCTTTCCATTGAGCAACAGGCTCTGCACGAACTTCCCGTTGTGGAAGATCTGGCCGTTGTCCTTCAACTCCACGCCCGGCAACTGTCTGATGAGGGCATCGAGCATACTCCCCTCTGCCAGTTGGAAGGCATCGGCATTATAGACAAGGGTATCGCCGCGGTAATAGAACATCACTTTCGATGCCGTGACCGTCACCTCATGGAGCATATTGCGCTCCTGCTTGAGGTAGAGGGGCGGCAACTGGCGCAAGAACTCCCGTTTGTGGAGGTTGTTGATGGCAAGGGGGAAGTGGGTGGTCTCATATCCCACATGGCTCACCCGTAGGATGTATTGGCGTTGCTCCTTGGGAATGACGAAATGGAAATAGGCATTGTAGCCCTTCTTGTCACCACTCATCCAGAACGACCGTGCCTCCTGCGTGGCGATGACGGCACTATCGCGGGTGAGCAGTTGCACCGTTGCCCCAACGAGTTCATTGTGTGTACGGTTGTCATAGACATATCCGAAGATGCCCATATCGACCGTTTTCTTCCTCTTTTGATACAGGATGTAGATGTCGTTTCCTTTCGTCTTGACCTTCACGGGCTGGTTCTTGCAAAGTTCCTCGATGGCTCTGCGCACGGGGAGGTGCTTGATGTTGGCCGACACCTTGATGTGTTCCAGCTCGTTGTTGACAAACGTGAGGCGGTATTCCGTCTGCCGTGCCTTGATGAGGGCGAGGGCATCTGCCAAAGACATGTCCTTGAACTGGTGGGTAATGAATGTCTGGGCCTGGGCCGACGCCATGGTGGCGAGGCAAACGAATAGCAAAATTGCGATGCGACGTGTCATTCCTCGCCCTCCCTTTCCGTGACATGTTCGACGAGAAGGGTGTCTCCGCAGACGGTGAGACGCAAGCCGTCGAGTTCATTGAGGCTTTCAATGAATGCGCCGAGGGGCAGCGAGCGGTTCCACATCGTGGTGATGCGCCATTCACGAGGCGCGTCTTGCCGGAATGTTACTGCCTTGCCATAGTATGTCGCCACGGTGGCGAGGAGTTGTTCGAGGGGTTGGTTGTCGAAACTCACGATGCTATCGGCGGGCATGGAGGCGGGAGTTGTCGTGTCTGAAACATTGGCGTGGGCGACGGGAGGGGTCTGCTGCCGGGGCATGAAGAGGCGCAGGGAGGCATAGACGATGCCTGCGAGGAGGAGGGTGCCGATGACCATGGCGGCGATGCGTCGCCAAGGGAGGGTGCGCTTCGGGGCGATGGCTCTCACCACCCGCTCCTCAAAGTCGGCGGGGAGCGGCAGCTCTTCGCCGAGGCGTTGGCGGAGGGCTTCGCGGATGTCAGTGTCTTTCTGTGTGTGGGTATTCATATCTTAGGCGTGTTTAATGGTTTTCCATCTGTTGGATGAGGCGGTAGAGTTTCTTGCGGATGCGATAGAGGCGGTTGGCGAGGGGCATGGGGCGCGACTCCATGATGAAGGCGATGTCTGCCAAGGGCAACCCCTCGTGGTAATAGAGGGTGAGCAATGTCTGTTCGTCGGGCGACAGGAGGCCGATGGCGCGGTTCATGGTGTCGATGCGACGTTGCAATCCCGTGGAGAGACCTGCGTCTAATGCCTCGTCGCTGACGCTGTCGTCAGGCAACGCCTCGTCTATGCTTACCACCGACGGGCGTTTGCGGCGAAGGTGGTTGAGCGACAGCCGATAGGCGATGAGGCAGAGCCAAGTCCGCACGGATGACTTATCGGGGTCGTAGCTGTCCCATGAGTGGTAGGCCTTGACGAAGGTGTCTTGTGCCAACTCCTCGGCATCGGCGCGGCTTGTCACCATTCGGGCGATGAAGTTGTAGATGGCGTTGCCATGCTCCCGTATGAGCTGGCGCACGATTTGCTGGCTGTCGTTCCCTGTTTCCACGTTGTTGAGAGTTTTAACCTTTTACTCTTATATACACGCCAAGTGTGTGGATATGTCGCAAAAATACGACTTTTTTTTCAGTGAACATTCTTTTCATTGAACATAGACCATTGCGTGGTGATTGCTAATGGTCAATGGGGTTAATGGGGTCAATGGGGTCAATGGGGTTAATGGGTTAATGGGGTTAATGGGTTATGGTCAATGGCGAATCTTCTTTGGGATATGGCTGAAGTGCCATTGCACATGCAGCATGAGATAGGAGGGTACGGCGTTGCGCCATGTCTCTACCTGCCCCAGTGCGTTGATGTTGCTGTAGATGTTCGTGAGTTGGCCGAGGATGTCGAATCCCTCAAGCTTGACAACCAGTTTGTTTTTCCACAGCGACTTGGCAATGGAGGCATTCCATACCAGGTCGTCGGTGTTAAGGGATTTGTCGGAATAGCCGCGCTTGGTGTAGAGCATGATGTCGGTCGCCACTTGTACCCCCCTGCCGTAGCTCCCTTGCAAGATGGGAAACTCGTATTGTCCCGACAAGCCATATTGTACGGCGGTGATGTGGAGGGAGGTGAGCAGCCCCGCCGATGGCGTGCGGTACTTGCTCCATGCCGTGCTGTAATTGACTTGTGGGCTGATGGTCAGCTTTTCCCATTTATAGCGTAGGAGGGCGCGTTGCGTGATGTTCCAGTTGTTGGTAACCGCCCGTCCGTCTTGCTCTGCGTTCCCGATGGTGATGCTTCGTGCGACGTTCACGTAGTGAGTATATCCCAAGCCCGTGCGTGTCTCTATCCATAGCCGTTTCTGCTTGTCGAGCATCCTGCCAAAGCTGAATTGCCCCCAGGTGTCCCAGTTGCCCTTCACGTTCTCAAACCGATGGTAGGTGACGCCCGTTTGCGGGTCGTATGTCTGCCCGTTCCTCAATGCGTCTTGGTAAATGTTTAACCCGCCGTCGAACCGCAGGTATTGGTTGATCTTGTTTCTGCCGACCTTGTAGTTCACTACGAGGCGGTGGTTGAACTGCCGTTTCAACTGTCCGTTGCCTATTTGGACATTCAACGGGTCTTGGTCGATGTGAATGTTTACTATCCGCGACATATCGGGTACGATGTATGCCGTCTCGTAATTGACGTAAAGAAAGTTTTGCTGGTTGTTGAAGGTTGTCTCAAACCTCGCCGATGGCGTGGGTGTCACCTTGCGCCAAGTGAAGGCGGTGTCGGTAGCAAATGGCGATGGAGCCACCGTAGACGGTGTACGGTAATGGGTGTGTATGCGGTCGATTTGCACGGGGAGGGAGAGGCTGAACCATACGCGGCGCCCATTCTTCATGTTATCGTGTTGGTAATAGACCATTGCCCCCGGTGCCGCCCGCCGCCGATTGGCAGTGATGTCGTAACTGTTGTTGGCATCGAGAGCCATCAGCAGCGAGTCATAAACGGTGGGCACACCATTCAATGCGAGCGTGTCGGTAAGGAGGTCAAGACGGAAGTGATCGTTGGTGGCATGTTGGTGGGTGTGGCGGTAACCCACGTATGCGCGGTAGTTCCAATGCGAATGGCTATGGACGGTGTATTGGATGCCCGCCTCCCATTCTGTCCGTCGGTTTTTCTTCCACGAGTGGGTATGGCGGTTGTCCGTGGTGAGTCCTTCCGTCACCATACGGTTGGCATCCTCCCGCCTGTTGTCGTCATAAGAGAGGTTACCCCAAAGGTCGATGTCATCGCCCCAAAGGAACTTATAGCTGATATTGGGCTTGTATTCCACCCGCCATTCCGTCTCGCTGTTGCGGGTATCGTCGTTGCGCATATTGACGAGCATGTCCATGAGTTGCTTGCTATAATGGAATGCCGAGTCGAGGACTTGCGCGGTGAAGCCGATGCGCGACGGGTCGCCCGTGAAGCGGGCAAGGCGTTCATAGCCGTTGCCTGTGTTGTGTCCGTAGGAAGCCTCCACCCTATTGCGAAACCAGAAAGGCTTTCGCAGGGTGAACGTGTTGTTGGCTCCGAACTGGAAGTCTTTATACCTCATGTCGTTGATGGTACGAGAGAACTGGTTGCCCGTCTGTAGGAAATGCTCCGTGGAGGTATGCTCCTCCTTGTGCTGGCGTATCCATGCCACCTCCACGTTGCCGTCTTCCGTCCATCGCTTGTCCTTATCGTTGATGTTGAGGCTGATGCCCGCCTTCTTCATATTGATGACTCCCTCCCTCATGCTCTTGGCGGGATCCCATTCGCCATTGTTGCCAGGGTCGCGCATCTCGTTGGTGTTGTTGGCGTTGACGTAGGCAGAGAGGCGCGAGTGGTCGGTGTATCGCAAGCCAAAGGCTCTCCCCATGTAACACCTCTCGGTGCCTGCCGCACCTTGTAGGTTAGCAAGGTACCCGATGCTGTACTCCCGTTTCAGCACCACGTCCATCACATAGTCCTTGGGTGCGTCTGCCACTCCGAGCCATTCGCTCTTGTCGGTTTGCTTCTCGTACACCTCAATGTGCTTCACGGTGTAATAGGGTAAGTTTTCGAGCATCACCTTGTTCTTCCCCTTGAAGAAGTCCTCGCCATTGAGCGTGAGGAAGTCCACCTTGCGCCCATGTACGTAGATTTCGCCGTTGGCGTTCATCTCCACGCCGGGCATCTGCTTGATGAGGGCATCGAGCATGGAGCCTTCGGGCACGTTGAAGGCATCGGCATTGTACACCAGTGTGTCGCCCCGATATACCATTTGCACTTTCGTTGCCTTCACCACCACCTCGCCGAGGTTGCCGCCGTCTAATTGCAAGACCTTCCTTTGCATGAAGTGGTGGGGGAGGTCGAAGAAGTCGTTTCGCGCCACATACTTGAGGGCGTATTCGATGGTGGCAGGTTCATAGTCGGGATGCTCGGCGATGACGGTGTATGTGCGATGCGTCACGGGCACCTCAAAGCGGTATACGGCATCGTCGCGGTCGTTGTTGGGCCGCCATGTGCGCATGGTGTCGATGACGACGCTGTCTTCATTGAGCAGGGTAATCTTTGCGCCCAAGATGCCGTGCTTGGTAAACGAGTCGCGCACATGCCCCCAAAGGGCGATGGTGCGGTCTTTCTCGGGGCGGTACTTCACGAAGATGTCCTTGCCCTTGGCCTTTACTTTCACGGGTTGCCCCTTGCAGACGCGCTCCACGGCTTCGGGGATGGTGAGGTCTTTGGCGCGAAGCCTCACTTGGAGATGGTCCAGGTCATTGTGTACGAATGTGATGTTATACTCCGTCGTGTGTTCGCGCAGGGCGGCGAGCGAGAGCGAGAGGGTCGTGTTGAGGTCGAGGTTGACGAGCCGCGTAGTGTCCCTGCCCTCTTGTTGTACGATGGGTTCTTGCGCGTTGATGTTCAATGTAAAAAAGTAAAAAGTCAAGGAAATCAAAAAGGTGGTCTTCATACTTTCTTAAGGTTTAGTTACGATAATGGTATCTTGGCGGATGGTGAGACGCAAGCCATCCAGCTCGTTCATCCGCTCGATGAATGTGGGCAAAGGCTCATTCGGTTGCCACGTCGTGGAGACACGCAGGTGGCGAGGGTCGTCGCTTTGGAATGCCAAAGCATAGTTGTAGCTCTTGGAAACGATGTGCATGAGGCTGTCAAAGCGTATGTTCTCAAAGCGTATAGCCGAGTCTTTCTCCGTGGAGGGGCGCATCGTGTCGATGGCGACGGGGGCATCGTGGGGCGATTGTGCGACATGCGACTGCTGCGCCTTGTGGAAATACAATGCGGCGATAGCCAATCCGCCCATAAGGACGAATGCGAGAAGGGCGGCGGCCATCTTCCTAAATGAAGATGGAAGATGGAAGATGGATGCGGGGGTGGATGGCTCCTCATTTTCCATCTTCCATCTTCCATCTTCCATCTCAGCGAATGCCATCCGCAAGGCGACCATCGTGTCGTAGTGCTTGCGCATATCCTCGTCGTCAAGCATCGCCTTGACTTGTTGCTCGGTATAGAGTTCGGGATGCTCAATCATGTCGAGCAGGGTTTCTAATCTGTCCATGATATATATGGGGTTAAGGGTTGAAACGTCGTTTGAGTTTACTGATGGCTTGCGCCAGGTGCTTGTAGACGGCAGCCTCGCTGATGTTGAGCGCCAAGGCTATCTCACGATAAGTCTTCCTTTCGTTGAACCGTAACTTCACCACATTGCGTGTCTGTGGCGTGAGTTGCGTCTCGACGAAACGGAGCATTTCCTCCAAGGGGTAGCTTGTCGGTATGTTGTCGTCGTAGGAGGTCTCCTCGCCGATGGGCAACAGCCGATGCACACGCTCCGCCAATCGTTTCTTTCTCAGTAGGTTAAGGCAACGGTTGCGAACGGCATTAAGCAGATAGGACGTGGGATGGGTCATCGTTGGAGGTTGCTCGGCGAGTTGCGCGAACACATCGCTTACCACGTCATGGCTTTCCTCGTCATCTGCCAACATCTGTTTCGCCAGGAAGAGCATCCTGTCATGATGCTTTTCGTATAACCGTTTGATTTCTTCTTGTTGCATTCCGCCAACCTTTTTCATGGCCTGTTGTGACAACCATTTATTAATAAGACATACGAGAGGGCATTTCCCCAACCCCCTATCTTCGATTTTTTCCACAAAAGTAATACTTTTTGATAAAAAATCCCATACCACCCTCACGGGCAATATGGGACAGCTGATGCATCATACCTAATTCTAAAATGAAGCTTATGCAACTATCGGGGCCTTTACCCCTCTTATCATATTATACACATATTCTTCAATAATATCCCTATTTACTGTTTGATATTTAATTTGATTGAAGATTGAGAATTGAAAATGAGAAGCCATCTACCCCTACGCCTATTTTCTATCTTCCATCTTCAATCTTCCATCGTTTTCGATGATTTGTACAATCTCCCTGATTTGCTCCTCGCTCAGGTTTTCTCTCTTGGTAAAGAATGATACGAGGGACGTAAACGAGTCGTCAAAAAACGTCTTTTTCACATAACGCAAGAAAGACTCTGTATATTCGTCCTTGCTCACAAGCGCAGAGAACAGGTTGCTTTTGCCCATCTTCTCGGTTGCCACAAAACCCTTATCCTTTAAGATTTTGAGAAAGGTGAGGAGCGTCGTCATCGCTGGCTTCGGCTTTGGCATCCGCTTCATGATGTCAGAAGAGAAGCCTTTCTCATCGGGAAGGCTCCACAAGACGTTCATCACTTGTGTCTCGGCCTTGGTCAATTGTTGTTGCTTCGTTGCCATTTGTTCTAATAATGTTGACGGCGCAAAGATATTCTAAATAATTAGAACGGCAAAGGATTTTCCTCTAAAAGTATAGAACATTAACAGCTTTTAATAATTTATCATCAATAAATTGGATAATTTATCCCGCATTAGAGAATTGTAACCTATAGTATTCTATCATTCGGGATTACTTGAATGTTTAGTTCATCATGCTTAATAATGGATGTTTAATGTTGGATGGAATGGCACCGGATGGTCATTAAGCATGAAGCATTCAACATTAAATATTCTTCTTGGATGTCATCCTGCCGTTTGCCAGCGTGATGGTGACATTTTGCAGGGAGTGGTTGGCATGGTCGAAGATGAAGGCGGGGTCGTAACGCTTGCCCGCATAGAACAACTCGAAATGGAGATGCTCAATGGTGGCTCGTCCCGTGCGCCCCGTCAGCCCAATGACTTGCCCAGCCTTCACCTTCTGCCCCACCTTCACCAAGTTCTTGGATTGGTGCGAGTAGAGGGTCTCGAATCCGTTGGCATGTCGGATGCGGATGCAGTTGCCATAGCCATAATAGGGTTCCGAGCGTGTCACCTCGCCGTCGAAAGCCGCGAGGATCTTGTCGTTGGGCACGGTCTTGATGTCCACGCCCGAATGCCGTCTACTACCTCCGTATGGGCTTATCACATGACTCCCCGGCAGGGGATAAGCCCATTTCGTGGCGGGAAGTTGCGCCAAATTGATGGTGACCACCTTATCCATGTCCACATCTTCCATGCCCGCCTTCACGACGGAGACCGCCACCAACGACCCTTTCTTGCGGAACTTCACCACTTGTTTTCTCAAGCGGTGGCTGTTCATCTCGATGATGGTCGCCGGGTTGATACGCGCGCCATTCACCAACATCATGAAATTGCAATAATCGCTCTTGCCGTCCCCTCCCACGATGGCAATGGTTTGCCCTGCGCTGACCCGCTCTTTCACCCGCACAAGGTTCTGCGCGTTGTGGGCATAGACGGTCTCCATGCCATTATCATGGCGGATAACGATGACGTTGCCATAGCCTGAGATGTTTTTAGACAGACGCACAACGCCAGCAAACATCGCCTTCACCGCATCGCCTTTCGTCGTTGTGATGAGCAGTTCCGACTGGTTGTTGGTCAGTTCCGCCTTACCCACAGGCAAAGGGAAGGAATAATCCTTGGCTCCCAATGCACCAAAGTCAAAGGTAAACTCACTCGACTTATCGAACAAGCCTGGTGTCTCGACGCTAATCGACTGTTGTTCAGCCGCCGTAAACGGCTCGTCGATGGGCATGGATGCCGTGGTCAGCATTGCCAAGCCCACACATATTATTATATATAGCCATCGTCTGTTCATGCCTCCCTTACCTTTCCTTCATCATGATACCTGTATAAATCCTTCCGGAATGGATGCCTAACCGCCTCGCGGAGAAATAATCCCGCACGTTGGCATACGTACAAATGCCCGTCAACTGGATGTTGGGGAGTGAAACCCCCGCCTGGCAGAGCTGTCGGCGGTTGCATTCCCATAAGTCTATGTGCCACTTTTCGGAAAGGCACTCTCCCCCACCCTTCGTGGTTAGGTATCTCTTGGCGATACCCTCCATGTCGAAGCCCGCGCTGCGGAACGTGTCATAGACCTCATCGCCAACCTCAAAATTCTCCAAGGAGATGCCCGGGCCGATGATGGCATATATGTCTTGAGGGTCTGTAGCGTATGTCTTTCGCATCTCTAAGATGACTTTCTGTACGATTCGCCCCACCGTTCCCCGCCAACCGGCATGGATGGCACTCACTACCTGATGGTTGGAATCATAGAGTAAGACGGGGATGCAGTCGGCAGTAGAGACTCCAATGCATACCCCCCGCATATCAGTCATGAGCGCATCCACGCTTTCCAAATATTCCTTTCGGTATTCTTCTCCTCTCTCAAAAAACGTTGGGTGGATAGGCTTGACTTCCAAGCCATGTGTCTGATGGGGCATCACCACGCACTCTGCGGCAATACCCAATTGCCTTGCCAGCAACTCCTTGTTAGTCGCCACGGCACTCGGCTCATCCCCACAATAGGGATTGATATTAAAACTTGCATATTTTCCTTCGCTTACCCCGCCATGACGGCTCGTGCTGAAAGCCACGACACCGCCGGGCAAGCTATGATAAGTCATCATCCAACTCTTCCCAATCCTCTATCTCCACATCATCCACATATTCCAGATCGTCGTCCTCGCCCTCATCCATCAATTCCTTGTTGAATACCGACATGTCCTTGTCGCGGTGGATGAGCGTATCAGTAGACGTGATGACTTTCAACTTATTGCTCTCGCTATTCAACTCCTGCCACAACACATCCTTCAATTCCATCAGCCCCATGCCCGTGACGGCGGAGATGAACACCACGGGGAGGTCGTTAGGCAGATGTTCCTTGAGCATCTCGATGAGTTCGTCGTCCAACAAGTCGCATTTCGTCACCGCCAGCACACGATGCTTGTCGAGCAGTTCGGGATTGAACTTCCTCAATTCATTGACCAGTATCTCGTACTCCCGTTTGATGTCATCGGTGTCGCCAGGCACCATGAAGAGCAACAGGGAGTTGCGCTCGATGTGGCGCAGGAAGCGCAAGCCCAGACCCTTCCCCTCGCTTGCCCCCTCGATAATGCCGGGGATGTCTGCCATCACAAACGACTTATTGTCGCGATAACCCACGATGCCGAGCGACGGCTCCATGGTGGTGAAGGGATAATTGGCTATCTTGGGGCGGGCATTCGACAATGCCGACACCAACGTGGACTTGCCCGCATTGGGGAATCCCACCAATCCTACGTCGGCGAGGAGTTTCAACTCGAGGATGACGGACATCTCCTCCATCGGCTCCCCGGGCTGCGCAAAACGCGGCGCTTGGTTGGTGGCGGTGCGGAATTGGAAGTTTCCCAAACCGCCGCGCCCGCCTTTCAGCAACACCACCTCTTGCCCATCGTAACTGACATCGCACACGAACTTGCCCGTCTCGGCGTTGTAGGCGACCGTCCCGGGCGGCACGTCGATGTACAGATGCTTGCCATTCGTGCCGTGGCACTTGTCCTTACCGCCATTCCCACCATGCTCGGCGAAGAGATGCCGCTGGTATTTGAGATGCAGGAGTGTCCAATAATTGTGGTTCCCGCGCAGGATGATGCTACCGCCGTCGCCGCCATCGCCGCCGTCGGGTCCGCCATTGTAGTTGTATTTCACGTGCTTGAGGTGCATACTTCCCCGCCCACCCTTGCCAGAACGGCATAGGATCTTCACGTAGTCAACGAAATTCGATTCTGCCATGTTATCACTTGTAGGGGCGGAACAGCGTTTCCGCCCGTCATTTGTCCATAATAGCAAGCGGGCGGATACGCTGATCCGCCCCTACTACTAAACTATATTGTCGATCACTTCGCAAATGTCCCCAAAGATGCGGTCAAGCTCCCCAAGCCCGTCAATGTGGTTGCGGATGCCCTCCTTCTCATACCATTCAATCAATGGGGCGGTCTGGCTGTGGTAGACACCGAGGCGCTTCTTGATGGTCTCCTCATTGTCGTCGGAGCGTCCACTCATCTGTCCGCGCAACAAAAGGCGTTTCATCAGCTCCTCCTCCGGCACGTCCAACTCAATCATAGCCGCCACGGCATGGCCACGGTCGGCAAGCATCTTCTTCAAGGCTTCCGCCTGCGGGATGGTGCGGGGGAACCCATCGAAGATGACACCCTTGTGTTCCTTGCCAAAGCTATCATATACACTTGCCAAGATGTCTATCATCAACTCGTCGGGAATCAATTGCCCCTGGTCAATATAGCTCTTAGCGGTCTTGCCTAACTCCGTGCCATTCTTGATTTCACTGCGCAGCACGTCTCCCGTGGAAATATGCTCGAAGCCATATTTCTCAATCATTTTGTCACTCTGCGTGCCCTTGCCAGAGCCAGGAGCACCGAAAATCACGATATTCTTCATCTTATCTTATACTATTAGTTTATATATATATTAAAAAGGAGTTCAAGGAGTTTAGGAGTTTCAAGGAGTTCAGACAATAGTATTCGTTGGCTGAACAAAGCTAATGTCTGGACTCCTGAACTCCTTGAACTCCTTTATCAATCATGTCATAGATATTGAATGGCTGCTTAAAAAAACGTTGTAAATCTACTTATTCCACAATGGTATAAATGTCGCGAAGCCCACGCCCCTCCTGGTCATAGTCGAGACCATAGCCCACGATGAACTGGTTGGGGATGCTCATGGCGGCATACTTGATGTCCAAGTCTACCTGTAACTTATCGGGCTTGACAAGCAACGTGCAGATGTCGACGGATGCGGGGTTGCGCGTGCCAAGCGTCTCGATCATCCGCTTCATGGTCAAGCCCGTGTCGACGATGTCCTCCACGATGATGACATGGCGATCCGTCAAGTCCTCATTGATGCCGAAAACCTCCGTGATCTTGCCCGTGGAGGTCGTTCCCTCGTAGGATGCCAGCTTGACAAAGGAGATTTGGCTGGGAACGGTAATCATCCTCATCAAGTCCGCGGCAAAAACAAACGAGCCATTGAGCACGGCGAGGAACAGCGGGTTCTTGCCCTCCATGTCCCTATTGATACGGTCAGCCACCACCTTGATGCTCTCTAAAATCTGGCTTTCGGGGATAGATGTCTTAAATGTCTTGTCCTTGATTTTTACGACGCTCATAATATGTTTTCTGTTAGTTTGTGCAAAGATAGTCATTTTTTTCATCTTTTTTGTAGTTTTTTATAACTTTGTTCGTCAAATGGATAAAAAGATTCAATCAACAAACGACCATGACAACAACAGAAAAAAGGTTTGCGCAAACCGTGGCAGAGCATAAAAGCACCATCTACACAGTGTGTTATATGTTCTCGAAAGATGAAGACGAGGTCAACGACCTCTTCCAAGAAGTGTTGGTCAACCTATGGAAAGGGTACGAGGGATTTGAGCATCGCAGCGACATCAAGACATGGATCTACCGCATAGCCCTCAACACTTGCATCTCTCTCGAAAGAAAGAAGCGACGCACACCCACCGTCCGACTGACCATGGACATCAACCTCTTTGAAGACCGCGACGAGGATACCCGTCAGGTGGACATGCTCCACAAGAGGATTTCCAAGTTGCAACCCTTCGACCGAGCGATAGTCCTCCTTTGGCTTGAGGAACTCAGTTATGAGGAAATCGGGCAGATCGTAGGCATCACCGCCAAGAATGTCAGCGTCCGTTTGTATCGAATCAAAGAACAATTAAAAAATATGTCTAACCTTTAAAACCCACCCATTATGAATAACGAATTTGAAAACGACATGAACGAGACCCAATTCGAGGATATGCGTCAGCAGATGAACACCCTCAAGGAGAAACTGGGCAAGCAGGAGATTGTCAACGACCGCATCATCCGCCATACAATGGAAAAGGACGCGGGCAAAATCACACGCCGCTACCACTTTATCATAGCTCTTTGCCTGTTGATGATTCCATACACATATTGGGTGTTTGTAATGAGCCTTGACCTCTCGCTTGACTTCTGGATTGGCACAAGTGCCTTCATGCTCGTATGCGCAGGAGCCACTTATTACAACAGCCAGAACGTAACAAACGCGAATATGATGAGTAACAACCTGGTGGCAGTAGGCCAGAAAATGGCGCGCGCCAAGAAGTTTGACGCCAACTGGCTCTTCTTCGGCATACCAGCTGCCATCGGTTGGTTGGCATGGCTTACGTGGGAACTCTATCAGCAGGACACCGAAGCTGCACGCTATAGCCTTTATGGCGTGGTTTTCGGAGCCATCATCGGAACCCTCGTCGGCATCAAGATACATGTCAACACCATGCACCAGTACCAGGAAATCATCGACCAGATAGAAGAGCTTTCTGAGCCATAAGCATCATCTTCCCACCCTGACCCGCACATCCGGCTTCCCGCAAGCCATATCCTATCGGGATTATAAGCATCATATAAAGGTTTTACATGATGCTTATAATCGTTTTATATGATACAGATAATCCGATTACTTGCCACAAATAAAAACGAATAATACCATATCGGGCCTTCCCAAACGCACTATTCGCCATTCAAGATCCGCGTGATCTCCGCCATCTGCCCTTGCCTTGAGAGAGAGAAAGTATGGCTATGGCCTTCCACGAAGTCGAAAAGGGAGAAAGCCTTGTTTAGCAACATGTCGCGCAAAGGATTCTGCAAGCACTTCCCTTCCACGTAATACAGTTCAGCCAACATCTCCAATCGGTCTACCCGCTCCTCCTCTTTCCATTGCTCGCGGGCATACTGAAACGCCTCGTCCACCGTGAGATTGCGTAACAATGAATAGTCGCCCACGTACTGCCGATAGAGGTCTTCCAGGTATTTCTGCCGCTGCTCGCCCTCTTTCTTCTGAAAGAATCGCGCCAAGGCGGCGGTAAACTCCTCTATGATCCGAATGAAATAATCCCTTTGTAACATAATAACACTTTTCTAGTGTCAGGAAAAACACAAATGGCACATAAAACTAATCAAAGAAAATGAAACCGTTTCTCATCACAAGCCGGTTGAAGGGGTTGTTGTCGGCAATCTCCTTCAAGGAGAAATTGGGGTCATAGAAATTGCTTATCTTCAACAAGTCCTTGATGACTCTTGACTTCTGCGCAATCGTAGAGCCGCTTGCCCCAAAATAATCCGCGATTTCAGAAGATGAAGTATTCAGCCGTGAGCTCTTGCTGAACATTAAGTTGATGCTGCAGATGGTATATACCGATGCCGCCGCCCAAATCTCCACCCGTCCAGACTGTAACGGACAAGAACGCTTACGCCCCAGTTTCTGCACCAGTTTCGTACACAGCTCTGCGCACTCCCCGTCCAAGTGCTCATTGCAAAAAGCCACGGCAAGTTCTATCACCCTTGCTTCTCTTTCTTTCAGTTGTTGCTTATCCATACCTTTGGTCTTTATGTTCGTTTATAATAATTTTTCTAAATCCTCTACAGAAGGAAGGAGTCTCTTCTGTCTATCATCCAATATCAGTTGAAGTTTTGTATATTTCTCGTTCATTTCAACGGAAGTTTTTTGATAGCCATTCTCCAATTTGTCAGTTTGAACTGCCGAATTAGAACTTTCAAGGCTTCACCATTCTTCGTAAAAGGTTAGCATGTTCATGTCTTCTCCTCATTATCGTCCTTCCCCAAATTCTTCTGTTCCCTTTCAAACTGCTCCAAAGCCAACAACTCATCGAAATAGTTACCTCCACCAGCCCGTTTCAGGAGGTCATCGTTCAGTGCGAACCCTTTCACGATATATTCTTTCAACACCCTCGTTGCCCACATACGAAACTGAACACCGCGATAGGAATGTACGCGATAGCCGACGCTGATGATCATGTCGAGGTTGTAATATTCAACCATGTGCGTCTGTGATTTTCCTTGGATGGCTCCATGCTGAGTGGTCGTTGCAAATTTTGCAACAACCACTTCCTTGTTCAGTTCTCCCTCCTCAAACACATTCTTGATGTGACGAGAAATAGTAGACTTGTTACGCTGGAACAACTCTGCCATCTGGTCAAGGCTTAGCCATACGGTCTCGCCTTGTAGCCTTACCTCTATGCGCGACTCCCCATCGGGAGTCTGGTAAAGCAATATCTGTCCTCTGTCTTCTTCCATTTTCTAAAAACGGCTCTTGTTTCTTGTCATTACCTTCCCACAGAAAGAGTTGTTCTGATCCTTTAATTATTTCTTTTCACTTCGCATTCTTCATGTGGGTGTTTCGGCATAGATAGTATTATATTGAATGAAGTCAACTGTTGTTACAAAGAACGTTGTATTGTATTCTTACAATAGGGCGTTGTATTTTCAATGGCAAAATTACAAAAAAAGGAATGGGAAGACAATAATTGTCAAAATTTTTTCTTCCATTCCCGATAAATTTGTATCTTTGTAGCGTCTTCAGAGTACAACCAAGTACCGTTTGCCGGCAAAACGGACACTCCAAGGAGACAAACGACATATTGAAAGGCGTTTACTTCGACGCTTTGTTCTTGACGAATCGAAATCTTGCAACTTTCACACGGTCATGAACATGGCAATGGGTAGATGCTCACATGATATGTAGGTATTACTCTTATCTAAATATGAGTGTATATTCATATCAATGTGGGTTCTATGCTTGCCCGTTCTTACCGTGTGGGCATGCAAGAGCCTCGATTCGTGGGACTGGCAAGGGTATAGTTCCCACATCTTTTTTATGCCGTCATCAATCATCAACAACTTTTTAAAAGCCGAATCTGGGGGCAATAGGCAAATGGTAAAATCGTATGAAAAGATTATTGTTTTGTCTTTGGGGAATTATAGTTCCTTTACTGGTTTATTCATCCTCAGAAATCATTCAAACTTATAATGATACTATAGGAGTTTCTGAAGGAAAAAGGCTTTATGTACTAAATGATGAGTCTACTTATAACAGATACCAAGAGAATATATCAAATATTTTTTGGGTTGTATCGGGTCCACTTATAATTTCCACACGGGTTACACCAGGATCAAACTATATTACAGGATTGAAAGCTGGCAAATGTAAGGTAATTGTTACCTATAAGATACGTAAATGGATTACAGGTGGCTATTATGAATATTATAATTATAAAGACATCCATGAAATAACGGTTATAGATGTAACAAGCATCACCATGCCAAGCACATTAATCTCTGAAATGAGAAAGGAAACTTATCCCTTGATTCCCCTTACTTTTAACTATAGTAATCTTAAACCTGAATTAACTTGGCATAGTAGTAATCCGTCTGTTGCAACCGTTTCTACTATCACTTATAATAATGAAACAGAAATGTATGGGATAGTTACAGCAAAAAACATTGGCTACACTACCATTACTTGTACAGCGAGCAACGGGGTCACCTCAAATAAATGTGAGGTGTTTGTTTATTCCATGTCACTCGAACCTGTCTATGAAGTAGGGTTATGGGAAACTTTGAAATTGACACCTATCATAACACCCTCATCATCGTACACCATAAACCCATATGTGACATGGAGAAGTACGGATGGAGAAATAGCGAAGGTGGATAAGGATGGCATTGTGACACCTATCAATATTGGGCAATGTAAAATCATCATGACAAATAAAAAAAACCAAAGAGACACTTGTATAGTCAAGGTGTTGGATAATTATTTGAGCATTGACAGTGCCATTGGTGTACCGAGTGGCACCCTTGTTCTTCCCATCCGATTGAACAACACCTCCAACATAACAGGTATGCAATATGAGTTACAGCTGCCCGATGGCGTTTCGGTAGCCCAAGACAAATCTGGCAACTTATTGGCAAGTCTTTCCGACCGTGTTGATGACCAGATGATAACAGGTTCGAGACTATCCAACGGCAATTACCAGTTTGTGGTATTCTCTAAAAACAGCAAGCCACTTTTGGGGAATGAAGGAGCCATTGCATACGTGACATTGAAAATCTCCCCCGACATGGCTATCGGTGACTATTCCATCGGCATGAAGAATATTGAACTCACTACGCCAACTGGCAAGGCTATATACAATATGGACAAGTCGGCAAAGCTGACAATCGACGATGTGAAGATGGGCGACGTGAATGGCGACGGAAGGGTTACGGTGACCGATGCCGTCTGCATTGTCAACTACATCCATGAGCGTTACCCATCGGTGTTCATTGACAAGGCGGCTGACGTGAATGGCGATGGGTCGATTACCATTACGGATGCCGTAGGCATTATCAACATGATACAGAATCAATAAGTTTACCATAATCAATCAAGAAAAGATGAAAAAGATATTATTTCTATTGACGGCAATGTTCCTCAATATGGGAATTGCCTTGGCTGATAACGTGTCAGTGGAAAGCGTGACCATCCCAAAGGGTGGCACGGCGACGGTAGTAATTCGTTTGGACAATCCAAACCATGTGTTTACGGGTGGGCAGATGGCCTTGTCGCTTCCCGATGGGATTACGGCTGTCATGAATGCCAATGAAGAGCCAGACATCAAGGCGGGTGAGCGTTTTGCCGGCACGAACCACAGCTTTGGGTCAAGCCACCAAAGCAATGGAACGGAGCAATTCACCATCTTCTCCATCAATAGCGCACCTATCCCAGGTGAGAGCGGTGTGCTGCTTTATGCCACGATAACGGCAGATGCCTCCTTGGCGGTGGGGACAACATTAGAAGGTAGGTTGACGGGCATAGAGATGGCTACAGTAGATGCCCAGCCAATCTTGTTCAACGACCAAGCGTTCACCATTACCATTGGCGAGCCATTGGATAGCCGCATCGTTCTTGACGAGCTGTCAACCATGATGCCCGAAGAGGCCGAGGGAGTGGATGTGCGTGTGAAACGCACCCTTGCCGCCGGTGTATGGAACACCATCGTCTTGCCATTCGCCATGACGAGCCAGCAGATGGCGGAGGCTTTTGGCGATGGTGTTTCCTTGGCAGACTTCAAGGGTTATACCACCAGTGAAAACAAGGATGGCGACATTGTCAGTATCTCCATTCACTTTCAAAGTGCCAACGAAATCCAAGCCAATTATCCCTACTTGATAAAAGTGGATCATCCCATAGAGGAATTTACCGTGATGGGTGTTGACATCAAGCCGGAGGAAAGCCCTGTCAATGCGGCTGTCAAGAGGACGAGAAAGCAATGGAGCGAGATGATTGGCACGTATGTTGCCGATACGGAAGTACCCGAACAATCGTTGTTCCTTAGCAATAACCAACTATGGTATTCTACGGGGAACACAAAGATGAAGGCATTTCGTGCCTACTTCGACTTCTATGATGTCTTGACAGAAGTGGAAGAAGCCGGGGCAAAAATCAACATGGTCGTTGACGGCGAGGCAACCGACATCGTTGGCATTGCCACTCGACAAGCCATCAATGGCGATGTGTACAACTTGCAAGGCCTACATGTTGGGCAAGACATTGACCTGCGACTATTGCCCAAGGGCATCTACATCGTGAATGGCAAGAAATATACCGTGAAATAAGACAGATGGAGGAAAAAAGCAATGAGAAAGAAATATCAATCACCCCAAACAGAGATTGTTTCCATCCGTGCCATACAACTGATGGAAGGGAGTGGGGTCTATGGCGACGGTGTGGCATCAGACATCACATACGGTGGTGTTGACGGTGGCGAGAATGAACCAGAAGCCAAACCTTTCCAAGGCAATAGCGTATGGGATGAAAAGTAAGATTGTTTGGTAGAGGGTGTGCAAACACCTACTTTCCGTTTGGTATATCATACGTATACTGAAGGTATATTGCCCATATACCGATGGTATACGTATGATAGACCGATTGTGTTTCTATAATCCTTCTACAAGGAGTTTATTACTTCGGCAGTTTCGATGTGTTCTTTGGGGGAAGTCCTGCACTTCGCATTGTGAGCCCTACCCAGTTAACCATTTGCGTGAGGTCACGCAAATGGTCATCAATGTTGACTCCCAATGTTTTACACGATTTTCTCCCATACTCTTTCATCTTATGTCGAATAAAACTTTAACCCCTCCACATACTCATACAATTTCTTATAGAACGGATGTCGCATCATCGTGGTCTTGTCGCCAAGGATGATGAGCTTCATGCGGGCGCGGGTGATGGCAACGTTCATCCTTCGTAGGTCGCGGAGGAACCCTATCTGTCCTTCATCATTGGAACGGACGAGGGAGATAAGTATCACGTCGCGCTCCTGTCCTTGGAATCCGTCTACGGTGTTGATGGTGATGAGGCGGCGATAGGGCTTGAAGAAATCCCTTTTCTTCACCAACGAGCGGAGGTATTGCACTTGCGCACGATAAGGGGAAATCACTCCCACGTCGATTTGCTCCTCCAAGATTCGTGTCTTGCCTATCTTCGTGAAATAGTCTTGCAGCGTCTTGAGCGTGAGTTCCGCCTCCGCCTTGTTGATGCGGCCAAAGCTCTCGCCCACGAATTGTTCCCTCTCCCCTATCTCCGACGTGTCTATCCACACCATCGGCGTGTCGTAATCCAATATGCCACGGTACTTGACTTGCGGCGCACTCTCCACCTTCCCATCATAAAACCAGTCAGAGGAGAACCGCATGATGTCTTCATTCATGCGATATTGCTCCTTGAGCAACGCCACAACGTCGGGCTTATTCTCCACGATGCGTTCCATGAGGGTCTTTCCCAAGCCCCCTTTCAACGCGGGGAGACTCTTGATGGTGGGCGGCAACTGCTGGTGGTCGCCAGCGAAGACGACTCGCGAACACCTACGGATGGGAATCCAACAAGCGGCTTCCAATGCCTGTGCCGCCTCATCTATAAATAAGGTGGCGAATTTCTGCCCTTCCAACAAACGATTGGCAGACCCAACTAACGTGGAAGCAATCACACGAGCCTCGCCAAACAATTCTGTATGAATGCGAATCTCTATCTCCGTGGCGCGGCTCTTCAGGCGTTCCATCTTCTGGTGGTAGCTCTCCCCTCCCCGCTTCTTTTGTCCCCGAAGGTCACGTATGGCCTTGCGGATTGCCCACAACTGCGGATAATCGGGATGCGACTCAAACCTCCGCTCGTAGGTGAACGACAGCATCTTGTCGTTGACACGTGTGGGATTGCCGATACGTAGGACATTTACGCCACGGTCAACAAGTTTCTCGCTTATCCAATCTACCGCCATGTTGCTTTGCGCACACACCAACACCTGACTTTCACGATGCAATGTTTCGTAAATGGCCTCCACCAACGTGGTGGTCTTTCCCGTTCCTGGAGGGCCATGCACCACCATGACATCCTTGGAGCGCAACACATCGTTGACCGCCTTCTCCTGCGAAGGATTCAACCACGGGAAACGCATGGGGTCGAAGGAGAAGCGTTCCACTTTCTTGGATGAATAAAACAAGTCACGGAGATAAGCCAAGCGATTGTTCTTCGCCTTCATCACTCGGTCGAGCGCATCGAACATCGTGCGGTAGGAAGTCTCGTCAAAAAACAGCTGCAAACCCAATTGCGAGGCATCTTGCAAGTCGATAACATGGATGTTATCGGGTACGGTAACCACCATGCGGTCGCCATCCACGAATGACACCGTGGCGGTGTAAGACGCATATTGAATAGCCTTCCCCTCGCCCTCCTTCACCTTGAAGAAACACACGGGGCGACCAAACTCGAAGTTATGCTCAATGTCTTGGTCTGTGGTGCGAAACACCTCCACCGCCAACTGGTTCAATGAGTTATAATAGCTCTTACCCACCTTGACGGGAAACCATGCGTCGCCCCGCTTCACCTTCCGCTGCACACCCATCGTCTCTGTCTGCTTGCGGAAAGCCTCCTTCTCAAAATAATACTCTATCTCAAGCAACATCCGCTGCCGTTGGAGTTGTAGAATGGGGGATGATTGATTCATAGCATAACAAAGTATGGGAACTCCATACCGTTATTTTATTTCTAAAACTCTGCAAATATACAGATTTTTGGAAACAAAAGCAATAAAAACAGACAAAAAGCAAGCCCTATCGTGCATTTCTTCTCCCATAATTTGCATGGTAACAAGATTTTTGAGGGAAAATGTACATCAACCATTATCCATTTCAGATGTCATTATCAGAAAAACAAAAAGAAATGGCTCTTATTCCAAGAAAAAGTTGTAAATTTGCGGCGAAAAGGTGGTAACTTACCACTTTTAAGGGCAATTTTTGCAATTTCAAACTTAACAAACCATACAAGATGACAAAAGATAGACTAAACAATCTGTATAAACGATGGATGGAACTGCAGCCACTCAGCGAGGCTCAACAAAACGGCTTGAGCAGGCGATTCACCATAGAATACAATTACAACAGCAACCACATCGAAGGAAATACGCTTACATACGGACAGACAGAACTATTGTTATTGTTTGGCACAGTGAGCGGCGAAGGACATCTGCAAGACTTCTCTGAGATGAAAGCCAGCCAAGTTGGTTTAGAGATGATGAGCCAAGAGGTGAAAGACGGCAACATGCCTATGACACAGACTTTCATTCGCCAATTACACAAAACCCTTTTACGTGAAGATTATACTGTCTATCGCAATTTGCCTGGTGGTGGACAAACCAGTTACGTGATTCATGCCGGGCAATACAAGACACGCCCCAACAGCGTGATTACTCGCTATGGCGACCGTTTTGAGTATGCCTCTCCTGAAGAGACTCCTTCGCTGATGACAGACTTGGTGGATTGGTACAATGAGGCAGAAGCATCCAACAAATACTCTGTGGTGGAACTGGCAGCCTTATTTCATTACCGCTATATACGCATTCATCCCTTTGAGGATGGCAATGGCCGTATTGCCCGCCTAATGGTGAACTATATCTTGGCTCGTCATGGCTGGCCCATGATTGTGGTGAGAAGCAGAAAGAAACAAGACTATTTGGAGGCACTTCACAAAACAGACTTGGTGGTAGGATTCATCCCATCGGCCGGAGCCCATGCAAGTCTCACAAAAATAAGAACTTTTGTCAAGTATTTCACCAAGTTGGTAGAAGATGAGTTGGCATATAACATCGCTTTCATCGAAAACAAAGACCGCAACATGTGGTGGTATGACGGCGAGCAATTGTCTTTCCGTACACCCAATGCACCAAGGATTTTAAGATTTCTCAATGATGACCCGTATGCAACATACGCCAAGCTCTCTGACGAGATTGGCATCAACGTATCTGCCATACAAAAGCTCATTGACGGAATGGTAGAAAAAGGATACATCCAACGACGTGACACCGATAAGTCGTGGCACGTATTGGCCTCATCAATCATAAACCCCTCATGAAACCTCATCAAACAACATGAATATCCTCATTATTGGACTGCTTATCCCCTTATTAGGCACCATGCTTGGCTCTGCATTTGTATTCTTGATGAAAAGGCAGATGTCGGTGTTATTGCAAAAGTCGCTATTGGGCTTCGCCTCGGGCGTGATGGTCGCCGCATCCGTATGGTCTCTGCTTATCCCTTCCATGGAGATGGAAACAGACAAGGGGGCTTGGTCGGTACTTCCCGCTGCGATAGGTTTTTTATTAGGCATCGGTTTCCTACTGCTCATTGACGAGCTGACACCACACCTCCACCTCGGCACAAGCCAACCCGAAGGACCCCGCTCACGCCTGTCACGCACGGCGATGCTCACCCTTGCGGTCACCATCCACAACCTACCCGAGGGCATGGCGGTAGGCGTGGTGTTTGCAGGAGCCGAGCATGGTGCCACGGGCTTATCCCTTGCCAGTGCCATTGCCGTCTCCTTGGGTATCGCCATACAAAACATCCCCGAGGGAGCCATCATATCCATGCCCATGCGGGCGGAGGGCAATTCCAAATGGCAGTCGTTTGCCATCGGCAGCCTTAGTGGTATCGTCGAACCCATCGGCGGACTTGCCGTCATCATCCTTGCGTCATGGCTACTGCCCATCCTCCCCTATATGCTCGCCTTCGCCGCCGGTGCCATGTGCTATGTCGTGGTGGAAGAGCTAATCCCGGAGGCTTCCACGGGCAAGCACACCAACCTCAGCACCATCGGCTTTGCCTTGGGTTTCGTCTTGATGATGGTACTTGACGTGGTCATGGGATAACGAAACGAGAAGAGTTTTATGGAAACAATACGCTTAGAAGGTCTCGCCATCGGTTACCGCAACAAGAATGGGGCGGCAAAAGTGGTGTTTGAAAACATCAACGCATCCATTCACAGTGGCAAGATGACATGTCTGATTGGCGAAAACGGCGTGGGTAAGTCCACCCTACTCCGCACCCTCGCCGCCTTCCAACCTCCGTTGGGTGGCATGGTATTACTTAATGGCGAGGACATCCATGCGCTGTCACCACAAGAAAGGGCAAAGACCATCAGCGTAGTGCTGACCGACAAGCCCGACATCCTGAACATGAAAGCCGAGGAACTGGTGGGATTGGGTCGGTCGCCCTATACGAACTTCTGGGGTTCATTGTCGCAACATGACCACGAGATGGCTGAAAAAGCCATGCAACAAGTAGGCATAGAAGCCCTCAAGACCCATCCCTTCAACACCTTGAGCGACGGAGAGCGGCAAAAAGTGATGATTGCCAAGGCGTTGGCGCAAGAGACCCCCATCATCCTCTTAGACGAACCTACTGCCTTTCTCGACTATCCCAGCAAGGTGGACATCTTGCAACTATTACGGAAATTGGCACACGAATTGGACAAGACCATCTTCCTAAGCACACACGACTTGGAATTGGCGTTGCATATCGCTGACACCATCTGGCTGTTGGACAAGCAAAAAGGACTCATTACAGGCACTGCCGAAGAACTCAATGCCCAAGGTCTGATTCGCCAATTCGTGAATCGAGACGAGATTTACGACAAGATTTACGAGACCTTATTTAATAATGGAAAGCACGTCACTGATGGAGCGGTCAAACGGTCCCGAGTGTTCGAGTTTCAACGTACATAATGCGGCGGCAAACTTCCCTGCCTCCTCATAGCCCGCGCCTTGCTGCCGCATATAGAGATACCCCGTGGAATACGTGTCGCCACAGCCCGTGGCATCTACCACCTCCTTGGGCTTGTAGGCGGGAATCTCATAAAACTTACCCTCCGCATAGATGAGCGAGCCATAGCTGCCAAGGGTGATGACCACCTCCTTCACGCCATGCTCTGCCAGTTTTAATGCCACGGTACGCGGGTTCTTCGAGTTGGTGATGACTTCCATCTCATGCTCATTCAGCTTGACAATGTCGGTAAATTCTAATAAGTCCACCTTGTCCCGCCAATCCACGGCATACACTTTCTCGCCTCTCACCTCGCGTAAATAACCCTGAACGTCTATGGAAATCCTGCCTCTCGTGGAAAGGAACCTCACCACCTCTGGCGAAAAGTCATCGGCAAGCAACGACCCCAAATGGAACACCTTGGCATCCAGTCCCTTCATCTCGTCAATCGTGAAAGGGTCAGCCTTCGCCAACACACGCTGGGTGCGGTTGTTGGAGTTGCTGCCATATTTGTTCTCGAAAAAGACAGTATGCCTACTGTCAAAGCATCTCACGTCAATGCCCGCATTCCTCATCCTCTCAATCTCCGGCAAAGAGCCTTTCCCAACTTTCGTGACCAACTGGAAAGAAACATCTTTCGGCAGATGGCTGATGCCCCAAGCAAAATAAAATGATGTCCCACCAGCCATCTGAAACTCATCTTTGGGCGTGATAATCTTGTCGCGCGTGAGATGCCCGATACAGCATATATCCTTCATTTCAAAAAACTTTAGGCTGCAAAGATAACGATTATATAAGAAAACTGCAAATGTTATCACAGTTTTTTCAAACAACCCTATTGGCTGTAGTGAAAAAGTGGAATAATAAAAAAACTATCCGTCTGCCTTTTTTACCTTTTTACGATTTCCAGCCTATACCCCCGTTTCTTCAATGACACGATGGAGATGGTGGTGTCTGCTTTGAGGATTTTGCGGAGATAAGTTATTTGCACATTGAGGGCAAGAGAATTGGCGTAACTGTCATTACCCCAGACCGTTTGCAGGATGGCATCACGCTCTATGGTCTTGTCGGCATTCTGCGCAAGGATGGTGAGTATTTCCGATTGGCGGGCAGAAAGGTGCTGTACCACCCCGTCAATCTCCACGGTGGAAAGATTGCGGTCGAAGATGGTCTTCCCTATGGCGATGCGCAAAGGTATCGATGGGTAGCGACGTTCGAAACGCTCACGAATCTTGGCAATGAGTTCTTCGGGATAGAAAGGCTTAGGGATGTAGTCGTTGCCTTTCAAGGAGAAGCCTTTAAGACGGTCGGACTTTTCCGTGCGGTCGGTCAGGAAGAATATCAACACATCCCTATTTTGCTCGCGGATAAACCGTGCCAACTCAAAACCATTCATTTCGGGCATATTGACATCCAGCAACACCAAATCAGGCGATACGGCAGGAAACATGTCCCATGCCTTGCGCCCATTCTCGGCATAGCTGACCTCGTAGCCCTCTACCTCTAAGAACTTCCGCAGAAAAACGGAGTTCTGTCGGTCGTCATCTACAAGCAGAATCTTAATCCTTTCCATTCGTCTGCGGTATTAAAAGGGTGAATGTCGTACCCTCGCCCTCGATGCTTTCAAAAGCAATCGTGCCATCGTGCGCCTCCACCAACAGCTTCACATAACTCAATCCAAGGCCAATGCCGGGAATGGCCCTGTCCTTCGCCGTCTTGCTACGATAGAACTTATCAAACACATATCGCTGGTCGGCTTTCGCTATGCCGATGCCATTATCTGCCACGGTAATTTTCAACCGCCCATCCATACACATTTGGTAGTCAATCTTGATGGTCACCGTCTCCATGGAATACTTGATGGCATTCTCCAAAAGGTTGCAGACGATGTTTGCCAGGTGCATCCGGTCGGCATGGATCTCCAAATCACTATTTGCCACTTCTTCCATCCTCACCTCCTTGCCGACAGGGATGTTCTGTTTGCCGATACATTCCCTCATCAGTTCATGCAAAGAGAAGTCAGTCTTTACCAATGGGATTTCCCCTGCGTCGCTAAACGTGATGTCGCGAAGTTTTGAGAAATATGAGGTCAAGTTATCCAGTTCATGATGCGAACTGCCGAGTATGCGCTGCTTGCCCTCCCCGTCCTGCATCATCCGCTCGTTACCCATGAACGACACGCACATTTTCAGCGTCGAGATGGGTCGCTTCAGTTCGTGAATCATCGTGTATAGAAATTCCTGCCGAATGGTCTCAATGTGCCGTTGCTTACGGATGGTCAGTATCTGATAGACCAAACAGAAGATAAGGAAGAACGAAAGTAGCACCGTCATCAGTAGTGCATAGACCATTCGCTTGATGATGGGCGACATACCAATGGCCGTCGTCACCACAACCTGTTGCCCCTCAAAGATATCGTATGGGAACGAAGTCGTCATAACAGGTTGCCAAATGGAGGTATGCGGCAGCATCGATGGTTGCCACACCATCGTGTCGGCCTTCGTTGTCGTAATGCTTTTGGCGACAATGCCCTTCGAGCGAAGGATGCTATCAAGCCGTTCCGGTTGGAACGGATGCCACTCGTTGATGTAGAAACGGGTGATGGCTTCCATCGATGTTCCCATCGCCCTGTCGTCATCACCAATATGAAAGCTGTGGAAATCTATTCCGTCGGGCTGCACCACAGAGTAGTTCTTGCTGAGATAGTCAAACAGGAAGATGCCGTACCTCTCCGCATCTTGCTTGATGGACTCACTGACTTTTGGCAGTTTCACTTTCTGCGTGTCTACCATAAACACAGAGACGCCCCAGTCCAACTTCTTCCTCAAGCCTTTTTTGTCTTGCCGATAGTTTATATTCATCTTCGAGCATGTCTGCCGGGGAGGGCGTATCAGGTTTTCACGTACCTTGATGTCCTCTTCTGCCGCCTCCACGATGACCGCATAAAGTTCCCGCTCGCACTCGCCAATCGACAACTGGTAGCGGCTGTATAGCCAATAGCCCTGCATCACGACAAAAGCGACAATGGCACAGATGGTCAGCCCGTGTATAAACTTGATTCTTCGTTCCATGCTGCAAAGTTACTCATTTTGTGGCGAGTCGTACCCAAAGGATTCCCGAAAATGCGAGACAGTAATAATTCAGTAATAATTATTTTCATCCACAAGCCTGAATCATCCTACCTTTGCATCCGATTTCTACAACAAAATTCTGTTATGCAAACAAAAAGACTTTTCCTCGTTCTGGCAACGCTGCCACTGACAACATTCGCAATGGCACAGACAGACAGCACGGCTGTCAAGAACGATTCCGTGGCTTGGAGCCAAGAGATAGAAGGCGTGACCGTCAAGGCTCAACGCCAGTTCATCAAACAAGAAATCGACCGCATAGGCTACGATGTGCAGCATGATGAAGACGCCAAGACTGAGAATGTTCTCGACATGCTGCGCAAAGTGCCGATGGTGACCATCGACGGCGAAGACAATATTCTCGTGAAAGGCAGCAGCAACTTCAAGATTTACAAGAACGGACACCTCGACCCCAGCATGACCAAGAATGCCAAGGAAATCCTGAAGGCAATGCCCGCAAGCAGCGTGAAGCGCATCGAAGTGATTAGCGACCCAGGTGCTCGCGAAGATGCCGAGGGTGTTGGTGCCGTGTTGAACATCGTCATGATGGACGGCAGGATGATGGATGGGGTGACGGGGTCGTTGACAGCCACGCATAGCTCCTTGAAGAGTACTGGCATAGGAACCTATCTCGCCACACAACTGGGCAAGGCCATCCTCTCGGTGAACTACGGATATAACTCCATGACGAAGAAATCCACCGCTAACAATAACTATCTGGAACGCACCTTTGTCGAGTCGGGCAACACCTTGCGGGCCATTACCAACGGCAAGAACCCTGGGTACATCCACCATGCCAGCATCGATGCCAGCTACGACATCGACACGCTCAACCTCCTGTCGGCATCCTTCGGCGGTTATTTCTACAAGGTGGACGTACAGGGCAATGCCAGCCAGACGATGTTTGACACCAAAGGAAGCCAGCTCTACCACTTTGACAGCCGTTACTGGCTACCCAGCTATAACCACCATTCGTGGAACGGACGATTAGACTACGAACACAAGACGCGTCGGAAGGGCGAGCAGTTCACTCTCTCTTACATGCTCGCCCTGACACGTCAACACTCACAACAGGAGGATAACTACACCAATATGCAGGGCACACCGTTCAACTATACAGGCTTTCTCCTGAACACCCGCGAACGCTTCACGGAGAACACCTTTCAAGCCGATTACGTTAGACCGCTATGGAAAGGACACAAATTGGAAGTAGGAGCCAAGTACATCGACCGTAGGAACAGCAGCGACAACAGACAGGATTTTTACCAATCCCCACAAATCCCCTCATCCACCACCGCCTTTGAGCATACCATGCAGATAGCAGCCGCCTACGCCGATTATATGTATCATGTAGGCAGGTGGTCTGCACGTGCAGGACTTCGCTACGAATACAGCTACATGAGTGGCCACTACCCCGATGCAAAGGGAACTGACTTCGACAAACATCTCAACGACTGGGTGCCACAGGCCAGCGTGAAATACCAGATGGATGCCCGTCAGTCGCTGAAGCTTGGCTATACAACGAGCATCACCCGCCCCGGTATCACCTATCTCAACCCCGCCGTCCTCAACAGCCCCTCGCGTGTGGATTATGGCAATCCCCACCTCGAATGTTCCACCAATCAAACATTCAGCCTTACCTATTTATATGTAGGACAGAGGCTGACGCTGCAATTCGTCCCCCAATACCATATCTGCAACAATGCACTCGGCTCCGTCGTCCATGCCCAAGACGACATACGCTATGGCACATACGACAACATCATTCGCTACCGTAGATTGCAGATAGAGGCATACGCCCAATGGAAACCGTTAGACGGCACGACCATCGTCGCCAACCTCAATTATCGCCATGACATACAAGAAAACCCAAAGATGAACCTGAAACTGACTTGCGACCCCATGAATTATTATGCGTACCTCAGTCAGAAGCTGCCGTGGAAACTCCTTGCCACTGCATACATCTTCGGGCAATTAGGGCATAGCCAGACGGACATCTATGCCTATACCCGTTCCTGGAACCGATACGCTTTCACCCTCCAACGTTCATTCCTCGGCGACGACCGCCTCACCGTACGTCTGACTGCAAACTCGCCTTTCCACAAAACCCAGCATTACAAGACCCGCACGGTGCAAGGCGACATCATCGGTTGGGGCGACAACATCAGCAGTCCTAACGGCCGTTTCTTCAAACTCACCCTCTCTTATCGTTTCGGCAAGCTCAAAGCCAGCGTGAAAAAGACCGACACCACCATTGAGAACAGCGACGTGGTGGGCGGCATCACGAAAAACTAATTATTTTCCAAAACCCATGTGTTTGTCGCGAAAAATGATTATCTTTGCGATGGCAAACAATATTATAATAAGGTGTTATGAAGAAAATCGTGTTTTTGACAGGAGCGGGAATGTCCGTGGAGAGTGGTTTCAAGACATTCCGGGGGTCTGACGGGCTATGGGAGAACTATCCCGTGGAGCAAGTGGCAAGCCATGAGGGGTGGTTGGCCAACCCGAAATTGGTGACGGAGTTCTACAACATGCTGCGCAAGAAGCTCTATGCGGCGCAGCCCAATGACGGGCATCGTCTCGTGGCTGAGTTGGAAAAAGACTATGAGGTGTGCGTCGTGACGCAAAACGTGGACAACCTACATGAGAAAGCTGGGTCTACCCATGTCATCCACCTACACGGAGAACTGACGAAAGTATGCTCCAGCCGCGACCAATTTGATGAGCGGTATGTGCGCGAACTACCCGAAGACAACTGCGAAGTACCCGTTGGTGCCAAGGCTGACGACGGTTCGCTGCTCCGCCCCTTCATCGTGTTCTTCGGCGAGAGCGTACCGATGATTGCCCCCGCTGCCGAGGAAGCCTCCACCGCCGACATCTTCGTCATCATCGGGACGAGCCTCAACGTCTATCCTGCCGCTGGCTTGGTTCAATATGTCCGCAAGGGAACGCCCATCTATCTCATCGACCCCAACCCCGTGGTAGGCAGCGGTTTCACCAACTTCAAGCACATCCGCAAGGGTGCCTCGGAGGGAATGCGCGAGCTGAAGCAGCTCCTCGGCTGACCCTCGATGTCGAGCCATATTTCGCCCTGTTTGTGCATCTTCTAAAGATAGCCAACGGCGATAATCATATCAAGATTGTAGAAATCTATCTGTTCCTCAACCTCACCTCTTACGCCTCTATTTACGACGGTTGCAATTTTTGCAACTGTCGTGTCTTGGTGTAGTTCCCCGTCTTTGAAGATGTTGGCTATATGCCGACTAATTCCAGACTTGTCTACACCAAACAATTGCGCCATCGCCTTCTGCGTAGCCCATATCGTCTCATCCTTTATCACCACCTGCACCCTGCCTTCATCATCTGCAATTGATACAGGATAAATTGTATCTCGTTGTTCATATCTTCTCTTTACATCCTATCACATCGTGCCTGACCCCATGTTACTACTAAATTGCCCTCAAAATCTCCCATATTATACCAATGGCGGCAATCCTAATTCTTTCAAGAACTCATTATGCTTATCACGAGCCTTGACGATTTCTTTTTCTATCTCTACCAACTTGTCATGTACCTCTTGCAAGTCAATGGGCTTTTCTTCCTGTGCAAGACTGACATAACGGGTGATATTCAGATTATAGTCATTCTCCTTAATCTCCTGCAAAGATACTTGACGAGAATAGCGCGGTAATTCCCTGCGGTATTGATAGGTCTCTACAATGTCATTTACATCCTTATCGCGAAGAACATTCTGGCGTTTCCCTTTCTCGTAATGCTCATCAGAACTTGCATTGATAAAGAGTATCTTCTCATTCTTACGGCACTTCTTCAGCACAAGGATACAGACAGGAATACCCGTTGAATAGAACAAATTGCTTGGCAACCCAATAACAGCGTCTATGTTGTCATCTTCCAACAACTTCTTCCTGATAGCCAGTTCCTTACCACCACGGAAGAGGACGCCGTGAGGCAGGATGATAGCCATTGTACCCTCATCACTCAGGAAATGGAAACCATGCAACAGAAAGGCAAAATCAGCAGCAGACCTTGGGGCCACACCATAACGGCTAAAACGGAAGTCTTTGGCTGTCTCCTCTGAAGGATCCCAACGAAGGGAGAATGGAGGGTTAGCCACTACTGCGTCAAAGGTCATCTTCTTAGCAGGGTTGTCTTCATTTAGAATATCCCAGTCATTGGCAAGAGAGTCGCCATGATGTATCTCAAACTCCGTATCCTTCACACCATGCAGCAACATATTCATTCGGGCAAGGTTATAGGTCGTGATGTTTTTCTCTTGGCCATAAATCTTGCCAATGCCACTTTCTCCCATCTGATTGCGGACATTCAGGAGCAGAGAGCCAGAGCCACAAGCAAAGTCAAGCACCCTGTTTATCCTGTTTTTCTTACCCGCTTTAGGGTCTTGGCAGTCCAAAATAACTATGCGTGAGAGAATGGTTGAAATCATCTGAGGTGTATAGAACTCACCCGCTTTCTGTCCAGACCCGGCAGCAAACTGTCCTATCAAATATTCGTAGGCATCACCCAATGAATCATTATCTGCGGAAAACTCTTTCAAGCCATTGGCAATCGTTGTAATGACCTTCGTAAGTAACTCGTTTCGCTCTGTGTAGTTCTTGCCCAACTTCTCCGAACTCAGATTGATTTCCGAGAACAAGCCCTTAAAAGAACTCTCAAAAGATTTATCTTCTATATACTTGAATCCTTCTTCCAACGTACTCAGCAATTCGTCGCTCTGCACTCTTGCCAACTCTACGATATTATCCCACAGGAATTGAGGCTCTATGACGTAATGAATCTTACGCCTCATCTGCCGTTCAAACAACAATGTATCATCTGGATTCTCTTTATACCAGGTTTGTAGGGTGGTATAGTCAGAGCCCAATTCTTTCTGTGCGGCAATGATATAGTTGTCCGACAGATACTTCCAAAACAGGAACGACAGCATATAGTCACGGAAATCATCCGCCATCATCGCACCACGCAGGTTATTGGCTATGCCCCAAAGGGTCTTACCTAATTCTTGTTGTTTATTCGTTATCATCGTTCTTTCGTTCTATGCTTGTGGAAAAAGTTGCTGCATCAGCCCGCGCTTGTGGTGTCGCAACACGGTTAACTTGTCATTATATAAACGTATCGTTTCGTCAAGAGAGGAAAGGCAATCGGCTATTTTGCGCTGTTCGGAAAGCGCTTTCGGCCATGAAACACTTTTCTCTTTTAAGTCTGAAAAATGCCTTTTGTATTCGGTTGGGTTTATAGGTGAAGCGCATAAACAATAATAAAGGAACTGCGTGTCAATTTTTTCATGCTCGGACGATTTGCATATCTTAATTCCGTCTGCTCCCTGAATGAAATCAAAATCAATATATTTCAATGTACATGTATGGTCACCAAAAACGATAACAGCGTCACCATTTAGTTTTATCAAAGCCTCTGTGTCGTCAGAATAGCCGCAAATATATTGTTGAGACTGATCAACAATAGGATATTTACCATTCTCATGATAATCCGTAGATGGCAATTTTCTTGTTACTGTTATAGTTGTAATTATTTCCCCCAACTTCTTAACCTCCCATCCTTTAGTGTTTTCAAATTCTGGAAATCTTATTTTTGGAATTTGTAACCGATTGATTATCAATGATTTACCCCCCCCATTTAGTGGGGCGAACAATTGTTGCATCAGCCCCTGCTTGTGGGATTTCAGCAGCTCCAGCTTATTGCTGGCAGTTTTGATTAACTCTTCAAGCACTAATAAAGACTGTGCTATTCTCTCCTGTTCAGCAAGGGGTGGAAAGGGAATAAGGAAATCTCTCAGCATTTGTAGGTTTAATCCACCTCGTGAACCATCTCCTGACGATATTTCCCGCAGGTTTTCATATTGGCTACTTAAATAAAGGTAGAGATAATCGCTATTGTAATTGTCATTGGGAATAATAGAACACAACGATTGGTTGGTACACAATGGAATTCTTGTGATTGCGACTGTTCCTCTCGTCTTTCCTTGGCCAGCTAATGCAACTACAACTGAATTTGCAGGAATCATTTTAGTACTACAGCTATCATAGCCTAAAGTTGTTATTGCCTTTTCAGTCTTAAATATTTGCCCATTATGGACTTCACCAGAACTCATCCATGGTATTGTTCCATTTTCCCAATATTCAGCAACAGTAGTTAAAGGAGTTGCACCTGCATATAATTCTGCTATATCCCCCAACCGTTTTACTTCCCATTCCCCATCATTTATAAACTCTGGGAATCGGAGGGCTGGTATGCGGTTATATGTTTGTGGATTGGCCATAGTCATTTGCGGGATAATAGTTGCTTTAATTCTTCTTCGGTGGGCATATACAACATGTATTGCGAGGCAAAGAGTTGGCGGCTTTCGGCCAGCATAGAATACTGCACCACCGTTTCGTCGTTCTGGGAGCAGAGTATAATGCCAATGGTGGGATTGTCCGTCTCTGTCCGTTTCAGTTTTTCATATAGTCGCACATACAAGTCCATCTGCCCAACATCCTGCGGTGTCAGCGTTCCAATCTTTAGGTCAATCAGCACAAAGCACTTCAGCAGATAGTTGTAGAACACCAAATCGATGTAATAGTGTTTCCCTGCCTCGGTGGTAATACGTTGCTGACGGGCTACAAAAGAAAACCCCTTTCCCAATTCTAATAAGAATTCTTGTAGTTTGTTGATTAAGGCTGTTTCTAAATCCACCTCCAAGTAGTCTTTGTTCTCCTTCAGGTCAAGGAACTCCAAGATGTATGGGTCTTTCAGCACTTCCGCTGGAGTAATTGGCACATTGTTCTGCTCGGCTTCGCGTTTCACCACATCCTGATGCTGGCTTGCCAAGAGCCGCTGATAATAGAAAGAGTTGATTTGACGCTCCAACTGACGGGAGCTCCATCCACATTCTATAGCCTCGTTTAAATAGAAGGCTCTTGCCTCTTCATTATCAACACGCATCAACAGCCGATAATGCGTCCAACTCAATTCGCTACGCAGTGCGTAGCGAATTGGGAAAGTAACATAAAACTGCCTGAAATTACGCAAGTTAGGAGAGCTAAACCCCTTGCCGAAATCCTCAACTAATGCCTTGGAAAGACTCTCAATAATGTACTTCCCATACTCGGCGCGGTTACTGCCATTCTGCTCCTCTTCCACAATGCGACGACCTATCTCCCAGTAGGTGATGACCATCACCGTGTTCACGCTGCGCACCACCTGTTGCCGTGCCTCGTTAATTAGGACCTTGATGCCACTAATGAAACTATCGTTCTTGATTATATCTGCCATAATAACATTCTATTTCTATGTTTTCTAACATTTTGAACGCATGCGTTCAAAATCTTTTCATTCCTCATACGCTGAAAGCCCAGAAATCTTCTGCCCTGATACCATACGTTTTAACAATGGTATCAAGTCATTCATTAACTCTGTCTCTTTGCGAGTACGGTCACGCCAACCTAAATCCAATGGGAGCGAACAATTCGTTCCCGTTAACGTAATCCCATTCCCCATCATTTTGAAATTCAGGGAATCGGAGTGATGGGCTGTGTTATATGTTTGTTTGTCGGACATAAGGCTATTCATAATCAATCAGTTTCAATTGTTTCTCCAATTCCTGCGGTGTGGGCAGCGAAGAAATGAGTTCTTTTGGCAATATGTTATGTAGCTCGTATCCGGCCACGCCGATGGGCTTGTGTATGTCAGCCAATGCCCATTCCACAAGGGTGTCTTTCTTGGTTTTGCATATCAGCAGGCCAATTGTCGGCTTGTCGTCATCTTGTTTCAAAAGCCTGTCCACTGCCGTCACGTAGAAATTCAGCTTTCCGGCAAATTCGGGAATAAATTTCACCGTCTTGAGTTCAACTACCACATAGCATTTCAGCCTGATGTGGTAGAAAAGCATGTCAATGAAAAATGATTCATCGTCCACTCGTAGTTCCACTTGTCTTCCAACATACGAAAAACCTTTTCCCAATTCAAGCAGAAATCGGGATATGTTTCGCGCCAAAGCATCTTCCAATTCACGCTCCTTATAGTCATCGGCCAAGGTCAGAAAGTCGAAATTGTAAGGGTCCTTCAATAGTTCTTGTGCCAATTGGCTCTGCCGTGCCGGCAATGTGGTTTTGAAATTGGTAATGGCTTTCCCTTGCTTGGCGAACAGACCGGATGATATGTTGTTTTCAAGTACGGATCGGCTCCATCCATTGTCGATGGTCTTTTGGATATAAAAAAGGGCTTCGCCAACAGACTGGCAATGGGTAATGATTTCTATATGATGTCTCCAAGGAACAAGGCCGAACTTTTCTGGCATTTTGAATTTTTCCACAAGTTGTGGGAGTTTTTCATTTCCCTCTATGTCAGCACTTTGAAATTCTCCACCAAGTTGGTGGAGTTTTGCATCGGCATAGAAAAGAAACCATTTTTTGATGTACCACAGGTTAGTTGTGGAAAAGCCCGTCAGATTAGGAAAGGCAGATTTAAGGTCGAGGCTCATTTGCTCGATTACACCGCTGCCCCATTTCTGTTCGGCTTTTATTTTGGCCATATCTTTACCTAAGCTCCAATAAAACTCAAGTAAAGTGCTGTTGACTCTCACGGCGGCTTTTATCTGCATGTTTTTGAGCCTTTGCATCACCTCTTCCATCCAATGGAGATAGTCTGCGTCAACTTGGAAGTGTCGCTTACTACTGTTTATATCGTTAGTATATTCCATTCTATCCTTATATATGAAACATTTGGAACGCACTGCGTTCCGTTTTGTATATCCTACTTGACATACTCATTATACCTTTATTCCTCATACGCTGAAAGACCCGAAATCTTCTGCCCTGATACCATACGCTTTAATAATGGAATCAAGTCATTCATTAACTCTGTCTCTTTACGAGTACGGTCACGCCAACCTAAATCCAATGGCTCTAACAAGCCATTCAGTTTCTCGCCATCGAATATCTTTCGCTCTACGATGTCATCAACAAATGCTTTCATAGAAGCGATGTCTAAATGATGTCTGTCAGCAATATCCATCAGTTCATTGGCAAACTTCTCTGTCTTGAAAAGTTCGTAGCCGTCTCTGATCTCTTTCTCAGTCTTGCCGTTTACACCTTTTGCATCGAGACTGTCAATATAGGCCATGATGTCCTCACGCTCATCTATCAGATTGGCACTGGAGCAGACAAGGTCTTTCAATTGGTCTTTGGTCAACTTCATCATCGACGGCGCACCCACATAACGGGTAATGAGTTCCATGATGTAGTCATAGTCAATCAATGCCGATGCAAACAAAACAAACTCAAAATCCAAGTCTTCTACCTCTGGCGATACTTGTATATCGTTCTTCTCTCGCTTGGTCTTCAGTTCCTTTGCCACATCAAGGTATGCACCACGGAAAGCCAATAGTTCGTTGTCGTCTCTGAACCCGTATGATGTAACAACTGGCTCACTTGTCATCATTGCTCCCTCACCGTTATCAATTTTGACGAGGTCGGTATATTGGTCCAACTGTGTTTTATATCTCTGCACTTCTTTGAAACACTTGATAAAGCCAGCCTTGGCATCGTCACCTTTCAGGTTTGCCACTTCGTCTGCCTTAAATTCCAGTTGATGCAGATTCATGAAAGTACGCAGGTTGTTAACTGCCTGACAATATTTCTTGATGATTTCAGATGCCGGCTCAACAAGCCATACCTGACGAGCAACCTCCCCATTCTTTTCACCAGAGAACAAAGCGATCGCCTCGTCAACAGCCTCTTGTTGTCCTCTGAAATCGAGAATGTTTCCGTATGGCTTGGTGTCATTCAGAATTCTGTTGGTACGAGAAAAAGCCTGTACAAGACTATGGTACTTCAAGTTCTTATCTACATAGAGCGTATTCAGATACTTGGAATCAAAGCCTGTCAACAACATATCCACAACAATCGTGATGTCTATTTTGTTCCTATGTGGATAATCCTTGTTGGTGTATTTCTGATTCTTGATTCTCTGTTGCATATCCTGATAATAGGCATCAAACTCTTCTATGAAATGATTGGTGCCATATTGTTCGTTATAGTCTTTGATGATGGCCTTTAGAGCCGTCTTTTTCTGGTCTGGCTCTTTCTCATTGTCCAAACGCTCTTGCTGCAAATCCTCCTGAATCTGCATAATGTCCTTGTTACCTTCTGCTGGTGGTGAGAATACACAAGCAATATTCAACGGCTCAAACGTCTCGTCCGTCGAATGGCGTTCAGCCTGTATCCGCTTGAACAATTGATAGTATTCTATTGCTTCATTGATGGAGCCTGTAGCAAAGAGCGCATTGAAGCGTCCCTCATTGGTAGCGGCACGATGCTTTTGCAGAATGGTCTTCACGATAGCCTGTTTCTTGGCTATACCAATCATATTCGCCTCATCATCCTCTGGCTTGAAATAATCTACATGGAAACGCAACACATTCTTATCATCAATGGCATTGGTGATGGTATAGGCATGAAGTTCTTTCTCAAAGACATCTTCCGTTGTCTTGTATTGAGCCTCTTCGCCAGTTATCTGGGTGTAAGTGGCATTCTGCTCAAAAATAGGTGTTCCAGTAAATCCAAACAACTGAGAGTTGGGGAAGAACTCTTTGATGGCCTTGTGATTCTCGCCAAACTGCGAACGGTGGCATTCATCGAAGATAAACACCATCCTCATGTCTTTGACAGGAAGTAAACGCTGCTGATAGTTCTGACGATTCTGAGGGTCTAACGCAATGCCTAACTTCTGAATGGTGGTCACGATAATCTTGTCAGAATAATCCTCTGACAGCATTCTGCGAACAAGGGCATCAGTATTGGTGTTCTCCTCCACGCAATTCTCCTGGAATCGATTAAACTCCTCACGGGTCTGGCGGTCAAGGTCTTTTCTGTCAACCACAAACAGACATTTGTCTATCTCAGGATTGTCCTTCAATAACGTTGCTGTCTTGAATGAGGTCAGTGTCTTACCGCTACCAGTCGTGTGCCAGATATAGCCATTACCACGATTTTCGTTGATGCAGTTCACGATGGCCTTTACCGCATAAATCTGATAAGGGCGCATCATCAGTATCTTTTGCTCACTGGCAACGAGTACCATGTAGCGACTGATCATCTCACCCAACTTACACTTTGCCAAAAATGCGTCAGAGAAATCATCAAGATTCGTTATCTTATTGTTTTTCTCGTCCGCCCACTGATAAACTGGCAAGTAGTTCTCGTCAGCATTGAAATTAAAGTGGGTATTATTGTTGTTGGCAAAATAGTAGGTTCTCGTTTGGTTGCTGACAATGAATATCTGCATAAAGCAGAGCAATGAATTGGTATATCCATTGCCTATGTCGTTCTTGTAATCGACAATCTGCTGCATGGCACGGCGAGGACTCACATCAAGTGTCTTCAACTCAATCTGAACAACAGGCAAACCATTGATGAGCAGAATTACATCATAACGGTGGGAACTATACTTAGTATTCATCCGTAACTGGTGAATCACCTCATAATCGTTTTTACACCAGTCTTTGATGTTGACCAACGTATATTGAAGTGGAGTGCCATCTTCACACATAAACGTATTGCGTTCACGCAACCTTTTTGAAGTAACAAACACGTCTGAATCCGTGATCTCTTCCATCAAGCGGGTGAACTCGGCATCTGTAAGATGTACCTTATTCAACGTCTGGAACTTCTCTCGGAAATTACGCTCAAGGCTCTGTCTATCATGAATGTCATCACGGTAAACATACTTTAAGCCTGCTGTCAGTTTCTTGATGAAACTATTTTCTATTTGGCTTTCTAACACTTCTTTTAATAGTTTTATGGCACAAATTTAATATTTTGTTCGTAAGAATACAAATATTCAGAGCTTTTCTAAATATAAAATCAAGTTTTATGATAATTTCTTTTCTTTCCTAATCTCATAAGCGAGGACATTTTACCTCTCGTTTCTGAGGTTACTTGTTGCTCATATTATTGGCGATATTGCTGGATGATTTGTTTACCTAATTGCATATTACATATAGTTTTTCACATCTGTTGCCACAATGCCACACCTAATATAACCCTCTGAATGTCAACGCTTTGAGGTGTGGCATTGAGGTGGCATTGGTGGCAACAAATACGGAAAATCGAGAATTTCCGTGTCGTTTTGGAGCGAAAAACATACTATTTTGGAGCCACAAGATACTCCGTTCCGCGACGGGTGCGACGGCGGACAAGCCCTTCCATGTTGGCGAGGATACGCCCGAAGGCCCGCAGGTCGCCTCGCGGAATGGCGGAGCCGGCACGGCGTTTCACTTCGGCAAAGATGGCCGTCGGGGTCATAAACTCTCCTTTCTCCTTGTCGGAGGGGATGGAGAAGCACTCGTGGAAATAGAGTTCCTCGGGCAACCGTAGCTGGAACTGCCTGTTCGATGCCATCACGCGCTGCGTCTGCTCATCGTCGAGCCAGTAGGGAACGCCCTGCTCGAGGAGGGCCATCGCCTGGGCATAGAGTTGCGTGTGGTTGATGCGCTGGCGGACATCGATGGGAGCCGTCAGCTCGATGCCGATGAAGCGGCGGTTGCCCGACGGGTCGCTGAGGACATCGGTCATGTTGGATGTGGCGATGAACGATGCCAGACGCGGCAGGTCCTCCACGTGTTTCGCATACGGGCGTTTCACTTTCACCGATGCCAACTGGATGATGTTCTTCAGGAATCCCTGCTGCACCCTCGGCGAGATCTGGTTGAACTCGTCGAGATTGATGAGCAGGAACTGGCTCATGGCTTGCAAGACGCTCTTCCTCTCGGAGAGCACGAGGTTGTCGTTGTAGCCCCATTGCAGTTCCTTCGGGATGAGCGAGCGGCAGAACGTGGACTTGTTATACCCTTGTCGCGAGATGAGGAGCGGAGTGATGGAGTTGCCGTAGCGCGGATTCTTCCCCAGCCATTGCGCCACCATTCCCAAGAACCACGTCTGGAACCAGAGGGGCCAGTTCTCGTTGTCGGTGGGCACGGTACGGGCGAGGTTTCCGATATGGTCGCGACCGTCCCATTTGTCGCGAATGTTCCAGAGGTATTCCTCGATGGGGTTGTAGGTCTTGATGAAGTTCGACTTCAGGAAGCGCGACACGTCGAGGTCCCACACGTTGACACCGGCGAGGCGCGCCTCCATCGTGAATCCTTTTTGTGTACGTTCATCGACGGGTCGCCAACCGAAGTGCCACTTCTTTTTAGAGCGGTATTCCGTGTAGCCCATCACCGTATTCTGGCGGAGGGAATAATGCTGGTCCATGTATTTCACCAGTTCGCGTGTCTCATGCCCCACCCCGTTCTCCGCCTCCTCCGCATGGGTCTTGGGGGCGACGTGTTCCTCTGTTGCGACGAGGTAGTTGTTGTCGGTGACAAGCAGGCTTTCCGTTTCTTCCCGATAGTAGGGATTCTTGTCGAATGTCATGCGGAAACCAGCCCACAGCAACTGGCTCTCCTCATGGCACAGGGCGGGTTGTACCGTGATGCTTTCGCTTGTACGGGCGAGGCTCAGCAACCCCTGGTAGGCATGGGTAGCAAGTGGATAGGCCTGACGGCAGAAGGCTTCGGCACCCTCGTCGTCTTTGGGCAGGGAGCCGTCTGGCCGCGTGGCGGCGACGATGACCTTCACCGTCCGTCCGCTGCAGCCCCTGAAGGCTGCCACCGTCGTGGGCAACACGGCAGCGAGCCTTTTCACCATCTCCACCTCCTC
>JAFRRN010000004.1 GCA_017428055.1 Prevotella sp.
AATGTACATATATGCTCCGATTTTGAATCGGACGCAAAGGTACACATTTCAAGGTTCGGACAGGGTGTCGTCCTCCGAAAGTGCTGTGTATAAAGGGCATTCATAACCAATTTAAACAATTTTAAGAGACACTAGTGATTAATTGATAATCTGAATACACATTACCCAACATCGAACCGAAATGCGGTGTGTTCAGAGTAATAAGTTTATTAGTATGATAATTGTCAACCTCTTGGCAATATAATCGCTCCAAAATGCCGCCCATACTATGACCAATCATGTCATATTTAGAACTTGCAATACCTGCTTGAAAGAGTTTGCTGCTTAATTCAAATAGACCAATCCTTACTACTTGATTCTCATGCGTATTTGTATAAAAAGAACTGGTATTGGATGCACTATAGTCTTTCAGATGTACCTGCGAATTTATATAAACTTCTGAATCAATCAGATAATTTCTAAAAGAATTAAAACAAGCATCAGAACTATTTAGACCATGTAGAAGAAAAACACCATTTCGGCTAATTCCAATATTCTTTGCTACAGATGCAGTTCCACCTTTGGTAAACTTAACTTTGATGACCACATAAAACGTATAATATGGATAAGAGAGAAACGGGAATTTGTCAGGAGCCGTTAGATGCACGGTAGCCGTATTCTCCGTATTGTCAGCCGTATAACTACCAATGTACTTATCTGTTTCCGTTATGAGTTCTTTGTTGTCATCATGGAACAAATCATTTCCATCATAAAAATAGAACTTCACCTCTTGCGAAGATATTGTGTATCGGGAATCGTCGCCAGAGTAGGTCAATGTAACAGAGAGTTTTGTTTCGCCGTCGGCTGTCATAAGCCACGCATATTCCCCAATGTTGCTTTCATCGAAGCAATTTTCGACTGTAGAAGTAATATCCCAATTGCTGGATGATGCTTTACGAGGAGTCTTTTTGAAAGATAGATTGCTCCCGTCCTCTATGTAAAAAATATTTCCTTCCGTCGGCACTTCGGAAAGACCTTGTGCCAAAGCCCTGCCACAAATGAGCATTGCGATAATACACAAAAACCATGATTTGTTGAAATACATTTTTCTCATAAGCCCAATATATTTGTTAATACTTTCCTTATTTTGGGTCAGCACTAAACTTTTGGACAAAAAGAAAGCGCAGACCTGCCATACATCCAGTCAGGCCTGCTACAGCCTCTAATTCACTATGGAGAAGCCTGCGCCTACAGCGCATACTTCAACGTGAATTAGAATTTACTCTAAAAAACCCTTACGAGGTAGCAGTTCGACTGGATAATTGAGTAAAAAAGATGTGTTACTAATAACACGGCAACAAATGTACAAATAATTCCATAGAATACCATAGTTGAATTGAAAAAAAAACGAAAAAAAGTTTGTTTTTTATAAGAACATTTGGTTTTCAGTACCAAATATGGTACTTTTGCAATGTATTTAGATAGGTTATGGTATCAAAGAACAAGTTGATTGAACGATTTAGTCGATTACCCAAAGATTTCACTTTTGAGGAAACCATTTCATTACTTGAATCTTTCGGATACAAGAAGCACAATAAAGGGAAAACTTCTGGGTCAAGAATTAGGTTTAAAAACGAGGCTACAAGAATGTATATAGACATCCATAGGCCTCATCCTGGAAGCATCATGAAGGAATGGATGATCAAAGAGATTTATAAACATCTTAAAAGCAACAAACTCATATAGGGGAAAGATTATGGATTACCTGGAATATAAAGGCTATAGAGGGTCGGTGGAATATAGCAAGGAGGATAATTGCCTCGTCGGTAAAGTATTAGGCCTTAACAAGGCTTTGATTCTCTACGAAGGCCAGACGCTTGACGAACTTCGCCATGATTTCGAGGAAGGGATTGATGACTATTTAGAAGGATGCAAGGCAGACGGCATAGAGCCATGCAAGCCTTATAGCGGTCGATTAAACCTACGAATGACCTCTGAACTGCATTCACGCATTGCCGCTTATGCTGCATCAAGAGGCACAACAATCAACGAATTAATCAATCGTGCCATCGAAAAGGAATTGGCACACGAATTGGCCATATAAAATTTTGTCAATTATTTATCATGTAATGGGCGCAAATGGTGGGCTGTTCTCCAAACAACTCGTGCTTTGGTCGAAAACAAGCCCCATTTTCGCCATCGGTTCGTCTTTCCATAACATGTTGAATGCCAATGGGTTTTATTGGTTTTTCATTTTCCATTCATCATTTTTCCTTTGCAAACACCCCATTTTAACATTTTTTCTGTGGCATCCGCGCCCGATAAATGCCGCATCTACGCACGATAACCCATACATCTACAGCCGATAAATGCCACAGAAAAAATGTTAAAGGCATATTTCCACCCCCAAAGAAGGGTGCAAGGGTGGGCTTTTAGCGGTTATTAACATCTATTTTGGGAATCATCCCCGATGCGTTTTTGTCAATATCTTTCATCGTCAATTCGGGAATTGTGACCTTGCGTAAAGAACATAAATTGCAGGAACAGGCAAAGAATAATCACCGGCAACGGCAAGAAATTGAAAACAAATAACTACCTTTGTACCATGTTAGATAGAAAAAACAATTCCTGATTCCTCCATTCCACATCATGATAAAGACTTTTAAACCCTAAATAATATGAAGAACGAAAAACAGATAGCCGCCAATGCCGCCCTATTCGCAGAGCGATGGAAAGGCAGGGGATATGAGAGAGGCGAATCACAGCCTTTCTGGATTGACCTGTTAGGCCATGTCTTTGGCATAGAGACACCGATGGACGGCTTTATCCGCTTTGAAGAGCATCACAAGGTGGACGAGTCAAACTTTGTGGATGGGCATATCCCATCGACCCGTGTCCTGATAGAGCAAAAGTCATTGGGCAAAGACCTGCGCGCCCCTATCAGGCAGAGCGACGGCGCATTGCTCAATCCCTTCCAACAAGCCCGCCGTTACGTCGTTGGCCTTCCCGTGTCAGAGCATCCCCGATGGATCGTGACTTGCAACTTCTCCGAGTTTCTCGTCTATGACATGGAACAGCCAAACGGTGAGCCGGAGCGAATCTTGCTGGAGAATCTGGGTAAGGAATATTATCGCTTGCTGTTCCTCGTGGACAACAAGAACGAACACCTCACCAAGGAAATGGAAGTATCGATGCAGGCGGGAGAGATCGTCGGCAGAATCTACGATGCCTTGCTTGGGCAATACGATGACAATTCTCCCGAAGCCCTGCGGTGGCTGAACATCCTTTGCGTCCGCATCGTGTTCTGCCTGTATGCCGAGGATGCGGGGGTATTCGCGCACGACCAGTTCCACGACTACCTTGCCCATTATGACGCAGGAGACTTGCGCTATGCGTTACTGCGTTTGTTCGAGGTGTTGAATACGCCCCAAGACCAACGCAGCAAGTATCTCAAAGACGACCTGAAAGCCTTTCCCTATACCAATGGCGGTCTATTTGAGGAGAAGATTGAAATCCCGCAATTCACGGAAGAGTTGAAACAGACCCTCCTTCAAAACGCCTCCCTCGACTTCGACTGGAGCGAAATCTCGCCTACCATCTTCGGTGCGGTGTTTGAGAGTACGCTCAATCCCGTGACACGCCGTAGCGGCGGTATGCACTATACGTCCATCGAGAACATCCATAAGGTTATCGACCCGCTGTTCCTCAATGACTTGCGCCGTGAACTCGATGGCATATTGGAGGAGAAGGTGGAAAAGCAGCGCAGGCGCAAACTCGGCGAATACCAGGCGAAACTGTCCTCACTGACCTTCCTCGACCCCGCTTGCGGCTCCGGCAACTTCCTTACGGAGACTTACCTCTCCCTGCGCCGCTTGGAAAACGAGGCTATCCGCGAGATGTATCACGGACAGACCATGATGGGAGAATTTGTCAATCCCATCAAGGTCAGCATCCAACAGCTCTATGGCATCGAGATCAACGACTTTGCCGTCACGGTAGCCACGACCGCCCTTTGGATCAGTGAGGCACAGATGCTGGCAGAGACAGAAAAAATCATCCATCGCGACATAGACTTCCTGCCATTGAAGAGCTACACCAACATCAAAGAGGGGAATGCACTTCGATTGTCGTGGGATGAATGGGAGATTTACGAGAATAATCCGACCATTATAACAGAGGAGGCATACGTCTATCCCAAAAAGAAAGAAGAGTCCATGATGGCAAGCGAGCCAGTATTAAGCTATGAGAAAATCGACCTTTACGCTGATAAGGTTATTACAAGTACCAAACCTAAAGAGCCATTGACCCACAAAGTTTACTTCAATTACATCATCGGCAACCCGCCATTCGTGGGAGCAAACATGATGAGCGATGAACAACGAAAAGACCTTAGGTATATCTTTGGCTTGAAATGGAAGAACATTGGAGAGATGGATTATGTGACGGGTTGGTATAAAAAGGCTGCTTTCCTAATGAGAAGTTCAAATGTCAAAGCTGCCCTTGTCTCAACAAATAGCATTACACAAGGGGAACAGGTGGCTAATCTATGGAAACCACTCTTTGAGCAATATGGTATACACATTGATTTTGCTCATCGTACATTCCGCTGGGATAGCGAGGCTTCACTTAAAGCACATGTCCATTGCGTCATTGTCGGGTTTAGTCGAGCAGACAACAAATCGCCCAAAAGGATTTTCGATAACGATATAGAGCGTAAAGCCACTAACATTAACGCATATCTCATGGATGCTCCCAACGTTTTCATTGAGAGCCGAAACAAACCTTTGTGCGATGTGCCTGCAATTCGCAAAGGCAACCAACCGACAGATGGCGGTAATCTTATTATTGAGGCTGCAGAACTAAACGCTTTTTTAACTCGAGAGCCAAAAGCAGACAGGTTTATCAAACGGATTATCGGTTCAAAAGAGTATATCAACAACTTGCCTCGATATTGTCTATGGCTGAAAGATGCAACGCCAGCCGAACTGAGGCAGATGCCCGTTGTCATGAAACGTATGGAAGGTGTACGCAAGATGCGTGAGGCAAGTAGTGATCCTGCAACAAGACGACTTGCAGACATCCCTCACTTGTTTCGTGAGACGAATAATCCTGATACCTACATTGTCGTTCCATCTACATCTTCAGAACGGCGTCGCTATGTGCCGATGGGGTTCTTGACATCAGATACCATTCCCACAAACGCGGTGCTTATCATTCCCGATGCCACTCTTTATCATTTCGGAGTACTTATGAGCAATGTTCACATGGCTTGGATGCGAGCCGTCTGTGGAAGGTTGAAGAGTGATTATCGTTACTCGAAGGATATTGTCTACAACAACTTCCCCTGGCCAACTCCAACAGAAGAACAGAAAGCAAAGATAGAGCAGACGGCACAAGCCATCCTTGATGCCCGCGCCCTTTATCCAGATTCTTCATTGGCTGACCTTTACGATGAATTGACCATGCCAGTGGAACTACGTAAAGCCCACCAAGAAAATGACCGTGCCGTGATGCAAGCCTATGGGTTTGATGTGAAGACGATGACCGAAAGCCTGTGCGTGGCAGAGTTGTTTAAGTTGTATAGGGAAAAGACCAAATAGAATGTAAGAAATGAATAATCATGACAAAACAATTATCAATATGAAAGAGACGCTGAAAGTTGGCATCATCCAACAGCATAACACGGACGACATCGAGGACAACAAGGGCCGACTGGCACAAGGAATCGAGGAATTGGCAAGGCAAGGGGCGGAACTCATCGTGTTGCAAGAGTTGCACAACTCGCTCTATTTCTGCCAAGTGGAGGATGTGGATAACTTCGACTTGGCAGAAACCATTCCCGGACCATCAACCGACTTCTATGGGCAACTTGCCAAGAAGTGGAACGTTGTCATCGTCACCTCGATCTTCGAGCGGCGGGCAGCAGGACTGTACCACAACACGGCGGTGGTGATGGAGCGCGACGGGAGCATTGCCGGGCGATACCGCAAGATGCACATTCCCGACGACCCCGCCTATTACGAGAAGTTCTACTTCACCCCCGGCGACCTCGGCTTCCGTCCCATCGACACCAGCGTGGGACGACTGGGCGTGTTGGTTTGCTGGGACCAATGGTACCCGGAGGCTGCGCGGCTCATGGCATTGCAGGGAGCGGAACTGCTCATCTATCCCACCGCCATCGGCTATGAAAGCAGCGATACGGATGAGGAGCAGCAACGGCAGCGCGAGGCTTGGACAACCATCCAGCGCGGACATGCCGTCGCCAATGGCTTGCCCGTCATCTCCGTCAACAGGGTTGGCTTCGAGTCCGACCCCAGCGGACAAACCAACGGTATTCAATTCTGGGGAAGTTCGATGGTTGTCGGACCTCAAGGTGAGTTCTTATATCGTGCAGATGACAAGAAAGAGGTATGCAAGGTGGTGGAAATCGACATGCAGCGATGCGAGCAAGTACGCCGTTGGTGGCCCTTCCTGCGCGACCGCCGCATCGACGAATACGCTCCCTTGGTTAAACGATTCATCGAATGACACCATTTCCCACATCTGCATAGACGGACATTGGGGGTGAAACGAAAAAGTGGGAGCATCAACTTGATGCCCCCACTTTTTCCATCAATGGTGTCGTTATCTGACTATTACCTTCTTCCCGTTGAAGATATAGATGCCGGGATGAGCGGGTTGGTCAATCTTCACACCCTGCAAGGTGTACCAACCTTCCACCTTTCTCTCTACCTGTACCTCGGGAGTCTCAATGGCTGTTATCTCTTCTTCCTCATCCATCATGAATCCCTTGGCATTTGCAGAGGAAGGATGCGTGAGAACACCCGTCACGGAAACATTGGCGATACCTATTTGTTTCGTTGTGGCAAGCTGATAGATGTTGATCATCAACTGCTGCACACTCTCGCTATCCTCACCATTGACATTGTAGGTGTATGTGGTGTAGGCGGGATTGGCATTGTTACGGGCTGGGCGCACACCCGAGACGAGGGTCGTTCCGTCAAAGCTGGCACTCAAACTACTACCATCGGTGCCGATACGGGAGGCGGTGAACGATACGCTGGTTGCCTTGAAGGTGCATCCGCTTGCCGGGGTTACGCTGAAGGTGAGGGCATTTCCACTGTTGGCACTCGACTCATTGTTGACCGTGGGAGCCAAGAGCGTCTCCGTCACGTTGGAGCAGACGCGCGTACCTTTGTATGTCAGGTTGCTACCCTTGCTCACGGCGGTCGTCACATATCCTTGGAACTCAGTGGGGATGGTTGCCGTCTGGTTGGCACCGCCACCATTAAACGCCCATAGGATGGTGCCAGTGTCTTGTACCATTGCCGTTGTGCTTGGATGGGTGAGGTTGCCCCTGATCGTCACCTTGGCAATACCGAATTGCTTGGTAGAGCCAAGTTTGTAGAGGTTGATGATCAACGACTGCACCTCGCTACTACTTGCCCCATTCAGGTTGTAGGAGAAAATCGTGTATGGTGGGGTGGCATTGTTACGGGCGGGTTTCTGTCCTGTGGCGAGCGACTGGCTATCCCATGCCACGTTGTAATTGCCGCCATCGGTGCCGATACGCGAGATATAGAACTCGATATAGGTGGGGGCAAACGAGCAATTGTCGGCTGGCGTGATGTTGAACGACAGGCGGTTGTTGGTGTTGGCAGACGACTCGTTGTTGACCTTCACGCCTATCAGGCTTTCCGTGATGCCCGTCAAAGCCTTTGTGCCTTTCCATGTCAGGTTGCTGCCCAAGGTGGTGGAGGCAGTGACATAGCCGTCAAAGTTGCTGCTGAAGGTGGCTGTCTGGTTGGCTCCGCCTTGGTTGAACTCCCAATAGATCGTGCCTTCCTCTGTTACCGTCGTTGTCGAAGTGTTATTGTTCACCTCTGGTGCATCGCCCACGTAGAAATTGAAGTTGCGGGTAAGCGTCACGCCACTCTCCGATGCCTTCACGGCGATGGTGAAGACTTGATTGGCCATCGATGCGGGAGCATTCACGGTCAGCACACCATTGGAGATGCTGGCTTGCGCGGAGCCACTATTCGACGTGATGGTATAGCTCGGCGAGGTATAGCCAGCGAAATATCCAGCGAGCGTGATGGTCTTGTCGGCTGCCACAGTAATGCCTTCTCCATCGGTATCGCCGATGAAGTGGGGCTCTGCCATCCAGTTCAGGTATTCCTCAAGATTGGTATAATAAGTAGAGGTGTTGTAAACATTGTTGTTGGCAGATGAGGCATTCCATCCCTTGGCATTCTCGAACCAGTCGGGTATACCGTCACTGTCAGTGTCCCAGTCAGAGGAACGCGAGGCGGATGTGATGCCCAAGCCGTTCCAACCCTCCGAGTCGCTCTCCTTGTCCACCAAGCCAGCCTTGCCCGAGCGGCTACCCGTCTTGGAATATGTGCCGTTAAGGCTCTCTGCCACAAGACGTGCCTCGTTGTTGTCAAGACCGGCATAGTTGCAACCCACGTCGCTCAACACGTTCTTAAACGCCGCCTCGGCAGAAGCCTCCACATTGCTCTCGTTACTCCAGAAGTCGTAGGCAGAAGATGCCCATACCGTCCAATCGAGAACCTGTCCGCCGCTCAACACATATTTATAAGTATTGTTGTTCGTGTCGGGAGTCTTGGTGTTTCCATCCTGGCTGACCCTGTAGTTGCCATTCAGGTAATACTCCTGCGTACCCGATCCAGCCCCTTCCAATTGGGCGATGAAGATGAAGTCTTGCGTCGTGGCGGGTCCTTTCTTGTAATAGTTGTTCACGAAATTGCCCTCATGCACACCGCCATCGGTGGCACGGCTACCCCAGTTGTACACCACATTGTCGCGAATATTCAACCGTCCGGCGTATGCCCCAGCACCATCCAAGCCGCCGCCAAGGCTCCATGCGCGTCCCTCATTGTGGGCAAGGAGGTTGTGATGCAACGAGCCCACATCGCCAGCAACTGTTGCGGCATAGCCATGTTGCACCGCATTGTTGGAGCTGTAATAGTTCTTGTGGCCGTTCTGGTTCAGCGACTCACCGATGATATTGTGCTGGAAGCTATAGTTGGCGGCACCGCGCGAAGAAAAAGTCTCATCCGAGCCCCATCCCAAGAGGCAGTGGTCCATGATGCCGTAGTCGGCGGAGAGACCGCCAGCATTGCCCGTGTTCTCATTGGGCGAAGTGCCATTCCAGTCGTCGCCGTGTCCGTAGCGGAAACGCATAAAGCGCGTGATGCCGTCATTAGAGTTAGAACCAAAGGGCTGATCGCGCAACATGATACCGATACCCGGGGCGGTCTGTCCCGCGATGGTCACGTATGGGTCGCTGCAAGTTAATGTGCTGAGCAGGGTGATGACACCGCTCACATCGAAAACGATGGTACGGGGTCCGGAAAGGTTCTCCAAGCCATAGCGCAATGTGCCGTAAGTGTTAGTGTCGGCGAGGCTGGTCACATGGTACACCACGCCTCCGCGACCGCCGGTAGCGTATTTTCCTGCGCCGTCAGCGCCGGGGAATGCCAAACGGCGTGGACGGAAGCTCCATACCTTGCCCGTATAAGTCACGCCATTGATGACCTCATCCACACGCCAGTAGTATTTCTGCATGGGGTTGAGGCCGCTCTTGGTGAAAGAAGTAGAAGTGGTGGAGGTGCCTCCCGATGTGGCATTGAGTACGGTTGTTGAGTCTGTGCCGAAATAATAGATGTGTCTTGTGGGGGTATTCACAGCCTTAGTCCATGACAGGGTCAAGCTGCCGCCGTCGGCATTCACATGGTAGTCCATAGCGGCAGGTGATGGATTCTGCGCCAAATTGTCGGCATTGTCCACGCCCAGTTCCAAGGAGTTGATGAACAACCCCGTGCAAAAATAGCTCGTTCCGCTGGCAGGGACTGTGTAATAGGTGATGGTTGTCTCTTGCGATGTGCCGCTCACCGTGAACGTGACATAGCTCTTCGCACTGGCACTCGTGCTGGTAGCGCGCATCGACTGTTGGAGTCCCGTCACTTGATCGGTGCCATTCACCGACACATTGATAGGTGGAACCGTGTAACTGGCATCAGCCTCCACATAGTTGTGATAGGCTTGCAATGAATGGGTGCCTGCGGAGAGACCCTTGATCTTCACGGTGATGGAAACAGACCCTGATGTGGTCTTCGATCCGTCGCTGGCGTATGCCGTGAGACCGTCGCCAACCTGTGCGTCATACGTCACGCCGTCTTTCCACCAATTGCCCTTTAGGGTGGTGGCAGCGGAGCCAGATCCTGTTCCTAAAGTGAATGTTACGCCGTTGACGGTCTTGGTCGTGCCCTCTCCATCAACATACCAACTGGTAAAGTTTGTGGCAGTTTTCAACTTGGCATTGTCAAAATCAATGCTCTGTGCCCAGCCAAAAGTGTAGCATAAGGTTAGTAGGATGATTGTCATCCATGTCTTCTGTCGGTTTCCATTGTGTCCCGACATTCTTTTGAAAGTAATTTCCATAATCATTATAGTTAGTATTAATAGATATAGTTTCCTAAAATAGTAATGAGAACGCATAAAAATTTTTGCCAAATATATGGAAAAAAATGTAATTGAATCGTGTATATTTAATGGTTTAACATTTGTTAAGTGTAACTTTTTTTGTGTGTGCGAAAACAAATCGGGAACGTTCCAAAGCCAATGTTCCAATGCCTCTTTTTTGTTGTTTTTCATGGTTACACATGAAGAAGGAAACATTCGCTCCATCAAGAAGTGCGAAAGAGGGATTATTATCATATCCCCTACCCCACAGGACAATATCGTTCACATTTCATATATGCCACATATACGTTTGGTATATGCCACAAATACGAAACGTATATGCGGCATATACCAAATGCCAATGGGGTATTTATTCAGATTAGAGTGATTATCGAAGATGAAGATTGAAGACGGTTTGGCAAATAACCAATGGCGATGGCCAAATATACCATCTTCATTTTTGAATCTTGAGTCGTATCTGCTCTGCAATTTTCCGCATCCCCTTCACATTGGGATGGCCGTTCTGCTTGTCGATGTCGTGCAACTGAATCATCTTGATGCCATAATGGTCGCAGATGGTTTGCATGGATTGGGTGATGCTTTCCTTCAGTTCGCTATTGGAGATGACATAAATCGTGGCGGTGGGATAACGCTCCTGCATAAAGTCGAGCATATAAGCCATAGCTGGACGGAAATAAAACAGGTCTGCCATCCGCCAACCCTCATACATGAAATCGCCAATGGGGGCATTCGCCCAAGAGTCATTCGTGCCACCGAAGATGAGAATGACGTCGGGCGAACCGAGGTTGTCCATGCGCGTGAGGAATGACTTGTACGTGGCATTCTCATCCCGATAGCCCGTGTTGCAGATGGTCGAGCCCGACCAGGAGTTGTTTCTTTCCAATTTCCATCCCATCATCTTGATGAGTTGGTGCCACCATGTCTCGCTCACCTTGCACACATCGGTGCGCTTGGGGTCTTCCCGACTGCCGAAATACCATAGTTCCATGGTATCGGGAGTGACCCACCCGGCAAAGGTGGAATAGGAATCGCCAAGGATTGACACTGATGGGTGGACACGCTGATCCGCCCCCACTTTCTGCCCAAATGCCTGGCATACGCCAATCGCCAGCCAAGCCAAAAGAAATAATTTTACCTTCATGATTTTGTCTCTTTCTTACCAAATTCTGAATCAATCTTCAAGAACGACGTGACAAGGAACGTCACGGCGCAACAAATCATCACGATGATGAAGAACGCACGATAGCCTACCGCCTCCTGCAAGGCACCAGCAAACAATCCCGGAATCATCATCGACAATGCCATGAACGCCGTGCAAAGGGCATAATGGCTCGTCTTGAACTCTCCCCTACTATAATATATAAGGTATAGCATGTAGGCCGTGAAGCCGAAACCATAGCCAAACTGCTCGATGAACACACAGACATTAATGACCGCCAAGCTACTATTCAAAGCGTAACTTAAGTATACATATACAATGTCAGGCAAGGTGATGGCACACACCATCGGCCAAAGCCATTTCTTCAACCCATCCTTTCCAGCGCAAAGACCGCCAAGAATGCCACCAAGGGTAAGCCCTATCACGCCCACCGTGCCCTGTACCAAGCCGTATTCTTGCGGGGAGAGGCCCATTCCGCCGTTGTGGCTCGCATCGATGAGGAAGAGGGCGGACACTTTCGCCAACAATCCCTCGGGCATCCGATAGAGTAACATGAAGAGAATGCCTACCAACACCTGCTCTTTCTTGAAGAATGTCTTGATGGTATTCACGAACTCCACCCAAATCGTGTGTGCATTCACGCCTTTACGGGGAACATCCTCTGAAGGGCGAGGCAACACATAATGATGCCAGAGCCAAAGGGCGATGAACAATCCCGTCACCCCGTAGAACATCAAGCTCCATGAATACGAGATGCTATTGCGATATAGCACCTGCAAATTGCCCGCTATCATCACGAGGATGCCCTGTCCGAAGATGGTCGCCAGGCGATAGAACGTGGAGCGGATGCCGACAAACCATGCCTGGTTGTGTTCATCGAGTCCCAACATATAGAACCCGTCTGCCGCAATGTCGTGTGTGGCGGAGGCGAAAGCCATCACCCAGAAGAAGAACAATGTGCCTTGTAGCCAGAACGAAGTGGGGATAGTAAATGCCACACCGCCAAAGGCGGCACCGATAAGCAACTCCATCGTCACGATCCACCACCGCTTTGTCTTGATGAGGTCGATGAAAGGACTCCACAAGGGTTTGATGACCCACGGCAGATAGAGCCACGACGTGTAGAAAGTAATGTCGGTGTTGCTCAAGCCAAGTTGTTTATACAAGACCAACGAGATAGTCATCACCGCCACGTATGGCAACCCTTCCGCGAAATAGAGGGATGGCACCCATCCCCAAGGGCTTGTTATCTTTTGTTTCATATTCAATGTTTATCGTTTTCCTATTTATAGATACGTTTCACTTCCGCATTCATATAGTAATGCAAAAGGATTTCGTCATACTTATATCCTTGCGCTCCCATCACGGCGGCTCCTACCTGACAAAGACCTACACCATGCCCCCAGCCGGCACCGATGATGTCAAAGCGACTCCCATGACGTTCCACCACGAATGCGGAGCTATATAGATGGGTGTCGCTCAAGGCACGGCGGATCTCCAACTCCTTGCCGATGGTGAATGTCCGCTTCGTGCCAATAATCTTCAATTTGGAGATTCGGCCACTCTTTCCTCGTTCCAATGGGATGAGTTCTTCTATCTCCCCGAAGTCCATCTTCAACTTATCGCTGACCAGTTCCGACAATTCCCGCTGGGTGTACGACACTTTCCAACGATAGAAGTCTGACGTCTCGCGGTCATAGTCATTAAGCACTTGGGAAAGGATAGGGGCATCGGTGGTGTTACAGAAAGCCTCCGGCGAATCGAGAATCCATGCACGTGCGGCATCCTCCTGTGTCAAGTCGGGCAAGCCCCCATTGCCATCACGCACGGAAAGGAGATAAGGCTTGCGGATGTTCTCCCAACAATACTGGTATTCCTCAGTCACACCACCACAACACTTGCTAAAGCGAGCATCACATATTCCACCCTCCGACAACAACACTTGCCCCCTTGTGGCACGGATAGCCGCCGACACTTTTGGGTCGTTCTGTTTAGTGATACCTTGGTACCGCTGGCAATGGTCGTCGGCACACACGTCGAAGATGGTATGGTCTTCACGGTCGTACCAACGAATCAGTTCATCATCTTTCTTGATGAACGAGAAGAAATTGTTGCCACCCTCTTGATTTTCCCTACGCTTATCCATCTGAGCCAATAGCCAACTACGCGAAATGACGGCATGGGCTTTTAGCAACTCCACCGACGATGTGGCTTTCATCTCACTTGAGATGACGCTCTCAAGGTATTGTTCCACGGGTAGTTCGTTGATGGCAAAGATACGGTCAGCCTCCACCACGAGGCGCAACGCTCCCCTAAACGTCTGCGCCTCTTTCCGCTCCCAATGGAAATTGACACCTATTACCACGTCCTCCAAAGTAAACGACCCATCGGCATCCTTAGGCACAAGGCGCAACTCATGGTATTGGCTTCCATTCCAAAGAATGCCTCCCTCGGAGAAAGCCACCATTTGTTCGCCTGCCAGTTCCATACCCTTGGCAATGTATGGGGTGTTTAAGTTGAATCGCACCTCCTGTCCACTCACAATGCCCACGTTCACAATAGGTTCCTTTGGGAAACGTTGTTGCACTTGCGAGACGAGCGACAAGGCCTTGACTTGCTGCCTAAGGCGGTTTATCACCTCCTGCACCTCATCCATAGAAAGGCTGCATTCGCGAAGGATGCTCTCGGCAACGTCGGGGGTCATCCGCACAAAGTCCTCTTTTCGAGGAGTGATGATAAGCCCTGACATATCCAAGGCACCAGGGCTAACCATCATTTGCTCCTCTCCTTCAGCATAATAGCAATCGGGACGATGTTTCTTTCGTGGGAATACAATGGTAATAAAATCTTCGCCAAGTCGCCATGCCAAGATATTCAACATAGGCTCTTTGGAACGTAAGCTGAACATGCGCTTGCCTTCCAACGCTTTGTATAACGCCTTAAACATCTCATGTCCTGAATGGGTATGGCGGCTTTTGATGACAAAAACGGGACAAATGAAATCCCGCACGAGTGCCAAACATTCGGTTTCATTCCATGAAAGGATAACCTCCATGTTGCGACTCAACCGTTGCCATCCCGCCTGGATAGGCAAAAGGTCGCCCATTCCCGCCTGTAAATGTAGGTGGTCGGGGGCAGATGCGCCACACTCAGGCCCATTATAGAATACGGTTAGTTCGGGATACCGCTTTAGCAACTTATATATTTCCGTATAAGATTCCATGACTTGTTGCGACTGATGGCGTTTGGCAGGAATCGTAAAATGGGTATGGAGAATGGGAAAAGGATTCACCAAAAGTTCAAACTTCTCATCCACAGGCTTGGATATTTGGCTTAGAGGACGGTTTTTCACGCAGAGGAAACATGGCCTTTCAGACAACGACTTTTGGTCAATCTTAGCACCCGTTGAAACCATACGCGCCGGGTTCCATTGCACCTGTATCACATTGTCGCCACACGTCAACTCCCGACATTGTACATTTGACAACTCACGGTAATGCTTTCGTGCATCGTCCCAACGCTCCAACTGGTGGTTGAAAAACCGCTGGAGCGTGCTATCATCATTACCATCCACCTTGCCTTGGCGCATCTGTTGCCGCGCCAATATCTCCATGGTACGCAGCCGGTCTTTGTAAAGATTGTTGGCATTGACTTTCTCCACGCTCAGCTCCGCATCGCTATTACCACCCCAACGTCGGCAGAGGTATAGCTCCGTGTAAATCCTTCCTATCCGATATTTACGAGAGAATGCCAATCCGAGGGCATAATCCTCACCGTAGCTGGTGTTCGGGAAACGAATCTGACGCACCAAAGGCGTGAAGAAAGCACGGGGCGCACCCAATCCATTGATGCGCAAGGCATTATTCGGCCCGTTCTCATCCGTCCACTCACGATGGTCTATTAACCCTGGAGGTAGGGTGTTAAGGTCAAAGTCGCACATCCTATAACTACCAATCACCATCGCCGCCTTTTGCTGGTGGAAAGCCTCCACTACCTGTTGCAACGTGTGGGGGGATGAATAAAGGTCGTCAGAATCAAGTTGTACGGCAAACCTCCCACATCGCTCGTCGTTCACGGCAACGTTCCAACAACCGCCGATGCCCAAGTCCAGACGTTCGGGTATGATGTGCAACAATTCGGGGAAGCCCTTGCCCTTGGGTTGGTGTCGCTTGATTTCCTCTATGATCTCACCCGTCCGGTCAAGGGAATGGTTGTTGACGACGATGACATTATATGGAAAAGATGTTTTCTGGGTCAACGCCGAACGGACGGCATCGGCAATGGTCTTTTCACGATTATAAACGGGTATCACCACCGAAGCCTCACAATCGAAGTCTTGCTCGTTGAAGTCAATCACGGCATCTTTGTTGGGGTCTACCTTCGCACCTATCTGTTCTAAATGGGCAGTTGCCGCTTGTTCCATCTCCACTTGTACATCTCGGTTGCGTGGGTTGACATAGTCAAATTGTTTCTCGCCACTCTTGCGTGTGTCAAGCTCTATCTCTGTATATAAAATCTCATCAAGATGGAAAAGCGTCCCCTTACGGCTGAGAAACAAGCGTAAGTCATAAAAGCCCGCAAAACGATATTCCGGAACGGTTGGCTGGGCGGCATATTCATGAAGCCATTGAGACTTGACCAACACCAGTTTCCCAAAGTCGAAGTCATCGCGAATGCTCCCCAACTGGTAATCAATGGAAGGATGGCGTAAGGGGTTGGTCTCACCGTTCCGTTTCTCAAAGCGGTCACTATAAACGAGGGCAGCATCCGTATCTGTCGCAACACGTAAGAAACGGTCAAGGGCATATAACCCTAATTGTACGGGAGTGGCCTTGAGACTCAACAACACATATTCCGCCTCCACATCTTGCTCCATGGAAAGGATGGTCTGAGTTGACCACAAGTCTTCAACGATGACAAAACCGCAATCGCGAGGTGCCTCGTGTCGCTCCGCAAAATCCCTTGAAACCAATAAATATATATGATGAACCGCCTTGTCTTGCCGCAACAGTTCCAACGTACTCTCCATTGTTACTATGTCATCACAAGGCAAAAAACAATCAACCCTCCCTCTCATGTTTCGCTATTATATTTTATACTATAGTGCAAAAATACGAAAAAATACCCATTTCATGCAAACTTGGCACGTAGAAAAACGTAAAACTTGCGAAAATACTCGCTTTTTTCAATGATAATTCGTACTTTTGCAAATCATTGACATTGAACATCCTACATGAACCAAGGCAAGAAACCTCTTCTCGGAATGACTTTGGCAGAAATGAAAGCTGCCGCCAAAAGCCTTGACATGCCCTCCTTCACCGCCACGCAAATTGCCAAGTGGGTCTATGGGAAGCATGTCAACAGCATTGACGAGATGACCAACTTGTCGAAACAAAGCCGCACACGCCTCGCCGAAGCATACGAGGTGGGCAACAGGCCACCCATCGATGCGCAACATTCCAAGGATGGAACCATCAAATACCTTTTCCCCGTGGCGGATGGGAAGTTTGTCGAGACCGTCTATATCCCAGATGGCGACCGTGCCACGCTTTGCGTCTCGTGCCAAGTGGGATGCAAGATGAATTGCCTCTTCTGCCATACGGGTAAGCAAGGGTTTGAGGGAAACCTTTCCGTATGCGACATCCTCAACCAGGTATACGCCCTACCCGAACGAGACACACTGACCAATATCGTGTTCATGGGGCAAGGGGAGCCGATGGACAACCTCGACAACGTATTGCGGGCAACAGAAATCCTCACGGCAGACTATGGCTATGCTTGGAGTCCCAAGCGCATCACGGTGAGCACGGTGGGCATCAAGGGGAAGTTAAAACGATTTCTCGATGAGAGCGAATGCCACCTCGCCATCAGTATGCACTCGCCATTTGCCGAACAACGGGCAGATATGATACCCGCCGAGCGTGGCTACCCACTCCGCGACATCATAGAATTGTTGCGGCAATATGACTTCACCCACCAGCGTAGGTTGTCTTTCGAATATATCATGTTCGGGGGGAAAAACGACACGATGACCTATTCACGTGAGATTGTGAGGCTATTGAAAGGCTTGGAATGCCGGGTCAACCTCATTCGTTTCCACCAATCGCCCAACGCTCCATTACCCCCAACGGACGAGGCAAGAATGGAGCCTTTCCGCGATTATCTCACCCATCACGGCGTTTTCACCACCATCCGCGCCTCAAGGGGGCAAGACATCTATGCCGCTTGCGGCCTATTGAGTACGAAACGGGTGAAAGAAGCAGATAACAAATATCATCAAACATAAATATAACACATCATGGAAAACAATAAACCTATCATTGCCATCACCCACGGAGATACCAACGGCATCGGATACGAACTGATTTTTAAGACTTTTGCCACCCCAGAGATGCTGGAGATTTGCACACCTATTATCTATGGATCGCCTAAAGTGGCTGCATATCATCGGAAAGCACTTGACATGCCAGCCATCTTCTCCATCATCAACAAGGCGGAAGATGCCTTGGATGGACACATCAACCTCCTCACTTGCTTTGAAGAGGACGTGAAAGTAAGCCTCGGAAATACCACTCCTGAATCGCAGCAAGCAGCAAGGAAGGCATTAGACAGGGCTTTAGACGACTTTTCCACCGACTGCTACGATGCCCTTGTCACCATTCCTTTTGAAATGGAAGGCGAAAAAGGCACCATCAACCCAGACGCATATATCGCCGCCAAGATGGATAGAGAAAAGGAAGCCATGCAAGTTTTCGCCAACGACTCGATGCGGATAGGACTTGCCACTAACGACATGGCATTGAAAGACGTAGCAGATGGAGTGACCTTGGAGAATATCAAGACGAAAGCCACCATCCTCCACACGACTATCCGCCGCGACTTTCGCATTCTCAACCCACGCATAGCCATCCTCTCCCTCAATCCCAATGCCAACGGAAAGGAAGAGAAAGAATCCATCAAACCTGCCATCAGCCAATTGCAAGAGGCACATATCCAAGCGTATGGCCCTTATGCGGTGGGCGACTTATTTGGCACAAACCAGTACAAGGCTTTTGATGGCATCCTCGCCATGTACCACGACCAAGGTGTGACACCGTTCAAGACGATCCAAGGCGGAATGGGTATCAAGTTGTTGGCAAACATCCCCATCGTCTGCACGTCGCCTGACAATGGCACTGAAATGGAGTCGGCAGGGAAAGGGATAGGCAACGAACAATCTCTTCGGCAAGCCATCTTCACCGCCATCGACATCGCCCGCAACCGCATCATGTACGATGAGCCATACGCACACCCCCTGCCCAAGCTCTACCATGAGAAGCGAGACGAGGGTGAGAAAATCCGTTTCTCCATCCCCAAGAAACACGAAAACAGCATCAAAGAAAAATAAGGGCTTTTGTTGTAAGATAACCTGATGAAGAAAAAATACCAAAACATGTTTTTTGCCTTTGGCATCATCGTGCTGGCAATCATGGTGACGCAACTCGACTTTGCCGAGGCATGGCAAGGGCTGAAACATGCGGGGTATTGGTTCTTTGCCGTCCTCGCCCTCTGGGCGGTGCTCTATATCTTCAACACGTCGGCATGGTATCTCATCATCAAGTCAGGCGAAGATGCCAACTCCGAGAAAGTTCCTTTTTGGTGGCTTTATAAAATCACCGTCAGTGGGTTCGCCCTCAATTATGCCACACCCGGTGGACTGATGGGGGGCGAGCCATATCGCATCATGGAATTGGCTCCGAAAATCGGGACGGAACGGGCATCGTCGTCGGTCATCCTCTATGCCATGACGCATATTTTCAGCCACTTCTGGTTTTGGCTCATTGCCATCTTTCTCTTCATCTTCACGCAACACGTGAGCGTGTTCATGGCAACGGTGTTGACCATCGTTGGCGCATTCTGCCTCATAGGGATATGGTTTTTCATCGCAGGGTATCGGAAGGGGCTGGCGTTTCGCGCCATGAACATCCTCAAACATGTACCGTTCATCAAGAAATGGGCGGCTCCGTTCATCGAGAAACACCGCACTCAGCTCGACACCATCGACCAACAGATTGCTGCCCTGCACCGACAGAATCCCAAGACTTTCATATCAGCGGTATTGTTGGAACTTTGTTGCCGCATTCTCTCGGCATTTGAGATATTCTTCATCCTCTTGCTCATCATGCCAAGCGCCAACTATCTCCAATGTATCCTCATCCTTGCTTTCACATCGCTCTTCGCCAACCTCCTCTTTTTCATGCCCCTCCAATTGGGCGGGCGCGAGGGTGGGTTCCTCATGTCCGTCAACGGACTGGGCATGACTGCCAGCGCAGGCATCTTCGTGGCACTCATCGTCCGCATCCGCGAGTTGGTGTGGACGGGCATCGGCTTGCTTCTGGTGAAATTGAAGATTTGAGACAGAGAGACTCAAACTATAGAATAATTGGACATTATGACATTGCTAAAATAGCCCTCAGATTCGTGTCAGTGAATGTGCGCCAAATCATCAATTTGATGGGTTTATAGTCATCAAATAGCTGCTTGACAAACTTGATTTCGAAAACAAGTCGGAAGTCATTCTCATCGGCCTCTGTTACAAACTCATGCTTTGTACCGACTCGAGCCACCTTAATTAGATACAAGTCACGTATGCCTTTACCCTTGGTATAAGGCATGAAGTAATAGAGTTTATTGAGTTTTACCGTCGATGGAAATTTCTTACCCGTAAAGTAAACCCTTGCATCTTGATTTGTATAGGGTACTATATACTTATCGGGAACAAGGCATACCAAGACATTCTTTGAATCATCAAGACTTTTATTATCGTTACGCTTCTTTCTGACGAAAGGGTTTTGGATGATGGTAGAATTTTGTGGATATTGATTGTGCATGTCGTTCATGTCAATCTCAAAAAGCTTTGGGGGCAACATTCCATGTGCTACCTTGTCTGCTTCCTCAAACTGGCTTTCTTCTGGATACTGTGCATCAATATCATTAAGCAATCGTATCAAAGACCGACCTATGGCGAAAGCAAGATTCACAGGCACGGCATTGCCAATCTGCTTATACTGATCAAGCATATTGCCTTCAAAATTCCAATGGTCAGGGAAAGTTTGAATACGTGCATATTCACGTACGGTTAACGGACGAGTCTCAATTGGATGACAACGCTCTGTTTGTTTTTGGGCAGGGGCACATGTTAGCGTCAATGAAGGTTCGTCCATTGACAAGCGACGAGCCATGCCTGTCTTGCCACCTCCCAAATAGAAACTACCACCCATATATTCTTTCTGTTCTTCTACGGGCAGGTCTCTCCAATCACCACCTTCTGGCACCATTGCCATCACACGGGCTTTCTTCGCGGGATAAAGTTGTCCTTCGGACATTGGAACATCCCTATCATATAGTTCGCCACTATAGAACGCATCGCGCAGGGTCATAATACGGTGATAGGGGTCAGGCCATTTAAAACGTACTCCTCTTTGATAAATATCGTTGCGAATGGCAATTAGTATCAAGCGTTCACGTTTCTGCGGAACTTGATACATAATGGCTTTTAGCACACGAGGCTCTACAAGCGTATAACCCAATTCATTGATGGCATTACGGATAACGTCCAACGTCCTACCTTCCTCATGAGAGAGCAAGCCCTTGACATTCTCACCCATAAACACCTTGGGTTGAATCTCACGAACGGCACGTGCCAATTCAAAAAACAATGTACCACGTGTGTCATTCAACCCACCCTTTTTGCCAGCGTATGAGAAGGCTTGACAAGGAAAGCCGCCTGAAAGAAAATCAACCTTTCCTCTCAACGGGGTGAAGTCCACTTGATGAATGTCACCTTCAAGCACATTCCACTCAGGGTGATTGGCTCTCAATGTCTGGCAAGCCATTGCATCCATTTCATTCAACAACACATGACGGAAACCTGCCAAGTGCATTCCAAGAGCCAAACCACCAGCACCAGCAAATAGTTCCACAGATGTGTAATCTCGCAATGGAGCAACATGAAACTCTTCTTCCCAATTGGTTTCGAGCATCATTCTCACCGGCTCGACATCAGTCAGTTCTTCCATGTAAAAACCTTCCTTGCCTTTCGCGTCCTTGTGATATGGGTATATGCCATTCTCCCCCCACTTCTGAACTGTAGCAAGTGAAGTCCCCATGAGGTCGGCTAAATTTGTAGCAGATAAGAAAGTCATTGCTTAGAATTTATCAAAACCTTCGTATGTTTGGAAAGCAAGCAAGTATAGGCTCTTGTAGAAAATTGTTTTGGGTTACAAAGTTAATCATTATTTCTGAAATAGTTGTAGGTTGTTTTGGTAAATACACAAAATTAGATGATAAAACATGTTTTGCCACTTTGCCACATTGCCACTTTGCCACATTAAGGATGTGGAAGTGTGCAAGGGACATGGGATGGTTACAGATTGTTATTTTGAGTATTAAAAATTAGACAGGTTATAAGTATGTATTATTTTATAATAATATATATTA
>JAFRRN010000019.1 GCA_017428055.1 Prevotella sp.
GACTGTTTAATCGCTTGATAAGCTCAGATGTTTTGGTTAACTGTAATAGCACATCTTCACTAATATCTGTACGACTGAATGTTATCTTTTCCATAAATTCCGATTTATCTGTTAGGCATACTTTTTATACCCACTCAAAGTTGACCTTTCCAGCACCTATCTCAAAGTGGTATTTCGCAATGCCCAAGTCTATCTGGGTGTAGCCAATCATGGAAAATCCTTTATTGGCTCGTACCTGATGGCGATTGTTGCTCATGCCAACATACTTAAATGAGAACTTAGTTTAATTGATTATCATAATCGAACTTATAAAACCTTTAAGTTGTAGATGGTTGATGCAAAGGTAGTTATAAGTTGAATTATATGCAAATAAATCTTGTTTTTTATATGTGAAAATACTTTTTGCATTATTTTTTTTAATTTTGTGGAAAAAATGGCAAAGCAAACTATAGTAATTGAATCGGCCAAGGACTTGTCGCTTCAAGGAGGAATGATTGTAATCACAGATAGGGAAACGGGTGAAATCAGCTTAAGGTCATTAGAGGATGTCCGGATGGAGTTAAGGCAAAACATTAAAAAGATCTCTTATACAAGAAATCGCTCAATGTAGAATACTTCTAATTGTCAATATGAAAAAAGGAGTACCCGATTGAGTACCCCTTTGATATAAATGAATTTAATATCTACTATTAAATAGTCTCGCTCCAGTCTTCCTTTGCCTTGCGGACATAGCTCTGGTAACGGATCTTCGCCATGCGCTCTGCCTCGGAGAAGAGCTCGTCTGCCTCATTGGGATAAGCCTTCTGTACGGAGAGATAACGAACCTCGCCGAGGAGGAAGTCACGGAACTTGCTCCAGTCAGGCTCCTTCGAGTCGAGAGAGAATGGGTTTTTGCCTTCGTCAGCGAGAGCTGGGTTGTAACGCCACAAGTGCCAGTAACCACACTCAACAGCGCGGCCTTCCTCTGCCTGTGAACGACCCATGCCACCCTTGATTTTCAAACCGTGGTTGATACATGGAGCGTAAGCGATGACGAGTGACGGCCCTGGATAAGCCTCTGCCTCGCGGATAGCCTTCAAGCATTGAGCATTGTCAGCACCCATAGCCACTTGGGCAACATATACATAACCGTAAGATGTAGCGATCATACCGAGATCCTTCTTGCGGATACGCTTACCCTGTGCAGCAAACTGGGCGATAGCACCGAGTGGAGTAGCCTTGGATGACTGGCCACCAGTATTCGAGTAAACCTCAGTATCGAGAACAAGGAGGTTCACATCCTCACCAGAGGCAATCACGTGGTCGAGACCACCGTAACCGATGTCGTATGATGCACCGTCACCACCGATAATCCACTGGCTGCGCTTGATGAGATAGTGGTCGAGTGTTTGCAGTTCCTTGCAGAACTCGCAACCAGCCTTTGCGCCAGCAGCAATAGCTTCCTTCAACTTCGGAGCAATCTCCTTCGTCTTGTCTGCATCTTCCTTGTTGGCAATCCATTCTTCAGCGAGAGCCTTGAACTCCTCGGGTGCACCTTCTGCTGCTTGTTGGAGCAACATCACTACGCGCTCCTTCATCTTCTTGTTACCGAGCACCATACCCATACCGAACTCGCAGAAGTCCTCGAACAGGGAGTTGTCGAATGCAGGGCCTTGTCCCTTGGCGTTGGTGGTGTAAGGAGTAGATGGGATGGAAGCGGAATAGATGGAGGAGCAACCCGTGGCGTTGGCAATCAGCTCGCGGTCGCCGAAGAGTTGTGAGATGAGTTTCACGTATGGTGTCTCACCACAACCCGAGCAAGCACCCGAGAACTCGAACAATGGCTGTGCGAACTGGGAGTTCTTCACGTTGCTCTTGATGTCAATGAGGTCTTGCTTGGAAGTTACATCCTTCACCAGCTTATCCCAGTTCTTGGCCTCTTGCTTCATATCCTCTGCATCGGGGTTGAATGGCACCATCTTGAGAGCCTTGCCCAACTTAGGATTGCCAGGACAAACGTCGGCACAGTTACCGCAGCCGAGACAGTCGAGAACAGATGTCTCAATACGGAAGTGCATACCAGCCATCGCCTTCGGAGCCTTCATGGTGATGGTATCGAAGTTCTCGAAACCAGCCAATTCCTCATCCGTCAAAACAAATGGACGAATGGCAGCGTGAGGACAAACGAATGCACACTTGTTACATTGGATACAATTCTCGGGATTCCATACAGGAACGAATGCCTCCACACCACGTTTTTCGTATGCAGCAGTGCCATTGTCCCACGAACCGTCAACGGTATTGAACTTCACGAAGTCGCTTACCTTCAGCAAGTCGCCAGCCTGTGCGTTGATAGGACGGACGAGTTCCTTCACGAATGCGGGAGCGTCGTCAGCCTTCTCTGCATCATCGGGAAGGTTAGCCCATGCCGGGTCAACAGCGAACTGCTTGTATTCGTCACCACGGTCAACGGCAGCGTAGTTCATGTTTACAACGTCCTCACCCTTCTTTCCGTATGACTTCACGATGAACTTCTTCATCTGCTCAACAGCCAATTCCACAGGAATCACGCCTGTGATACGGAAGAATGCGGACTGAAGAATCGTATTGGTACGGTTGCCAAGGCCAATCTCCTGTGCAATCTTCGTTGCGTTGATGGTATAAACGGTGATGTTATTCTGTGCGAAGTAACGCTTCACCTTATTAGGCATGAAGTTAGCCAACTCCTCACCTTCGAAGATGGTATTCAACAGGAATGTACCATTCTTCTGCAAACCACGGGTAACATCGTACATGTGGAGGTAAGCCTGTACGTGGCAAGCCACGAAGTTAGGCGTTGTCACCAAGTATGTTGAACGAATAGGGGTGTCACCGAAGCGGAGGTGAGAACATGTGAAACCACCAGACTTCTTGGAGTCATAGCTGAAGTAAGCTTGGCAATACTTGTCGGTAGAGTCACCGATGATCTTCACCGAGTTCTTGTTGGCACCTACGGTACCATCAGCACCGAGACCATAGAACTTGGCTTGGAACATACCGGCACCACCCATGGCGATTTCCTCTTCCTCTGGGAGAGAGGTGAAGGTAACGTCGTCAACGATACCAACCGTAAAGTGGTTCTTTGGCTCTGGCAAAGCAAGGTTCTTGAATACGGCGATAATCTTAGCAGGAGTGGTATCAGAAGAACCGAGTCCATAACGACCACCTACGATGACGGGTTTGTTCTCAACATCATAGAATGCGCTCTTCACATCAAGATACAATGGCTCACCCTCTGCACCTGGCTCCTTTGTGCGGTCGAGCACGGCAATTTTCTTGGCTGTCTTGGGAACGGCAGCGAGCAAGTGCTTCACGGAGAATGGACGATAGAGGTGAACAGCCACCATACCGACCTTCTCTCCTTGTGCCACGAGGTAATCAATGGCCTCGCGGGCAGCCTCTGTAGCGGAACCCATCAAGATGATCACGCGCTCGGCATCCTCTGCTCCGTAGTAATCGAAGAGGTGATATTCACGACCTGTAATCTCGGAAATCTTCTGCATGTAGTATTCCACTACCTCGGGAACTTTATCGTATGCGGCGTTGCAAGCCTCGCGATGAGTGAAGAATGTCTCGGGGTTCTCGGCAGTTCCACGAGTCATTGGACGCTCGGGGGTCAATGCGCGGTCGCGGAAACGCTTCACGTCAGCAGGGTCAACGAGTGCTTTCACATCCTCTTGGTCCATCACTTCAATCTTGTGATACTCGTGGGAAGTGCGGAATCCATCAAAGAAGTTCACGAATGGAATCTCTGTCTTCAAAGAAGCGAGGTGAGGAACAGCCGTAAGATCCATCACTTCCTGTACGGACCCGGAGCAGAACATGGCGAAACCAGTTTGGCGGCAAGCCATCACGTCTTGGTGGTCGCCGAAGATACAGAGTGAGTGTGATGCCAAGGTACGTGCCGACACGTCGAACACGCAGGGCAGCATCTCGCCGGCAATCTTATACATGTTGGGAATCATGAGCAGCAATCCCTGTGACGCTGTGAAGGTCGTCGTCAAGGCACCAGCTTGCAAAGCGCCATGCAACGCGCCAGCGGCACCGCCCTCGGATTGCATTTCTTGTACGCTTACGGTCTGTCCCCACAGGTTCTTGCGACCACGGGCAGCCCATTCGTCAACGTGCTCCGCCATAGGCGAAGATGGGGTGATGGGGTAGATTGCAGCCACTTCCGAGAACATATAGCTCACATGAGCGGCGGCTTCGTTACCATCACAAGTGATAAACTTTTTTTCTTTAGCCATTTTGTTGAACTTTAATTTTAATGTTGTTTGTATAATGTTTAAATGATTTGATTTGTTCTATTTCACGGCAAAAATACGTTTTTTTCTTGTAACAGGCAAATGTTTTCCTAAAAATCCATACATTATCAATACAAAAAGCCAAACAACCAAAGGGGGATTTGGTTTTCAAAGCCCACCTCGGTGTTGTATCGCGCATAGATGGTGTCGGCATCTATCCTGACCTTTTGCTCGCCCTTGGCATCGATGATGCGAAATTTCCTGTTGCCGTCCACGATGTATTGCTGCTCCTTGTCGCCTTGGTTGACGGTGTGGTCTTTCCATAGGGCGTTGACGAAGAAAGTCTCCATCACGTCTTGTGGCACCACCGTGTTGGGATAGATGGCATAGGTGAGGTTAGAATTGTGCAGCATCACTTTTGCGGGCTTCTTCGGGAACTCCTCGCCCACGGGGTAAATCATGTTAATCAGGCGTGCGTCGGCAAGGTATTTCACATAGTTCATCACCGTGGCACGGCTCGTCTCGATGTCAAGGGCCAGTTGACTGATGTTTGGCGACTTCGTTCCATCCACTGCCAATTGGTAAAACAGTTTCTTGAGTTTTGTCAGGTATTTCAATTCTATCTGCCTTACCAACAAGATATCAACTTCAATCATCATGTTCATGGTTTTCAATAAATTCTCCATGTAATTACGATGTTCGAGGAAGAAAGGATAGAAACCATGATGCACGTATGACTGGAAGTATTGTAATGGACACACCTTCGGTAAGATGTCTTTGATGATTTGTGTATAGTCATTCAACACCTCATCAAGTGTATAAGGATGGAATTGTGTGCCTGTCTGCAAATTTAGAAATTCGCGAAAGGAGAACCCGCGTAAGTTGTAGCTATGCACGATGTTGTTCAACTCGGGGTTTTCCTCTTTCAGTCGCATCACACTTGACCCCGTGAACACTATCTTCAGTTCGGGGTAGAGGTCATGGCAGAGTCGCAGTTCCTTGCTCCAGTTGGGTTGCTTGAACACTTGGTCCACAAGAAGCACGCGCCCGCCTTGCCTCACGAAGTCGCCCGCGAAGTCGGCGATGCCCCTCCCTTGGAAATAAAAGTTATTCATGTTGACATACAAGCAATGCCTATCGTCAACATTGAAGTTTTCCTTGGCATATTGCAGCAGGAATGTCGTCTTGCCCACGCCGCGTGTTCCCTTGATGCCAATCATGCTGTCGTTCCAGTCAATCTCGTCCATCAAGGTTCGCCTCACGGGTGCGTTGACGTGTTCTATTAAGTATTTGTGTGTGCGAAAGAATGATTCCATTCCGTGTGTTATATGATTTCTTGTAAGATTTCACTTAGGGTGGGGTGGATGTGGATGGTGTCTTGCAACTCCTCCAAAGTGCCGTCATGGTTCATCAGCACCGTGATTTCCTGTACCATGTCAGAGGCATGTGCGCCATAGATGTGGCATCCGATGACCTTGTTGCCATCGTCGGTGAGCAGTTTCACCATCCCCTCGGAGGCGTTGATGGCAAGTGCCTTGCCGTTGGCGCGGTAATAGCCTTTGTGGCAGACGTAGGAAACGCCCTTTTCCTTGCAACTTTCCTCTGTCCATCCCACGCTTGCCGCCTCGGGACTGGTGAATACGGCGGCGGGCATGATGTCTAACCGAATCTTGTCTGCCTTGCCTAGGATATGGTTCACGGCGCGGAATCCCTGGAAAGTCGCCGCATGGGCGAGCATTTGCCGTCCGTTCACGTCGCCGATGGCATAGATGCATGGGATGTTGGTTTGCATGTTTTCATCCACCACGATGCCCTTGCCGTTAAATGAAACGCCCGTCGCCTCCAAGTTGAGTCCCTCGACGTTGGCGGCACGACCAGTCGCAACGAGAATCACATCGGCTTCGATGGCATTTTCCTTTCCCTTGCAGTCAAACACCACTTGGTGTCCGTCTATCCTTTTCACGCCGGCTTGCATGAAGAACTTAATGCCTTGTTTCTCCAAGGACTTGCGAAGACGTTTCGCGATGTCCCCATCTAAAGACGGTAAACACTCTTTCATGTACTCAATCACCACCACTTCGCTACCCATACTGGCAAAGGCGGAGGCAAACTCCATCCCCACCACGCCCGCGCCAATCACACAAAGCCGCGATGGAAGGTGGTCGATGTTGAGCAACTCCGTGGAGGTCATCACATGCGGTTGCCCTATCCCCTCGATGCTTGCCGGTACCTTGGCATGGGAGCCTGTGGCGATAATGATGTTCTTGGCTTGGTATTCCTCCTCGCCGACCATAACGGTATGGTTGTCCTTGAATACAGCCATGCCTCTTACGAGCGTGATATTGGGTTGCGACATCAAGGTCTCGATGCCTTTGCGCAACTGTCCGATGACTTGCTCTTTCCGCTCCATCACCTGTGAGAACTCCACTGGCAACCCTTGTAAGGCACGTTCCGCTTCATGGCATAAGATTTTCGTGGGGATGCACCCGCAATTCAGGCAGGTGCCACCCACGTGTCCTTTCTCTACGATGACCACTTGCAAACCGTTCCATGCGGCATATTCGGCGGTGCGATAGCCCCCCGGGCCGCTCCCGATGATTAATAAGTCTGTTGTGATAGCCATGTCCGTATGTGTCTATTCTGTTGTTGCTTGGTCTTCTACCAGTTGTTGGTATGTCACGATGGGGTGCTTGGCGGCGAGTACGTCGTCCACCCTGCCGATGGGCGTGGTGTGTGGGGCGGTCTTGACTTGCTCGGGATGCTCGGCGGCTTCGTCAGCAATCTTCCGCATCACGTCAATAAACCCGTCGATAGTCTCCTTACTCTCACACTCCGTAGGCTCGATCATCAGGCTCTCATGGAACAACAGGGGGAAATAGATGGTTGGTGCATGGTAGCCGTCGTCCAACAACCGTTTGGCTACATCCATCGTTGTCACGCCTGTCTCCTTGTTCCGCAAGCCGTCAAACACAAACTCGTGCTTGCACAAGCCCTCGATGGGAAGGAGGTACACGTCTTTCAGGCTCTCCTTGATGTAGTTGGCATTGAGCGTTGCCAATGGTCCCACCATCTTCAGGTTCTCCTTGCCAAGGCTTAATATATAGGTATAGGCTTTGAGGATGACTCCGAAATTGCCGAAAAAGGCACCGATGCTTCCCAGCGATGTACCCTTTCCGTCCACGTCGATGCCATACCTGTCTTCCTTTTCATCCCAGACCACACGTGGGGTGGGGAGGAATGGCTCCAACCCCTGGCGCACTCCCACGGGACCGCTGCCCGGCCCGCCGCCGCCATGTGGCGTGGAGAACGTCTTGTGGAGGTTGATGTGCATCACGTCGAAGCCCATATCGCCCGGTCGGCATTCGCCAAGCATGGGGTTCAAGTTGGCGCCATCATAGTACATCAAGCCGCCACAGCCGTGTACCATCTGCGCTATCTCGGGGATGTTGCGCTCAAAGATGCCAAGAGTATTGGGGTTGGTCATCATCATGGCGGCGACCTCCTCGCCATGCGTGGCGATGAGTGAGCGTAGGTCATCCACGTCCACCGTGCCGTCGGAGAGGCTCTTCACCTCCACCACCTCCAACCCACAGACCGCTGCCGAGGCGGGGTTGGTGCCGTGGGCAGAGTCGGGTATCAACACTTTCCTGCGCCTTGTGTCGCCATGATGTTGGTGGTAGGCGCAAATAACCATAAGCCCTGTCAACTCGCCATGCGCCCCCGCGCAGGGGTTGAGCGTAAATTCTGCCAGTCCGGTTATCTCTGACAATAGGTGTTGTAGCTCACCATATATCTTTAGGAGTGGCTGGCACGTGTCGATGGGTTGCATGGGGTGTGCCTTGGCAAATGCCTCCATCGCTGCCACTTCCTCATTGATGACGGGGTTATATTTCATCGTGCAACTCCCTAGTGGGTAGAAACCGTCGTTCACGCCAAAGTTGTTGTGGCTTAAATTGGTGTAATGCCGCACCACGGTCGGTTCATCACACTCTGGCAGTTGGGCATCAACCTCGCGGCGCAGTTCCCTTGGCAAGTCCGATGTGTGGTAAGGGTAGGGGTTCTTGGGCAACGAATACCCTTTTCGTCCTGTCTTCGACAATTCAAAGATGAGGTTTCCGTATAGTTTGTTGTTCATGGTTTATGCTTTTTGTGGGCTTGTTTCTGTCATGATATTCACCAGTTCGTCAATCTCTTCTTTCGTCCTTTGCTCGGTCACGGCAAGCATCAGGGTGTGTTCGTCAACCTTTACTCCCGCCATGAAGCACTTTTCTGTGCATCGTCTCTGTAGCGATTCAATGTCGCCTTCGTATGTGACGCAAAACTCATTGAAGTAAGGCTGCTGGTATTTCAGCGTGAAACGAGGGTCTTTTACGAGGCATTCGCACAGATAATGCGCACCGGCGTAGGATAGTTCCGCTGCCTCCTTCAATCCTTCCTTGCCCATGACTGACAGGTAGATGGTGACGTAGAGAGCCATCAGGCTTTGGTTGGAACAGATGTTGGAGGTTGCCTTTTGCCTGCGGATGTGCTGTTCGCGCGCCTGGAGGGTCAACACAAAGGCACGTTGCCCCCTGTTGTCACGTGTCATGCCGACAATGCGACCGGGCAACTTGCGGATGAGCTTCTCCGTGCAACACATATAGCCGATGCCCGGACCGCCGAATGACATCGGGATGCCGAGGCTTTGCCCTTCGCCCACCGCGATGTCCGCGCCCCATTCACGGGGTGTCTTGAGGATGGCGAGGTCAGCGGCAATGCTGTTGATGATGAGCAATGCTTTCTCCTGATGTGTCTCTTCTGCCAAACCGCTGTAGTCTTCCACGATGCCATAGTAATTGGGCTGTTGCACCACTACGCCAGCCACACCGCCTTGCGCCAACTTCTGGCGCAGGTCATCGCGGTCTGTCGCTCCGTCCTTGGCAGCAATGGTCTCGATGGAAATATCATGGTATTTGGCGTATGTCTGCACCACACGGAGCGTCTTGGGGTCGATGGTTTCACTCACCAATACCTTCGTGGCTTTCTTGGCGGCATGAAAAGCCATCATGACAGCCTCGGCGGTTGCCGTCGCCCCATCATACATGGAGGCGTTAGACACGTCCATGCCCGTCAGTTCTGCCATCATGCTCTGGTATTCAAAGATGTAATGGAGCGTCCCTTGCGAGATTTCCGCCTGGTAGGGGGTGTAGCTGGTCAGGAACTCCTCGCGCCCAATGAGGTCTTTCACCACCGAAGGGGCATAATGGTCGTATACCCCTGCGCCGGCGAAGACGGTCAATGGCTGGCATTCCCGTGCCATTTGGGCAAACATCTGGCGGATTTCCACCTCGCTCATCGCCTCGGGCAGGTTGTATGCCTGACGGAAGCGGATGCACTCGGGTACGTCTGCATATAAGTCATCGAGCGACGACACGCCTATCTTTTCGAGCATCTGGGCGATGTCGTCGTCTGTATGCGGAAAATATTTGTACATCATGTCGAAAGATAGGGTTATTGCTCGCAAAAAGCTTCGTATGCCTTGGCATCCATGAGGTCGTCAAGTTCGACCTTGTCAGACAGTTCCACCTTGATAATCCAGTTGGCGAAAGCGTCTTGGTTGAGCAACTCCGGCTCGTCCTCCAAGGCTTCATTCACCTCAACGACGGTGCCGCTCACGGGTGAGATCAGGTCGCTGGCGGCTTTCACACTCTCCACTGCGCCGAACTCCTCGCCCGCATTCACCTCGTCATCCACCTCGGGCATGTCTACGTACACCACGTTTCCCAATGCGTTTTGTGCATAGTCGGTGATGCCCACGAAACCAAACTCTCCCTCTACACGTACATACTCATGTGACTCGGAATAATAGAGTCCTTCTTCAATCTTTGCCATAATGATTCTTGTTTTATTGATTTATTGATTGTTTCTGATAATTCTATGTATAGTCTTTTTCCCTATTTGTTTTATTTCTTATAGTGCTTATCGTAAAAACGCTTCTTCACCACCACGCCCGGGAAGGTCTTTTTGCGGATCTGGACTTCCACCTCGGTACCAAGTAAGGCGTAGTCGAAGTCTACCAATGCCATGCACACGCTCTTGTCGACGGAGATGCCATGGTAGCCCGTAGTCACCTCGCCAATGGATTTCCCGTTTTTCAACACGGCGTAACCGTGGCGGGGGATGGCTTTGTCGAGCAATTCGATACCCACCAGTTTCCTCTCCAAGCCCTCCTCCTTCTGCTTGATGAGGGCATCCTTGCCGATAAACTCAGGCTTTCCCAGTTTGCAAAACATCCCGAGACCCGCCATGATGGGTGTGATTTGCTCGCTCAACTCGTCACCGTAAAGGGGCAGTCCCACCTCGAAACGCAACGTGTCACGGCAGCCCAAGCCACAAGGCTTGCACCGCCCGCTTGCCATCAACCGCTCCCAGGCTTTGACGATGAAGGGGTGGGAAGCGTATATCTCAAAGCCATCCTCACCCGTATAGCCTGTGCGACTGACGATGATCTCCTCCCCGTCGGCCTCCATCGCCTTGGCGGTATAGAATGCCAGTTCGCTACAACCGATGTGCAACACCTCTTCCATGACGGCTTCCGCCTCGGGACCTTGAACGGCTAATTGTCCGTAAAAGTCTGACTGGTGGTCGATATTGACATCATATCCCGTGGCGTGTTGGGTAATCCATGCCACGTCCTTGTCGATGTTGGCGGCGTTGATGACGAGGAAAAACTTGTCGTCGCCCATCTTGTAGACCAGTAGGTCGTCAACCGTTCCTCCATGGGGATAGAGCATCATGCCGTAATACACCTTTCCGACGGGCGCGTCGGTCACGTCGTTGGTGAAGATGTGGTTCACAAACCGCTCGGCATCGTTGCCCGTGACGAGTACCTCGCCCATGTGCGACACGTCGAACACGCCGCAATGCTGTCGCACGGCTTGGTGTTCGTCGATGATGGATGAGTATTGGATAGGCATGATGAAACCGCCGAAGGGCGACATCAAGGCTCCGAGAGCCACGTGGTTGTCGTAAAGACAGGTCTTTTTGTTCTCCATATTGTTCAGTTTTTGAATATCAAGTTGATGAAATCATTTGTTTCTAAATGTAAGATGAGGTCGTCTAAGCGAGGCGGGAGGGCTGCGCGGACAGACGCCTCATTGTAAGGCACATTACGCAGGGGGCGCAACAGGCGGTTGTCGATGTCGCCCACCACGAAGAAGTCGCCCATGATGTTCACCTGTTTGATGATGTCATTCTTCAGTTCCATGCGCAACTCGATGTTGCCCACGCCCTCGATACGCTTTTGGCGAGTCAAGGTATATCGGGGATTATTGCCATAGATGAAGTCGGGGTTGAGGTATTCCTGCTCGATTTCCTCTATCCTAAGGAGGTCTTCTTCGTCAAGAACTATCTCCTTGTCGCATAGCAAGGAGAGGAAATGAGCCTTCACGTCTTCCAAAGGGAGGGTGGTGTAGTCTTTCAGGAGGGCGATATGCTGCCTTATGCTTTCCACGCCCTTGCTTGCCAATTTCGCCTTGGAGGGGGTGATGCTCATGCTCATGTTTTGCATGTCGGTATCGTAGAGCAGGGTGCCATGCACGATGCTATGTCCGGGGATATGGTAGAAAGCGCAACCCGACACTTTCCTTCCTTCGATGAGGATGTCATTGCGCCCGCTCGCATGGGCGTTGATGCCCAATTTATACAAGGCGAAGACCATGGCGTTGACATAGCGGTTGAAGGTCATGTTGACCTGTTCGTCGCGCGTGATGTATGAAACCATGACGTTCCCCATGTCGGCATAGACACATCCGCCGCCGCTCTTGCGCCGGTACATCTTGATATGGTGCTTTCGGCAATACGACAGATTCACCTCGTTCTCGATGAGTTGGTTGCGCCCGAAGATGACCGTTGGGGGTACTTGCCACATAAAAAAGCAGTCGTCATCGGTGTTTTTATGTCGGGCAACATACTCTTCCATCGCCAAATAGAAGGTAAGGTTTCTTGTTTGAGGTGTCGGTAATGCGATATGGATCACGTCGATGAGTAAAGGTTAGTTGCAAATCTTTTTGCAAAAATAATAAATAAATATTGAATATCCATGCCTTTCATGGAGTTTTTTTTATATGGTTGGTTTTCGTACATGCCACATGTAAGAAAATTATATGTGTCATATAATCTTTTTATATGTGTCATATAATCCTTTTATATGTGGCATATAATCCTATTACATGCGGCATATACCAAACGCGGAAAATGTGTTGATGAGGGAAAACTGGTTACTCCAGGGTTGCCACAGCTACCAATTGGTCGGTGCGCTCGCCAATTCCACGATAGTAAACCAATGCCTGGTAGGTGTTCTCCGTCTGGTAAAAACTGCCCTCGGAGGGTACGGGGGCGAGGGTGCCGTCGGCTTTCATCCACAGGTATTGATAGGAATAATAGCCCTGTTTGAGTGGGATGGTGGCGTTGTAGGTGCCGTCCGTGGCATCGTATTCCATGAGGAATTGGGGCAGGAACTGGTCATAGGTCCATTGCCCATTGAGGTAAACATCGCCTTGGAGGCGCGGTGACTTCAACTTGAAATGGACGAGGAGGTAGTCGCAGAGGCGGTTGATGTCGTAATTGTCGCTATTGCGGATGAGGAAGGCGCCGTTGGCATCCTCGTCATAGACATAGCTCCGTCGCGGGTCGTCGGTCCATACGTAGGCATGGTAATCGTGTCCGTCCCAGCTGATGGACTCCAGTCCGAGGGTGGTATGTGTCACATCGAGCGTCTCAAACTTACGGTATTCGTTGCCGCCGGGGAAGATGAGGTCGCGGCAGTGGTCCCATCGCAGGCCGTCGCCCTTGATGTATTGCGGCTTGGTGTTGGTCTTGGCGTTGTCCCACCTGCCATTCTGCATGACGACGGTGTGTATCTGCCTTTCGGGGTCGGTGACAGTCAGTGAGCCGTACCCTATTTCCATCGACACCTGTTGGTGTGCGCCGTGGAAGTCGATGTCGGTGTTTCCCGTCATCGACAGTGCCACGGAGGCGACGGGATTGACCACCATGAAATAGGCAATGAACATGGTTTCGCTGTCATTGTTCTCGTCATAGATGGTGACACGGTAGTTTCCGCTCATCTTCAGTCGGCACTGCTCGTTGGGTATTTGCAGGTGGTAGTGGGTGTAAAGCACGTTGGTGTTGAGCGATTCCTCCACGTCGTCGATGGCTTGGCCGTCGTTAAATCCATCGACATAGTCGCTGGTGAAGACCTCTTCCGACAGTGTCCAGTCGGCCTCGCAATGCTCCACCTTGTATATATATCTATGGTATTCGTGGGTGAGGTCGTCGAAGTCGATGTGTATGGGCGTGTCTCCATGCAGTTGGATGATGGGGAAGGGAGCTTGCCAGTCATCCCCCGCCATCACTTGTAGCGATGCTATCCGCTCGTGTACTATCTCATGTCGCTGGGCTTGGAGGAGGGTAGAGACGGTAAGGAGCAAGAACGTGAGGAGGGTTTTGATGAGGGGATGGGGTGAATGGGATGAACGAGGCGAATGGGATGAATGGGAAAGAGAGGGGGAAATGTAATCGACAAAGGCATAGCGATATGCGTGTTTCTCGTCGGGGGCATGTTCCTCCTTGCTCTCCTGAATCCATTCGTCGTAAGGAGGGAAGAAGGCATCGGCATCGGTGGGCGTGTCGTCAATCTCCGTCAGATAGAGGCGGTCGGCGAGGGGCATGGCCTGTTCGTAGACGCTTGCCCCACCGATGATGAATATCTCCTCGTCTTCATCGCAATGGCCCAACGCTTCTTCCAAGGAGGGATAGCACTCGCATCGGGGATAGTCATGTCGTTGGCGGCTCAGGACGATGTTACGGCGGTTGGGCAACGCCCCTTTCGGCAATGACTCATACGTGCGCCGTCCCATGATGATGGTGTGTCCGGTGGTGAGAGCCTTAAACCTTTTCAGGTCGTTGGGCAACCAATACAACAACTTGTTCTCTAATCCGATGGCGCGGTTGTTCGCTACGGCGGCAATAATATTGATCATAAGATAGGGTGCTAAAAATCATTAGATGCTAAACACTCAACATTAAACACTTACCTCTGCCTTGATGTGTGGCCAAGGGTCGTAGTTCTCAAGTTGGAAATCCTCGTATCGAAAACTGAAGATGTCTTTCACGTCGGGATTCAACTTCATGACAGGCAGGGGGCGAGGCTCGCGGGTGAGTTGCAACCGAGCCTGTTCTATGTGGTTCAGATATAGGTGGGTGTCGCCCGTGGTGTGGATGAAGTCGCCCGCCTGGAGGCCTGTCACCTGCGCCATCATCTGCAAGAGGAGGGCATAACTGGCGATGTTGAACGGCACGCCGAGGAAGGTATCGGCACTGCGTTGGTAGAGTTGGAGGGAGAGTTTGCCGTCGGCGACGTAGAATTGGAACAACGTGTGGCACGGTGGAAGTGCCATTTGGTTGACCTCTGCCACGTTCCACGCACTGACAATGATACGTCGTGAGTCGGGATGATGGCGTATCAAGTCCACCGCTTGCGCTATCTGGTCGATGGTGCCGCCGTCGTAATCGGGCCACGAACGCCATTGGTGTCCGTAGACGGGGCCGAGTTCGCCGTTCTCGTCAGCCCACTCGTTCCATATCCTCACGCCGTTTTCCTGGAGGTATTTGACGTTGGTGTCGCCGTTCAAGAACCAGATTAGCTCGTGGATGATACTCTTCAGGTGCAGTTTCTTTGTCGTCAGCAGGGGAAAACCGTCTTCCAGATGGAAGCGCATCTGATGGCCGAAGACGCTCATCGTGCCCGTTCCCGTGCGGTCAGTTTTCTTGGTGCCCTCCGTCAATATGCGGTCGAGCAAGTTCAAGTATTGTTTCATGTTCGGGTATATGTGTACTTTTGATTTTCCATTCTTGTGGGTAGAGGTTGTTGGCGCGGTTGCCGATGTTCTTCGCAAAGCCGATGGGGATGCCTTGATACGTGAGCAACACGATGCCCTTGGGGGTGTTGGGGGGCAACACGATGGCCTCCTTTCTCAGGTAATTGATGGCTTGGGTGTAATCGATGTCGATATGGGGATATTCCTTGTTATCGTCTGTTATGGACAAAGCCTTGGAATGTGGGGGAATATCTTTCTTAATTGAGTTTTTTGATTCTATTGTGTTGTAGGGGCGAATCAACGTATTCGTCCGTGATTTGCCCTTTTTTGAATGGGGATTGTTTGCGGGCGGATACGCTGAGCCGCCCCTACATGTCCCCTCGTTTTCTGTTTCTTTCTTCTTCAATATGGCGATAAACAGGCCTTCCCCGCGTGTCAGGCCGGGGAGGAAGCGGTAGACGGGATGGTTATCGGTCAAAGACCCCGTGATGTTCCAGCCCTCTTGGATGTCGATTTTGATGAAGTCGGCACCAAGTTCGTCGGCTATCCACGCCACGTTCTCCTCATTCTCGTGGGCATTGAAGGTACAAGTGGAATACACCAGGATGCCGTTGGGTTTCAGGCAAGGCCAGATGTCGGCAACGATCTCGCGTTGTAAACGCCAGCATTTCTCCACGTTTGCCATGCTCCATTCCGCAATGGCGTTGGGGTCTTTGCGAAACATGCCCTCCCCGGAGCATGGCACGTCGGCAATGATGATGTCGAAAGTCAACCCAGAACGTTGGTAATCGCGGGCATAATTGTTGGTGACAATGACTTCGGGATGTCCCATCTTCAGCATGTTCTCCCATAAAATGTGTGTCCGAGGGCGTATCGGCTCGTTGCTATACAATTGACAATCGTTGGGGAGTGCCGTGCGGGCGGCGATGGACTTGCCACCTGGGGCGGCGCAGAGGTCGAGTACAGTAGTGGGGTGGGGTATGTGGCGATTGAGGATCTGCCGAATCACATGCTCAATAAACATCGATGATGCCTCCTGCACATAATATACGCCAGCATGTAAGAGCGGGTCAAACGTGAAATTGGGACGATGCGTCAGGTAATAACCGTGTTCCGACCAAGGCACACGCCCGTCTTCTATCGTCACCTTCGTCCCATCCGGGCATTTGAATGGATTGAGGCGGATGCTTGCGGGGGCATCATCCGATAGGCCTTGCAAGAGGATTTCATACAGTTCCTCGCCCATCAATTCTCTTGTGTACCGTGCAAAGTCGGGGGGTAAATCATTCATCGTCCATTCTTTCCCATTTAAGTAATGTCAAGATTGTATCAGGTGAACGTAATACATTCGTTGATGCAATCCCTTTTTTAGCCTATTGGCTTGTCTAATACCATGTTCTTCAATAGGGTATTTGATGATTTCTTCAAAGCTGATATAAGCTGATTGAGACCATTTAATGGTGTTCATAGATTAAACGTTCAATATTAGCAAATACTTCATCGTTAGTCATGGTTCGCCCCTCTTTGATGTCATCAATCCCTTTATTGACCAATTTCTGAAAGTTGTCAGTTCCTGTATTTTCAGATTTTGTATGTGAATAAAGTTCAAAAGGCTCTGAAACTATCGATGGCTCATACTCTGTCATGTTCCTCATACCAATAATGATTTTATGTTGTTTGATTGCAAATATACGTTATTTTGTGTACATATCATAATCTTTTTGTGAAAAGATAATCACGTATTCCCTTTTCTCTCCCTTTCTAATATCATGGAAAGCCAATTAGAATGGACCATTCATGTATACGAATAATATCAATTACAATATTTCCACCCAATCTTCATTGAATTTGATTTGATTTAAAGTCTCTTCCATATCAAGTATAGGAGGTTGTTTGATTTTGAATTTCACGACATCTTTTGGCATCTTTGTATGTATTGTAAATTGTGAACCATGAGGTTGCCATGTGAAACGTTGCTCACCTGTTGCCAAATCGATACCAACCAAATTGCCATTCTTGTTCTCTTTCCAATAAAAGTGGTTTGCAACATAACGGTGGTTCTCTTCTTCGAATAGGCAATAGGTCAACAAATCATTGCTTCGTACCAAGATGGAAGTACGCAAGGGATTATAGTAATCGTATGCAATGTTAACCCTCTCATTCCAAATAGTTAAAACTGCACGTCCCGTCTTTTGGATGTCTTCATGCGGGTCGGTGATTCCGTATGAATAGTCGGGAGAACAACGACCGCTAATGAGTCGAAGTGAGCAATCATCACGATGCGGGTTAGATACCTTCACCGTTTTCATTGACCATGCCATCTTTTCATATACGACATCTGCAATGCCAACGGGCGATAGTAAATGTGTGCCATTTATAGCGTCCGCAAAAATATTTCCCCAATCGTCTCCGCTGATGTCTGTTCGACCAACGCATAGCATATATACGAGTCTTTTGCCAATTTTCTTGATGATTTCATCAGGAATTTCATTCATGGGATATGGCTCAAGCGTTAGCAGACGTTTCGAGTCTCTTAATCGTGGATGTTTCATAGTCACTTGCATTAATAATGTTGTATATTTTTTCTGCCACCATTCGAATCATGGGTACTGCGACAGAATTGCCTGTTTGCTTTCTGATTTCTTGGTGAGAAACAACGATTTTAAAGTCATCGGGAAAACCTTGCAGCCGCAGTAGTTCCCGCGAGGAGGGACGTCTGATGCCATTGACAAGGAGGTAATTATAGGATGCACCAGTACGCAGGGCACATGAATAGTCAAGCACTGAGATGTTTCCAGACTTGTTCTCATGCCAAATAGACGGATAGAAAATGTTTTTTCCCACGACGCTTGCCTTTCGTTTGTTGACTATCATGTCACTGGCGAATAGCGATGGGTCTACATCCTCGTCGTTTTCTAATACATCGGAGAGGTGATAGGTTTGTTTCGAGAAGTTGAATTGGAATCCCATATAGTCTGCCTTGTTGAAGAAACCCACGATGATGACCCGTTCCCTTTTCTGTGGGAGTCCGAAGTCGAGTGCATTCAGCACCTGCCATTTCACGTGGTAGCCCAACTTAGACAACCTTTCCACGATGACTTGGAATGTCTGTCCCTTGTCGTGGGTGACAAGTTGCTTGACGTTTTCCAATAAAACGAACCTCGGATGGTGGTAGTTAAGGATTCGCTCAATCTCAAAAAACATCGTGCCGCGGGTGTCGGCGAAGCCTTGCATCTTCCCCATGATGCTAAAAGCCTGGCAAGGGAAGCCAGCCAAAAGGATGTCGTGGGAAGGTATCGCTTCCGCAGGGATTTGCGTGATGTCACCTTTCGGAATGTCACCGAAGTTGGCGGCATAAGTTTTAGCTGCCTCTTTGTCCCATTCCGATGAGAACACACATGTGCAACCAAGCTCATCAAAGGGGAGCCTGATGCCGCCAATGCCCGCAAATAAGTCTATGAATCTCACCTTTACCATCCCACCATAAATAATATCGATTGCAAATATACGAAAAAAGGATGTAACATGAAAGCGAATTTGAAGAATTATTTGTTCTGAACTCCTTGTATTATTGGACTTTTCATCATTTTGAAAATGTAACGGCGATACATTGGGCATGAAGTTGTGAAGTAGATGGCTGCCTGTGTCCACAGTGCGAGCCATTCAATGCAGATTACCGAGATCGAGCAGCCCATGGAGGTAATGCGCACGTAGGCATTCATGCTGAGGGTGGAGGGGAACAGCCATGAGAAACACCGCTAATAGTGATGCATGGGGGACGAAGGGCATGAGAAACCGCTTAAGAATAACGCGCCGACAATGGGAGCCCGTATCATCACGAACAGAAACACAGGACGATGAGCCAACATCCTGCATTCCCGCTTCGCGATGATAGTAACTCAATCGAAGATACTTTGCGTCATATCATTTATAGTTGCAATAATCAGCCATATATTAGTGTTCCCTTCTTCTTAGGAATCAAAACAATTGGAAGTATTCTGATTCCTTATCCCCAACCCGCGTAGTTATCGTAGTCTGCATGGAACTTCCGCCCATCTTTTTGCTTTTTTTCTCAGAAATAGAATAATATACAGAAAGATTTTATATCTTTGTGTCCGAAATCAGACAGTTTTCGGCATGAGACTTAAAACGAAAGAATATCTCTCGGAGATGAATGCGCAGGAGAAACGTTTCGGCGCATTGTACAGACAGGCAGCTTTGCAGTTCGGTATGTCGGAGTGCGCGATGTGGGTGCTGTATTACCTCATCTCGTCGGACGAGCCGCTGACGCAGCATCAGTTGACCGAAAGAATTATGTTTCCCAAGCAGACCATCAACTCGGCGGTGATGAGTCTGACGCAGAAAGGTTATTTGGAACTGCGCACAATTCTTGAGAAACGTTCATGCAAACAGGTTTTCTTGTCGCCCAAGGGGAAGCAACTGGCCTTGAGTACCGTGAAGAAAGTATGGACGGCAGAGGAACGGGCGGTAAAGATACTCGGACAAGAGAAGGTGGAAATGTTCATCGCCCTGCACGATGAGTTCATGGAGCAGATTTGTATTGAACTTGAAAGGTTACACATTAATATTATGATATGAAACGAATCACGATTCTTTTGCTGGGACTGTTCGCACTGACAGCTCAGGCTCAAAATGAAATGGACATTGAGACAGGGATCTTTGAACCCTCGTGGCAGTCGCTGTCGGCCAACTATGAGGCACCGCAGTGGTTTGCTGATGCCAAGTTAGGCATTTGGGCGCACTGGGGACTGCAATGTGTGCCCGAAGACGGTGACTGGTATGCCCGCAGCATGTATCAGCAGGATCAAGGCAGATACCGTAACCACTGCCGTCGCTTCGGTCATCCGTCGGAGTTCGGCATGATGGACTTCATCCCGATGTGGAAGGCTGAGAAGTTCGACCCAGAGGCTTTGGTGTCACTATATAAAGAGGTGGGCGCACGTTACTTTGTCTGCATGGCCAACCATCACGACAACTTTGATAACTATAACTCGCGCTACCAACCGTGGAACTCGGTGAACATGGGACCTCGGCGCGACATCGTGGGCGAGTTTGAGAAGGCTGCACGACACAACGGGCTGCGCTTCGGCGTGAGCAACCATTCGGCCCATGCTTGGCATTGGTTCCAGACAGCCTACGGCTACGATGCCACGGGCGAGAAAGCCGGTGTGCGCTACGATGCTTGGAGCCGCACCAAGGAAGACGGCAAGGGCAAGTGGTGGGAAGGCTACGACCCACAACAGTTCTACGGCGGTTACAACATCGTCATTCCGAACGGCTTTACCAGCGTCGACTCAATGGCACGGTGGCACGATGCCAACGACCGCCCGTGGTCGGAGCGCATACCGGAGATGAATCCGCAGTTTGCCAAGAACTGGTTCCTGCGCTGCAAGCAGCTCATCGACGACTATCATCCCGATTTGCTCTATTTCGATGATGAGCGCGACTTGCCCATGGAGCATTATGGCTTGGAGATTGCCGCCCACATGTATAACCAGAGCATGCGGATGAACGGAGGTAAGAACGAGGCCGTCATCAACAGCAAGCGACTCTCGGAAGAGCAACAGAAAGGCGTGGTGATGGACTGCGAGCGCGGTGCCTTTGCCGACATATCGCCATGTCCCTGGCAGACCTGTATGTGCATCGGCTCGTGGCACTACAACCGAGGGCTTTATGAGAAGGGCGGCTACAAGACGGCGGAACGCATCGTGAAGACCTTTGTTGATATTGTCAGCAAGAATGGCAATCTGCTGCTGAACATCCCCGTCCGAGGTGATGGCAGCATCGACGAGAAAGAACGGGCTTTCCTCGCCGAGTTCAAGGCATGGCTCGATGTCAACGGCGAGGGCATCTTTGGCTCGCGTCCATGGAAAATCTACGGTGAGGGCGTGGTGAAGCCATCTAATTCCGGCTCGTTCAAAGACAATGAAAAGTTGCAGGAGTCGCTTAGCGAGAAAGACATCCGTTTCACCCAGAAGAACGGTCGGATATATGCCTTCGTCCTTGGATTCCCTACCACCCCGACCGTCACCATCAAGGCACTTGGCAGGAAATCTGCCCAGATGAACGGCAAGAAGGTCAGGAAGTTGCGCCTGTTGGGCTGCGACAAGAAGATAGCGTGGCGACAGGCTGCCGACGCACTTTACATCACCATGCCCAACATTGAGAACACAGGGAAGACCATCTGTTTTGAAGTCAACTAATGTTTCACAAATATATAAACGATTATGAAAATCCTAATATTGCAAGGCTCTCCGAGAGCCAAAGGTAACACCGCCTGGATGGCGGAAGAGTTTAAGAACGCTGCCGAGGCAGCAGGTCATCAGGTGACACTTGTTAATGTGTCGAGGAAGAAGATTGCGGGCTGCATCGCTTGCGAGTATTGCCACACGAAAGGCAATGGTGCCTGCATACAGAAGGACGACATGCAGGAACTCTATCCGCTGATGAATGAGGTTGAGGTGATTGTGCTGGCTGCACCTATTTATTACTTCACGCTCTGCGCTCAGATTCAGGCTCCCGTTCAGCGCATGTACTGCGTGAATAAACCCGCCAAAGTGAAGAAGATGGCATTACTGATGTCCTCCTATTCGCCGAATGTTTATGACGGTGCCACGGCTGAGTTCCGCGACATCTGCAACTACTGGAGCGTGGAGAATATGGGAACAGTCACTGCCAAGATTGACGAGCAGAAGACGGAGGAAACGAAACAGAAGGTGTTGGAGATAGTGAAAGGTCTATGAACCACAATCTCTACGACTGCAACTACGAATACTACAATGAAGAAAATATTGATCCTCAACGGTTCGCCACGCAAGAACGGCAAGACCGCCTCGTTAGTGAAGGCCTTTACGGAGGGTGCAAAGAGCGCAGGACATGAGGTGAAGGAAATGTATATCGACGGCATGAACATCGCCAGTTGCAAGGCGTGCGAATATTGCCAAAGCAAAGGCAAAGGTAATTGCATTCAAAAGGACGACATGGCGCAGGTTTACGAGGGTTTCGTCTGGGCTGATGTCATTGTGTTCGCCTCTCCGCAGTACTGGGGTACGATTTCTGGTCAGCTTAAAGTGGTCATCGATCGGCTTTATGCCCCACTGTTCCGATACGGTTCGGAGATGCGCAAGGAGTTCGTTGTCATCATGACCTCGCGCGGCAACATGTATGCGATGACAGAGGAGTTCTTCGCCATCTTTAGCCGATATATAGGATGGAAGAATCTCGGCAATATCCTTGGCGCAGGCAAGGAGTTGCAAGCGCAGATGCTTGGAAAGTCAATATAATAAGTTTAAGTAAGTTATGACCAAGGACAACATAGAAATCATCGACGCGCAGGAGAACAACCTGAAGCACGTCAACGTGGAGACACCCAAGGGGCGGCTGGTGGTGCTGGCGGGCGTGAGCGGCAGCAGCGACCTCTCCGACTTTATCCAATGGCAGCAATTGAAGACAGGTTTATTCTTAAAAATCAAATATGAAACAAACAACGCTATTATTACTGCTACTATTCCCAATGATGATTTGGGCAGGGTCTGTAGATACTCCCGTCATCCTGACTGCGGGACAGTCGAATGCCGATGGAAGGGTTCCTATCGAAGACCTTCCTAACTACATTACCTATAAGTATTGCCAGTGGAGCTATGGCAGCGGCGACTTCTGCACAGCCACGGGCGAATTCCAACCGTTCAGTCCTACTGTTGGTCGCCCAGACTTAGGTTCTCGTTGGGGATTCGATGCCGTGGTCTACTATCTGCTGGAGCAGCAATGGCAACGTCCTTTCTATGTCATCAAGCAGACGATGGGCGGAACGGCTATCGACACCGCTTGCATCCATAGCACACATGGCTGGTATTGGAGTGCCGACACCGAAACGCTTAACGGCAACAAGTCGCTACTGCGCGCATTCACCCGCCAGATAGACGACTGCATCAAGCATCTTCCAAAGGATTACGACATCAAGGTATTGTTGTGGCATCAGGGCGAGAGCGATATGCCCCAACAAGAACACTATTACGACAACCTCCGGGCTGTTATAAGATACATTCGCCACCACTTAGTTGCGGTGACGGGAGACAAGAAATATGCTCGATTGCCTGTCATTTGCGGCACGTACGCTCAAGGAAGCCGCCAGCGTTCCCCCAAGGTTGTTGAAGCCCTGTACCAGTTGGCAATCGACGACCCCTACTTCTATGTCGTTGATGCCAGCGACCTGACGCTCCTAAACGACAAACTACACTTTGATGCTCGCGGAGCTGAAACTCTTGGACAACGGGTGTTTGACAAATTGATGCATCTTTGCGAATAATGGCCGACCCGAAATCCTGGAACCCATGGCACGGATGTAGACGCTACAGCGAGGGCTGCAAGTTCTGCTACTTGTTCGTCCTCGACAAGGCACACCACGTGCCGGAATCGAGTACAGCGATAATGCGTACCAAGATGTTTGGCAAGCCGTTGGAAATGACACGCAAGGGTTGGTATAAGATTCCGTCGGGCTATACGTTGCGCGTGAACATGACCTCGGACACATTTCTCGAAGAAGCGGACAAATGGCGTAAGGAGATGTGGAAGATTATTCGCCGCCGGTCCGATGTCATCTTTTACATCCTCACGAAGCGAGTGCCGAGAATCATGGAGAGTTTGCCCGAGGATTGGGGCGATGGCTATGAGAATGTGGATTTGAACATGACGTGCGAGACGCAGCGGGCATTCGACGAGCGGTGGCCCATCTTCCGCGATATTCCTGCCAAGCACAAGGGTATTAACCTTGCGCCGATGCTGACGGAGATAGACATCACACCAGCCCTTGCCAGCGGACAGATAGAGAACGTCAACTTTGGCGGCGAGGGCTTCGGAGGAGACCGTCCATGCCACTACGAATGGATTCGTCGGGTAAGCGACGACTGCACCAAGTATCGCGTCAACTTCACCGTCAACGCCATTGGTAGTCACTTTGTGAAGGATGGTCGTGTGTATCTTATCGAATCGCAACAGGAACAAGGTCGTCAAGCCTATCGTTCAGGGCTGAGCCGCTTCTTCGGCAAACCTGAGTACAAGCTCTATCACCCTGTCGATGGTCATCTGTTAGAAGAGGGAGAACTGATGGTTCCTCGTTTCAATACATACCGCTGCCTCGAATGTACCAGCGTTCCCCTCTGTGTTGGTTGCACCGAATGTGGGTCGTGCAAGCAAGTGGAGTTGGTAAGCATGGAGCGGCTGATGGAGATGCGAAAGGAATGACATAAGTTGCGTATCATAATACAACATAGACTTGTTTTTGAGTAACGCCTGAAATAAACATGATCACGAAAACTCACAATAATGTTTTAGCCAAAATCCATCCGTCACAAATACAAGCTAAAATGTCATAAGGCTATACGTCTTTTTTTAACTAAAGCATAATAATTGTAGGATAGGGATATAAGTTACGAGAACTTTTCGTACCTTTGCACCAAAAGAAAGTAATTTTTTGAATTTATGGGAGGTTATAAACTCATTACAAGTATAATATCTATATTCACGTTGGCATTATTGACGACTTACGTTTTTACAACAAATTCTATGGAAAAAGAAAGGAAAGAGAATGTTCCGCAGTATTATTATACAGAAAAGGAAATGGACAAGGTCTCCGCATACATTGAACAGCAGTATGGTGAGTATGAGAATGTGATGCATGAAATCGTATCTCCTGATATCCATTGTGACATTGTTGTTATTCCACCTACAGAGGAGCAGCCTTATTATAAACTTGTTACGTTGGGTGCGGGGGCATATAAGATGAATATACCAAAAAAACTGAAATCGGCCGTATGCGACAGGGCGGAATACGTCATCTTCCTGCCAAATAATTGGAATATGGAATCGGATAAAGAAGAAGACTATTGGCCAATCAGAATGCTGAAAACAATTGCCCGGCTCACCGTAAATACCGATAGTTGGCTTTGCTATACTCATACGATTCAGTTGACCCAAGACGGAAGTCCTGTTGCAGAAAACACAGGATTCAATTCCTGTGTTCTTCTACCTTCCATAGGAAAAGAACGGCAGGAAGTATGTCCCCTCAAGATGGGTTTTTTTGGCAAGGAGGTAGCCTTCTACCAGTTATGTCCTTTATATCCAGAAGAATTGGAGTTCAAGTTGAAACATTCGTTTGACGAATTAATGGACAGATTTGATATTGAGGATAACCTAATTATCAATATCCATCGCAAGAATTACTGTAAGTAATGATTAGTTCTTGAGTTCTCACGCATTTATAAACTCACAAATATACTCAGAATGAGAGCTTACGAGGCTATCATTTCCCTATATTCGCAATCCACACTTTATGCTAATGGCTGCCGTGGGCGTTGATGCCCGAATTGGGGTCGGCTATGATTTGCCGTAGGAAAAGGAATCTTGTACTTGCCCATAACTTGTCTGTTACCTTAATTGCTGCAAAGAACTACATAATTTTGAAAGATACTCTCTTTTTGCGTTAAAAGTAACAAAACGCTGTGTTACTCGTCACATTTTTGTGCTGTTTATCCCAGAAATTTGGCGATAGTGGCAACAATCTGTACTTTTGCACCGTCAAAAGATAAAAAAGAAGATGAAACGGATATATTTAATAGCATTGTTAGTCATGTGCTGCTGTTTCGTTATGGGACAGCAGACCCCAGATACAGCAACCGTTGTTGGTAGACTGCAATATGTCTATGCTCTGAAGGATGTCATTAACGATTACGTCTGGCAGGGCTTTGCGAATAAAGGAAACGATGTTCCACTGATCTATTATGATGATACCTGCTGTTATGTGGTGAATCCGCCGGATAAGGTTTTGGAACTATTCAAGGCTAAATTGGTGTATCAGGGCGATGGTATTAATATCTACCGAACAAAGCGGATTGACGATACCCCATTCCACATGCACGTCACCTTCACAGACGAGAAGGACAGGATTGACTATCGCACTCCTGTCATGAGGTGCAGCAGTCTGGAACAGACAGGCAAGACGATACCCGATGTGACTACTGTCAAGGAATGGGTCACGATGGTGATGCATGAGTATTTCCATGGTTTCCAATTCAAGCAAGCCGGTTTTCTCGAGGCTTATGAAACAATATTTGCGGCCTGTCCTCAAGATACGCTTTCAACACTCCAAGCGCAACTTGAATGGTATAAGGAGAGCATTGAGCAGGAAAATGAACAGTTGTTGAAAGCAATCGATGCCCCTAATCTTGACGCAACGAAAGCCCATATCCGAGTATTCTTTGAACTGCGCGAAAGTCGAAGGTCAAAACTCAAGGAGGAACAAAACTTAGACATCATCTCCGCAGAACAATATATGGAGATAACGGAAGGTTCTGCCCGCTATATCGAATATCAATTATACAAGTACTTTGGCGATTTCAATCTGACTAACGCAAAATGGCTGTATACAGTAGGAAAGAACTATTTTTATGCCACAGGCTTCAACCTCCTCCGTCTCTTGGACAAGCTGGGAATAGAATATCACTCCCGTATCTTCACAGACGTTACAGCAGTGGAAAAGGCATTAAGAGAACAATAAACAATACAATGAGTTCTTGAGTCCTCACAAACTTATAAACTCACGAACTCGAAAGGAGTGATACATAGGGGAAAGGAACTTGTTGCAGTGATTTCTATTTCGTAAAGAACAAATGAATGCGGTAATATACATACATGGTAAAGGCGGTAGTGCAACAGAATATGAACACTATAAGCCGCTATTTCCTGATTGCGAAGTGATAGGCTTGGATTATCATACTTTCAATCTCTGGGACACTGGTAAGGAGATTCACGATGCCGTGGAGGAGCTAAAGGGCAAATATGAGAAGGTTATCCTGATAGCCAACAGCATTGGGGCTTTCTTCAGTATGAATGCTGGCATCGACGACATGGTTCAGAAGGCCTACTTTATCTCTCCCATTGTGGATATGGAGAAGTTGATTGCCTACATGATGAAGCATATCCACGTCACTGGGCAAGAACTGGAATTAAAGGGAGTGATTCACACAGACTTTGGTGAAGATTTGTCGTGGGAATACCTATGCTACGTCAGAAGTCACCCAATAGAATGGCATGTTCCAACAAAGATTCTGTATGGCAGCAACGACCATCTGACATCTTTAGAGACCATCTGCTTTTTCGCGAAAAAGCACGATGCCATCCTGACCGTCATGGAGGGCGGCGAACATTGGTTTCATACAGAAGGACAGATGCAATTTTTGGATTATTGGATTATGAAATGAAAATAGAACTTGCTACAAATGACTACAGCTTCGCTGACTGTTATATCTGTTGTGCCGAGGTTCCGCTCTTTATGAGTCCAAATACCGAGAGTATAACCAACTCCTATTTGGCCAAAGTAAGACAAGCAGGTGCAGAGTACAAAGAAGCAGAACGGATAACAGATGATTCTCAGGCTTATATCGATACGCCGATGCTCCCTGCCGAAGTATTCGTTAAGACCGTAAATGGTATTTTTGAAGGTATGTTGAAAAAAACAGTGTAATATGGAAAAAGAAATGAAATTCTGTCAGAGTTGCGGAATGCCACTGACTGACGAGGTTCTCGGCACAAACGCCGATGGTAGTAAAAACGAGGATTATTGTATTTTCTGTTATAAGGACGGTAAGTTTTTGCAGGATCTCACTATGGACGAAATGATAGAACACTGTGCTCAGTTTGTGGGAGCTGTGAACGAGGGGTTGCCCAATCCGATTACAAAAGAGGAGTATATCGGACAGATGAAGATGTACTTCCCACAACTGAAGCGTTGGCGTAAAGCTCTAACGATCAACGATGATGAGGCCATGAAGGTCAATCCAGCTTTGGCTGGGGTTAAAGAGCTTATAGCCCAGATGGCCGACTCGCTGCCCATAGCCTACATCTCATCAGTAGACAACGAGGGCTATCCCTGTACGAAGGCCATGCTGGCACCACGTAAGCGAGAGGGCATCAAGACGTTTTATTTTACCACCAACACCTTCTCGCTGCGTGTGGCTCACTATAAGTCCAATCCAAAGGCCAGCATCTATTTCTGCGATGCTGAGGGTTTCAAGGGTATGATGCTTCGTGGCACAATGGAGGTGCTGACGGATGCTAAGAGCAAGGAGATGATTTGGCGTGAGGGAGACGAGCAATACTACTCTGGCGGTGTAACCGATCCCAACTATTGCGTTCTGAAGTTCACCGCCGCCGATGGCCGCTTCTATAGCGATTTTTATCCTCGTAGTTTTGTCCTTTAGTATATGAAGACAGAGATTAATCCTCAAGAGAGTAGTCGTTCAGAAGCATTCAGTATGTGGATGTCATCGCCTATGCCGATGGTGACGCTGGTGAAAACGCTGGATGTTAGCCGTATTGTGAAGATTAGTAAGCGGACTGGCATGAAATTCACAATGCTGCTGTGCTGGTGCATTGGCAAGGCGGCGAGTCAAGTGGAGGAGTTTTATATGCTGCCTGAAAATGGAAAGTTGTATTGCTACGACAAGCTTGCCCTTAACGTCATTGTAGAAAACAGTAAGAGAGGCATCAACTCCTGCGACATTCCTTTTTCCGATGATTTACAGCAGTTTAATCACGACTACTTGATGCTAACAGCGCAAGCAGCGAGAGAATGCAAAAGCGCTTTCCTTGAAGACCTCATGGTTATCGGAACATCTGCTATGATTGAGACAGAACTCGACTGCATCGTCAACCAATACACCGACCAGTTCTGCAATCCGATGGTGATGTGGGGTAGGTATCGTCAAGGGCTTTTCAAGACCACTCTGCCTGTATCGTTCCAGTTCCATCACGTTCAGATGGATGGAGGCCATGCTACACGTTTCCTTCAACGTTTACAGGATGAAATCAATAAGTTGAAATAAAGAATGGATATTACAAGCGAAAGATTACAACAGACATTCAGTGAGGGCGGTGCTCAGGAAATCTATCAGGAAGTAAGGGCAAGTGGTGATTTCCGTGGTTTTGCTCGTCGGTATGCATTCAGTCGGTCTGCATGAAACTCGCCTTCCGCATGTGTAAACTCTATCCAGAACTGATGGATGAACTGAAACGCACCCTCAAGGCGATGGATATAGACTATTACAAACCCGCCGTGAAATGCGTCAGAAGCAGGATTCTAAACGGCAAATTAAAGTAAGGCAATGAATAACTGATAATCAACGGAAGCCCACGAAAGAAAGGCTTGATTTCGCAGATGCTCGACATCATGCGAGATGAGGCAGAGAATAGATGTGATTTTAAAGGAGAAAGACAAAGAGAAACACAAAGAATTTGAAAAAATAAATTGATTATCTGTAATTATTTCACTTTTTCTGCGACTAATAGGTCAAACGAAAGAGTTAAACAATGGAAACAAAAGGATTAGAGAAAGAATTCCTGAGTATGATCGAGGAGCAGAAACGTACCATCTACAAGGTGTGTTACATGTATGCCAATGATCAAGACGACCTGAACGACCTGTTTCAGGAAACGGTGCTAAACCTGTGGAAATGTTTTCCTCGCTATCGTGGCGACAGTAAGTTCAACACATGGGTATATCGCATTGCAATGAACACCTGCATCTCGTTCCTGCGTCACTCCAACACTCGCCCGCAGACCGTTCCTATGACGGCTCAGATAGCAGGCAGTCTGGAGACCGACGAGGAGACAGAAGCAAGGCTCAAGTATCTCTACAACCTCATCAACCAACTGGGGAAATTGGAACGCGCGCTGATTCTTCTTTGGCTTGAAGAGCGGAGCTATCAGGAAATGGCCGATATCCTCGGCATCTCTAAGGCAAATGTAGCCGTTAAACTCAATCGTATCCGAGAGAAATTAAAGCAAATGTCTAACAGTTAAATTGTAAGATTATGGAACTTGACGATTTGAAGACCAGTTGGAACGCTCTTGATAAGCGTCTGGCAGAAACAGAAATAGTGAATATGCGTATGGTTAAAGAAATGGTATCTCAGAAGACCAAGTCGGCCTTTAACGGCATCGTGGGACACAACCTCTACAACTTTGTAGTAAGCCTTGTTATCATGGGTTTTGTTTTCCCATACGTCTGGATGCATACCCACATCTCTACTACATCGTTTGTGATTGTTGAGGCAGTAATACTCATCGGACTTATTCCTGTTGTAAGGAAGCTCTTGCTGCTGTCTAAGTTCGATGTTGATGGCAAGAACGTAAGCGAACTCCACCGCTTGGTATTGAAATATAAGAAGGTTTGTCACGACGATCCTTATTGGACTATTGCAGGTGTAACTTTAGGCTTTGTTGGCTTCTACATCTCAGAGCTTGGTTTCAATACGGCAGTCGACTATGGATTCAGCAACCGTGTATGGATAGTAGTTGGTCTCACCTTGCTCACCTTCGCCCTGGCATTTGTCATCGGACTATGGCTGCGTCGCCGACACGCCCAGCAGATGCAAGAGATAGAACGCGGACTGGAAGAGCTAAAGGAATTTGAAGAATAAGTTTTGTTAATATCAAGTTAGAATGAAACTAAAAGCAGCATTCGTCGTGATGGCGCGTGCTGCATTGTTTTTTATCTCCATTCGTCACAGATTGGTGCAGTTTATCCCAGATATTTGGTATAATTCGCAAATCTTCGTAATTTTGTAGCGTCAAACTTATAAAATATGGAACTAAACAGGGTAACAACTGAAGATTATGAATCAATCATCGCATTTTACGATGACGTGACGAAAAGGACTCCAGACATGGAGCGTTATGCACGTTGGCAAAAGGGTAAGCACCCCACAGAAGAGGGCATCAGAGCCTATATTGAGGAGGGAAGCATGTACCTTTATAAAGAGAATGATGTGATTATTGGTGCTATGGCTGTCACGATGTGTCAAGGCGATGATTACCACGCTATAAGATGGTCGCAGCAGGTACAGGATAACGAGGTTGCCGTGATTCATATCCTTGCCGTGAGTCCTAATGCTCAAGGTAAAGGCATCGGTTCTGAGATGATTCGCGAAGCCATCCGTCTTGCCCGGACAAATGGCATGAAAGCTATTCGCCTTGATGCCCTCGCCTCTAACACACCAGCCCATAAGATATACAAGGCATTAGGCTTTGAGTACAGAGGGAAACAGCATCTCTATGCTGAGAATACAGGCTGGACAGATTTCTATTTCTTTGAATACAAAGAGGTAACTTTTATCCATTTCATAGAGGAAGAGGAAAGGGACGAAGCACTCAAACTCGTGAAAGAGGTGTTTATGGAGTTTGAGGCACCAGACTATAGCGAGGAAGGCATTGCTGATTTCATGCATGCGATCGGTGATGAATCATATTTGAACATGCATCGCTTTTATGGGGCTTATCAAAATGAAAAGTTGGTAGGCGTAATTGCCACTCGTAATGACCATCACCACATCGGATTGCTGTTTGTTGACAAGAACTATCAGCGAAAGGGCATTGGCAGGCAATTAATCCAATATGTTCTTGATCACTAGTGTCCACTTAAATCTGTTAACAATTCTCTAAAACATCAATAAATAGTAGGCTTTTGAGCATTTTGAGTTACGTGTACATTTATTTTGCTACCTTTGCGGTCTGTTATCAAAATGTAAGTATACGGTTTACAA
>JAFRRN010000020.1 GCA_017428055.1 Prevotella sp.
CGACAACCCAACCGTTAGCGAGAACATCAACTATTGGACGATTGAGAATCTCTCCGCTACAGGCGGTAGTGCCGGTGTCACCAATTATGGCGAAACAGAATTCTACCAAAGGACTTTTGATTTCTTCCAAAACATCGCAGGTCTTCCTATTGGAACGTATGAGTTTGGCGTGACTGGTTTCCACCGTGCTGGTAACCACTCCACATATTTCTATGCCGGCGAGGACAAGATCTTGATCCCTGGCGTTGAAAGCTCTGTTGTGAACACAATGGCACAAGCCAAGGATTACTTTGACGCTGGCAATGGTAAGGTTGCCTTGAAGTTCGCTCTTGAAGGTGAAAGCAACGATATCAAGATCGGTATCGTGAACAACGACACCGAGACCGACAAGTGGACCATCTTCCGCAACTTCACCTTGAAGTATTTTGGCTCACAAGTTGACCTCTCCATCTATGAGGACGCTTGGGCACAGGCTGTTGCCGCCGCTGAGGCTGCTATCGCCGACAATCCTAACGTGACGGGTGAGGAACTCGCTGCCGTGAATGCAGCCAAGGCTGACACTCCCGAGCAGACCAAGGCAAGCTACATCGAGAAGACTGAAGCTTTGACCGCCGCCACACAGGCCCTCGTCAATGCCGCTCCTGCTTATAACGCATACGTTGCAGAGAAGGCCATCGCCGAGATGATTGGTGTTGAGGCTGGTGAAGATCCTACTACTGCCGCTGCCGCTGTTGAGGCTACGAACAACCTGAAGGTTGCTGAGTTCAACTATGTGAAAGAGGAATATCCTAACAACTATGCAGAAGTCATTGGTACATTTGACACATGGACTGGCACAGCCACCGTTGCTGGTGAGCCCGCAGAACCCAACTATCTTGATTCTGAGCACTGGAGTGGCACAACCCACGCTTACTATGAGCAAGCATCCAATGGCTGGGGCAATGCTGGTGGTTGGACAATCAAGTATGAGAAGACTGCCAAGTTGCCAGCCGGTGACTATATGTTGAAGGTTGCCGCTCGTTCTTCCGCTGGTACTACAAGTTCTGTTTCTTGTACAGCTACTGAAAATACCGTAGCATTACCAAGTGTTGGCAATACTGCTAAGGGTATTGACCTCGAAGGTAACGCATCATTCGAAGGCGACAACTTCGCTCACGGTGGAGCTGGTTTCGGTTGGGAATGGCGTTTCCTCCCCTTCACCTTGACAGAGACAACTGAAGTGACGATGACATTCTATGCTAAGGCTACTTCTCAATATCAGTGGATGTCTATCGCCGACGGTACACTGCTCTCGAAGCAAGAGATTCAGAATATCGTTGAAATCGCTGGCACAGACGAGGCTGCTCCCGAGGCTCAGGTTGCATCACAAGTGCTTACCGACCGCAAGTTGCTTGCTGGTTTGAACACCGTGATATTCCCATTCGAGACCACGAAGGAAGAATTGGGTGCTGCTACCGTTCTTGAATATACAGGTACTACTGAAGAGGCTGACGGCTTGACATTGAACTTCAAGGAAGTTGCCGCTGTAGACGGTGTTGTTACCTTGCAGGCTAACGTTCCTTACGCAGTGTTCGCTGACGCTGACCAAGAGGAAAACCTCACCTTCGGTGCAAAGAACATCAATCCTGGTGGTGGATGGTACAATGAGTGTGTAACAGAAGACCCGAATGGCCAATTCGACTTCAGAGGTACTTACAGCGAAATGAGGAAGAATGATAATAGTACTATCGTTGCTGGCGACTATGTAGCAGGTGCTCAAGCATTCAAGAAGGCTAAGGGTGGTAACGGTCTGAAAGCTTACCGTGCATACTTGCAGAATGTAAGCGGAACAGAGGCTAAGGTTGCCTTCAACTTCGGTGGTACCATCGTTGACGGTATCGAAGCAGTTGAACTCCTGAACAACCTCTCTGGCGACATCTACAACCTCAATGGCCAGAAGCTCGAGAAGGCTCAGAAGGGCATCAACATTGTCAATGGCAAGAAAGTCATGGTAAAATAATCAAACAATAACACATTATATATTTATTATGAAGAAAGTATATTTTGCACCAGAGACTACACAAACAAACGTAATCGTTGAGAGTCTCCTTCAGAATTTGAGTAACCAAGGTGGTGGTAACTGGTCACAAGGTGGCGTTGGCGACGATGATCCCGACGACCCAACCGATGATGACGGCCGCGCAAAACCCAGCGTATGGGAATAATCCCAAGCGTTAGAGATTGAACAAAATCCTCTATAAGAAAGGCGGGTAGGCTAACAGAGCCTACCCGTTTTTTTAGCACACAAAAAAATGTAAATGAATACACATTTCCTGTCACAGACTGAAAAGGATTAACAGCATCATGCGGTCACAAATATGTATTTCCATCATTTGAATCAACTTAACGACACAAAAATACAATGATTATTTGTACGATAACAAATTATTTCGTAACTTTGGACAATTTTAAAGTTGAACTTTAAATTTGTCCGAACCATGAATAAGACTTTGATTGACAGGCAATTGCTTCCATCCATCAACACGGCATTCCAATATCTCCCCATCATCACGCTTACCGGCCCGAGACAATCGGGGAAGACCACTTTGTGCCGTAATTTATTCGCCTCTCTCCCTTATGCCAATTTGGAAGATGCCTCCATCCTACAGGAAATCCAAACAGACCCCAAAGGATTCTTGACCAAATATCCCCAAGGACTCATCCTTGACGAGGCGCAAAACTATCCGGAGATATTCTCCCATCTTCAAGTCATTGTCGATGAAGACAGGTATCAAGGCAATACTAACCACAAATATATTGTATCGGGAAGCAACAACTTCTCGTTATTGGAAAAGACGGCACAATCCATGGCAGGACGGACAGCGGTGATGACCCTACTTCCCCTCTCTACAGCGGAAATCCTCAACTATGAGGATGATGCAAATACCAACAAACTGATACTTTATGGAGGCTACCCGGCCATTTGGAAGACAGACATCCGTGGGCGGGAAATACTTCTTTCTAACTATTATACTACTTACATTGAAAGAGATGTCCGAAAGCTCATCAACGTTAAAGACCTAAAAGCATTCCAGACCTTTATCAGATTGTGTGCAGGGAGAGTAGGTCAAGAATTCAACGCTTCTTCCCTCTCGATAGAGACAGGGGTAAGTGTACCTACTATCCAGCATTGGATGAGCATCCTCATCGCCTCGTATGTCGTTTACTTGTTGCATCCCTTCCATTCTAACATTGGAAAAAGGCTAACCAAAACGCCTAAACTATACTTTTATGACACAGGCCTTGCTGCGTACCTATTAGGCATCAACACCATTGAGCATATAGAAACACACCCTCTCAGGGGAAACCTTTTTGAGAATATGGTCATCAATGACATGATGAAAGCGGGCAGCAATCTCGGAAAAGAGGAACGGCTTTTCTTTTACAGGGATAAAAGCCAACATGAGGTGGATGTCATCCGAACAACACCCGACAAGACCGAAGCGTACGAGATAAAAGCCGGGAAATCCTTTTCTACCAGTTATTTCACCAATCTCAACTATATCAAAGGACTCCTCCACGATAAACTCTCCAAGACCATGGTCGTCTATGATGGCGAACAGGAAAACATGCAATATGAGAACGGCATTATCAACTTTCGCCATTTGAAGTTTTATTAAATGCGAATCATCCACAACCGCTTCATCCCATTCAAGAAATACGATGCCATCAATTTGTTTGGCATCCTCTTCTGCCGCAAGGGCGTGACCGTCACGACCGACCTCATCCAGCATGAGCGCATCCACACGCGGCAGATGTGGGAGCTGTTGGTGGTGGGCTTCTATCTATGGTACATCGCGGAATGGCTCATCCGCTTGCCGATGAAAGGCCGCGCCTATTCCAACATCTCCATGGAGCGCGAGGCATACGATCACATGGACGACCCCAATTACCTACTCCACCGCAAGCCATACGCCTGGGTCAAATACTTGAGAAATAGCAAATAGCGTATTCGAATGAGACATTTGAATACGCTATTTGCATGTTATCAATCTTGTTTATTCCACGATGATGATGCCGCCCATAGGCTGGATGGTAACCTTCGCCTCACCTTTCTTATTCACTTTCAAGGTCTTTAGGGAAGCGGTGGGAAGGATTTCCCCGGCTTTCTTGGGTTCATCCACATAGTAGCGGACGGTTTTGTTAGTGAACATCGGGATCGACAGCGTGAGAGTCATCGCCTTGTCCGTACCGTTGATGCCACCCACATACCACTTGTTACCCGTGCGTCGGGCGATAACCGCATAGCGTGTGGGATAGCCATCAATGAATCGCGTCTCGTCCCAACGGGTTGGTACTTGGCGAAGGAAGTCGAGTTCAAACTGTGGCAGTTCATCAAGGTTGTTGGGGTACATCGCCACGCAGTTCACGCTTGTCTGGTTGGTGATGGCTGTTGCCATCTCGAAGATGTCGGATGTATACCGCTGGTGACGGCTCTTGTTGTCACGGCTCATGTGGTGGTTCATCATCATGCCGCCCCAATCAAACGAGCCGACGGCATTCCGTGCGAAGGGGTGCATCGACATCTCAAATCCCTCTTGCTTGGCATGGTAATCGGTAAAATACACATTCTCCGATGCCAATGCCGCCTCGCTTGCCACATAGTTGGGGTACATCCTCTCCCACCCTCTTGGCAACGTACAACCGTGGAAAATCACTTGGATGCCATAGTCGTTGGCATCGCTAAGGATGTCCTCATAGAGGCGCATGGTCTCTTGCTTGTCGCCTCCGAAGAAGTCTACCTTAATCGCCTTCACGCCAATCTTCTTCATCCACGCCATCTCACGCTTGCGCTTGATGGCATTGTTCATGATGCCACGTGGTCCTTGCGGTGCATCGTTCTCAAAACCATTGGAGTTATACCAAAGCATCAACTTCACATTCTTCGTCTTGGCATACGCTGCCAACTGCTCGATACGTTCCCATCCAATCTGCGTGTCCCACAGTCCATCTACAAGGCAATACTCATACCCCATGGTGGAAGCGAGGTCTATCATCTTCACTTGGTCGTCATAGTTGGTGGCATTGTCTTGCCACACCAGCCAACTCCAAGTGTATCGCCCTGGCTGATAATCCTCCGATGGCTCATAGAGCGGTTTCACGAAATCGAAGGGGATGGTTGTCTCCACGATGGGCTTTAAGGTTTTACCCACGGTGATGGTGCGCCAAGGAGTCTCGCCGGGGAGCATGATACCCGCATACTCGGAGCCGAAGCCATTGTTCTCACCCTTTTGGGGATAGGCGACGGTGTAGCCATGGCCTGACTCGTAGTCGCTCAATCGCGCCCCGCAATATTCACTCGTCACGCCCGTCTCGCTGATGAGCACCCAGTGTTCGGTGTGTTGCGGCAATGCCGCAACATACGGGACGGAGGGGGTAGATGATGAAGAGGGGATGCGGAAGAGGCAGGGGAAGGTATAGCCCACGCCAAACCGCGACTTCTTGTTCATCGGTGCATCTGCCTCATAGTCCTCCTCATAGCTGGGCTTGGTACGCTCCCACCCTGTCATCGGCGTAATCTGCGGGCAGATAAAGGTACGTGTCTCATCGGGAAGGTTGAAAGCTGTAGCCTCTTCATAGACGATGGCACATTTGGGATTGTCCTTGGGCCCTCGCCCCAGAGTGTACTTAAAGGCGATGTCGTTGTTCTCCACACAGAAGATGACGCTCATGGGAATCTTCGCCTCTGTCTCGAAGTCCACTTGCAGACGGTTTGCCACCACTGACACGCTGGAGAACTTCGACCGAGAAAGGAGGTAGGCATAGCGCAATGTCTCTTGCTTGGCGTCGGGCAACATCCTCAGTCCTTTCGTGAAATCGCCCACATTGGTCTTCAAGCCGAGGGCAGAGGGCTTGACAATCTCCTTCCCGTCATATTGAACGGCGTATGATGCCTTTCCTTCGTCACACGAAATCGTTACAACGAGCCGTCCGTCCGGCGATGAAACAACTTTGCTGTCGGCAAAGGCATACGCAGATGCCAACAACGCTAAAGATAAAAACAGTTTTCTCATAAATATAATTCTGATGTTTGTTTGATTTTCGTAAATTCACATAAGAAGTCCACGTATGCCTGCACGACAGCCTCGGCAAAGCGTTTCCCCTTTTCAGCCGTTGACTTCATGGGGTTGCCGATGCCCGTGTCAGTGGTTACCATACTCCAATCCCTCGGTACCCAAACCTTTCCTTCTTTCATTGCCTTGAGGGAGAATGTCTTTGCGTTTCCCTCGCCCGCCTCATCAAGGTGTACGAGTTCAGGGTGGTAGTGCATCATGACTGATGTCTCTATCTCATCGGCATGTTCGCCTGGTTGCTCAAAGTAGTCAGTTGGTCGCGCCATCTTATACCATTCACTCGACGCAATGATGAAATCGGGATAGTCGAGCAACAAGTCTCTAATCATCGGCTTAAAGACATTGCCGCCATGACCGTTCACTATCAACATCTTCCGAAATCCCTGTTCATATAAGGAAGCCACGATGTCGGTCAGGATGGCCTTCTGCGTCTCATACCGGGCATGGATACAAAAGGGCAGCTGTCGTTGTCCGGGGTTTTGCGCACCCATGTTGACGGGCGGCAATACCATGCAACGCACACCTTTATTAATATATACGGCATTTGCCGCATCGAGAGCTATGCCATGCGAAAGAATGCAGTCCGTGAGATAGGGCAGATGGAGGTTGTGGGGCTCTGTCGCGCCCCAAGGTAATAATACGATGTCGTATTGCTGGCTGCGGGTGCGGCCGTATGTGGCGGTGGATAGGTCTATGGGGGATTTCATGGGATGGGGGAAATGGGGTTAATGGGGTTGATGGGTTGATGGGATATAGATAAGATTTCTTGGCAAAGCGTATGGCTCTTGACCATCATTCTCGGCACATGGAATGGTCCCTTGAAGATGTTGCCCTTAGCGGGTTGAGCTACCGAGCCATCCCGATGCAGATAGCCATACCACTCGCCATGTTCATGGTCGGGGAAGTGGGCATACGTCCAATCGCTGATGAGCTGGTGTCGCTTTAGGTATTTCTCATCGCCTGTTGCTTGATAGGCATAAAGTGATGCAATGATAGCTTCACATTGTGGCCACCAGAACTTCATGTCCTGCGAATAGTCCTGTGGAGGGAGGTTACGGCAGTCGCGGAAGTTGATGATGCCGCCGTATGGTTCATCCCATCCCCATTGCCACGACCAGTCGAAGATGGTCAATCCCAACTCCGTGAGGTGCTTATCCCATTGGCGATGTTTAGCCTCCTCCAAGATGAACCATGCCGTCTCGATGCAATGTCCAGGGTTGATGGTTCGCCCCATACACGTATCGATAAACTCGCCATGAGGACCGACGGTTTCCAAAACCGCCTGATATTCGGGATGGACAAAATATCTCTCAAGGGCATCTATCGAAGCATCGATGCGGGCGGTGAGAGCTGTCTCGATAGCATGTTCATTGTCACAAGAGAACGAATCATCGGCACAGGCAGCACGTAAACGCGAAGCCGTATTGATGAGGATCATCGTGAGCGAATGCCCTTGCGACTCAAGGGCGGGCAAATACTTGGAATCCAAGAGCCCCGCCGTTCCCGCATAGCGTATCACCAATTGGAAAATCTCATTCGCCCTTTCGACAAAACGTGCATCCTTTGTGGCGATGGCATATTCCGCCATAGCGATAATGGCGAAACACTCTGAGAAAAGATAACGACGCTTCCGCAAGGGAGTACCATCATCTTTCACTTCGAAAAACATACGCCCGTCCTCGTCTATACAATACTTTTCGATGAAGTCGATACAACTGCGCGAGGCATCGAGCCATTCTTGCCTTTGCTCAATATGATTGTAGGCAAAGGCACAGATGAATCCGAACCGCCCTTGGAACCACACCGACTTCGTGGAATCCATCAGCGACCCATCCCTATTCAAACACGTATAGACACCCCCGTTGACAGTGTCAAGACCATGCTTGAGCCAAAAGGGCATGATGTCTTTTGTCAAGTCATCCTTATATCGTTGTGCCCAATACTTTAGATATAGTTCTTTGTCCATCGTTCAAAAGATTATAGTTGGTTGCAACGGGTAAAGAAGCCGATTTCCTCCAATTCACAACGCATGGCTTGTTCCTCTTCATCAGTCATGTTTTGAAATGGCACACGGTTGGGACCAAGGTCAAAGCCTATCAGTTTCATGATACGCTTGCCACCAACGATGTTACCTCGGTAATGGCAGATGACATTGATGACAGCTTGTGAGAAGTTCTGTTTCTCCCTTGCCGTCTCGATGTCGCCGCATTTCCATGCCTCGATGATGCCCACCAGTTCACGTCCGTTGTAATTGGTAGTACCACCAATGCCGCCCTGCGCCCCACCCTGTGCCAATGATGGGAGGATGGTCTCATCCTGTCCGTGCAACATGTCATACTTTCCGTCTTTGTACAGTCGGCATTGGTTGTACTCATACAAACTCTCAAACGTATACTTGATACCCGCAAAGTTGGGGATTCGTCCATCCACCGCCTTCAACAAATCAAGCATGGGCAGATAGGCACCATTGAAAGCCGGGATATGGTAATAATAAAAGGGTAACGATGGTGCGGCTGCGGCTATTTGCTCGCAATACTTCACCAGCTCCTCGATACGGCCAATCTTGGGGAATGGCGGAGCCATGCTGCCAATGCCCCATGCACCAATCTCTTGGGCATGGGCTGCCAAGCGAACACTCTCCCGTAGGCAGCAACTACCCACATGTACGATGACCTTGAATCCTTGGGGAGAAACACTCACCCATCGTTCTGCCAGAGCCATTCGTTCCTCTGTGGTAAGCATATAGCCCTCGCCCGATGAGCCATTGATAAACACGCCCTGCAATCCGTTCTTTTGCAACATGGTGGCATACTTCTCTATTGGCTCCAAGTTCACGTCGCCATTGGGATGGAATGGGGTGAAGGGAGCGTCTATGAGTCCTTTGATTTTATTCATATTATTGATTATTATGGGGTTAATGGGATTAATGGGGTTAATGGGGTTAATGGGGTTAATGGGGTTATTGGGTGGGTAATGGGATGGTTTATGACTTGTTATCGGTGGTGGGATGAAGAGTAGATAATTGCAGGATGAGAGCCAGGGCTACCACGCCTCCCAACAAGGCAAAGCCTATTCCGAGGTTGCCTCCATCCGTCCATTTTCCTAACACTTGTGTTACCATCGCCCCGGCAAACACACCCGTCATGTTCATGATACCGTATGCCGTGGCACGATATTTAGCGGAGATAAACTGGCAAAGGATGGGCATGTTGTTGGCATCAAACATGCCATAGCCCACTCCAAAGAGCAAACCCGCACCCACTACGGCAAACAGGCTATGCCCCATGCCCAACAACAGCAAGGCGGGGATGGTCATGCCGAGACCGATGGCACTGGTATAGACACGTCCTCGCAGGTTGCGCTGCACCCATCGGTCGCTCAGCCAACCGCCGAATAGCACACCGACAAACGACGACACGGCAATGGTGATGGTCGATAGCGGTCCTGCGCTCGACATGGGGATATTCAGGTTTTCCGCAAAGAGCGTCGGCAACCAATTCTTCGTCGCCCATCCCGGTAGGCTCGGCACGGCGAAATAGAACAATATGACCCAAAAAGCCCATGTGGAAAGCACCACTCCCAGTCCTTGAAACACAGACGCCTTACGGGAAGTATGTTGGGAAATAGCCGTCTCCACGGCATGTTTGGGATTCTCGAAAAGCAACAACATCAGCACCACGGAATAGACGATGCCGACGATGCCAAACCAATGGAACGCCGACTGCCACGAGAGCATTGCCGCCAACGTGGCACCGAAGCCGCCAACTGCCTGTCCCACATACAGTCCTGTCATGTGTACACCGATTGCCAGGGAGCGCGACTTCCCCTCATGCCAATCGGCGATGAGAGACAATGCCGACGGGATATATAATGCCTCACTGATACCCATGAACGCCCGCAGCCAATAGAGTTGGTTGAAATTATCGGCATAACCCATGAGGAATGTCACCGCAGACCATACGAACAAGCTACCCACGACCAGCCACTTACGACTCACACGGTCTGCCACGATGCCCGCAAACGGACTCACGATGCCGTAAATCCACAGGAAGACAGCCATCAATGCGCCAAAAGCCTCGGCACGGTTGAGTTCGGCAATGTCTGCCTTCATCGCCTCCTGCATCGTGGAGAGCATCTGGCGATCCATATAGTTCAACAGGGCGACCACCCAGAGCAGGGCAACCACGAGCCATGGATAATATCTTTTTTCTTTCATCTGGTATTAATAAAAATAATGTTTTATCTCAATCCTACAAACCGAAGGGGTACGGATGCCTGGTTTCAATTCGCCTCCTATCAAGTATAGCGACTCCTTGTGTTTTACTAAAGCCGCCCCTGCCCGTGCCAAATGTTGGCTCATACCGGCAGTAACCCACTCATCTACGAGATAGACAAAAATATAAGGGTTAAACTGATACCATTCAACGGGGTGTGTCATATAGTCGGGGGCTGGATGGTTCAATGCCTTCAAGAAAATGTCTTTGTTCACTCCACCCATCGCCACAAGCGTTATTTCATTTATGTTCACCGCAGCCGCCCCACCAAGAAACACTTTCTCTTCATCGAACATAAGGGTAGCACCATCTACATCATAAACTTCACTGGCATCAAATTTCAACCCATCCAACATCAAGGAAGCCTTTTTTCTCTTGGTCTTTGGCGTGTAACCACCCCAAACATAATAGTTTCCATTGATGAAACCACTCACAGGCTGACGGAGTTCCCGCTTGATTTCCGCTAAGAGTTTCCATCCCTCCTGTACTTTATCAAGGTCAAGAGTATACACTTGATGTCCTCCAAACACTACCAAGAGGTTTTCTTGAATCGCCCCGGTGAAGTTGTCGAGTGCCACGGGCAAGGATGGCAATGGCTCTATGACAGCCTCTCCATTTTCCATCCGAATCTTGAAAACCGACTGAAAGGATGTATCCTCATTGTTGCCGCCAACGCAAATCACGCCATCGGCGGCAGTGACACTTACGCCGTATGCCGCAGCGACGGGCAACTCCCCTATTCTCTCCCATTTCAATGTGCCACTGTCATTGAGCCGCGCAGCATAAATGCCACGATAATAATGTTTCTTACCACCCTCGGCGGCTGGCACATCGGGAAAGTTGCATCCCCCTGCCATAATAAGGTAATCGTCAATCACGCCCGCATAACAAGCTGAGACACCTTGGCCGATGCCTTTCTCGTCATCAGGGAATCCCGTCAATGGCTCCACTACTAAGTTCGACTGACTGCTGAATGTTGATAGGGGCATCCCCTCAAACTGATAGAGATTAGCACGCGTGAACGGTTGCCAAGCATAACGAACATAGATAGGCGTTTTCACAAGGGGTGATGACAACACCACAACACCATCTTCCAATTGGGCGTTGGCTTCATGAAACAGGCTATCCCGCCCAGCAATCTCAAAACCCAAAAGCCGCTCCCCGTCAACATAGCAAGAGTCGTAACTGGTAAAAAAGATATACATCTGCCCATCCTCAGTGATTATTTGAATAGGAGTGGGACTGTTTGTCTCCATTTCATATTCGTAGGTATGTTGGAGCATTTGACTTGCCAACCGTTCACCAAGAGGTCTCTTTTTGGGGAAATGCACATCGAGGGAATCACCCAAGTCATGACTCACGACCAACCATGTTTCATCCAACCGGTCTGCCAAACGCCGTTGGCTGTCGCGAAACCGTGGCCATGACGGACGGTTTAGGCTTGAGAGTTGAACGACATAGAATGGCAAATAGGGATTCTGGAAATAATCACGCCAACTCAATTCGAGCAATGTGAAGAGACGTTCATGCAACTCAACGTTATGGGCATTGCTCTCCCCTTGGTACCATGCCACACCCTTGATGGAATAATGGTCTAACGGCATGATGCCCGCCTCAAACATATAGCACGGCTCGTATGGGTGTCGCTGGAGAGGAGACGATGCCTGGGCAATGTTTTTCAACGCTCGTTCACGAGCCCAAGGCTGTCCGTAATCACCATGATACCAGTCGTATAGGATAGGTGGGAAGTACCATTCAAGGGTCTTCCTGTCTATCCACGACTCGGTAGTCGTTCCTCCCACGGCATTGCAGATAATGCCGACGTGTACTTGGAGACTATCTGCCAGAACTCGTCCTACATGATAAGCGATGGCAGAGAAATCCCTCACACTCTCCTTGGAACACGTTTTCCAACCTGGTTGATGAAGATAGCGTAATTGATTCACGGAATCTAAGACATGGCTCTCCCACTCCATTTGGCTCGTGGGATAACGTGCAGACATATTATATAAATGCAATAGGGTTTGGAAATCGGCATTCGCCAGATCTTCCTCCGCCGTGTAACAAGCATCGAGTGGGAACTCCATATTCGACTGGCCACTACATAGCCACACATCCCCTACCCATACATCATCAAATTGAATCTGTCTTTTCGATGTCTGAAACGTCAAGGTATAAGGACCACCCGCTACCATCATCGGAAGATTCACCTCCCATTCCCCGTCTTCCTTGGCATGGGCAGTTGTTTTGTTGCCATTGAAAATAACTGATACCATCTCCCCAGCATCTGCCTTCCCATGGAAACGGATAGGACTTTCTCGTTGGATGACCATCCCCGAGCCATAAATCTCTGGCACTTGCAAACCACCATAGTCGCCCGAAAGGGCTTGATAAACAGTCTTGGCGAGAATCTCTGTCCCCTCGGGACTGGGATGGAGGGCATCGGGGAAGAGGTCGGGGCGGTTGTATAGTGGGGCATGAAGGTTTATCAACCCCACATTGGCAATCCTTGCTGTACGCTGTATAGCCTGCTGGATAGCATCATGCCAGTCGTGTGTGCCACTCTGGAAACGGTGATGCCGATGGCCAATGGGTGTCATTAGGCATATCCAAATCTTTGCCTTGGGATTGGCGACACGGAACGAGTCTATCAAGGCGAGATAGTCGGGCACAAACTCGTCGGCATAATTGGGCCAGTTACGGGGATCCGTATCGTTCAGTCCGAGGTGGATGACCACCTCATCGGGCTTGAATGCCAACGCATCCCTAAACTCTTGCTGTTGCATATAGGGACGATGCCCACGACGCAGGAGTGTCGTTCCCGAATGCCCAAAGTTGCGCACTTCATATTGTTCGCCCAACATCTGCTGCAAAAGGACGGGATAGGCTTGCGTCTCTCGTTCGGGCAAGCCGTAGCCATACGTGACACTATTGCCCACACACGCCACACGGATGGCTTGCTGTGCGCCGGATGTCAGGAAACAAAAGGGTAAGAACAACAAGGCCAAAAGCCTTCTTCCTCTACCGCCATCCATCTTCATTCTTATAATGGTTTATATTCCACAAAAGCCTCCATCGCCTCATAGCAAGCCAAGCCGAGGTCATCATAGAGCTTGGCAGTACCACGGTTACGGTCCTCGGCACGTTGCCAGAACAACCTCTCGTCATTGCCAAGGAATGGTGCGCTCTCCATTTGGCTCTGGTGCTTCAAGATAGAATTACGCTTTGCACGGAGTTCTTCGGGCGACATCGGCACACACATCTCGATGTTCTCGATTTCCCATTCCGCCCATGCGCCGCGATACATCCAGATGCGGCAGTCGTTGAGCCAAGCCTCGCCTTTCTGTTTCTCCTCGTCGATGGCGGCAAGGACGGCATCGGTGCATTTGCGGTGTGTGCCATGTGGGTCGGCAAGGTCGCCCGCCACATAGATCTGATGGGGTTTGATTTTTGCCAAGAGAGCCTGTACGATGCGCACGTCCTCCTCTCCCATAGGGAGTTTCTCAATCTTTCCACTCTCATAGAAAGGCAAATCAAGGAAATGCACGCGGCTCAAGGGGATATCATTATATGTGCTGGCGGTACGCGCCTCGCCCCTGCGGATGAGTCCCTTGATGGTCAGGATGTCGCGGGTGTCCATGTCGCCTTCCTTCTTGGCGGCGAGGAACGCCTTAATCTCATTGTATTTCTTGGTGATGACCTGGTCTTCGGAGTTGCCGAAAAGTTGGTTGAAGCCATTGATAAAGTGCATGAAACGTGCCACCTCCTCATCACCCACGGCGATATTGCCGCTGGTCTGGTAGGCGATATGCACCTCATGTCCCTGCGACACGAGCCGTTGGATGGTGCCACCCATTGAGATGACATCGTCATCGGGGTGTGGCGAGAACACCAATACCCGCTTGGGGAACGGCGTAGCGCGTTCGGGACGGTACGTATCGTCGGCATCGGGCTTGCCTCCGGGCCATCCCGTGATGGTGTGTTGCAGGTCGTTGAAAATCTTGATATTGGCATTGTAGGCAGAGCCATACAAGGCAAGCAACTCGCTCAATCCGTTTTCGTTATAGTCTTTATTGGTTAATTTCAAGATGGGTTTGCCCGTCTTTTGGCAAAGCCACACCAAGGCGGAGCGCACCAGTTTATCGGTCCATTGGCACGACTTCACCAACCACGGATGTACGATGCGTGTCATTCGGGAGGCGGCAGCCAAGTCAATGACCACATGTGCATCGTTGTGCGTCTGCAAGAATGATGCTGGGATAGCATCGGTGATGCTGCCCTCCACCATCTTGTGGATAATGTCTGCCTTCTCCTCTCCCCATGCGGTGATGAACACCTTATGGGCTGACAGGATGGTATGCACACCCATCGTGATGGCACAGGGTGGCACGGGCTCATTAGTGCCGAAACTCAAGGTGGACTCCTCGCGCGATGTGGCATCAATCAACATCAATCGCGACGATGACGTTAGCCCAGACCCCGGCTCATTGATGGCGATGTTACCTATACGACCAACGCCCAAGAGGATGATGTCCATCCCCCCGAAAGTCTTGATGCGCTGCTCATAGAGTTGGCAATATTGATGTACGCTGTCTTGCGCAATGGTGGCATCGGGCGTGAAGATGTTTTGTCGGTCGATGTCAACATGGTCGAGGAAACGTTCACGCAACTGCCCGAAGGCACTATGCTGCGCATTGGGAGCAAGTGGGAAATACTCGTAGGCATTGAACACCACGACGTTGCGGAAACTGACTTTCTCCTCTTTGTGGCGGCGGATCAGCTCGGCATAGACGGGTGTGAGCGATGTACCCGTGCCAAGACCTAAAACACAGAACTGCCCATCGTGTTGTTTACGGAGGATTTCGTCAACGATGGCATCAGCAATACTTGCCACCGCCTCCTCTATCTTCGGGAAGATGTCGGTGGGTATTTTCTCCATCCGCGTGATTTCGGAACGGTCAACGGCTGTCTTTGGCTTGTAAAATTCTTCGGGTACTTTGTTGAGTACGACTTGGGAGCTTAGGTTGAGTCTCATGGTTGATAATAAGTTTGATAGGTTTATTGGGGAAGTTCAGGTGTTCAGGAGTTACAAGGATTCAGACATTAGACTTCTAATGGAGGAGTATTGTCTGAACTCCTTGTTGCTCCTGAACTCCAAACATTTTATAGGTTGTCCTTCTCGATGTCCTTGAAGTACTTGTATGTGCCGACCTTCAACTCGTCAGTGGCAGCCTCGTCGCACACGATGATGCCATGCTGGTGCATCTGCAAGGCACTGATAGTCCACATCTGGCAAACGCCACCCTCAACGGCAGCCTGCAAGGCACGTGCCTTGTGGTGTCCGTTCACTAAGATCATCACCTCACGGGCATCCATGACAGTGCCAACACCCACGGTCAAGGCAAGCTTCGGCACCTTGTTAATATCATTGTCGAAGAAACGGCTGTTGGCGATGATGGTGTCAGTAGTCAATGTCTTCAAGCGGGTGCGTGAACTCAACGAGCTGCCCGGCTCATTGAAAGCGATATGGCCATCTGGGCCGATGCCGCCAAGGAAGAGGTCAATACCACCTGCCTCCTTGATCATCTCCTCATAGTGGGCGCACTCTGCCGCCAAGTCGTCGGCGTTGCCATTGAGGATGTGGATGTTTTCCTTGGGGCAGTCGATGTGGTCAAACAGGTTGCGAGCCATGAAAGAGTGGTAGCTCTCGGGATGCTCCTCGGGCAGTCCGACGTATTCGTCCATGTTGAACGTCAGCACGTTCTTGAACGACACACGCCCTTCCTTGTTGGCTTTCACCAATTCGGCATACATTCCCTCGGGAGAGGAGCCGGTGGGAAGCCCCAGCACAAACTTGCGTTCCGGCGTGGGATTAAACTCGTTGATTCTCTTGATGACATGCTCGGCAGCCCATTTGGATAGCTGCGCATAGTCCGGTTCGATAATTAGTCTCATTTTTCCTTAAAATTTAATGTAAGAATAACAATATGCAAAGATACGACTTTTCATTATTTTTGACAAAAGATAGTGGTATTTTTTTGGCAGAAAAAATGATAATCACACAAGTTTGTCAAGTCTGTATGTTCGGGAGTTGGGGAGATACAGGAGGCCGGTCGATACTCCAAAACGTGCCCTCCATACAGCAGTGCTTGCTTTTTGATGTATGTAGGAGTTCTGAAGAGACCGATTGCCTACCATGCGAGATTGTCAAGATTTTATCACGAAACGGCTCAAAATGGCGGGCTGTTTTGCAAACAAATGAAATGTTGGTCGAAAATACGCGAATGGTGGGCGGTCTTGCAATCGGTTGAATGTCAACGAGATACGAAAACGAGGGTCAAAAAAGGCCTTGTAAAGCACCATTTTACCCCAAAAAAAGAGGGCATTTGCGCCAAATAAGTGTGGCATTTATCGGTCGCCGATGCCGCATCCGTGACCGATAAATGCCACACAAAAAATGTTAAACGCATATATCCACCCTTTTTCACCCCATTTTCCGTTCCAAACAACCCATTTTTTCCTTTGCAAATTTCTATTTCGCAAGTTTTGGTGGAGGTAATTTTGTCAAGAAATTTCGATGTTTTATGAAAGCTTTGCCGTCAAAAAAAAGAAGTCCCAAATCATAGGACTTCATTTATTTGTTAATTTACGTTAGTAGAAAAATAGTAGTGTTTGTATAGTTGGAAATCGGTAATTCTTCCAAATGATGCTGCAAAAATAAGAATGAATTTCCTCATTGAAAAAAAAACAAATCATTAATCCACAATTTTTTACGTAAACGTTTACATGGAACGGAATAGCGTGACAACTTTTTACATAATTATTTTTATAAGCGAGAAAATATACGTACCTTTGCCGTTCAATACGATAAACATGACACAACCAACATTCATCGCGGGACCTTGCGTCATCGAATCATGGGAATTACTATGCACGGTGGCAGAGGAAATTGTGCGCCTAAATCATAAGTTTGGCACGGAAATTGTATTTAAGTCATCGTTTGACAAGGCGAACCGCACATCCATCCATTCCTTCAGGGGCCCTGGGTTGGAAAAAGGACTGCGGATGTTGGCGGACGTAAAAGTCCATTACGGGTTGCGAGTCCTTACCGACATCCATGAAAGCTGGCAAGCGGAAGCGGTGGGAGCGGTGTGCGACGTGATACAAATCCCCGCATTCCTCTGCCGACAGACAGACCTGTTGGTAGCCGCCGCACGGACAGGCAAGGTGGTGAACATCAAGAAGGCGCAATTCCTCAGCGGAAAAGACATGCGCTATCCCGTAGAGAAAGCATTGGAGGCGGGTGCCAGAGAGGTGTGGCTGACGGAGCGTGGCAATAGCTTTGGGTATAACAACCTCGTGGTGGACTTCCGCAACATCCCCGACATGAAGGAAATCGTCCCGACAGTCATCATGGACTGCACACATAGCGTACAACGGCCAGGCGGCGGGAACGGGACGACCAATGGCGACCGACGGTTTGTCCCCGCGATGGCATTGGCTGCCAAGGCATTTGGGGCAACGGGTTTTTTCTTCGAGGTACACCCCCACCCCGACGAGGCATTGAGCGATGGTCCCAACATGTTGGAATTGAGCCAGTTGGAACAATTAATGGAGAAGTTGACATGAATCATTCACATAGCACGAAAGAAACGGCCATACGGTGTTTGCAAGACGAGGCACAGGCCATCCTTGACTTGATACCGCAGATTGACGGCAATTTTGACCGAGCCGTCGAGATGATATATCGGTGTCACGGTAAGGTAATCGTGACAGGAGTGGGCAAGAGCGGCAACGTGGGGGCGAAGATTGCCGCCACATTGTCATCTACAGGAACGCCCGCCTTCTTCATCAACCCCTTGGATGTCTATCACGGCGACCTCGGGGTGATGACTCGCGACGACGTGGTGCTGGCGTTGAGCAATTCCGGTCAGACGGACGAGCTGTTGCGCTTCATCCCCATCGTCCTCCACATGGAGGTGCCTATCATCAGCATGAGCGGCAATGCCGAGTCGTTGTTGGCGAAATACAGCACGGTACACATCCAGGTGAACGTGAAAAAGGAGGCATGTCCCCTGAACCTTGCCCCAACAAGCAGCACCACGGCTATGCTTGCCATGGGCGATGCGTTGGCAGTGGCATTGATGCAACGCCGGCATTTCCAACCACAAGACTTCGCCCAATACCATCCCGGCGGCGAGTTGGGCAAGCGGTTGCTGACAACGGCTGCCGACGTGATGCGCTCCCACGATCTCCCCATCATTCCCAAGGACATGCACTTGGGCGAGGCGATTATCCACGTGAGCAAGGGAAAGTTGGGATTGGGCGTGTCGCTTGAGGATGGCAAGGTGATAGGTCTCATCACCGACGGCGACATCCGCCGCGCGATGGAACGCTGGCAGGCGCAGTTCTTCAATAAGACGGTGTGCGACATCATGACACCCTCGCCCAAGACCGTGTTGCCTACTGCCAAAATATCAGAGATACAACGCATCATGCACCGCTATATGATCCATACCGTCTTGGTGGTAGACAAGGAAAGACACCTCCTCGGCGTGGTAGACCATTATAGTTGCATGATATAAGATTGACATGAATATGAGGAGTTCAGGAGTTCAGGAGTTTCAAGGAGTTCAGACATTAGTTTCGTTGTCAACAATGCTAATGTCTGAACTCCTAAACTCCTTGAAACTCCTGAACTCCTTAAAACTCTTGAACTCCTCTCTCCGTACCCTCAGCCTTCTCTGCATCTTCTATGTTCATGCCAACGCCCAATCTTCTGACTCCGCCATCGTCAACACGTTGCGGGAAGAAGGCGTAACCTTCTCTCATAACAACTCCGTGACATTGCTCATGAGCGGACAGGAGAAGTTTGACGATATGTTTGAGGCGATTCGCAAGGCACGTCATTCCATCCACCTTGAATACTTCAACTTCCGCAATGACTCCATCGCCATGTGCCTCTTCGACATCCTGGCCGAGAAAGCCAAGGAGGGGGTGGAGGTAAGGGCTATGTACGACGCATTCGGCAACGCCTCCAACAATCGCCCCTTGAAACGGAAACACATCAAGGCGTTGCAAGAGAAAGGAATAGAAATCGTGAAATATGACCCTCTGACATTCCCGTGGATTAACCATGTGTTTACCCGCGACCATCGAAAAATCGTGGTCATCGACGGGCAGGTTGCCTATACCGGTGGGATGAACGTCGCCGACTATTACATCAACGGCACCGAACAAGTGGGCGAATGGCGTGACATGCACTGCCGCATCGAGGGCGATGAGGTGAACCAACTGCAAAAGATTTTCCTCCGTATATGGAACAAGGCGACACACCAAGACATCCACGGACCGCAATATTATAGGGGGCTGCGTACCCCTGACTATCTCACAGGACTGAAAGCAGACACCTGCCAGACGGCAGGAAAGAAGATGGTGGGCATCATCAACCGCGAACCGCGAACGAGCAACAAGGTGATTCGCCAGTTCTATACCCATGCCATCGACTATGCACAAGACAGCATCAAGCTCATCAATCCCTACTTGACCCTCAACCACAAATTGAAAAAGGCATTGAAAAACGCCGTCAAGCGAGGCGTAAAGGTAGAGGTGATGGTATCTACGCATAGCGACATTCCCCTGACTCCCGACTGTGTGTTCTATAACGTACATAAACTGATGAAGAAAGGCGTGGACGTGTGGATGTACAAACCTGGCTTCCACCACACGAAAGTCATCATGGTGGACGGGAAGTTCTGCACCGTGGGTAGTGCCAACCTCAACTCCCGCAGCCTGAGATGGGACTATGAAGATAACGCGGTCATCATCGACCCTTGCACCACGAAGGAGTTGAGCGACATGTTTGACGCTGACAAGAAAAATAGTTTCAAGCTTACCAAGGAGACATGGGACGAGTTCCGTACCCCCTGGAATAAGTTTGTGGGATGGTTTGCCCATCTCCTCGCCCCATTTCTCTAACATGAAATTGATAATAGCATAAAATACGGAATCATCATCGACATGAACAAAAGCCATCAACCGAAGATTGCCATCATCGACCCGAACACATTGGCAGCGATAGGCCTTCGCCAAGTACTACAGAATGTAATACCCTTCGCGAAGATAGACACCTTTGGGTCGTTTGCGGAATTGGAAGCCAACAATCCCGACGGCTATGTCCATTATTTCGTGTCGATGCACTTGGTATTGGAAAATAGGAGCTTCTTCCTCGACCACCGCCAGAAGACTATCGTCTTGACAACATCGACGAAAGACCATACCCAGTTGAGCGACTTCCACGGACTGTGCGTCAATGTCCCCGAGGAGCAACTCATCAAATCGCTGCTATTGTTGCAGCAACATGCCCATGGGCATGGCAAGCGTCTTCCCATCACATTACCAGAACAAGCAAACCCATTGAGCGACCGCGAGAAAGAAGTGTTGTCGCTCATCGTACAGGGATATATCAACAAGGAGATTGCCAACCTACTGAACATTGGCATCACCACCGTGATTACCCATCGTAAGAACATCATGGAGAAATTAGGTATGAAAAGCGTGTCGGCACTGACCATTTATGCGGTGACGCACGGATTTGTAGACATCAATAGAATATAGATTATGAGTAAGAAAAACAATACATCCATCCAGATGATCGCCGACTATGAGGGCGATATAAGTAAGATTTTGGAAGAGCCATTCGACGGGGAGGTACCCATCCTCGCCACAAGAGACTTGGTGATGTTCCCAGGAGTTCTCAACCCCATTATCATTGGCAGGGAGTCGAGCAACAACCTCATCCGACGAGCCAACAAGAACCCCAATATGGTTTTCGCCGTTATCTGCCAAAGAAATAAGGAGATTGACAACCCGGGCATGGAAGACCTCTTTGAATACGGGGTGCTGGCAAAGCTCACCCGCATCATCGAAATCCCAGGACAAGAGGGAATGCTCACCGCCATCATCCAAGCCATGGGGCGTTGCCGCCTCTTGGAATTGACGGGAACAGAGCCTTTCCTCATCGGCCATGTCGTTTCTGACTCCGAGGAGATGCCCCCGCGTAACGACAAGGTATTTCATACTGCCATTGACGACATCCGCAAGCAGACACGCATCTACATCCACGCCAACGAGGAGATCCCCGACGAGTCGGAGTTTGCCCTGCGCAACATCCAAAACGAGGTGATGATGCTCAACTATATCTGCACGGTCATGCCCTTCAGCGTCAACGACAAGATGAAGATGCTGATGGCAGAGTCGCTCTTCGAACGTGCCATCAGGGGATTGAAAGTGTTGAGCAAGGAAATCCAACTGCTTGAGATACACCATAATATCGTATCGAAGACACGGGAGGAGATTGACGAACAACAGCGCGAATACTTCTTGCAACAGCAGATCAAGAACATCAAGGAGGAGTTAGGCAACGGTCATGGCTCTCCCGAAAAGCAAGAGTTGGAAGAGAAGGCATTGACAAAGAAGTGGTCCGATGAAGTGCAAACGACATTCGAAAAGGAAATGGACAAACTCGACCTCCTCAACCCACAAGGCCCGGAGTATAGTGTGCAATTGAACTACCTGCAAACCATGGTAAACCTACCTTGGGGAGAATACACGAAAGACGACCTCGACCTGAAACGCGCAGAGCGCATCCTCAACAAAGACCACTACGGCATGGAGAAGGTGAAAGAACGCATACTGGAATACATGGCGGTACTCAAGTTGCGTGGAGACCTGAAGTCGCCCATCCTTTGCCTGTATGGTCCCCCGGGCGTGGGCAAGACATCCCTCGGCAAGAGCATCGCTTCAGCAATGAAACGCAAGTATGTGAGGATGAGCCTTGGCGGCTTGCACGACGAGAGCGAGATTCGCGGGCATCGCCGCACATACGTGGGAGCCATGCCGGGACGCATCATCAAGAACATCCAAAAGGCGGGTTCGTCGAATCCCGTGTTCATCTTAGACGAGATAGACAAGGTCACACAGCACACCATCAACGGCGACCCCTCGTCTGCCTTGCTTGAGGTATTAGACCCCGAGCAGAACAATGCCTTCCACGACAATTACCTTGACGTGGATTATGACCTGTCCAAGGTACTCTTCATCGCCACGGCCAATGACCTGAATACTATCCCCCGCCCCCTACTCGACCGCATGGAAATCATCGAGGTGAGCGGCTATATCACCGAGGAGAAGATAGAGATTGCCAAGCGACACCTTATCCCCAAGGAATTGGACAACAGCGGATTGAAAGTTGACAAGGCGGTCCCGACATTCACCAAGAGTGCCATCGAGAAAATCATCGAGCAATATTCACGCGAGAGTGGGGTGCGACAATTGGAGAAACAAATCAACAAAGCCTTACGCAAGCTGGCATTCATGAAGGCGAGAGACGGCGAACTGTCCTACAAGAAAATCACTCCCGACCAAATCTCGGAGTTGCTTGGCAAGCCCCCTTATTACCGTGACATCTACCAAGGCAACGACTATGCGGGGGTCGTGACAGGCTTGGCATGGACAAGCGTGGGAGGCGAGATCCTGTTTATTGAGACTTCGCTGTCGAAAGGCAAGGCTGGCAAGCTCACCTTGACGGGCAACCTCGGCGACGTGATGAAAGAGTCGGCAGTCATCGCGTTGGAATATGTGAAAGCCCATGTGGACTTCCTCGGCATCGACTACCGCATCTTCGACCAGTGGAACATCCACATCCACGTGCCAGAGGGTGCAACACCAAAAGACGGACCATCGGCGGGCATTACTATTGCGACCTCCATCGCCTCGGCTCTCACGCAACGAAAGGTGCGTAAGAACACTGCCATGACAGGCGAGATAACGCTCCGTGGCAAGGTCTTGCCCGTGGGCGGCATCAAGGAGAAAATCCTTGCCGCCAAACGTGCGGGCATCACAGACATCTTGATGTGCCAAGACAACAAGAAAGACATCGACGAAATCCCCGATGTCTATCTCAAGGGGGTCACGTTCCATTATGTGGAAAACGTGAAGGACGTATGGGATTTCGCCTTAACGGACGAAATTGTCAAAAACCCCATTGCGCTAACCGTTGAAGAAGAGAAGAAATGACCTTTGAACTACAACATACCGACAACGCCTCCGACGCAAGGGCAGGGAAGATCTCCACCGCACACGGAACCATAGAAACGCCCATCTTCATGCCTGTAGGCACGTGTGGCTCGGTCAAAGGTGTCCATTTCGAGGAGCTGAGGCAACAAGTAAAGGCACAAATCATCCTCGGGAACACCTACCACCTTTACCTTCGCCCAGGACTCGACATCCTCCGCAAGGCCGGTGGACTCCATGGATTCAATGGGTGGGAGCGTCCCATCCTCACTGATTCAGGTGGATTCCAGGTGTTCTCATTGACTGGCATCCGCAAGTTGCGCGAGGAGGGATGTGAGTTCCGCTCACATATTGACGGGTCGAAGCACATCTTCACCCCTGAAAACGTGATGGATACCGAGCGCATTATTGGTGCCGACATCATGATGGCGTTAGATGAATGCCCCCCTGGACAGAGTGATTATGCCTACGCGAAAAAGAGTTTGGGGCTGACACAGCGATGGCTTGACCGTTGTATCAAACGATTTGAGGAGACCGAACCGCTCTATGGCTACGGGCAGAGCCTGTTCCCCATTGTCCAAGGATGTACCTATAAGGACTTGCGACGCGATGCCGCCAAGCACGTGGCAGATAAGGGAGCGGACGGAAACGCCATCGGTGGACTTGCCGTGGGCGAGCCTACGGAGGTGATGTACGAGATGATAGAGGTGGTCAACGAGATTCTCCCCAAGGACAAACCACGCTACCTGATGGGTGTCGGGACGCCACAAAACATTCTCGAAGCCATCGAGCGCGGCGTGGATATGTTCGATTGTGTCATGCCGACTCGCAATGGCCGCAATGGTATGCTCTTCACTTACCAAGGCACAATGAACATGCGCAACAAGAAATGGGAGTACGACTTCACGCCTATCGACGAGAATGGCTGCGATGTGGAACGCATCTACACCAAGGCTTACCTCCATCACCTCTTCAAGGCACAAGAGTTGTTGGCGTTACAGATAGCCAGCATCCACAACCTCGCATTCTACCTCCGCCTTGTGGGCGATGCCCGTCGCCATATCATGCAGGGGGATTTCGTGGAATGGAAACGCTCCGTCATCGAACAATTAGGAAAAAGAGTATAAGCTGATGTTAAAGAAACTTGACCCGAGACGATACATCAAGACACTTGATTGGTACATCATCAAGAAGTTCATCGGCACTTACATCTACTCCATTGTGCTGATTATCTCCATATCCATCGTGTTCGACGTGAACGAACACTTAGCGAAATTCACACAATACCACGCTCCACTCAAGGCGATAGTCTTTGACTATTACATGAACTTCGTGCCTTATTTCGCTAACTTGTTCAGTCCGCTGTTCGTATTCATTGCCGTCATCTTCTTCACTTCCAAGTTGGCGGGCAATTCGGAAATCATCTCCATGCTGGCAGCGGGTGTCTCTTTCAAGCGGCTTATGCGTCCGTACATGATTTCCTGCGTGATTATCTCCTTGCTTTCCTTTTATCTCAGTGCCTACGTCATCCCTCATGGCACGGTGATACGGCAGAACTTCGAGTCGATGTACAAGAACAAGAAGAAAAACACATCCGCCGAGAACGTACAACTGCAAGTGGGACCGGGCATTATCGCCTACATCCAGCATTACGACAACACCCTCAAGCGGGGCTATGGATTCTCATTGGACAAGTTCGACAACAAGAAACTGGTGAGCCACATGACCGCAACGGAGATACAATACGACACCATCTCCGACTCCAAATACCATTGGAAAGCGAGCCATTGGAAGGTGCGACAACTCAAAGGGCTACGCGAACATATCACCAGCGGGGCGAAATGTGATACGGTCATCATGATGGAACCCACCGACCTCGTCTATTCCAAAGGTCAACAAGAGACTTTCACCAGCCCTGAACTCAAGGAATACATCTCCAAGCAAATCAATCGAGGCAGCGGCAACGTGGTGCAATACCAAGTGGAATACCACAAACGCATCGCCTCATCCTTCGCCTCGTTCATCCTCACCACCATTGGCGTTTCACTCTCGTCACGGAAGCGCAAGGGCGGCATGGGGCTTTACCTTGGCATCGGTCTGGCATTGAGTTTCACCTACATCATGTTGCAAACCGTCTGTTCCACATTTGCCATCAACGCCAACACGCCACCCATGCTCGCCGCGTGGATTCCCAATATCATTTTCGCGGTAATCGCATACTTTTGTTATCGCCATGCACCCAATTAAAAATAGGAATTATGAAGAAGTGCTTCGCAGAATTGAATTATCAAGTACACCATACCCATTCATCCCATTACCCCCATTAACCCCATAAAACCCACCAAACCATGTATTTCGACGAATTAAACTTAAACGACAACATATTAGACGCTCTCGACGACATGCGATTCGAAGAGTGCACTCCCATACAGGAGAAGTGCATACCCGAAATCCTTGATGGACACGATGTTTTAGGCGTGGCACAGACAGGAACTGGCAAGACCGCCGCATACCTCCTACCCATCCTATCGTTGCTTGACGACGGGGGCTACCCCGAGGATGCCGTCAACTGTGTCATCATGGCTCCCACCCGCGAACTCGCCCAACAGATAGACCAAGCCATGCAGGGCTTTGGCTATTATTTAAATAATGTGGGGAGCTGCGCCATCTACGGCGGAAACGACGGCACACGCTATGACCAGGAACTGCGGTCGCTCCGCATGGGGGCATCTGTCATTATCGCCACGCCGGGGCGGCTCATTTCCCACCTGACAATGGGCAACCTCGACATGAGCCGCGTATCGTTCTTTGTCCTCGACGAGGCAGACCGTATGCTCGACATGGGATTCTCCGAGGATATCCTCTCCATTGCCAAACATCTGCCCAAAGAGCGTCAGACCATCATGTTCTCTGCCACCATGCCCGACAAGATAGAGGAACTTGCCAAGACGCTGCTCCATGACCATGTGGAAGTGAAGATTGCCGTGAGCAAACCCGCCGAGAAGATCCAACAGTCTGCATACATCTGTTATGAGCCTCAAAAGCTGAAAATCATCAAGGACATGTTCTCGCACGAGCAGCTCAAGCGCATCATCATCTTCTCTGGGAAGATCAATAAGGCGAAAGACATCAACCGCGAACTCAAACGTATGGGCATCAATAGCGGGGAGATGCACAGCGACTTGACACAACCCGAGCGCGATGAGATGATGTTCCTCTTCAAGAGTGGACAGATTGACGTTCTTGTGGCAACGGACATCCTCTCACGAGGTATCGACATCGATGACATCTCCATGGTCATCAACTACGACGTGCCGCGTGATGCCGAAGACTATGTACACCGCATCGGACGCACGGCAAGGGCGGAAAAGGACGGGCGAGCAGTCACCTTCGTCAGCGACAAAGACATCCGCTATTTCATGCAGATAGAGCAATTCCTTGAAAAGACCATCGACAAGAATCCCCTTCCACAAGGAATCGGAGAGGGACCGGAATACAAGGCAACCCCTAAGAAAGAAAGCCGCCATAGGCATTCTCACCACAAGGGAAGGAAAGGGAAAGGCGGGAAGAGACCAACCAACAAGAAAGGGAGCGGCAAATCCCGTAAGGCCAAAGACAAAGGATAAAAAACCAGTTGCCTCTTGGATTTATAGGTTCATTGCACCACAATGCGGACAGCGGCCTTTTTGCTTAATCTTCCCACCACAATGGCCGCAAAGATAGTAGGGATGACGATGCTTAAAATAACGATAGAGGGCAAAAATCACATAGGCAATGAAGAGGAGATACCCTATATAGTATAAGGTGGAAATACTGAACACGATGTAATCTGCCGCACAAACACCAGCTAAACCACAGAGATAGAGAATGGTCTCACCCAACGGAAGATGTCCATAAGCATCTTCGACGACTGCCAGTCCAACGATCAGCATAGTCCATACCAAACCCAAAAACACAACGAGCAAACCCGACTGGGCGAAAGGATTGAGCGTAGGATGATAATAAAAATGCTGCCATTGCTCAGGGCAAGACAATTGAATCGTGGCATATATCACAGCTCCAGTCGATACCACTAAAGTAAGCAACGTCGGATAGAATGAGTCGATGTCGTTGAAATGGACGATATGGGCATTTCGTTTGGCTATCACCCGCCAAAGATAGGCAAACGCAATGAGCGTGATGACAATGAAAAAGACAAATGTGTGTTGGTCGGAAAAGGTAGATATGAACTGGGAGATAGGGTCATCGGGGACGACATTGGGCAACAGTTCCGTCTCGTGAACCCACCCAAAGGATGGTTCTGCCGTTGCCACCTGCACCCATACAGAGTCGATGCTGTCATTCGGCACGATGCGGATGTCTGCCACGACGACATTCTCGTGCTTTGTAACAACAAACGAGTCGGTAAGCAAATCCGACAGTTTCTCCTCGGGCTGTTGGCGGAGCAAGACAATGGAATCTGCCTTGACCACGAAATTATAGTTAAAGGAATAATGCCTCTTTGGTAATGAAGAATGATGAATGAAGAACGAAGAATCGGCTAACGCCATTGACTCTTTTTCAAAGGATTCATCATTCCTTAATTCTTCATTTTCATGATGGCATGACACCACAAAAAAGACTATCAAGAATGGGAGGATGTATTTAAGTCGTCGCATAGATATTCATCTGGCATTTCTTACAATCAAACTGCAAACGGAAGCGGCGGCCATCGGAAAGCCGCAGGAAGAGAGGTTCGCGCCACGGCATCTGCCGATGCCCTTGATGGGTGCAATAGCCGAGTTCGTAACGGATGCAATGGCGGCATTGCATCACCAACGGCTCCGACATGGGTTTCCCACCTGTCAGTTCAAAGGCATCGACGGAGAGGGGGATGCCCTGTGACTCATAAAAACGTTGTGCCAAATGGTTGGCAACATTATTCAAATACGACGGTTTGACATCCCGTATGGCAGTCTGCAACGGTCTTTTATCTAACGTTTGACCGTCATTGGCTGCGGGCAGATACACAGATCTGCCCCTACAAGTGGCATTGACAGACTCCCATAAGACCTTCTGTAACCCCTCGATAGCCGCTCTGCGCCATTCCGTCAACTGCTTAGATGGAATAAAATACCGCCCCACCCCATTCAGTTGGATTTCCTCACTGACGAATGGCGTGTTGCCTAACTTGGTAAGTTGGCGAATGATGTTCTCATCCTGTGGCTTTTGTGCCAATTCCTTTGTAAATGAAGAACGAAGAACGAAATGTGAAGAATCGTCTTTTAATGAAACATCGAGCACGAAGCATGAAGCATCTTCACTCAATACCATTTTGATGGGAATCTTCCGCTCGGCGGTCTTACCCGCCAAGAATTTGCTGAAAGCCTCGTCGTTGTTGCGATAGAGACGCATACCCACCTGCAAGCCCTGCGGCATAGACAGGGGGAAGAGGTGGTTGCCATCGGCACGGTTGACACGGAAGCCCACCAACTGCCTATTGTCATCAAGAAAACACAGACCGTCGCCATTGGCGAATGCCGCTGTCCCTGCCACGACAAGTGCCTTGGGCATGATGGTTTTCACCGTCCCCACAAATTCACCCTTTGCCTTGGGGGTGTCAAAGGAGGCGATGCCCGCCTTTCTCCCATGGAGAAAATAGTCGGTATAGCCACGGTTGAAAGTCTTGTTGAGGTTAGGAGTGAAATGGTAAGTGACACGTCCGAGCGACGCACGGCAATATTCATCGGGCCTTCGGGCGATGATGGCATTGAGCCGTTGGCTATAGGCAGACACCACATTTTTTACATAATCGATGTCCTTGAGCCGACCCTCTATCTTAAACGACACGACTCCCGCATCCGCCAACTCCTCCAAGTAGTCAATGCGGCACATATCTTTCAGGGAGAGGAAATGCCGCTGGCTGTCAATCACCTTGCCCTCGCCATCCATTAAGTCATATTTCATTCGGCACATTTGGGCACACTCGCCACGGTTGGCACTCCGTTTCATGCAATGTTGTGACGCATAGCACACGCCGCTATAACTCACGCACAAAGCTCCATGAACGAATACTTCCAACTCCACGTTGGGTTCTTGATGATGGATGTCGCGAATCTCATCTACAGATAGCTCACGCGCCAACACCACCCGCCGAAAGCCAATATCCCGTAGCCAAGCCACCTTCCCCGCCGAGCGGTTGTCGGTCTGCGTGGAAGCATGGAGCGTTATATCTTTAGTGGGAAACGAGGGAGACAGGAAAGCCATGTCCTGCACCAATAAGGCATCGACATCCGCTTGTTTCAAGTCGCTTACCATCCGCTTGGCATCCTCCAACTCATCGTCATAGACAATCGTGTTGGTGGTCACATAGACCTTGGCTTGAAACTGATGGGCATAGCGGCACAGTTCGGCGATGTCGGCAATGGTGTTGCCCGCAGCAGCCCGCGCACCATAGCGTGGCGCACCGATATACACCGCATCGGCTCCGTGGTCGATGGCGGCAATGCCCGTGGCAAGGTCTTTGGCGGGAGCCAGCAGTTCAAGCTTTCGCATCGTTCTACATTCCGTGGAAAAGAAAAATCCTTTTAGTACTATTCAGTCCCTTTTCAACCCATTCACAATGCCTGAATTTCTTCTTCTGATAATCCCGTGACTTCCGAAATGAAAGAAGTAGCCATGCCACTCGACTTTAAATTCCTCGCAATTTCCATCGACTTTTTCCTTTCGCCTTCTACCATGCCCTCGGCTCTTCCCTCGACTCTTCCCTCAACAATTCCCTCGGCTCTTCCCTCAACTAATCCTTTTGCTCTTCCCTCAGCCATTCCCTTGGCTTGCGCTTCTTTACGGGCTGTGGTGAGGGCATATTTCAAAGTATTGTAATTGTCAAGGTAAACCTTCCAACTTTCATCGTATTCAAGTCTATCCTGCTCATTGAAGTTTGCTATCTTGGCCTGCTCAAACAATTTCGTGAATATCCGCTCTTGAAGTGCTGCCGGCCTATCCAATAGCCGCGAAAGGTTCTTGAGAACGAAAAGCCACTTGTCGAACATTCCCTCCAGTTCCTCCTCGGTCTTCTTGAACTTGGGCATCTCGAGATAAATGAAGGTCAGTTTGTCATAAAACACCTCATGTGTCTTCGTATCCATCAACTTCACCTCATGATGATAATAATTATCATCTTTGAAGTCAAAGGTGAAATTCAGGATTCCAATGGTATATACACCCTTCAAATGATAGTCCCATTTCTTGCCACGCTCCGCCTGTTGCCGAATAGGGGTCGTGGCATAATAGATAGTCCTGTCCTTGAAGAACTCCTGCGTCATGTTTTGCATCTCGACGATGAACCTCTCTCCCCTTTCGTTTTCACAATAGACATCAAACACCTGCACCCTTTCCAAGGCATTATCCCCAAATTGTTCGGTTTTCAGGTATGTCAAGTCTTTGATCTCCTGCTCTCCTTTGAGAAGAGCATTTAAGAAACTGATAAGGAACTCTTTGTTAAACTCCGTCCCAAACAAATACTTAAAACCAAAATCGGTATAAGGATTGACGAATACATCTGGTGAATTTGTTATCATAAGAATAGATTTATGTTACTGTTGTTTCATTATATATATACTTACTTGCGGCAAAGATAAGAAAAAAAGTTGACATATCCACCAAAACCCCTTAATTATTGAAATTCCTCTCTCGTAACGGGTGTTTGGGAATCTATTACGCACACCTCGTCGTAGGTCATAACAATCCTTTACGCATTTCATCTTTCCTTTTCCCCACCTATAGTGGTTGGTGAGGATGATTCTATGAACTCACAAAACTCATTCAACGACTGTTGGATAACCTCTTTTGGTATTAGCATTCGATGGTATTCCGCAACCATTGTTGGACTTAGACTACGACTCATAGCATATTCCACGACGCTATGGTCTGCTGAAGGACAAAGCAGAATCCCAATACTTGGATTCTCGTTGCTACGTCTAACATCCCTATCCAAGGCCTCAAGATAAAATTCCAATTGTCCTATATACTCTGGCTTGAAATGTTTTGCTTTCAACTCAATAGCAACCAAACATTGCAATCCCCTATGATAGAACAGCAAATCTATCTTAAACATAGAACCACCAACTTGCAGAGGATATTCACTATCAACGAACAAGAAATCCTTACCTAGCTCCAAGATGAATTGTTTGATGTGTTCCAAAATGCCTTTATGCAATTGCTTCTCACTATGTCGGCTTGGTAAATTGAGGAAATCGATGAAAGCCCTGTCTTTAAACTGTGCCACCGACTGTGGATAAGCAGACTTGAGGCCAATCGACAAATTCTTCTTGTCGCCCATGAGCGAGCCAAAAGTATCATTCAAGATACATCGTTGTAGTTCTTTATACTTCAAATGTTCTCTATTGGCATATATGATGTAGAAGATTTGTCGCTCTACATCCTTGCAACGGTTCAATATCTCAATATGGTTGGAGAATGTCGTTAATGTCAAAACTTTCGGCATTTGTGCAGATGCCGTCTGCACAATTTCTGTGTTTATTTGTGCAGATGCCGCCTGCACAGAAAGAGGAAAAGACAAAGATGCCACTCGCGAATAGAATTCCGTGGAGGAATATGCTTCATAGAACATAACCATATTATACAAATTCCTTCGACTATATCCTTTTAGTGTAGGGTCCTTTGCCCTCAGATATTCCGACAATTGTGTGACGACCTTACTACCCCACTCTTTGCTTTTTAACCGCTGTGACACTATCTGCCCAACCTTCCAACTCATCTGTAACGACTCCTCGTTGACATCAACAAGTGCCTTCGTGCGGTGAAACACTATGACATTGCGTATTTCTTCAAATTGTTTCTCAAAATTTTGTAGCTCGTTGCTCATATCTTTATATAGGTTATTTATCTACAATTATTGCTCTCTCATATATTCATCCCGCGTGATGGGCGTTTGTGGGTCAACGATGACAACTTCATCATAGGTCAAGCCGTAGAGACGGTAGACGCGGAGGTCTATCTCCTTGTCGGTGTAGGCTATCTGTCGGGATAGGTCTTGGCAGGCCTGGGCGTTTTGGTTGAAGTAATCCTCCCACTCGTCTTGTTGCGAAAGCGAGAGTTTTACTTTCTGCTTCCTCAACTCCGAGACAAAGGAACCAAAGGTCATTTGGTCAAACTTCTGCAACGAACCCGTTATCCTTACGCCCTCCACGTTATCAACCAAACGGCGGAGGAAACGGTTTCGTTTCTCTTGCAACTCTTTGTTTAGGGAAATCATCGTGTCGGCAAGTGAAACGAAAGGCTGTTGAGATTCTATATCTATATTTGGAATAGGTACTTCAGCTAAAGGCTTATTAAAATATTCTCTGGCATTCCCCTTGGCTTTACCTATGAAACCATAAAACCAATCAAGTAACTTTGAATTGAGCAATGAGAGTAAATACTTAATTGAGATGTCTGAATTATCTTTAATGATAATAGCTCTAATGTCTCCTCCATCATTAAAGTATTGATTGTCATCAAATGCAAATCTGTTATGTTCGGCACGATAAGGAACAATTAGCTTTTCTTTTGCATCGAAAACGACTTTGTTCCTTGGTCTTTCAAGTCTATACCATTTGTACGATCCCTTAATAACTTCATTTCTTTCAGATAAAACTTGTTTATGACTTAATAAATACTGATAAACGTTAGGATACTTCTCTATCTCTGTCGCATTGTCTGTGTATATTAAAACATTCCCACGATTATTGATGAAATACGGCTGAATGTCTCCATTCTTCACATTTTTCCTAATGATGTCGGTTTCAAAATTGTTGACACGTGCAAATTCATCTGATACTGTAAACACATCGTTTTTCCCAGAAGTGGAGCCCTTCTCAATAATAGCAATATCTTCCATCCGAATAGAAACGCCTTTCATCTTATCTATAATAATGGATGATGTTGTATCTGCTATAAGCCACGAATCTTGGAGAGTATTCCTTTCGAGGCGACAACTATTGAAATCACTTAACAAATCAATTCCATTGATTGATAAATCATTCTTCTTGTTGTATATCTCAATGGGTTCCTTTAGTTCTTTCTTTTTTGCAAATAGAATGGCTGTATGAACATTTGCATCCTCAAATATCATTGCATTATGGAAATTGATAATTCGTTCTGCATAATTGCCAAGGAAAATCCTTAGTTTCTTTGCATATTCATTTCCTATATAATAATTTGAAGTGATGAAGCCAAGTAATCCATGATGATTAAGCAAACCTACCCCTTGATATATAAAATAGTACATCAAATCATTATATCCTGTATGTATTTCTGAATAATGGGATTTGAAATATTCATGATTATGTGGTTGTGTATTGATATTCACATACGGCGGGTTTCCAATCACCACATCGAATCCTCCTTTGGCAAAGACCTTTGGGAACTCGTGCTGCCAGTCAAACGCCTTGTCGCCTGCTACGGCGGGGTCGCTAATGAGGGAGTTGCCGCATTTGATGTTTTGGTTGAGGGAATTGAGCTTGCGGTGGGGCTTGGCGGTGCGGAGCCAGAGGGCGAGTTGTGCTATCTCCACGCTCTCCTCGTTGATGTCCACGCCATAGAGGTTGTTTTCGAGGATGCTTTTTTCCACGTCTTGGAAGATGAGAGATGAGCCTGCCACCTTCGCTTCCATCTCATCGATGAGTCGATGCTCCGCGATGAGGAACGACAGGGCGGCGTTGAGGAAGGCACCGCTGCCGCATGCGGGGTCGAGGATGGTGACCTGGAGGAGCCATTCGCGGTATTGCCGCAGCTGGTCGAGGAGACGTCGCTTGGTGGCGGTCTGTCGCTTTTGGTCGGCGAAGTATTGCTCCTCGTCGATGCCCAGCTCGTGTTTCTTCTCTTGGCAGAGCCGTCCCACGGTGTGGGTTACAATGTATTTCGTGATGTATTGCGGCGTGTAGAACACGCCGTCTTGCTTGCGCTTGGAGACGACAGGGGCTTCTGTTTGTTGCGGTGACACCGCAACAGACGGGACGAAGGGGGTTGTAGAGGCGAGAGCCTTTGCCTTGACCTCTTCAATCTCAGAGAGCGAATGCTCGAAGATATGCCCGAGGATGTTCACATCCACGTCGCTCTCGAAGTCGTAGGCGGAGAGGCGGCGGGTGTGTTCCACCAACAACGGGTCGCTGATGGTAAGCGCGTCGAGCACCTCGTCGGGCTTGAAGAGCCCTCCGTTATAGGCAAATATCTCGTATTTCTTGCCTTGGTAGCCCTCATTCAGATAGTTGAAGTGTTTTTTCAGGATGTCATAGAGAGGCCGGTATTCGTCATTGTCCTTCAGCAACTGCCACCGCTCGATGATATGGGCAATCATGTTTGTGGGCAACAGCCCGCCATCCTCGGCGAAGAAGATGAAGAGGAGGCGGTCGAGCAGTTTCTGCGTCTTCTTGAAGAGCAGCAACTGCCAGTCCTTGATGTCGCTTGCCCAAGGGTTGCTCTCCCCATACGGATTGTTGGCGAGTATGTCTGCGAAGAGCAGACGCTTGAATTGCGAGTAGTCACGGTATAGGGCGTTGGTGATCTGGTCCTCTTTCGACACCGACTCCCCCATCATCCGCAACGCCGTGCCTTTCCTTACTTCCTGCCAGGCAAGGCAGAGATAGAGTTCCTTGAAATCATCCTCAGCCATATAGAAGAGGCTCCACTCACGGTAAGCCACGGCATTGTCGATGTAAAGGCGCAGCTTCTCGAAATTGGATGTGATGACCAGACGGGTGCCAACGTGCTGGTTCTTATACCCAAAGGCCTGTGCCTCGACCTTGGAGAGGTCGGTCGTCTTGTGGTCTTTCAGCTCAATCACACCGATGACCTTGCCCTCGACGATGATTGCCCCGTCGGCTTTCTTGGCATTGGTGGCGTTTTTCTGCTCCGTGATGAGGTTGTAGCCGGGCGAGGGATTGAGGGTATAGCCCAATATTTTCACGAACAACTCGCGCAGGAAGCCCTCCTGGAACTGCTCTTCCTTCGACTGGAGGATGTTAGCCTGTATCTCCCTGTCCATGAAATAACGGCGGTACTTGTCCCACGCCCCGTCGGTCTCCTCCTTTGGCAGGGCGGCAAGATACTTCTTGACGATATTCTTCTGAAACAACATGTCCTTCCTTGTTTAACGTTTTCCAATCATCAATCCATGGTGAGCCATCCATGATTTGACGACAAATATACACATAAAAATCCAAAGTCAACGTTGTTTGGGAAAGAAACTGATAGTATAAGACAAGTTCATCCTACGCTTTGCCATCGACAGAGTTATCATTTGGATTCGGTATCTGCCACAGATAATAAGATTATATGACACATATAATCACTTTATATGATACAGATAATAACTTTATATGATACATATAAAATCATTATATGCCGCATATAATAAACGTAAATACGGCATTTACGAAACGCGAAGCATAAATCCGAAAAAAAGGAAGGGGGCATCAGTCGATGACAAAGAGGTCTTTGCCCTCCACTCGGAAATGAATGTCGTGGCCGTCGAAGAGCATCCCATAGACCTTGTTGGGGTCGTCGTGGTAATGCGGACGTGGGTCGAGCGCGAGCGTTTGCGACAATGCCGCCCGCTCGTCATCGTCGAAAAGCGATGCCACTGAGGACGACAGATGCACCGTGAGCCTCGGCCATGAGCGGCGGTCGGTGAACCCGCCCCGCGCCTCAGGGTGTGCATCGGCGTATGGAAGATAGGGCTTGATGTCGTAGATGGGTGTGCCGTCCATGAGGTCTGCGCCAAGGACATGGATAATGGGGCCACGGGGCGACTCCCATTCGATACGGTCAATCTTCACCACCGACAGCCCTAACGGGTTCGGACGATAGGGCGAGCGCGTGGCAAACACCCCCATACGCTCGTTGCCTCCCAACACGGGCGGTCGCACCACAGGGCTATTGGCACCGTGCTTGTTGGCGGAAAACTCCCATATCAACCAGATATAGTCAAACTCTTCCATGCCACGGAGGGAATCGACGTTGCGAAACGCCGGTTCAAACACGACTTCTCCTTGCAGCTCTTGCACCAGTCCGCTCTGCTTGGGAATGCCAAACTTGGTTGGAAAAGGGGAATGGAATGTGGCAATGGGCTGTATCTCCATGTCAGATACGATAGAAGAATGAGGCGGCGAACAAACAGAACATGGTTAGAAGTCCCACGTATAGGGGTATATAAATGTGTTTTTGCCCTGTCTCCACATAAACTCCTGTCAAGCGGACAAACACCCGATAGACCGTCCAAGCCCCGACAAGGCCCAACAACATCCCCACAAGGATGTCGCCAGGGTAATGTACGCCGAGGTACAAGCGTGAGTAACATACCGTCATCGCCCACGCCGCCATGAACATCGAGAGCCATTTCTGGCGGAAAAGCAACACGATGAAAAAGGCGATGCCCCAACAATTAGACGCATGGTTGGACGGAAAGCCGTACCTTCCGCCACGGTAGCCGTTGACCACATGGACCATCGCCGAGAGGGGGTTGTCGGTATTGGCGGGGCGCAGCCTCGCAAAGGATGACTTGAGGACGCTTGCCGTGAAGGCATCCGTGAACAAAATCATCACCCCTATCGCCACGGCGCACCACAGAAACGCCTTCAACGAGTGGTTTCTGAAGATGACATAGACCAATGCCACGTATAGGGGAATCCACATATATTTGTCGGATACGAGCCACATGAATGTGTCCCAATAGGTCGAGTGCATCCCGTTGACCGCCAGAAGCATCTGGTGGTCGAGGTCAACGAGTTGCCTATAAAGACTTAAAGCCAATTCATTCATCATCAAATAGATTATGGATAGATTCTTGAGGATGATTATCTTTGCAGGGCATCAGATGATGACTGACATCGTTTTTATCCCAAATTTGAGAATCAGGGAATTGTATTTTTACCTCTAACCTCTATTTCACAAATTCAGGATTCATCTATAGCGTAAACGGTGGGGTCGTCGATTCCCGCGTCATGCAATGCCTCGCGCCGCTCAACGCACGTACCGCACTTGCCGCAATGCACCTCGCCGCCCTTGTAGCAACTCCACGTCTCGGCATAGTCGATGCCCAACTGCTTGCCACGGAGGGCGATGTCGGTCTTGGTGATGTGGGTATAGGGGGCAAAGATGCGGATATGCTGGTAGGTACCTGTCACGGCGGCGGAGTCCATCGCGGTGATGAACCCTCCCCGGCAATCGGGATAGATGGCATGGTCGCCATCGTGGTTGGCGATATAGACCCTGAACAATCCCTCGCTCTCGGCGATTCCCACGGCAATGGCGAGCATGATGCCATTGCGGAAGGGCACAACCGTGGACTTCATGTTGGCGTCAGCATAGTGTCCTTCGGGGATGGCATCGCCCCCCTGTAGCAACGAACTCTTGAAATACTGGTGCATAAAGTCGAGGGGAATCACGATGTGACGGATGCCGAGACGCTCACAATGCAAGCGGGCAAAGGGTATCTCGCGGGCGTTATGGTTGCTGCCGTAGTCAAAGGAGATGGCGAGGGCGATGTCTTCTTGATATTCATAGAGCAGGGTGATGGAATCCATCCCCCCGCTCACGATGATTGCACCCTTTTTCATGCCACCCTCTCCAAGCGTTTCATCATGGTGAACATGAAGATGGCGGCGACAAGGCAGACGGCGATAAACACGCCCCAGACAATCCACAAGGGGAGGTTGCCCCAGAGGTAGCCACCCACTCCCACGAGCTTGTTGCCGATGGCGGTGGAGACAAACCAGCCACCCATCATCAGTCCCTTATACTTGGGAGGTGCCACTTTGGACACAAACGAGATGCCCATAGGCGACAGCAACAACTCGCCGAAGGTAAGGATGAGGTAAGTGCCTATCAGCAAATTGGGCGTCACATCGGCAACATGCTTGCCAACGGTGGTGCCATCTGCCAACGTTTCCGTCTCCGGCATGGGCAGTCCCCACGAGAATACCGCCATCAATACGTATGCCAAAGCGGCGACAACCATACCGTATGCAATCTTGCGCGGGGCGGAAGGCTCCTTGCCCTTGGCTGCCAACGAGCCGAAGATGGCAAGGCTGACGGGTGTCAATGCCACGACATAGAAGGGGTTGAACTGTTGGAATATAGGAGCGGAAACGGCAACCGAACCGTCAAGGTTGGCATATTTGAAGCCAAGGAATGCCAGGGCGGCGAGGATGACAAGGGCAGAGATGGTCTTTGTCTTTGAGGTCTTGCCCTGGAAGAACGAGAAGCCGGCATAGACGATGAAGATGATGGCAACCAAGTTCCACACGTCGAATGCCATGCTTTGTACGCCCGTAGACGACTTAGCGGTGAACTCGTCCGCGAAATAGGTCAGCGAAAGACCGTTCTGATGGAATGCCATCCAGAAGAAGATGACCACGGCGAAGACGAGGCACAATGCCACTATGCGCTGCTTGGTTTCCTCTTTCGTCAATTCGGGTTCGTTGGTTTCAGCCTTTCCCTTGGCAGCCTGTCCCTTTCCTCCCTCCACATGACGGAAGGTTGGGCGGAAGACGTAATAGATGCAGATGGAAAGAATCAACGACGCACACGCCACCGCGAAGGCGAAATGGTAGGAGTCGTTGACGCTCACGCCCAGATGTTGCTGAGCCCATTCCATAATCCTGACGGCAGCGGTCGGTGCGAAGAGGGCACCGATGTTGATCGCCATGTAGAAAATAGAGAAACCAGAGTCGCGCTTGTCCTTGTATTGCGGGTCGTTGTAGAGGTCGCCCACCATCACTTGCAAGTTGCCTTTGAACAGGCCAGTGCCGAACCCGATCAGCACCAATGCCGCCAACATCACGACGAGTGCCAGCGTATTGCCGCCAAGGGGTACGGAAAGCAACAAATAACCCGCAAACATAATCAAGATGCCAATGGTAACCATGCGGCCAAAGCCGAACTTGTCGGCGAGCCAGCCACCCACAATGGGGAGGAAATAGACGAGCATGAGGAAGTCGCTGTATATCTCGCCAGCCCATCCAGCATCCAGTCCGTAGTTTGCACGTAGAAACAAAGCGAAGACGGCTAACATGGTATAATAGCCGAACCGCTCTCCTGTGTTGGCAAGAGCCAACGCATAAAGTCCTTTAGGTTGTCCTTCAAACATAATAATTTATTGTTAAATCGATATTTATCAAATGAAAAATGACTACACACCCAATACAATGGCAGGGTCAATGTTCAACTTATTCTGAATATTTCCTCTTCATAATCAGCTACCAAATCCGAAATCAAATCCAATTCTATCATATTCTTATCATCCGCAGGCGTATCATTACCAACGACCTTCAATAGTTCGTTGATACGATTACAAGCTGCATAGTATTGCTTTTCTGTCATTATCTGTCCCATAATCTATATTTCTGCTTATTATCATTACTTCTATATTATTCCACATATTGCAATAAACCAAATAAATTACATTACTTTGTTTTGGTTATATCAAACAGATAAGTCAACTTGATGACAATATTGCCAAAGTTGGACTTGGAGAAATAGTCGCGTTTGGAATCGCCATAGATGTTTCCAAGGCCATAGTAATAGCGTCCTTCCAACAGGAAATGCCCCAGTTTGGGGATGGAGCACTCGAGACCAGCACCTACGGCGATGCCATAATCGAAATGATGCTCTATCGACATGGTGTCCTGCGCACAGGTCTTGTTGATGCGGTCGTTGAGGTTCATCTGGGCGAAATCGAAGTTCGATTTAGAACTTTCATTGAGGTAAAAGCCAAATTGCGGACCTGCCTGGAAGAAGAATTGCACACCTTTTTGCTCCCTTCCCCATGCGAGATGGGCAAAGATGGGCAACTGGATGTAATTGGCGGTGCGGCTGTACTCCTCCGCCAATCCCGTGTAGGCATTGATGACGGGCTGGTCGTTTTTATCGAGAATATCCTCTTTCCATCCCAAGCTGGCATAGTTGAATTCTGCATAGACGGAACAAATCGTGTTAAAGTACTTCTCGCAGACATAACGGGCGGTGAAGCCTCCCGTGATGCCGCCATGAAGTCCCTGTGGGACAGTGGGGACAAAGCCTACATTGCTCAATACATATCCACCGTTAAAGCCAATGGCAAGGTCATTTCGGTGTTCTCCCACCTGTGCCTGTGAATGAAGAACGAAGAATGAAGAATGAAGGACCATCAAACATATAACAAGTGTCGAATGAAGGTTTGACGATAGCCATACACCAACAGATGCACCCTTTTTCACCATCAAATCATTTTGTATGGCGGCAGAAGATTCTTCACTCTTCATTCCTCACCCTTCATTAATAATTGATCGACTCGATGTTTCCATTCTTCATGTAATGCACCAACATGAAAGCCTCGTTCTGCATACCACCCGTCGCGCCCGCCGACTTGAAGTTGAGGGGGGTCTGCAAGTGGGCGTATGCGTTCTGGTCTTTCGTCCCTTTGAAGTCCTTACCATATTGATGGAGACCCCGCAAGAAGAAGTTCGCCTGGTCATAACCAGTAATGGCGAAACGAGGGAGTGCCGTCATCATGTCACCTTTGAACCATTGTTTGTAATTGCGTTCTAATTGTTGGGTCTTGGCAGACTCGGCATTATAATAGAATGTGGTGGGGATATATGTCTCGTATTTGTGGAAATAGTTGTTGTAGACCTTCGTGTACATCAGCCATTCCGTATAGCCATACAGAGAAATATTGACATTGGGGTTGGCGGCGATGAGCGTGTTGATCTTCGCCAACGTGGCATTCAACTGGGGGGAACGACCCGTGTTGAGAATCACCACATTGGGCTGCGTGGCACTGAAAGCACGGGAAAACGCCTCATCGGGCGACTTCAGGTTGGTGATGCTATATTTAACGCCCTTGCCATCCAACTGCTTCCGCAGTCCCGAAGTGAACACTCCTTTCTGGCTGGTGGAGTCGTTGCAATCCACGAAGATGGGATGATGCGACGGGAATCGCTCCATGAATGCCTTGATGGCATCGTCATTGAGGTTGGTGGGCGACTGGTAAACCTGGAACACATTGGGATTGGTGAGTACGGCATCGCCTTGGATGGAGAAGGGGATGACCATCTTGATGTTGTACGTGCGGCAGAAATCAGACAGCGCATTCGTCTGTTTGGTATAGAGAGGACCGAAGATGATGTCACAATTGTCGGCATCCTTCTCCAACAAGGTTTGCCGTATGTCGGCATCGATGGGAACGTTCCATGCGTGGATGTCGGTGGAGATGCCCTCCGCCTTCAACGTCTCGCAAGCCATGAGGATGCCACGGTAGTATTCCACCATGCGTCGACCATCGCCATCAATATTGTGCAAGGGCAGCATCACGCCAACGCGGATGGCACGGTTGCGCACGTCGTTGGCACCATAGAGCTTGAGACGCTCCGCCTCTGCAGCTTTCTTCGCCTCCTCGGCTTTCTGTTCCTCTGTCTTTTCGTATGGGATAAACACCATGTCGCCTTTCTTCAGCTCATATCCCTCTTTCTTCATCTCGGGATTAGCCTCCATCAAATCGACCATGGAGATGTTGTATTTCTTAGCTATGCCAAATACCGTGTCTTTCTTCTTAGCCTTATAAATGTCGCGCCATTGGGTGGTTTGCGACCAAGATACCATACATAGCGACAAGGATAAACACAACAAAATACTCCTTAATTTTATCATCATAACCCTCCGTTTTTGATTTCCGAATGCAAATATACACGTATTTTTGAAAATTACGGACTGTTTTATCAAAAAAGTTGCGGGAAGTCCTTGCAGAACTCCCCACAACTATATGTAAATGAGTGTTATCCGTGGAATGTAAGTTTACTCATTTCGTATCCTCCCGAAACTCCGAGGGCTTGCGCCCGGTCTTGATTTTAAACTTGGAGGAGAAATAGTCGGGGGAGTCGAAATTGAGACGATAGGCAATCTCCTTGATGCTGAGGTTGGTGGTGGAGAGCAGTTCCTTGGCTCGTTGCAGACGCAGTTCCTGTTGGTACATGGCGGGGGCGATGCCTGTATATTCCTTGAACAACTTACGGAAATTGCTATATCCTATGCCGAGATCCATGGCGATTTGCTGGATGGTGAGGTTGCTCTCGAGCGACTCGCGTATGCGTAACCTCGCCTTGTTCATCACGTCGACATAGTCGTGTTGCTTCTTGAGTGTGATGTTGCGCTCCAGGGAATACATCAAACCGACAAGGTGGTTGACGATGCCGGCGAGGGTCTGTTGCGCGTAAGCCGCCTCTTCCTTCGCCTTATCGAATGCCTCGTCATAGAGATGGACTATCTCGCTGCTGAACCCCACGTGGTAAATGGGCTTGGTTGGCGACAGGAAACCCGCCCTCACACGGTCATCCACGTTCCTCCCCTTAAAGCCTATCCAATAGCTTTTCCATCCTTTGGTCTCCAAGGGGTGGTAGGAATGCCACTCGCCAGGGAACAACAGGAAGAGGTCTCCCTGCTTGATGCGGATGGGCTTTTGGTTGGTTGACTCAAACGTCCCCTCACCTTCCGTGAGATAGAGCAATTGGTACTCGTTGAGGATGCGCCCCTTCTTGAGGTCGAAATAATAGCCATCGGCATGGCCGCGCGTGGGGTATTCATCACCCGGTGCTATCTCCTCGTAGCCCACTGTACTAACCGTGAGTCCCCAGAGGGCATCACGCTCGTTGGCAATCAGGTATTTACTCGTTTGCATGGTATGGAAAGGATTAAAAATGGATTATTGGATAACCTTATAACGGATGCGGAAAGAACAGGCGGACTGGTCCCAATTGGTACCCAACATCTCAAAACGCCCGATCTGCGACGTGCTACGCACATGCTTACCGATGCAGGGACAGACATCGAAGTCGCCGATGCGCACCAACCGAATGGTGTCGCTGGCATCGTCGGGCAACCGTTCCAAAGACAACAAAGCATCGGGCGACCCCTCCTCGGCATCCATGACCATGCCCTCTAACTGTACGCGGGTGACAAATTCAAATGTCACGGGCAGGTCTTCCTCTAACAACTCGTTCATCCGACGTTCTATCTCCTTCTCCTCCTTGCGGTCAGGCATACGGTCGAGGATATAGGAAATCTTGCTCTTCTTGCGTTCAATGTGGGCATTGCGGCTACGCTCACACCCGAACATCCGCACCATCACCTGGTTGAGCAGATGCTCCGCCGTGTGGGCAGGGGGAAATTCCTCCTTGTTATGGTCATTCAAAAAAATATCGTCCATTATCTTTTGAGATTGATTTTCCATATATTGACACCACGGCTCTCCATCTGAACGTTGACACGACCATCCTTGCGAAGTGCAAAAGCCTGCCGTTTCTTGGAGAGTAGGTCAACCGCCTTCACATCCTCTTCGTCGATGTGCAGGAAGTCAAAAGCGTATGCGGGGATGCAGAAGTCTATGCTTACGGGTTGGTCATCGTAGTTAGCAGCGACCATCAACAAGTCGTCCCCCGCCTTTCGCAGGAACACATATTGGCGTTGGAGATGGGTATTGGCATACATCAAGTCAAAGAAGAATCCCTCGCTGACACATTTCTCCTGTCGGGCGATGTTCAATATCTTGTCGTGGATGGCATAAACCCACTTCTCCTCTGGGGTGAGTTGGTGCTTCGCAGCACGGCATACAGTGTCAACAGCCCAGTAATCGAAGATGGTCGTACGCCCATCCCTGCCGCTAAAGCCCTCGCTATCCATGCCTCTCTCGCCATATTCCTCTCCGAAATAGAGCATAAAGGGGTTCTGTTGCATCAACACGGCAGAGGCAAGCGCAGGGATTCCCTTCAGCGGCGAGCCGGCGAAAAAGTCGCTGCCAATACGTTGCTCGTCATGGTTTTCGAGGAAATACAACATCTTGTCGCGTATGTCATCCGTCGATTGCCAGGCATGTGTGATGGCAGAAGTGGGTGCCTGGTGGCAGGTCACGGCACGTAACGTGTCGTACATCCCAACCTTATCATAGAGGAGATCAAATCCACTGGCGATGTAATGGCGGTATTCATGGGGATTATACACCTCGCCAATGAACTGGATGTGCTTGAATTTCTTACGCACGATGGCTGTGGCGTATGCCCAAAATTCGGCAGGAACCATCTCCGCCATGTCGCATCGGAAGGCATCAACGCCCTTCTTCGCCCAAAAGAGGAGGATGTCCGTCATCTTCTTCCACGTGCTGGGAATGGGGTCGAAATGCCCTACCCTACCCGCATAATAGTCTACGCCATAGTTCAACTTAACTGTTTCATACCAGTCATCGTGTCCTGGGTAAGGATCGAAATGGTCATTGCCCGTCGCCTTGGCAGGCTCTTCGATGTAGGGTTTACCGTCTCCTTGCGACAAGTCAAAATGCGGCGCAAACCGCTGACCGGGACAATAATAAAAGTTATTCTGTGGGTCGAAGCCCTTGGAGGCATCATCCCCCACGCCCAAGTCCTTGACATTCCGTGGCTTGCATTGGGAATGGTACTGTCGGGCAACGTGGTTGGGGACGAAATCGATGATGACTTTCATTCCCGCTTGGTGTGTCCGTTCCACAAGATGCTCAAACTCCGCCATCCTATGATCGACGTTGGTCGCCAAGTCGGGGTCAACATCGTAGTAGTCTGTGATAGCGTATGGCGACCCCGCCTTGCCTTTCACGATGGCGGGGTGGTTGCGCGGGATGCCATAACCGATGTAGTCGGTTTGCGTAGCATGGCGGATGATTCCTGTATACCACACATGCGTAACTCCCAACTTGGCTATTTTCTTCAGCGCAGCGTCGGTGAAGTCATTCATCTTGCCACAACCGTTTTCGGCAATCGTGCCATTCGCGATGCGCGACGTGTTGCGATTGCCGAAAAGACGTGGTAAGACCTGGTATATGATTGTCTTCTCCATCCGAAATGTCATTGGATTCCGTGGGCGGTGACTTCCTTGGAAATCTTGGCGATCATGCCCTGCAATGCCTTGCCGGGACCGCACTCGGTGAAGTCGTCGGCACCATCGGCAATCATGTTCTGTACACTGGCAGTCCACCTGACAGAGCTTGTCAACTGGGCAATGAGGTTGGCCTTGATTTCCGCAGGGTCGGTATGGGGCTGTGCATCAACATTCTGGTAGATGGGACAGCGTGGTTCCTTGATGTCGGTAGCCTCGATGGCGGCTTGCAACTCATCCTTAGCGGGTTGCATCAGGGGTGAATGGAACGCGCCACTTACTGGCAATTGCAGGGCGCGCTTGGCTCCTGCCGCCTTCAACTTCTCACATGCGGTGGCAATGGCATCGACATTACCCGAGATAACCAATTGACCGGGGCAGTTGTAGTTGGCAGGCACCACCACGTTTCCATCCGTACTGACCTCCTTGCAAACCTCTTCGATGGTCTCGTCTGGCAGGGCAATGACTGCCGCCATGGTGCCGGGTGCTTTCTCACAAGCCTTCTGCATCGCCAAGGCACGGGCATGGACGAGGCGCAAGCCGTCCTCAAACGACAACGCCCCTGCCGCCGTGAGGGCGGAGAACTCGCCGAGGGAATGTCCTGCCACCATGTCTGGCTGGAAGGCATCGCCCATGCACAAGGCAGAAATGACGCTATGGAGGAACACGGCGGGCTGTGTCACCTTGGTTTGTTTCAGCTCTTCCGCCGTTCCATCAAACATGATGTCGGTAATATTGAAGCCAAGCACCTCATTCGCCTTGTCGAAAAGTTCCTTGGCTAAACTGTTGTTCTCATACAAATCCTTGCCCATTCCGACGAATTGGGCACCCTGTCCGGGGAAAACAAATGCTTTCATCTTTCTATGTTGTTAGTTTTGAATTGATTGCAAAGGTAACACAAACTTTACACAATGCAAAAATAATTAATCATTTTTATAGCTTACCCTGCTCACCCAAGTAACTATCCTTGAACCCAAGGAAGTAAAGTACGCCATCAAGACCAATGGTGTTGATGCTCTGCTTGGCATTGGCAACGACACGCGGCTTGGCGTGGAATGCGATGCCTAAACCCGCCTCGGAGAGCATGGGCAGGTCATTGGCTCCATCGCCCACGGCAATCGTTTGGGCGAGATTCACCTTTTCGACTTGCGCTATGAGTTTCAGCAATTCCAACTTCCGATGCCCATCGACGATTTCACCGACGTATCGACCCGTGAGTTTCCCGTCTTCATCTATCTCCAACTCGTTGGCATAGACATAGTCGATGCCATAGCGACGCTGGAGATATTCGCCGAAATAGGTGAAGCCACCACTGAGAATGGCAATCTTATAGCCGCATCTCTTCAGGATGGTCATCAACCTGTCTACACCTTCCGTGATGGGAAGATGCTCGGCGATGTCTTGCATGACGCTCACGTCGAGTCCCTTGAGGAGAGCCACACGCTGCGTAAAACTCTCCTTGAAATCAATCTCTCCCCGCATGGCTCGCTCGGTGATGGCTTTCACCTGTGCACCAACGCCGGCACGTTCCGCCAACTCGTCGATGCACTCTGTCTGTATAAGCGTGGAGTCCATGTCAAAGCAGATGAGCCGCCGCATACGTCGGAACATGTCATCACGCTGGAAAGAAAAGTCTATATCCATCGTCGAGGAGATACGCATCAATTCCCCTTGCATTCGCGAGCGGTCCTTGGGCGTTCCACGCAATGACAACTGAAGACACGCACGGACGTTCTTGCCAGGCATCTTAATGCTCTTGCGCCCTGTCAGTCGGATGATAGAGTCAATGTTAAGTCCCTGTTCAGCAACCACTTGCGTGGCAGCCTCAATCTGTCTCGCCGACAGCGAGCGTCCAACGAGGGTCAGGATATAGCGGTGTTTGCCCTGCCTTCCCACCCAAGCCTCATACTCATCGTCTGAGACAGGCGAGAATCCGATGTTCACGTTCAGTTCGGTTGCCTTAAACAACAATTCCTTCATCACCTGCCCGGAGTGTGCCTCATCAATACGGATGAGGATTCCCAACGAGAGCGTGGAATGAATATCGGCTTGGCCGATGTCAAGGATATCGGCATCATACTTGGCAAGTATGCCCATGATGGATGCCGTCAAGCCAGGGCGATCCTGCCCTGTAATCCTTACGAGTATCTGTTCTTCTTGTTCCATAATCATGAAAAAATCCCAGCCATCCGTGCAAGACAACCGGGATTTCCTATCGAAACGCTGTTTTACAGTGCGAAAAATTCCTGATGATTATGCTTCATCGAGCTCTTCCATCTCGGCCAACTCATCCTCGAAAGCCTCCTCTTCCACGGAAGCCTCTTCAACAGGAGCAGCCTCGGGAGCGGGGGCGGGCTCGTTCTCTGCCACAACCTTGACGGGTACTTTCACCTCTACCTCTTTGTGGAAGTGAATTGTAGCCTCGTAATCACCTACCTGCTTGGCGTCGCGCATGGTGACAATCTTGCGGTCAACCTCAATGCCCTTGGCGGCAAGAGCCTCGACCACCTGTGCCACACCTACCGATCCATACAGCTGACCGGTGACAGCAACCTTTGCGGGAATCTCCAATGCCACGCCCTCAAATGCCTTCGCCTTGTCCTCGGCGGCTGCCTTCTGGGCTGCAAGCTTGTGGGCTTGTTGCTTTTGGTTCTCTGCCAACACCTTCTTTGCGGATGCCGAGGCGATGACAGCCTTACCCGTGGGAATCAGGTAGTTGCGTCCATATCCGTTCTTGACGGTAACGATATCGTTCTTATATCCCAGGCCGATAATGTCTTCTTTCAATATAATTTCCATAATGATTCCTCCTTTAATTATTTCATCAAGTCAGTAACGTATGGAAGAAGGGCAATCTGGCGGGCGCGTTTCACGGCGGTAGCCACACGGCGCTGGTATTTCAGAGAGGTTCCCGTGATGCGACGGGGAAGGATCTTACCCTGCTCGTTCAAGAACTTCTTGAGGAACTCGGGGTCTTTATAGTCAATGTACTTGATGCCACTCTTCTTGAAACGGCAATACTTCTTCTTCTTCGTGTCGATGGAAGGAGCGTTCAGATAGCGGATTTCAGACTCTTGTGCTGCCATAGGTTAAGCCTCCTCTTTTTTCGCAAGCTTGGCGCGGCGCTTTTCAGCGTATGCTGCGGCATACTTGTCAAGTTTAACAATCATGTGACGGATTACTCTCTCATCGCGGCGATAGGCTGTCTCAAGGGTCTTGATGACAGATGGCTCTGCCTTGAACTCTACCAAGTTGTAGAAGCCGGATGTCTTCTTCTGGATTTGGTAAGCCAGCTTCTTCAATCCCCACTGCTCTTCGTTCACGATCTCTGCGCGATTTTCAATGAGCAAGTTCTTGAATTTGGCAACCGCTTCCTTCATCTGGTCTTCAGACAAAACGGGAGTTAAAATGAAAACGGTTTCGTATTGATTCATACTACTTTGTGAATAAAAAATGAATTAAATAAATGTTTGATTTGCAAATTGCGGCTGCAAAAGCACATTTTTTTTTACAAATGACCAAATTATTTTCGTAATTTTGCCACAAAAACCATTGATTATGAAGATTTTATACCGTCTTATGGGCCTCCCAATGGTCATCTTCGGTGTTGCTTGGCTGGCTATCTGCCTTCTCACGGGTCTGTCCAATTACAACACCTGCCTCCTCATTGGAACGGTTTTGGTTATCCTCGGCATCGTCATGTATATAGCCAAGACGAAGCGGAAGAGTCCCTATTGACCATATCCGTCGCAAAACATTCGTTCATTTCGGCTATAGCCGCACGGCCTTTTGGCTTAAGCCGCAAGGTCTTTTGGCTATAGGCAAAAGGTGACAAATGATGCCTTTGTTCCCGATAACCGATAACGACACTCCCACCAACAGATACCTTCACACCCCAAGAGCCATACAAAAAGGCTGGGCAACACGATGCTGCCCAGCCTTTCTTATCATGAAACCCACCATCCCTAAAGGGAATCTGTGGAACATAAATGCTAACTATACTTCCGGCAAGACGCTGACAAAACTCTTGTCGCGGCGGCCCCTGTGGAATTGCACTGTGCCGTCGATGAGCGCATAGAGGGTGTCATCCTTGCCAATGCCGACATTCTTACCGGGGTTGTGCTTGGTACCGCGCTGGCGCACAATAATGTTTCCGGCGATACATTTCTGTCCGCCCCAAATCTTAACGCCTAACCTTTGCGATGCTGACTCGCGTCCGTTCTTAGAACTACCAACTCCTTTTTTATGAGCCATTTGAAAATCCTCCTAAACTTTAAGCGATAACTGATTTAACCTTTACCTCTGTGAACTGCTGGCGATGGCCTCTCTTCTTGCGATAGCCCTTACGGCGCTTCATCTTGAAGACGATGACTTTCTCTCCCTTGACCAATGGGTTCACAACCTCTACTACTACCTTTGCCCCTTCAACAGTGGGAGCACCAACTGTGACTGCGCCCTCATTGTCGATGAGGAGCACCTTGTCAAACTCAACAGTTGCGCCTTCCTCGGCGTCATTCATGTGGTTCACATAGAGCTTCTTGCCCTCTTCCACCCTGAACTGCTGACCGTTAATTTCTACAATTGCGTACATTTTAATATTTAAACGGTTAATCCGCAAGGCGTCTGGCATCGTGCCAGCACTTAACAGAGCCTCCACGGCATCTCATGATTATATCTTCCACAAGTCCCAAACAGTGCTGTTTTGGGCTTGCAAAGGTACGAATTATTACTGAAACATACGATTATATACGGTTGCAGCCGCCAAAAGATTAACTCAATTTAACTTTTGGCGGCTGCTAAACCTTACTTTTCAGTCCTCTTCGGGTGTAATCAACTTATATCCCTTGCCGTGGATGTTGATGATTTCTATCTGGTCGTCGTCCTTCAAGTGCTTGCGCAACTTGGTGATATACACGTCCATGGAGCGGGCGTTGAAGTAGTTGTCGTCGATCCAGATGGTCTTCAGGGCGAAGTCGCGCTGCAAGATCTCGTTGGCATGTGCGCAGAGCAGGGCGAGGAGTTCGTTCTCCTTGGTCGTCAACTTGGTCTGCTTGTCGCCGATGGTGAGCAATTGTTTCTGAGTATCGAATGTAAAACGCCCGATGCGATACAACGTGGAGTCCTTGCTCTTCTTGCCATGCACGCGGCGCAGGATGGCCTCGATGCGCATTACCAGTTCTTCCATGGAGAACGGCTTGGTGATATAGTCGTCTGCCCCAATCTTAAACCCTTCAAGGATGTCCTCTTTGAGGGTCTTCGCCGTCAAGAATATGATGGGCATCTCTGCATTCGCCTGGCGTATTTCCTGTGCCAGGGTGTAGCCATCCTTCTTGGGCATCATCACGTCAAGCACGCAAATGTCGAACTTGGTCTTGAGGAAAGCCTTGTAACCTGCCTCCCCGTCGGGGCAAAGCTCGGTGGTATAGCCCTTTGCCTGTAAATACTCGCGAAGCAACATGCCGAGGTTCTCGTCGTCTTCGCACAACAAAATCTTCAGATTCTCTTCCATAATGATTGTTTTTAGATGTTATGATTCTTTGATGATAGGTAATTTGAGAGTGAACGTCGTACCCTTGCCATACTCGCTATCGACCTTGATCTCGCCGTTATGCAAGTCCACGATGTTCTTCACGTATGCCAGTCCGAGGCCAAATCCCTTCACGTCGTGTACGTTACCCGTATGGACGCGGTAGAACTTGTCGAACACTTTCTTGAGGTTATCCTTCTTGATGCCGATGCCCGTGTCACGGACGGAGAGGTATAGGCTATCCTTGTCGTTCCATGTACGTAGGTAGATGTCTATCGGCTGGTCGGGCTTTCGGTACTTCACGGCATTGTCAAGCAGGTTGTTGATGACATTCTGGAAATGCACCTCATCCACGTAGATGGCAGAGTCGATAGCTCCAATGTCGGTGTAGATCTTGCCTCCCGTATGCTCCACGCGAAGGGTGAACGAGTTGGCGACGCTCTCAACCATCTCGTTGAGGTCGAGTTCCTTTTTCTTGAACACCGTCTTCTTACGGTCGAACATCGACATCTGCAACACTTTCTCCACGAGGAAACGCAATCTCTTCGTCTCATCGTTGATGACTGTCCCAAGGTGATTCATCATCGCGGGGGTCTTGTTGACGCTCTCGTCGTTGAGCATCTGCGAGGCGAGGGATATGCTCGCGATGGGTGTCTTCAGCTCATGGGTCATGTTGTTGATAAAGTCGTTTTTGATTTCCGAATACCGTTTCTGGCGGAATATCACGAAAATGGTGAAGATAAACGTAATCAACAGGACGACGGTGAATATCACGGCGGGGATCATGAAACGCACCGAGGAGAAGATATAGCTGTTGATGTCGGGGAAATGCACCTTCAACACACCCATCTTCGACTGCGGGTCGTTGCGGAAAAGCACCTGCGAATAGGTGTATTCCTCGCCCTCCTCGGAGTATTCGGAACAACGGTACACCTCCCGACCGTCTTGTGTCAAGACCTTGAAGTGGTAGGGAATCTTGATGCCATTGTTCATCAACTCGGCATTGAGGTCACGGTCGAGCAACTTGAAGTTGATCCTCTCCTTCAGCGGTTTCTCTGATGCGGAATAAAGAATGGAATAAACCACCTCGTTGAGCAACGCCTTCTGGTAGACGAATCGGTTGTGAACGATCTCCTGCATCGACTTGCTCGCCTCGGAGATGACATTCTTGTCGGTGCGAAGAATCATCCCCTTGGGCATCTTGGAGGGCTTCGTGGCGATGGTTTTCAACTCAAAGGAGGAATAGACCGTACCATCCTTGCCCGCCACCGAATACTGGTGCGACTGCTGGACTGTGCCGTCGGGGAATCCTGAGCGCGACCCCATCGAGTCTTTGCTGAATGCCCGCCGCTCCGTCTCGTTGACATCTTTTTCCAAATATCGTAAGGTTTCGTTCAATTCCAAGTTACGGCTGGCCTGGTAAAGGGCGCGGTTCACCGACTCATCAAATTGCTCCTTCTTCATCTCTGCCATCTCGCGGATGTATTGCAGTTGAAGTAACAGAAGCCCAAGGAATGAGAGTCCCATGATTATCGCTATTGTCCAAATCGTTCTCTGTTTCATATTTACGCCGTTACATCGGAATTGACACCGCAAAGATACGGATTTCTTAATTCTTTAACACGTAAATGTTAATTAATTACTCACTATTCAACTATTTTAACATTATCAATCATTTTTATTTCAACATATCAAACTAACTTTACAAATCAGAAACCCAAAACCAGTCTTTCATTCATCTTGATGAAACAAATGGCAAAACGGGAAAAGATGATTTTTTCAGACAAACTCCTTTGTCTTTTGGTAAATTGTTTATACATTTGTATGCGGAAAGCATTTACACAACCAGAAAAATTGATTATCATGGCTACTCCACGCGAATTAAGGAATGGCAAACTTGCCAACAAACTGATAGACAACTTGCACAAAAGACATTACGATGCTTATTATTGTCCCACTGGGGCAGATGTTATTGATAAGGTAAAAGAACTCATCCCCGAAGGAAGCTCCATCTCGTGGGGCGGGTCATATAGCATCAGGGACATCGGCTTGACGACTTATCTCAAAAACGGCAACTACCAAGTGTACGACCGCGATGACGTAACCACGCAAGAAGACAAGTTGCGCATCTACCGAAAAGCCTTCGAATGCGACTATTACCTCGCATCGGCCAATGCCATCAGCGAGGATGGGGTCATCGTCAACATCGACGGCAACGGCAACCGTGTGGCGGCCATCACGTGGGGACCGACCCACGTCATCCTCGTCATCGGCCTCAACAAGGTGTGCCAGGACGTGGACGCCGCCATCAAACGCGCCCGCTCCACCGCCGCCCCGTGGAACATGGCACGGTTCGACTTCAACACGCCCTGCCAGACGGACGGCACCTGCCACGACTGCAAGTCGCCTAATTCCATCTGCAACTACATCAGCATCCAGCGAATGTCGCATCCCGCCAAGCGCCATATCGTCATCCTCGTGGGCGAAGACTTAGGCTATTAACCCCACCTAACGGCTACACCTTATTATATATGATTGTCTGCATAGCCGAAAAGCCCAGCGTGGCACGTGACATCGCACGGGTCATTGGTGCCACCAAGTCCATGCAGGGCTACATGGAGGGCAACGGATTCCAAGTGACATGGACTTTCGGACACCTCTGCACCCTCAAGGAGCCACACGACTACCAACCCAACTGGAAGCATTGGAGTCTCTCGGCTTTACCCATGCTGCCCCAGCGGTTTGGCATCAAACTTATCGAAGACGACGGCATCAAGAAGCAATTTGCCATCATTGAGCGGCTCATGCAACAGGCCGACGGCATCATCAACTGTGGTGACGCCGGGCAAGAGGGTGAGTTGATACAGCGATGGGTGATGCAAAAGGCACAAGCCAAATGCCCCGTGCGGCGGTTGTGGATTTCCTCGATGACAGACGAGGCGATCAAGGAGGGCTTCCAGACGCTCAAAGACCAGTCGGAATACCAACCTCTATACTTGGCAGGATTGTCAAGAGCCATCGGCGACTGGATCCTCGGCATGAACGCCACGCGCCTCTATACGTTGAAATATGGACAGAACCGACAGGTGTTGAGCATCGGAAGGGTGCAAACCCCTACCCTTGCGCTCATCGTCAACCGCCAAAAAGAGATCGACAACTTCACGCCCGAGCCATATTGGATTCTCGCCACCATCTACCGCGACACGCAATTCACCGCCACCAAGGGGAAGTTCACGTCGAAAGAGGAGGGTGAGAAAGCTTTTGCCACCATCGAGGGGAAGCCCTTTACCGTGACCGACGTGCAAAAGAAGAAAGGTACCGAGGCTCCGCCAAGGCTCTTCGACCTCACCTCCCTGCAAGTGGAATGCAACAGGAAGTTCGCCTATTCCGCCGAGACGACGCTCAATCTTATCCAAAGCCTGTACGAGAAGAAATACACCACCTACCCCCGTGTAGACACCCAGTTTCTCCCCGATGATGTCTATCCCAAGTGTCCGAACATCATGAACGGGCTATACCAAACCACGTTTGGCGGCATCAAGCCCTACGCACCAATCGTCAAGCCATTGGGCGGAAAGCCCCTCCTCAAAAGCAAGAAGGTGTTTGACACTTCCAAAGTTACCGACCACCACGCCATCATTCCCACGGGGGTTATTCCGAAAGCCCTCTCCGACATGGAGCGCAACGTGTTCGACCTGATCGCGAAGCGGTTTATCGCGGCTTTCTATCCCGATTGCAAGTTTTCCACCACGACGGTATTGGGCGAGGTGGGCAATCCTGAAGACCAAGAACGCATCGAGTTCAAGGTGACAGGCAAGGAAATCCTTTCACCTGGATGGCGCACCGTATATGCCTCGGAGGCAAAAACCGTGGAAGAGGATGATGCAAAGAAAGACAATGAGGAGCGTACCTTGCCCAATTTTGTCAAGGGAGAGAGCGGCCCGCACCAACCCACTCTCACGGAGAAGTGGACTACGCCGCCAAAATACTACACGGAAGCCACCCTGCTCAGGGCAATGGAGACGGCGGGCAAGTTCGTGGAAGACGAGGAACTTCGTGCCGCATTGAAGGAAAATGGCATAGGAAGGCCATCGTCAAGGGCGGGCATCATCGAGACGCTCTTCAAACGGCATTACATCCGTCGCGAGCGAAAGAATCTCATCGCCACGCCCACGGGCATCGAACTCATCGACATCATCAAGGAGGAACTGCTGAAGAGTTGCGAACTGACAGGCATCTGGGAGAAGAAACTCCGCGACATCGAGCATCGCAAATACGATGCCGCACAATTCGTAGATGAGCTGAAACAGCAGATCACCACCATCGTCAACGATGTGATGCGGGAAAACAACACGCACCACATCACCCTCACCACCGACGAGGATGTCAAGAAAAAGAAGCCCAAACGCCAAGCCACCAAGAAAGAAACCACGCTAAAACCCTCCGATAGCCTCATCGGCAAGCCCTGTCCCGTCTGCGGCAAAGGAACCATCGTCAAGGGGAGAACCGCCTACGGCTGCTCTGATTGGCAGCATTGCCAATACCGCCTGCCATTTAATGATAACTCATAAGACTTATAAGACCTATAAGACTCATAAGACAAATAAGACTTATAAGACCTATAAGACCAATAAGACCAATAAGACCTATAAACCTCAATTATTCAATAATCACAAAAATCATCAATATTATGAAAACAGACAAATCCTTCCTCCCACTAAGAGGCAATTATCGTTCACTCATCGTATTCCAAAAAGCGGAATGCATTTATGATGTCACCTATTATTTCGCCCACAAATTTTTAGAAAAAGGCGACCGCACCATCGACCAAATGATACAAGCCGCAAGGTCTGGCAAACAAAACATCGCCGAGGGAAGCTCTGCCAGCTCAACATCAAGAGAAACAGAACTTAAACTAATGAATGTTGCAAAGGCAAGTCTCCAAGAACTTCTCATTGACTATGAAGATTACTTACGTGTGCGTAACCTGCAACAATGGAAGGAAAACGACCAAAGATACATACAAACACGTAGCGTCTTGGCGAAACACAATGATTCAAGTTATTATAGAGAAGCGATTACTACCCGTTCTGCGGAAACGATAGCGAATATCGCCATTACGCTAATTCACCAGACAGACACAATGCTCCTCAGGCTGATAGAAACGCTAAAGCGACAATTTATCCAACAAGGAGGAATCCGTGAGGAAATGACCAGGGCACGCATACATTTTCGCAATCAGCAAGACAATAAAATTGACAAGAAATAACAACTATGCCCAATAAAAACCCAATAAATGCTATTATTTGTTTCAGTTTTTATCTCCAACATGCTTATAAACTCGAATTATTTACCTATATTTGCAAAAACAAACATATCATCATCAACAATACCTATGAGGAAATCTATCAAACCCATCGCACTCCTCATGCTCGCCATGACAATGTCATGCGGTAGCAACAATGAAGACGAATCGCAAGTGCCAGACAAGACCGATGGCACCATCACCATCACAAACGCTGGCAACGAGGGAACGCCAGAGAATCCCGCAATAGCCACGGCAGGACACCCCGCCACCATCACGCTCTCGCAGAAGAGCACTTACCAAGAGCCCGACGGTTCGACATTTACCTGTCAGCCACAAGCCTCCATCCACATGACCGTGGACAGAGACACCGTGAGGGCAAAGACCTTGGCAGACCTGCTCAAACTCAAACTGACAACCAATAACAATGCCACTACAGGCGAAAACCCCAGCGTAGTGAGCAAGGTACAAGACTACAACGTGGGCGACCTCACCGTCTCTTTCGACATCAAGCACGAAGTATATACCCACCGCAACACCAAGGGCAAAGATATTGAAATGCCCTATCTCCGCCTCTCCTCCGCCAAGCTCGGCGAAGCACACTCCGAGGAACAAGCAGCCAAAGGCATCAAGAACGTCTCTGTGAGAGGTGTCAAGTTGACGCGCGTAGCCCCGTCATCAGCAAGGCGCATCAAGCACACCACCGAACAAGCCTACCATGTGCAAGTGAGTTTCACCATCGATGCGGAAACCGTGCATCAAGAAGATGGTAACATGAATACAACCTATTCGTTGGAAGCCGACTATGTGGGCATCGTGGAAACCACCAAGGATTATCCAGACCCAACGCTCACATACGACTATACCATCAACCCACTAAGCGGTACCACCGACAAACAATCGCCTTTCACCATCAGCGCAGATGCCACGGAGATGAAGATAGATTTCCAACAAACGGCACAATATTCATGGTTCGACTTCACGCAGATGGAACTCCGCGTAGTTACATACGAACCGAAGGCGTATGTTGAGGTGAATGCCGCTAAGGCAGACACCATTTGGGTGAGTGATATCTCTGAACTTGAAAAGAAATTGGAGCCCGCTCCAACTATAACCAACAGCGGCGATAATCCGGTTGAAAATACCGGTATCCGCACGTTTGAAGTTGCAAAAGGGCAGAAAATAACTTGCAAGTGGGGAGATCAAACTTATAAGCCAATCACAGTTGAAGGAACAGAGGTTAAGCTTCCATATCTGACCCTGAGCACACCTGAAATCAGTGATATTAAGGTGGCTGAAGTGGCAAACGGGACGTTGATAGGTAAAAAAGGTAAGCTTTATACGGTAACAATCACGATTTCACAAGATTTGACGGTGGCAAACGCCAGCGAGCCAAAAAGCGAGCATTTGCAATATGTGGTGAAATTTCTTGCCGCTATTGCAAAAGAACAGCCGAAACTTGCGAATATTAAGTACCGCAAAGGTGATCCTAAGGATATGTGGCGTGAACCGCATGATAACATTCCTTTGACCTATCAATACCTTGTCTATCGTGACAGCATCTTCTCTGATGGTTCTGTCCGCACGGCAGTAACCGGTAGCGGTAGAACAGCATTATCATGGGCACTTGATATTAAGTCTATCCATGGCTCTTACAATCAGCGCAAAGAAGATGTGCGAGGTGTACCGGTCTACTATTTTGCGGATCAAACGGATTTATTAGATGAAGCTTACGGAAATGTGAAGGTATCACGAAAAATTGCGGTGCCGGATATTTCCCTGGTAACACTGGAGGAAAGAAATCTGGCTAAAGCAGAGCCTGATGAGTGGACACGCTATCCGCAATATAATCCGAATGCCCCTAAACCCGGCTGGTATTGGAGTGACTTTGGTTGGGCAAAAGATGCATATATATACTATAATTATGCAGGCGGGGGGGTTTAACATTTTTTAACATCGCCTCCGTGTGGTATAACCATATCCTCTATGTAGAAGATAGCATCAATGGTGGGCAATTGATTGATTTCTTGGGTGATGAAAATGATATTGATGATGTGGATTATCGTCCGCATTTTGATTTCAGCTTCAATGAGGAAGAAACAACCATGCCAACCGGCGAGCCGGCAAAAGTGTTTACACACAAATGTATTACTACTTTTTTGGGCAAGCAATTCCACTACGAAATTGTAGATAGCGTTTACCAATACGATCCTGCTAATCCGCCATTTTGAGCTTTAATGGATGTGAAACGGTGAACGAAAAGGTATGGTTTACTCGAAATAAACATATCGTTTACAACTATTAAACATGGTGTTTACACCGACTAAACCATACCTTTCTTCATGCTTAAAGTCTAATCTTCCTCTTCCTTAAAGAAAGAACCCTTGGCGGGCATGGGAGCGTCATTCGCTAAATAAGCCGAATAGCGTCTACGGCTACGACGTTCACAGGCAAACATCTTCTTGGTACCCTCCTCGTCTTGATGGAAATTCATGTGTTCGTCAATGGCAAAAGAGTGCGCCATGGATTCCACATCGAGGTTGTCCGTGCCAATGAGGGTGAAAGTCCACCCCTGCGTCTTCAGCTTTTCAATCAGTCCGCGCACCATCTTGAGCGTCCATTCGCGTGAGCTGTTCTCCTCTCCGTCTGTGATAATGGTCACCAGCACGTGGTCATCCTTACCAACGACGGCATTGAGTTTCGATACCGAGAGCCCGATGGCATCATAGAGAGGGGTGCAACCGCCAGGGTTGTAGTTCTCCCACTTCAAATCGACCACCTCCTCTGCTGCCCTGTTGTCGTAGTGCCAAGTGGTGTGTGTGCTATCGAAGGTGATGAGCGACACGCGCTGGTCGGTGTCAGGGTACTGCCTCTGGATGGACCGGATGGTGGCGAGGGTTTCATTCATGCCCGAGAAGGCTTGCTTACGGATGACAGACATGCTGCCACTCTCGTCAACGATAATCAAATTAAAAACTTTCTTCTTCATGTTCGTCATGTTTTGATAGGTGAAAAAATGTTTGTTTTGAATGCTCTCTCTATCTTTAAAGAAATTTTTCAAGGAAAATTAAGCAGTAATCTAAATTTTTTGTTTAATTTCGCAAAAAACAATGAATGACCATGTACGGACAATTGACAGACAACGAGATCCTTGATGGCTTCCAAAGGGGAGACTCAACGACGATACGCTATTACTTCTACGAATATTGCCACACCGCCTATCATATCTATGACCGGAAATACGAGTTAAGCCATAAGCAGAACCTTGACTTCATGTCATTGGCTCACCAGTATGCCCTTTATCTGATGGAACACCATTGGCAACCGCTGAAAAACCGTTCTCCAAACGTCACGCTACGCACATGGATGATCAACGGCTTCCGTTACATCGTACTCGATGCCTTGAAATGGTACAAGAAGGAATATGGCAGTATCACCTTCGAAGAGTATCTTCGCACATTTGATGTGACAGACGATTTAAGGCTCCTGTTTAACAAGACCATCGAGGACATCTGCGATTATCACCTACAGCATCAAGATCGAGTGATTGTCCAGTTGCTGCTGATAGCGGGCTTTAGGACAAAAGACGTGGCCGGAATCTTGGACATTACACCTTCGGCTGTCTCCCAGAGGTATAGAAAGATCTTGGAAAAGGTGATTATCCCTTATTTCCGTGAGAATTTCGATATGGACTTTGACACGCCTGAGATGTTTGACGAACAAGAAACCATCTCTTATTACAGTATGCCAGAGACAAGTTATGCTGGAATATGCCCTTCAGAGGACAGGCCTCTCTATCAAAAGAAAGCCACAAATAGCGCAACGTATGCTGACACCGTTAAGAAGAGAACAGATAAGAGATTCATGAATTCGCTCGAAGCTGATGAGATTTTCGTGTTTGGAAGCAACCTCCGAGGGTTGCATGAATATGGTGCTGCCCGCTTGGCATACGTGAGATATGGTGCCATTATGGGGCAAGGCGTTGGTTTACAGGGACAAAGCTACGCCATTCCAATGATGCAGGGGGGAGTTGATACCATCAAGCCGTATGTGGATGAGTTCATCATGTTCGCCAAGGAGCACGGTAAACAAAAGTTCTTGGTCACACCCATGGGTTGGGACATAGCTGGCTTCAATGAAAGCGAGATTTCGCCCTTGTTCGAGGAAGCCCATGTTGTGAACAATATCGTGTTGCCCCTTTGGTGGTGATGGAAGAATGGAAGAATGGATAAAAACTTGTCCATATCGAAAAAAAAGCTTATCTTTGTAGCTTGAAATCCTAAACAATCTAACTTATATCAAATGAAAAATCTGACAATGAAAATGGCGGTTCTCCTATCCATGTTGTTGTGGAGACCGCAAGCCTATGCAACGGAATGGACCATTTCCGTAACACCCAATGGCACCTATGGAGGCTATATAGAGACGACGGACGGGCTGTCGCAGCACGACGTGGCATATTCCACGACGTGGCCCATCGAGGGTTATCTGCCCGTGTTCTATGTACACTTCCCCGTGGGAACGTTCACCGTCACGTCCAATAACGCTAACGCCGTGCGCGTGAATGTGCGGGATGTGTCAACGGGAACGGACGTAGCCACCAACAAGTCAGCCAGAAACTTCACTTTCACCTCGTCGGAAGAGGGATGGTACAGGCTTCAACTGACGGGCGGAACACCCGGCACGACCGTTCTACAAGACTTCACCGTGACCTCAACTAACGCCACGGGAACCAACAGCAACGTCTTTCTGGCGGGCTGGCGTTCAGCACCATCGCTCCATTTGTTCACCTTCGGCTCCTCTGACCCAAGCCTTCCATCGGGCAATGCCTTCGACTGGATCTACGACGAGGTGATGATTCCCACCGATGCCGACTATTATGGCACGTATGCGGAGGCGTTTGGATTCAACAGCGGGTATATAGGCATCCAAAACAATGGCAGCAACGGCGGCACCACCAAACGCACCATCATCTTCTCCAGTTGGGACAATGGCGACACAGACTCCGACCCCGAACTGGCAGACTTCAAGCGCAGCGGCATCATCGCCACGGGCGAGGCCGACGAGATCACCGCCGAGCGCTTTGGCGGAGAGGGCACGGGATGCCACATCATGATGAACGGCGGCCTATGGAAGCCGGGGCAATGGGTGCGGTTCCTGCTGAATACCCGTCCCGAGCAAATCACGCTCAGCGACGGCACCACCTACAACAACACGTTGCTTTCCGCCTGGTACTGGGCAGAGGGTGTGGACACCGAGTGGCATTACATCGGCACAATTCGCCAGTCGGGCACAACCAATTACTTCGGGTCGGGATTCAACGCCTTCCTTGAGGAATACACCCGGGGCAACACGAGCCAAGGATGCGCCCAGCACAAGGCATACTACCGCAGGATTTTCACCCGCTCCATGCAGACGGGGACGTGGTACAACCGCAACCTGTTTGACTGGAGCCACACCGACGGGGGCACCAGCGACGGCGCACGAAACGACTGGTACCAGTCTGCCATCGACGATTTCCAAGGTGAGCCCGCCATCTACATGCAGTCTGGCGGTTACACCGACAAGTACGAGGGCAACAGCAACCTCCCCCTAATCCAACCAGACAACATCGTCCCCGACGACGAAACGTTGCAGTCACTCATCACGACATACATCGAGCCAGCCATCCAAAAGCAAGACGAAGACCGCATGGCTCTCGCCATACAGGATGTCTACACCCAATTAGACCAAACGGAATGGACCGTCATTGACAAATCCTCGGAGGAGACCGTCGGCGAAGGTGACAACGGAAGGGCGTCGATGGCGGTAGATAATGACAACTCCACCTATTGGCACACATCATGGTGGAGCAGCGGAAACCAAAGCTACCCGCATTCCCTGTCGCTCTTGCACGACGGGGCTGTCACCATCGACATGATCCGAGTCAACATCCCCAGCGGCAGAAGCAGCATCTACCGACCCAAAACCGTGGAGGTGATGACATCCGCCAACGGCAGTTCGTGGACATCGGTGGGGTCATACGACCTGCCCGACGCATCGGAGCAAGACATCGTGTTGGGGTCTTCCCTCACGACAAAGTACCTGAAACTGAACTTCACGGCGGGCTATGGACAGTATCTTGTCATCAGCGAACTCGAATTCTTCCAAAAAGACGAGGCAACGATGTTGGCAAACCTTCGCGCCATAGCACAAGACTATCTTGACCGAGCCGACCTATTTAACAGTTACTCCACGGAAGACCTTGCCGCCTTACAGGCCGTCTATGACAACAATGCCAGCACCATCACTGACTACCAGACGGCTTTAAGCGACCTCGCCAAGAACGGTCAGTTGCTGAAATATGGCGAGGTGACGGAGGTAGCCCATCTCAGTGCCGAGAAAGCCTACTATGTTTTCAACGCATCGGGCTATGGGGCGATGGTCGCCAATGGGGGCATCCCCACCCTCCGCAACGCCAACCCCGTCTCGGGATCTGGCCATTATTATGACTGCCAAAATACCTATAAGGCAAAGGCAAGGGTGCAAGACGAGGCGAATAACTGGATGATCCTGACCACCGACAAGTTCCCGGGCTACTATTACCTATATAATATTGGAGAGGGAAAGTATCTCAACCCACAGTATAACTCCAACTTCAGCGAGACGCCACAACCCTTCAGCATCACCCTGAAGAATGGATACTTCGTGCTGACAGCCCTCAACTACAATTACAATGGGCAGACACAGGTTTGCGTGGCACCACAATTCGACAGCTCCCCCATATCGGTATGGAACAACGACGCGGGCAACTATTTCGTCATTTACGACAACTATAGCATCACCCCGTCGGCAGAACTCATCGACGAATTGCGCACCGAGGTGTACAAAGACTCACGCCAACAGGCAGGAACCGTGGCGGTCATCAACATCAGCGACGGCATGGAAACCTACGCTAACACCAGCGCGCTCGACTTCAGCAACGTGGAAGGGCTACGGGCTTACCGTGCCTCTGAATACAACCAACAGACAAACGCCCTCCTGCTCCAGCAAACCTCGAAGACGGCAGCGGGAGAGGGATTGTTGCTGAAGGGCGAAAACGGCGAATATGAAGTTCCTTACATCAACTCCGCTGACGCCGGCACGAATATGTTTGTTGGCGTGACACAAGCCTCTTCCATCCCTTCCACCTCTGGGTCGAACACCAACTTCACCCTATCCAATGGCACCAATGGCCGTACTTTCTATCCTTTTGCTGGCGGTACCATCCCTGCCAATAAAGCCTACCTCCGCATCCCCACCGACAAGGTTGCAGACAACCCCGAGGACGGGATGGCATTGTTCTTCGATAGGGGTACCAAAGGTGATGTGAACGACGATGGAAAAATCGACGTGACAGACGTCGTGCTGATGGTCAACGTCATACTAAACAATCGTTCGGCTTTCTTCAACCCCTGGGCTGCCGATGCCAACGATGACGATGAAGTGAACATCAACGACGTGGTGATAATTGTCAATTTAATACTCAACAATTAAGGAAAGACCCACAGACACATATCTGTTGGAATGCAAAAAATGAATCGACTATTGGGAAGTTAAAATATATTTCGTAACTTTGCGTTGGTAAAGCATCAGCCATGACACTAATCATCATAACCATTTTGCTATTGTGCTATGTTCTCATCGCCACCGAGAACGTGACGAACGTGAACAAGGCCGCCGTCGCCATATTCGCCGGGGCGGTGGGATGGGTGCTATACATCTGCTATGGCACTGACTACGTGATGAGCCAGCACCCCACGGAATACTTCGACTTCCTCAATGGGGCAAGCCCAACGAGCCGCGCGGTGAAGGAATACATCGCCGGCAACGTGTTCCTGACCTACGTGGGCAGGGCATCGGAGGTGGTGACATTCCTCCTGGCGACCATGGCCATCGTGGAAATCCTCAACAACAACGGCTGCTTTGACTTCATCACGCAGTTGCTCAAGACCCGTTCCAGCCAGAAGATGCTATGGGTGCTGACGGGCGTGACATTCCTTCTCTCCGCCAATCTCGATAACCTGACCGTCACCATCATGATGCTCACGATGATGCACAAGGTCATTTCCAACCGACGGCAGCGGATGATCTTCGGCTCCGCCATCGTCATCGCCGCCAACATGGGGGGAGCGTTGACGGTCATTGGCGACCCCACAGGCCTCGTCTTGTGGAACATGAGCAAGGTCACGGCTACCCATTTCTCCATGTCGTTGCTCATCCCCTGCCTGATAGCTTGTGTGGTTCCCATCTGGTGGATCGGCAGGAAGTTGCCCGAACGGTGCGACACGGAGTGGATCACCATGCCCTACCGTGGCGACGACACGCGCCTCAACGTCTGGCAGCGGCTCGTGATGCTCTTCGTGGGAATAGGCGGACTGTGGTTTATACCCACCTTCCACAACATCACGAGGCTCAGTCCGTTTGTCGGCGCACTATGCGTGTTGGCTGTCCTTTGGATTGTCAACGAAATCTTCAACCATCGGTTGATGAACAGCGAGCAGATGATGCGCAGCCACGTGCCGGGCATTTTCCAATACGGCGTGGTGCAGATGATGCTCTTCGTGATGGGCATGATGCTCGCCATCGGCGTGGTGCAAGAGACGGGAGTCACGGGATGGCTGATGGCAAAGGGCGGCGCGTATGTGGAAAGCGTATGGCTGATGGGCATCCTCTCGGGCATCGTCAGCACCGTGTTGGATAACTTCGCCACGGCAGTCAGTTTCTTCGCCCTCTCCGACGCGCCCACCAACGACTGCTGTTGGATGATGATAGCCTATTGCACCGCCGTGGGCGGCAACATCCTCTGCGTAGGTAGCATGGGCGGACTGGCGTTCATCAAGATGGAACGGGTACACATCGGCTGGTATTTCCGCCACGTGGGATGGATGTCACTCATCGCCTCCCTCCTCGGCTTGGCAGTATTCATAATCCTATAACCCCCATTAATCCCCAAAACCCCATTAATCCCATAAACCCTAAATAATTAAAACAACTATGGCAAAAATCAAGACAATCGGAGTGATGACATCTGGCGGCGACGCTCCCGGAATGAATGCCGCCATCCGGGCCGTGACTCGCGCGGGCATCTGCAACGGCTTCAACATCAAGGGCATATACCGTGGCTACGACGGACTCATCAATGGGGAGATCAAGGACTTCACCACCGAGAACGTGAGTGGCATCATCATGTCGGGCGGAACAATCCTGAAAACCGCCCGTTCCAAGGAGTTCATGACGATGGCAGGGATGCAAAAGGCATACGACAACATGCAGAAGCATGACATACAGGCACTAATCGTCATCGGCGGAAACGGCTCCCTAACGGGCGCGATGAACTTCGCGCGGGAGTTTGACGTATGCTGCATCGGCCTCCCCGGCACCATCGACAACGACCTTTATGGCACGGACTCCACCATCGGGTACGACACCACGATGAACACCATCATGGACTGCGTGGACCGCATACGCGACACGGCGCAGAGCCATGAGCGCATCTTCTTCGTCGAAGTGATGGGGCGCGACGCGGGATTCCTCGCACAAAACTCCGCCATCGCCTCGGGCGCGGAGGCCGCCATTATCCCCGAGGACTCCACGAATGTAGACCAATTGGCACGATTCATGGAACGCGGCATCCGCAAGTCTAAGAAAAGTTGCATCGTGATTGTGTCAGAGAGCCCCAAATGCGGCGCACTCTACTATGCCGACCGCGTGAAAAAGGAATTCCCGGAATACGATGTGCGCGTCTCCATCCTCGGACATCTCCAGCGCGGAGGTCGCCCCACCGCCCACGACCGCATATTGGCGAGCCGCACGGGTGTGGGAGCCATCGAGGCAATCATCCAAGGACAGCGCAACGTGATGGTTGGAGTGAGGAACAACGAGGTGGTCTATGTCCCCCTCTCCGAGGCCATCCGCTCCGACAAACCCTTTGACCGCAAGCTCATCAAAGTATTGGATGAGCTGAGTATCTGACGTATGCAAAAGACCTTGGCATATTTGGCTCTGCTATGGGCAGCGATGCTTGTATCTTGTTCTTCAGACAGCAACAAGTATCGCATTGGCGTGTCTCAATGCTCTGCCGATATCTGGCGCGACAAGCAGAATGCGGAGTTGAAGATGGGAGCGTATTTCCACGACAACGTGGAATTGTGCTTCGCTGCGGCATACGACAGCGACGAGCGACAGGTGCAACAGATTGACAGCCTCCTCTCGATGGGCATCGACCTGCTCATCGTCGCCCCCAACCAAGTGGCAACCATCTCTCCCGCCATCGACCGCGCCTACGACAAGGGCATCCCCGTCATCGTATTTGAGCGCAAGACCAACTCTCAAAAATACACCGCTTACATGGGTGCTGACAACTACGAGATGGGAAAGATGATGGGCGAGTACATTGCCTCCCGTCTCCAAGGCAAGGGAAGAGTGATGGAGGTGATGGGGCTGAAAGGCTCGTCGCCCGCCATAGAGCGGCACAAGGGATTCCGTGAAGCGATGGCAGCATACCCCAAGGTGGAGATTGTCGCCACGTTGCAAGGAGACTGGACAGAGCCCACCGCCTACAAGATGGTCAAGGAATGGCTATCCAAAAATGCCGACACGCCCATCGACCTGGTATTTGGCATGAACGACCGATCCGCGATGGGTGCACGAAAGGCATTCTTGGAGACGCAAACCCCCACTCCACTCTTCTGTGGCATCGACGGCTTGCCCGGTGAGAATGGCGGCATCCAACAGGTACGCGACTCGCTGCTTGATGCCTCGTATATCTATCCCACGCACGGTGACCAACTGCTACAGTTGGCTGTCGATATCCTCGATGGCAAGCCCTATCCCAAGGAGACGGCCCTGATGTCTGCCATCGTGACCCCTGCCAATGCCCATGTGTTGCTGATGGAGAGCAAAGAGATTATCCGTCAGTCGCGAGAATTGGAATTGCTGCACCACAAAGCGAGCGACTATATGGAACAGCTTGCCGCCCAACGGCTCGTCAATATCCTCACCATCAGCCTTGCCCTGTTGCTCCTGCTCCTTGTCATTGGCATCTGGATGTTGTTCAGACAGCGCACACGCATCCAGCGAGAACGTACGGAGATGGAACGCGAGCAACTCGACTTCTACACACAGGTGAGCCATGAGCTACGCACACCCCTCACTCTCATTGAGGGTCCTTTGACCCAGCTGGCAGAGAGACCAGACATCCAACAGGCAAGTGCGGAGACATCCCGCATTTTCGCCATCGTCAGGCGCAACACCCATCAACTGACATCGCTCATCAACAAGATGCTCGATGTGCAGGTGAAGGGGACAAGATGGCAAGCAATACCCGTGGAAGACGCTCCCCTCACCGCCAGCATCGACCCCATTTCCTCTCCCCTTGATGACACTCCCTCCTCCCAACAAGACCCGGAAGAGATGCCCACCGTCCTCATTGTCGATGACAATGCCGACATCCGTACCTACCTCCACACCATTTTACAGGGCCAGTACCAGCTGTTTGAGGCGGCAGATGGCAAGGAGGGGCTGGCGGTGGCACGTGAGCAGGTGCCAGACCTGATTATCTCCGACGTGATGATGCCTGTAATGAATGGCTTGGAGTTTTGCCTACATGTCAAAACCGACGAGGTTACCAGCCACATCCCCGTCATTCTCCTGACTGCGCGGGCATTGAACCGTCACCAGATCGAGGGCTATGAGAGCGGTGCCGATGCCTATATCACAAAGCCCTTCCAACCCGACCTGCTATTGGCACGCATCACTAACCTGCTCCGAAGCCGTCACTTGCTGAAGGACTTATGGAGCATCCCCCAGGGTGGAAGCGACGGTTCTACGGAAAGCCACACCGACATACCTTCATCTGACGATGAAGAAACCACGCGTCGAACCACCGACCCATCCCCGCAATTATCGGCACAGGGGATGGCGTTCATCACCCGTTTCAAGACCGTCGTGGAGGAACGGATGGGGAATAGCGAACTGAGCGTGGAAGACATCGGTAGCGACATGGGGTTGAGCAGGGTGCAACTCTATCGTAAGGTGAAAGCATTAACAGGCAGCTCGCCCGTTGACCTCTTGCGCAAGGCGCGGCTTGTGCGCGCCAAGCAACTCCTCCTAACCACCGACCTCAGCGTGAGCGAGGTGGCCTATAAGGTGGGATTCACCTCGCCCTCCTATTTCTCTAAGTGTTTCAAGGACGAATACGGGATGGTGCCAGGCGATGCCAGAAAACTTTAGGGCAAAAGCATTGCCCATTAGAATTATTTTATTATCTTTGCCGAAGAAGACCGCCTTGATGCAAAAAGGCAAGACATTGTGGGAAAAATAACGAGTTACTGACTCTTTTCGAACCAAACTGCGACCTTGGGAGATGAATAGGGAGTTCGGGACTTCACCATAGCATTATATATATAAATATGGTGTGGACTGACATTTCATCTGTTCAAAGGTTGTCGCAGACCAAGGTTCGAAAGTGAAATGATTTCGTCCACACCTTTTTTGTTTCCCTACGCAAAGGTACGACGAACCATCGGAAAGGAATGGCAATAATCGTTCATTCACTCGCAAAAATGTTTCAATGCAACAAATATGGGAATGGAAGAACGAAAAATGACAGCCTGAACCTCGTAATGACACTAACTTTGCAGCAAAACAACAATTTATTACAATTATCAAATAATACTAACTTAAAGCAAAAAGCAAATGAAACATCTACAACGATTGCTTCTGAGCACCATGCTCATCGTTGCAAGTACAGTAATGTACGCGCAGACGGAAATCATGGGCACCGTCGTCGACGCGACAGGCGAGCCCATCATCGGCGCCACCGTCATGGAATCAGGCACCACCAACGGAGCGGTGACCGACATCGACGGAAACTTCAAGTTGAAGGTAGAGGCAGGAAAGACCCTCGTCTTCACCTACATCGGTTTCGACAAGCAGGAATTACCCGCAACACAGGGGATGCAAGTCATCATGAAAGACAATGCCAGCGAGTTGGCAGAGGTGGTGGTGACAGGTTACCAGGTGCAGCGTAAGGCCGACCTGACGGGTTCTGTGGCAGTGGTCAAGACGGAGGAGCTGAAGACTTCTTCAGACACCGACCCCATGCGCGCCTTGCAGGGAAAGGTGCCGGGCATGACCATTACCAGCGACGGTTCGCCCGTGGGTGCCGGTAGGGTACGCATCCGTGGTATTGGCTCGTTCAATTCCTCGCAGGATCCCTTGTTCATCATCGACGGTGTGCCTACCACCACCAACCTGAACACGCTCAACATGAACGACATCGAGTCGATGCAGGTGTTGAAAGATGCCGCATCGGCCTCCATCTACGGTTCGCGCGCTGCCAATGGTGTGATCATCATCACCACCCGTAGCGGAAAGAAAGGCGACAAGGTGAAAGTGGACTTTTCAGCCAATCTCACCACGCAGTTCTACAACTCGCAGACCATGATGAAGCTCGCCAACACGGCTGAATATGCCACAGCGATGGCACAGGCTGCCCTGAACGACGGGTTGGACCCCGTGGCTTATGCCTCGAACTATGGATTGAACCTCAATGCCCCGGCTGGAACATCCATCCGTGCATACGACCCCGCCACGGGACAGTACAATGAATATACGGTGAACGGCCTGTATGATGGTTTCATCAACTCGAAGCGCACCATGCGTTTCTCGGATACCGACTGGCTGGACGAAATCTCACGCACGGGATTCTCACAGAACTATGACCTGTCTGTATCGAATGCCAGCGACAAGTCGTCAGCCCTGTTCTCCATCGGATACAAGAAGAACAATGGTATCTTGAAATATACCGACTTCGAGAGCATCTCCGGACGTATCAACACCAGCTACAAGATTAACAGCATCGTGACCGTTGGCGAGAATGCCACTATCACCTATTCAAACCAAGTGGACTGCCAGCCATTGGAGAATGCGCTCAAGATGGCGCCCACCGTACCCGTATATGAGGAGGATGGCGTGACATTCTCAGGACCCGTGGGAGGTATGAGCGACCGCCAGAACCCCTTGCGCGAGCTTTACCACAACCGCGACAACCGTCTGAAAATCTGGCGTATCTTCGGTAACGCATACGTCAACATCACCCCCATCAAGGGTTTGGTGCTCCGTTCCAACTTCGGTATCGACTATGATGCAGGATTCATCCACTCCGTCACTTACACCTGGCACTCCGACGTGGTGAACAACAGCACGCCTTCTGCCACCGTGTCGCAAGCCAACGACATGAAGTGGACATGGTCTAACACTGCCACATACAACTTCAACATTGGCGCAGAGCATACGTTTAATGTCCTCGCCGGTCTGGAGTTGCACTCCCAAAACCGTGACGACTTCTCCAGCTACGCCCAGATGTATGCCCTGGAGACCTATAAGTACATGTGGCCCAATGCCGCAACGGGCACGCAACGTGCATCGGGTATTGCTGAAGGCTACCACCTCGTCTCGCTCTTTGGCAAGTTAGACTACAACTGGAAAGACCTGCTCCTGGCATCGTTCACCATCCGTCGCGACGGTTCGTCACGCTTCGGAGAGAACAACCGCTATGGTACCTTCCCCGCCGTCACCCTCGGCTACCGTCTCTCACAACACCTCAACCAAAACTGGATCGACGACTTGAAGGTTCGCGCATCATGGGGTGAGACAGGTAACCAAGCCATCAGCAACTATGCACGTTACGGACTCTATGCCGCCACGTATGGTGGAGGCAGGAACGAATCTACCGCCTACGACTTGGCATTGGCAGGCTCCGGCATATTCCCATCAGGCTTCCGCGCCACACAGTCGCAGAACAACAACCTGAAATGGGAGACGACAGAGCAATATAACTTCGGTATCGACTACACTCTCTTAGGCAACTCACTCTATGGAACGGTGGACGCATACGTCAAGAAGGTAAAGGACATGCTCATCAATCCCGCCTACCTCGGCTCAATGGGTGAGGGCGGCGCTTCCTGGCTCAACGGACCCAGCCTCCAGAACTGGGGTATGGAATTTGCTGTAGGCTATCGCCATACCACATCCTACGGTCTGCGTTACAACATCAACGGCAACCTGGACTTCTATCGCAGCAAGGTGACCTACCTGCCCGAGACGACGACAGGCTCCTACGTACACACCTCCAAAGAGAACCTTGTGGAGTCGAAGAAGCCCTACGGTTCCATCGTCGGATATGTGGTGGACGGACTCTTCCAAAGCCGTGAGGAGGTTTTGGCAAGCGGACAGGAGAATGCCCGTGTGGGTGGACTCAAATATGCCGACCTTGATGGCAATGGCCTCATCAACGAAAACGACCAGACGTGGATTTTCAATCCCGTTCCCAATTTCTCATGGGGTCTCAACATCGACCTGTCGTACAAGGGATTTGACTTCTCGATGTTCTGGCAAGGCGTAGCCGGACAGGATGTCTATAACAACCAGAAATTCCAGACAGACTTCTACAGCATCACCGATGCCGGTTCCAACAAGGGTAACCGTATGCTCGGCGCATGGACACTCGCCAATACCTCGTCGGACATCCCCGCACTGACCACCAACAACACAGGTAACGAGGGACGTGCCAGCAGCTACTTCGTGGAGAATGGCTCATACGGTAAGCTACGCCAGGTGCAAATCGGCTACAACCTGCCGACAAGCCTGTTGGAGAAAGCAAAGATAAGCAACGCCCGCGTCTATGTCTCCGGCCATAACCTGCTGACGCTGAAAGGCAGCAGCCTGACATGCTCCGACCCGGAGAACCCCAACTGGGCTTATCCTAACAGCACCTCTTTCTCCCTCGGTTTACAAGTGAGTTTTTAATTGATGATGTAAATTGAAATTGAATAATAAGATTATGAAAAAGATATATATAAATAAGGTGGCAGCAGGAGTGTCCTCTTTACTTCTTTCAACAACACTCCTTACTACTTTGAGCAGCTGCAATGACTTCATCGATGTGGAGCCGCAAGGTGTCATCAGTGAAGAACTGGCGATGAGCCAGCCCAACGAGATGGTGACAGCCGCTTACGCCAAGCTCGGCGACGACTGGTACACCTATCCTTTCAACATGTGGCCCTACGGCGACGTGACCAGCGACGATGCCATGAAAGGCGGGTCGGGAACAACCGACACCAACTACCATCCCTTCGAGGTGTGGTCAACGTTGACCGCCTCCACCCCCGACCACATGGACGAGATGTGGTATCACCTGTATTGCTCCATCAGTAGATGCAACCGCGCCCTGGTTTCCCTGGAAGAGCATGGTGAGAAACTCGACCCCACCGTCAAGGCACAACGCGAGGGTGAAGTGAGATTCCTCCGCGCACACTTCTACTTCAAGCTCATACAAATCTGGAACCAAGTGCCTTGGGTGGATGAGGAAGTGTATCGCAACCACACAGAGGAGCAGACACCTAACAATGCCTTCTCACACGAGGAACTGATGGAAAAGGTCGTTGCCGACTTCAAGGCAGCTTACGACATCCTGCCCGTGCAACAGCAAGAGGGTGGACGTGCCAACAAGATTGCCGCTGCCGCTTACCTGGCAAAATGCTATCTCACGATGGCATGGGGAGACGGATATGAGGCCAACACCGGCGCAAGCCACATCAACCAGCAATATATGCAGGAGGTGCTGAAATATACCGATGAGGTAAGAAAGTCGCAATACGGCTACCTTGAGGACTTCGGCGACATCTTCCTCCCCGAATACAAGAACTCCAAGGAGAGCATCTTCGCCGTCCAGCACTCCGACTACCAAGACGACAACACACTCTATGGACGTGCCAACTGGTCGAACATGCTCAATGGATGCTGGGGTATGTGGTCATGTGGATGGGATTTCCACAAGCCTACCCAGAACCTTGTAAATGCCTTTAAGACCAAGGACGGACTGCCCATGTTCAACGACTTCAACAACGAGATTGCATATCCTATCAATGGTGTGCCAACGGCACAGAAATGGGATCCACGCCTCTTCCACACCGTAGGCTTGCCAACATTCCCCTACAAATACGAAGTGGAATACACCATGACAAAGGATAACTCACGTACCCCCAACACCTATGGCTACTATGCCTCCTTGAAGGAAGTGCCGCAACGTTCCAAGGGCGAGACCTTTGACAACCCCTGGCAGGCATTCGCCATGAACGACTATGTGCTGCGTTACACCGACGTGATGCTCATGCGCGCAGAGGCACTCATCGAGACAGGCTCTCTCGAGGAAGCCCGCACCATCATCAATGACATCCGCCAACGTGCCAAGAACTCCGTTTCCAAGCATATCGCCTACGCTGCCGACCAATGCGAGATTGCCTTGTATCCCTCCTCCTATTTCTCTACGAAGGAACAAGCCCGCCAATGCCTGCAGTGGGAGCGTCGATTGGAGCTGGCCATGGAGAATGGACGTTTCTTCGACCTGCGCCGTTGGGGTATTGCCTCGCAGACATTAAACAAGTTCTTCGAGACCGAGCAAAACAGCGTCTATGACGGTCAAACCTATGCCCAGTATTATAAGGATGCACACTTCACCACGGGCAAGAACGAGTACTTCCCCATCCCTTATATCCAGCTCTTCTATGTACCGGGGCTTTACACTCAGAATAAAGGATATTGATAATTGAACATTGAACAAAGTATATTAAAATTGAAGATTATGATAACCAAGATTAATAAAACATGGTGTGCAGCCATCAGCCTACTCTGTTTGTTCTGTGCCGTCAGCGTCTCCTGCCAAGACAAGGACTATGACCGTGAGGGAATGAAGCTCGCCGCACCCGACGTGACACAGATTACAGGCGCACTCTCTGGTGACGACTACACCTGGACATGGCCGGCACAAAACGCCCAAATGCAAGTGACCATCTACCGCAATGGCACACTCTCTGCCAGCGAGATTGTCAGTGGGACAAGCTACACACAGAGGGAAGTACCCACGAATGTCCCCTTTGAATATGTTTTCAAGTTGACAGACGGAACCAACTTCTCACAAGGCGTAGTGAAAAGCTACACCCGCGAGGGCGCAACGAGCATCAGCGGCGTACAAATGCGCCAAGTGGACAAGGCTGGCGGCTATGATGCCCTCATCGAATGGAACAGGGCAGTGGATGCCACCAGCATCACACTGGTAGCCACCAATGGTAAAGATATCATCCGTGAGACATTGCCCGGCACATCCACCAGCTACACCATCAGCGATGTGCAGACGGGAGACACATGGGAGGTGACATTGACGGCAATCAACGAGAAAGGTACCGCCCTCTCCACCCGCTCCTCCCTCCGCATCGGCAAGACCGCCATTGGTTTCCTGAGCGTCTATGCCACACCCGATGAGCTTATTGCAAACGGAGACGACGACGAGGCATCTGCATGGTTATGGTTACAAGAGACCTATCCCACCGCCCAATACATCTATTTCGGCGACGTGAAGTCGGCAAACGACGTGGAGCCTTACCGCGTACTCTTCTGGCTACGCGACCTGGAGGGCGTAGGCGAGGATGCCGTATGGGCTATCCCCGATGTGGTGCAAGCAGCCACACCTGTCATCAAGGAATGGTATAAGCAAGGTGGAAGCCTCCTGCTCTGGAGCCATGCCACAACCTATGTGGGACACCTCGGACGGTTGAACCTGGACGATATGAAGAACAATGACCATGCCATCGGCACAGGTATTGGCGGTATCAACAACGACGTGTGGAAGATGGCTGTCCAACTGAATCCCGGTAGCCGCTTCTCGAAAGACCACTCCACACATCCCATCTATAAGGGACTGGAGGTAGAGAGCACCGACCGCACAAAGCTCATCGCCTTCAAGGGACCGGGATGGACAGAAGACCACAACTGTCTCTTCTTCAACCTTCCATCGCTGCTCACTGGCATCGGCAACCAAGAGGAGGCTTGCTACACCCAAGTGACACAAACCTACGGCATCTATCCGCTCGGCACATGGGATAGCCAGATCGACTGGGTGAGCCAGATGAACGTATGGGAGGCACAACAAGGAAACACCGAGTTCCAAGGTACCATCCTCTGCATCGGCAATGGCGGTTGCGAGTTCTCGATGAAGAACGCCGACGGCACCCCCGACAAGAGCGCACACCCCAAGAACAACATCTATCAAGACAATGTCCTTACGCTTGCCAAGAACGCACTGGAATATCTGAAGACAAGATAGTATGAGGAGACTTAGGTTTATTATTTCAACCGCAATGGTAGCCATCGCAATGGTGGCTACTGTTGTGGCTTGTTCCAAGGACGAGTACAAGAAGGACTACAACCCTCTGATTGACGACCCACAAACCGATACACCCTCTACACCGACAGACCCCACCCCTACGAGTGGCCGCACGGAGCAATACCGTCCGCAGATTCATTTCACTCCTGCCAAGAACTGGATAAACGACCCTAACGGAATGGTCTTCGCCGATGGCGTGTACCACCTGTTCTACCAATACAACCCACAGGGCAATGACTGGGGGAACATGTCATGGGGACACGCCACGTCCAACGACCTCATCCACTGGACAGAACAAGCTGTTGCCATAACACGCAACGAATGGGGAGACATCTTCTCTGGGTCTGCCATCATCGACAAGGACAACACTGCGGGGTTCGGCACCAACACCATGGTGGCTATCTACACCTCTGCCGGCACGGCTCAACAGCAAAGCATCGCCTATTCCACGGATGGCGGAAAGACTTTCACACAATATGCCGGCAATCCCGTCGTGAAAAACGACGATGATAACCTACGCGACCCAAAAGTGTTCTGGCACAGTGAGAGCAAGCAATGGGTCATGGCACTCGCCAAGGGCTGGAAGATGGGCGTGGAATTCTATGGTTCCACCGACCTGAAGAACTGGAAACACCTCAGCACATTCTTTGTGCCATTGTCCGGTCGTCCCAGCATCCAATGGGAATGTCCCGACCTCATTCAGTTTGGAAACAAATGGGTGTTGCTCGTCAGCGTCAATCCCGGTGGTCCTATCCTTGGGTCAGGGACGATGTATTTCGTGGGCGACTTCGATGGTACGACATTCACCGCCGATGCTCTTGACTATCCCCTATGGCTTGACTATGGCATGGACAACTACGCCGGCGTGACCTGGAGCAACACGGGAAACCGCAAGGTGATGATTGGATGGATGAACAACTGGCAGTATGCCGGCAATGTTCCCTGCTCGCCCTGGCGTTCAGCCATGACCTTGCCAAGGGAACTGAGTCTCTCCGAGTATAATGGCAAGCCCATCCTCACCAGCACGGTCGTCAAGGAAATAGACAACATCGCCGACACATGGAAGCCTGCCGGCGCGCAGTTAGACGTAAAGGATGCCTATCAATTGCGCCTCACCATAGACCTCGACCGTAACTCCACCATCACCTTGGGCAATGACAACAACGAGTCGTACGTCCTCGACATCAATGCGAATGCACGCACGATAACGGCTCATCGTACATCCGCCACGGGACAAAGCAGTTTCAACGGCACTTTCTCAGTACCTTCCATCCAGGCTCCGCTCAACGTGACAGGCAACAAGGTGACTCTCGACATCTACGTCGATCAATCGTCTGTGGAGACATTGACGCAAAACGGTACCATGTCCATGACCAACCTGGTGTTCCCCAAGTCATTGTATAACCACTTGACTGTCACGGGAGCCAACCACGAGGCACAACTGCGCCAGTTGAAGAGCATTTGGAACTAAAGATTATAGATTGCAGGTATTATCTCCACTATTAGGGTAAAAGATTGTTTTTTCAGGATAATGATAACAAAAATGTTGCAAGGAACGATATTTCCCTACAAATGCAACATAATTGACAGCGTTTATCGGTAAATAACCGTATTTTTGCAAACAGATAACTAAAAACTTGAGTAAATATGAACAAATTACTGACATTGGCAACCTTGATGTTTCTATCGCTCGCGATAAAAGCCCAAGCTCCCCAGATACTGGGCGAGAGTCATGCCATTCAAAGAATCGGAGTAACAAGCAAGTACCTTTTACTACCCGTGCAGGAGAAAGAGGAAATAGCCAACATCCGCATCATCGTGAACAACGAGCAGCGACAAACATTCAACGTGAAGTTGGCTGTTGACAAGGTGGATTATTTCGTACCTGTTGACATCAAGCGATTTGGAAGTGACAACGTGCTTCTCGACATCAACTTCCATGGAGACAGACGTACCAAGGGTGCCATCAAGGACTTTGCTTGTTGGAAAGAGATGAAGCAATCCAACGAGTTTGATACCGCTAACAGGGAACGTTTCCGTCCTCTTTACCATCACACACCCGTATATGGTTGGATGAACGACCCCAACGGTATGTTCTATAAGGATGGTGTATATCACCTATATTACCAATGGAACCCATACGGTTCGCAATGGGAGAACATGACATGGGGACACAGCACCTCGCGCGACCTCATTCACTGGGAGGCACAACCCACAGCCATTGAGCCAGATGCCATCGGTACGATTTTCAGCGGTTCGTGCGTGGTGGACAAGAAAAACGACCGTGTGGTGGCTTTCTATACGTCAGCCGGACAAAACCAAGTACAGTCAATGGCTGTGTCGAAAGATAACGGTATGACTTTCCAAAAGGAAGCCTCCAATCCAATCCTCACCTCCAACGAGCCAGACTTCCGTGACCCGAAGGCTTTCTGGAATCCAGATATTCAGAAATGGAACCTCGTCTTGGCAGTAGGCCAGGAAATGCGAATCTACTCTTCGCCCAACCTCAAGGACTGGACTTACGAGAGTAGCTTTGGCAAGGGATATGGCAACCACGATGGCGTGTGGGAATGCCCCGACCTCATGAAGCTGCAAGTTCGCGGAACTGACAAGCAGAAATGGATGCTCATCTGCAACATCAACCCCGGTGGGCCGTTCGGCGGCAGTGCCACACAATATTTCATTGGCGACTTTGACGGTAAGAAGTTTACCTGTGAACATAAGGACACACGATGGATGGACTATGGTAAAGACCATTATGCCACCGTTACTTTCGACAATGCTCCCGACGGCAGAAAGATTGCCTTGGCTTGGATGAGCAACTGGCAGTATGCTAACTCTGTACCTACCATGCAATACCGCAGCGCCAACTCGGTGCCTCGCGACTTAAATCTCTTTGATTATCAAGGTGAGACCTATTGCAGCGTTACTCCTTCCAAGGAATTGCTCACCGCGCGTGGCAAGAAAGTGAAGAAACTCAGTGAGACTTGCGAAGTGGTGATAGACATGAAAGGCAAGACCGAAATCGTGCTTTCCAATACCAAGGGCGAACAAGTCATCATGAGCTACGATGGCAAGAACGGCACCTTCTCCATGGATCGCACCAAGAGTGGCAATGTTTCGTTCAGCGAGGCATTCCCCGCAGTGACCGTGGCTCCCACCTATGGCGACATCCATCAGTTGTGCATCTTCATCGACCGTTGCAGCATTGAGGCTATTGATGCCGACGGCAAGATGGCAATGACCAATCTCGTATTCCCCTCTGAACCATATAACAACATCAAAGTGAAAAGCGGAAAAGCTACCATTTACGAAATCAAGTAACGTACAAAACTATGAGCAAGCAAAATAAATCTATCTATCTCATCCCCGTCATGCTCTGCTTCTTCTGCATGGGCTTCGTGGATCTCGTGGGCATTGCCTCCAACTACGTGAAAGAAGACCTCGGACTAACCGACTCCGTGGCAAACATCTTCCCCTCTCTCGTATTCTTCTGGTTCCTTATCTTCAGCGTACCCACGGGTATGCTGATGAACAAGATAGGACGTAAAAACACCGTACTGCTATCTCTCGTGGTAACAGTCATCTCATTGTTCATTCCCTTGTTTGGCAATTCGTTTGCCATCATGCTCATCGCATTCTCCTTGTTGGGCATTGGTAACGCCCTGATGCAAACGAGCATCAACCCCCTTGCCATGCTTATCATTGGCGACAAGAACTTAGCCTCTACGCTCACCTTCGGACAGTTTGTCAAAGCCATCGCCTCATTCCTCGCCCCTTACCTTGCTATGTGGGGAGCTACGCAGGTTATCCCCTCATTCGGTCTCGACTGGCGCGTGTTGTTCCTCATCTATTTTGTCGTGGGTACATTGGCAACGCTCCTGCTATGGTTCACACCCATTCAGGAGGAGCTCTCGGGCGGTAAGTATTCTTCTTTCATGGACTGCCTACGCCTATTGGGCAAGCCCATCGTGCTGCTGTCGTTCTTCGCCATCATGTGCCATGTGGGCATCGACGTAGGGACCAACAACACTGCCCCCAAATTGCTGATGGAACGTGTGGGGATGACCCTCAACGAGGCAGCCTTTGCCACGTCATTGTATTTCATCTTCCGTACCATTGGGGCACTTACGGGGTCTTTCTTCCTACGGATTATGAAGACACGATGGTTCTTTATCTTCAGCGTCATCCTGATGGCCATAAGCATGGCACTCATGTTTGGAGGCCAGACGAAAACGATGTTGTATGTAGCCATCGCATTGGTTGGCTATGGCAACTCCAACATCTTCTCCATGGCATTCTCCGAGGCGCTGCTCTCCGTGCCTGACAAGCAGAACGAAGTGAGCGGCTTGATGATCATGGGACTGTTTGGCGGCACGGTGTTCCCCTTGCTCATGGGTTTCATGAGTGACGCCATGGGACAGGCTGGCGCAGTGGCAGTCATGGCCATCGGAGTCATCTATCTCATCTCATATATCCCCAAAGTCAAGCATTAAGATAGCTATCAGCACCCCCATTAATCCCATTAATCCCATAAAAAAATCATGGAAACAAAACGTTATGTAGTAGGACTCGGCGAAGTCCTGTGGGACGTACTCCCCGAAGGAAAGAAGCTCGGTGGCGCCCCTGCCAATTTCGCCTATCATGCCGGACAGTTCTTAGGAAGCGACAACACCATCGCCATCAGTGCCCTTGGCGAGGACAAGCTGGCCGACGAGACCTTTGAGGCTCTTCGTGAGCATAACCTGAACGACCTACTGCCACGCGTCCCTTACCCCACGGGAACTGTGCAGGTACAACTCGACGAGCAAGGCATTCCCACATACGACATCAAGGAGAACGTGGCTTGGGACAACATCCCCTACGACGATGACATCCAACAGATAGCCCGCAACTGCCGTGCCGTGTGTTTTGGCTCCCTCGCCCAGCGCAATGTGGTGAGCCGCGACACCATCCACAAGTTCCTCGATGCCACTCCCGATGACTGTGTCAAGATCTTCGACATCAACCTTCGCCAACAATTCTACACGAAGGAAATCATCCAAGAGTCATTGTTGCGTTGCAACATCTTGAAAATCAACGACGAGGAGTTGGTACTCATCGGCAGGATGTTCGGCTATCCCGGTCTTGACATCGAAAACAAATGCTGGCTTATCCTCGGCAAATACAACCTCGACATGTTGGTGTTGACATGTGGCACCAATGGCTCCTACGTGTTTGCGCCGGGGAAGATGTCGTTCCAAGAGACACCCAAAGTGGTAGTAGCAGACACAGTAGGTGCCGGCGACTCGTTCACAGGGTCATTCTGTGCCGCCATACTCAACGGCAAGCCCATCGAGGAGGCACACCAAATCGCCGTGAATGTCAGCGCATTCGTCTGCACACAGAATGGGGCAATGCCTGTATTGCCCGAGGAATTGAAGAATTAAAAGGAACCAAAATCCACACCAATCATCCTCAAATATGATTGAGGATGATTGGTGTGGATTTTTTATTGCATCTCTTACTTGACAAATTTCACCTTCGACGCGTCGCGGGGCCTTGCCTCGGGCGACTCGTCGGGATAACCTACGGCAATGATGTAATTCAGCTTGTAGTCGGCGGGAATGTCCAATCGGTCGATGAAGAACTTGGCATCGGCATTCGATTGCAGGAAACGCACCGGCCCGCCGAGGCAACAGGTGCCCAGTCCTAACGACACCGCCGCCAACTGGATATTCTCTCCCAGCAGCCCAGCGTCCAATTCGCCGCCGCCATTGGCAGGTGTGCAGATGCAGATGAGGTTAGGCGCGTTGCGAAACATGTTCTTAAAGTTGGCATCACGTGCCACTTGGTCGGGGTTGGCTTTCTTAAACACCTCGTTCACCTGACTGATTAGTTCCTGGCTTTCCACCACCCGCAACAGCCACGGCTGGCGGTTCATGCCACTCGGGGCATTGATGCCGCAACGCGCGAGAGCCTCCAACTTCTCATGCTCCACGGGCTTATCCAGATATTTGCGGATGGAGCGTCGCTGCATGATGGTGTTGATGACCTCATTAGACAGCAACTCAAAGCACACGTCTGCCTCAATGTCGCTCACCTTCGTTGTAGGCTCGTAGCGTTTCACCACTCGTCCGTCCTTGGAAATGAGGAATTTCGTGAAGTTCCATTTGATGCTGGGCGACTTGTCATAGTCTGGGTCCATCTTCCTGAACCTGTCATCGAGAAACTTTCCCGTCCTGTCATTGAGGTCGAAACCGCCAAATCCCTTCTGCGACTTGAGGTAAGTAAAGAGCGGCGACTCATTATCGCCGTTCACGTCAATCTTGTCAAATTGCGGGAACTGGATGTCATAATTGGCGGTGCAGAATTGGTGTATCTCCTGAAAGGTGCCAGGTGCCTGCTCGCCGAACTGGTTACAGGGGAAGTCCAGGATTTCCAATCCCATGTCCCGATACTTGGCATACAGACTCTCGAGGTCCGTGTACTGCGGGGTGAAGCCACACCTTGTCGCCGTGTTGACGATGAGCAACACCTTCCCACGGTATTGCGAGAGCGATGTCTCATGGCCATTACCGTCCTTCACGTTGTACGAGTAAATGTCCTGTGCCATACTTGGGAGAATGCCCAAGAATGCCATCAGGGATGCTAAAATTGTCCTTTTCATGTCTTTATATGTTTGGTTAGAAAAATCATCCGATGCATAGACTGGCCGTCCAAAAGGCTTGGACACCCCGTCCAAGATACTTGGACGACTCGTCCAAAAGGCTTGGACGGCACGTAAAAGCCCTATCCATTCATTGTCGTTGGGGCATCCATGTTGTCCCATCCATGCTTTTGGGCGCGATGGCTTGCCTATTGAGGAAGATGTAGGTGGTATTGGCGGCGATGTAGTCACGTGACATGTACCAAGTACCCTTGTATTTGCCCGACTCGCCCCATGAGTTTTTCACCAGGTAGAACGGCCTGCCGTCTTGGTCCTGCGCCTTTCCGTAGATGAGCATCACATGGTCGTAGGTGGCATCCCAATTGTCAAACCGGATTTGGCGGCCAATCTGCGAGGGTGCGACTTGGTTGGGCGTGTCGGCAACGCCCGTCCTGGCAAAACCGTTGCCGCTCACATCACCACCCCAACAGACGGTGTAGCCCGCCTCCAAGGCTTGGTCGATGGTTGCCATCAGTGTATCAAGGGGGATGTTGAGGCTTGGTTTTGGCCGCCATTTGTAGGGTGCCTCGATGACGAAAGGCTCATAAAACGGGTGATGGGTGAAACTCGTAAGACTCATATAGTCGTCCCAATCCAGCCCCAAACTGGCAGCGAAAGAGTGCGGGGTGTACGTCTGCCCCTCGTACTCAAACGAGGTGGGACACTTCCCAAGGTAAGCGTCCAAGATAGCTTGCATCCCTTCTTTCCATTGGGGCGACAACTTTTTCGCCTTGCTTGTGGCAACCGCCTCCACGTAAGGCTCCAACAAGGAGAAAAACTCCGTGAAGTTGGCGAGGGAGTCGCCCGTCAACGTGCCGGGCAAGGGCATCGCCTCCTCGGGGCAGATGCCATGCTGGCGGATGACATCGAGAGCGTCGTCTGCCGACCCACCCTCCGAAAAGCGGCTGTCGCCGTGCATCCGCACATGGTAGATGGCGCAATCCATATAGTCCTTGTTTGCCACAAACATCTCGCAGAGGTCCACCGTGCGCCCCGTCTGGCGCAGCACCTCCGCCTCGAAGAACCCCAATGTGGCATAGCACCAACACGTTCCCGAGCGGTTTTGGTCCTTGACGCTCGTGATGGGTACTTTCATGATGTCGGTAAACACATGCTCCTCCTGCCCTTGCACACTCCCTCCCCACCATGCCAAAAGGGTTGCCAAAACGAAGTATCTCATTCTTTTCATTGATTCATTATTTATCTTCCTTGATAAGACATATCTGCTTCATCTATATTGTAGATTGTTCAACCATCATTTATATCGGACTTTCCGAAAGCCATTCAAAGTCATTCGAAATGAGTAATTCCTCTTTTGTCACTAAATGAGTGGTTTGCATAGGAATCGTTCTGTATGGTAAACCAAAAGAATCTGCCCAAGACCGCACCTCTGGAGTGTCATCGTATGTCAATAAAAAACACCCACGCATCTGACTCACCAATTCAAAGATACGGTGGTGGTCCACCTCATAATGGGTATAAAGCCTACGCCCTGCAACGGTATATGGAGGGTCTATAAAGAAAAAAGCATCCTCATCTTTCAAGCAACGTTCCATCACTTCAAAAGCATCGCCATGGATGAAAGTGAAACAATGGCGCATTTTGTTTATTTCACGAATACGCTTAATAAGCGTTCTCGCATACCAACGGGATGAGAGACCGCGGCCATTCTCTCCGGTTTTAATATGCCCGGACCCCTTTGCCAATATCCCTCCATGGTTAGTACGATTACGTACAATTGTCGAAAAAGCGAGTTCCTTTGTCCCTTCCTTTGAATGTGAAATCGCTTCATTCACATTCTCTATAGTGACATGAAATGAGGCTATCCTCTCTATAATCCACTGACAATCGTCTGACAGTATTGTCTGCCACGTTGCGGCAATATCATCATCCATCTCTACCATGACGGCATGGCTAAAAAAATGTTCCGCAATAGCGGTCAAGCTGATAATCCCCCCTCCAGCAAATGGTTCTATCAGATGAGAGCCAACGTGTGCCTGGGCAAACCATTTCCGTGCTGTGGGAACAAGCCATGTCTTCCCCCCGGGGTAGCGAAAAGGGCTGCGTTGTGGGACAGAGGCCACATTAATGACGTTTTGCCTTGTGGCAAAAGACCCCATTTCCTCTTTAGGAAAAAGGCTTAATTGTATGCTTTGGGGTTTCATAACAATGTATAAGGGGAATGAGTTTCGGGATTATGGGTGATTTGTTCGTCAAGTTTGCCTTGGAGCAATGCTTGAAAATCAGACAAAGGGCATGGACTTGTAAAGATGACTTGCTGCAAGGCATCATGGAAATCCGTATAAATGGTATCTACCAAGGATAAATGAAAACGACCGTCAGTTTGACTATATACCAAGTCATAGAGAAGCCAAGCGATGTCGGCTTGATCTTTCGACGTTACAGGAAGCGATGGAAGGGTATCAAAGAATGACTTTTGGATGACAATACATTGTTTTTTATTCCATGCCTTAAAGATGCCTCCTTTATAAAGCATTTGCGGAATGAGCCGTTTCCGGGATGATGATAGGTAATCAGGATGTGGAAAATTGCGCCCTGACCATTCAAAAGTATCAATGGGATGGTTCATGAATTCACGGTATGGATTTCTCAAATTCCCGCTGATATATACACCCTGCACTTCTACTGATGCAAAATCGGTGATTTGCCCTTCATGATTATAGCTGACTATCACGTAATCCACATTGCCAGCAGTCATTCCATTACCATCAGTTAACCTAATCTCAGGCAATGCTGTCCATCTCGTTCCTCTTGGCCAAACAAACGATGCGGCATCATGTAAAAGTTTCCAATTCTCCCGAAAACGCGAGGGGCAAGTGATGACTTTATTGTTCCCATGATAAATACTACATACCCCCAACGGGTCATCAGCCTTGTCTTTAGTACAATTAGGAAACCTGTTATGAAAAGGGCATAGTCTATTTTCACGATAATAAATGGCATCTTCAGATTTATTTGTAATGGGAAACCCAAAGACTTCAGCTAATGGATTATTCTTTTGCACAATATTATGTATATTCGCTTTGTTAGTATTTCCACCGCAAAAATAGGCATTTTTCTTGACAATATAGCGTTAATGTTCCATAATTGTGCATGATTATACATTGTTTTTTTTTATTTTTGCAGACACATTATATATAATAAATAAACAAGACAAAAATGAAAAGTTTGATGAATGTAAGCGTGAAGGGCTGCATGATGTTGCTCTTCGCTATGCTTGTGTCGCTATCAGCCAATGCCGTTCCCGCCAAGCCGGGGCTGGTGAGGACGCTGAATTTGAGCGACGGGACGACGGTTTCCGCCCGTTTGGTGGGCGATGAGTTTGGTCATTACTGGCTCGGAACGGACGGCAAGGCATACCGTGCAGACGCCGCCACGGGCCTCTTCCAGGCTGTGGACGCTCAGGCGGTCATGGCAAGTGCCAAGGTGAAACGCACCCAGGCTAACACGAGGCGCACGGCTCGTATGGCTCCGCGCAAGGTGGGCGGCGGAGGCAACTATACCGGAAAGAAGAAAGGATTGATCATCTTGGTCAATTTCTATGGCACCACATTCAAGTCTGCCAACAACAATGCACTTTACCAGCGCATCGCGAATGAGGAGAATTTCGTCTACGACAATTTCGTCGGTTCGATGTATGACTACTTCTATGCCCAGAGCGAGGGGCAGTTTGAGTTGACATTCGACGTGGTGGGGCCCGTGGAGGTATCTAACACTCAGTCGTATTACGGCAGCAACGACTCCGAGGGCAACGATAAACATCCTGCGGAGATGGTGATCGAGGCACTGAAGAAAGCAGACAGCTACGTGAACTATGCCGACTATGACTGGGATGGTGACGGAGAGGTAGACCAGGTGTATGTGGTGTATGCCGGGAAGGGCGAAGCCGACGGCGGTGGGTCATCCACCATCTGGCCACATGAGTGGGATTTGAGTACCGCCGCCTATTATGGCGACGGTGCCGGAAGGCAGAAATTGGACGGCGTATACATCGATACCTACGCCTGTGGGGCGGAGTTGGACGGCACAACAGGAACCATCGCCGGCATCGGCACGATGTGCCACGAGTTCAGCCATTGCCTCGGCTACCCCGACTTCTATGACACGGACTACAGCGGAGGCCAAGGCATGGGCTACTGGGACCTCATGGACGGAGGCTCATACAACGGCGACAGCTTCCAGCCGGCGGGCTATACCAGCTACGAGCGCTGGGTGGCAGGATGGAAAGAGCCTATCGAACTGACTGCTTCTAAAGCTGTCACAGGAATGAAAGGACTGCAAGAGGGTGGCGAGAGCTACATCATCTACAATGGCGGGAATAGCAACGAATACTTCCTCTTGGAGAACCGCCAGTTTGTTGGATGGGATGCAAGTCTACCGGCAGAGGGTTTGCTCATCCTCCATGTGGACTATGACGCATCGGCATGGTCCAATAACACACCTAATGATGAACCAAGCCACCAGCGAATGACATGGATTCCCGCCGACAACACCTACCAATACACCACCTACCAAGGCACGAAGTATTATACGTTTGACGGCATGGCCAACGACACCTATCCCTACGGATCAGTCAACTCATTCAACAAGAGTACGACTCCCGCCGCCAAGTTCTATAACAAGAACACCGACGGAACGTATTACCTTGACTCTTCCGTGGAGAATATCACGCTGAACTCTGACGGCACCATCTCGTTCAACTTCGTTGGCATAAGCAATGTCGCCACGCCGACATTCTCCCCCAAGGCGGGCGTGTACACCGAGGCACAGAGCGTGACCATCAGTTGCGAAACGGAGGGAGCCGCCATCTATTACACCCTTGACGGAAGCACACCGACCGCCAGCAGCACTCCATACACCCAACCCATCTTGGTGGAGACGACAACCACCATCAAGGCGATTGCCATTGCCGACGGCGAGGAGAGCGCAGTGGCAATAGGCAAGTTTGCGATAGGTTCGGATATTTACCGTCTCGTCACCAGTGCCGATGAATTGGAGGCGGGCAAGAACTATCTACTTGTGTATGAGGACGGAATGGTGGCATACAATGGATTTGACAGCAACAAAGGAAAGTCAGGCGATGTCATCATTGAAAACAACGAGATTGACATGATCAACCCCGACAACGAAGCCACAATCCTTGTGTTGGAGAACTCCAACGATGGCAATTGGCTCATCAAGGATGGCGACGATTACCTTGCACTCACAACTAAAAGGAACACATTGAACACGCAGACATCCGCCACGGCGACGGGAACAGAGTGGGCAATTTCCATCACTAACGGCAAGGCATATATCAAAAACCTGAATTACACGGATTACTATCTGCAATACAATGCCATGACAACAGGCATGATATTCCGTTGCTACAAGGGTACACAGAAATACCCTTCCTTATATAAGGAGGTAGAAACGACACCCCAATTGAAGAAGGGCGACGTGAACGGCGACGGCAAGATTGACATAGGCGATGTCGTGGCTATTGTCAGCCATATATTGGGCGACACTCCTCCCATCTTCCACGAGGATGTGGCAGACTGGGACGACAATGGAAGCATCAATATCAGCGATGCCGTCTCGCTTGTGAATTACCTTTTAACGAATGGAGAGGAATGAACTTTAACCGGTTTTCCCTCATAGCATGTTTCACCTGTTTGGGGTATGCCACCATAGGCATGGCCCAAACAGGCAACTTGCAAGACCGCGCACTATGGGGGTCGATAGCGGCAGACCCAAACAGTAAGAGTCCCATTTCCCTCGGCGACTACAAACAATACAACAACAAAATCCTGCTGACATGGAGGATGTTGCCTGGCGATGACGAGAACACGCAGTTTGACCTATACCGAAAGATTGGCAACGGCTCAGAGTCGAAAGTCAATTACTTAAAGCCCATCACGGAAACCAATTATTCCATAACGCCAAGCACGGCAAAGGGCGACTATACATTCCGCCTTACCTACCACGGACAGACGGAAACGCTGGCAACCTACACCATGACACAGGAACAAATCGATGCCCGACTGCCCTATATCACCATACCCTTGCGCAGCACAGAAGACGTGAGCGAGCGCACGGACATCTGCTTCACCGCCAACGACGTGAGTGTTGGCGACTTGGATGGAGACGGCCAGTTTGAGATTGTCGTCAAGCGGTTGCAGTCTATCAAGGATGCCAACGGCAACATCACCAGCGATGGCACGGGGGCAGGCACGTCACAAAAAGACGTGCGCCACCAGATCATCTGGGATGCCTACAAACTCGACGGCACGTTTATGTGGCGCGTGATGTCGGGACCTAACGGCATGTTGGGAAACAGCTCCGCTTTTGCCATAGCCGACTTTGACGGCGACGGCAAGGCAGAGATGGCCATACGCACGGCGGAGGGTACCATCTTCGGCGACGGAACGGAAATCGGCGACACCAACGGCGACGGAAAGACCGACTACCGCACATGGACGGGCGGATGGATAGACCATTATTGCTCCGACGGGCCAGAATTTCTCTCCATCATTGACGGTGTGACGGGTAAGGAACTTGCACGTACCAACTTCATCACACGCGGCAAGAGCGAGGACTGGGGCGACGGCTATTTCAAGCGCGCCAACTCCCTGCGCATTGGCGTGGGATGCTTTGACGACACGCGGTTGCCGTCGGTGGTGCTGGGGCGCGGCGTGTATGCCCGCTCGGTCATCGAGGCTTGGGACTATCGCGGCGGCACCCTCTCACGACGTTTCCACTTCGACAGCAGCGTCAGTGGCAAGGGCAAGGACGGCAATCCCAACAGTGCATACGCCGCACAGGGCAACCACTCACTCAATGTGGCTGACCTCGATGGCGACGGGATGGATGAGATCATGTATGGCTCTATGGCCATCGACCATGACGGCATAGGCCTGTGGACTACCAAACTGGGACATGGCGATGCCAACCACGTCGGGAAATTCCTGCCCGGGCGCGAGGGCTTGCAGATGTACCATTGCTTAGAGTCGGGCAAGACGATGGTTGCCCTCCACGATGCCGCGACGGGCGAGACCATTTGGAGCAAGGTTTCCAGTTCCGACAACGACATGGGACGCTGCTTGGTGGCAGACATCGACCCCAATTCCCCAGGATGCGAGTTTTGGTGGTATGGCTCCAACGCCCACTCACAAGACGGGAGCAAGGACTTGGGGTATAAGCCCGCGTCGTGCAACATGGCGATTTGGTTTGACGGTTCGCTATCCCGGCAGCTCATCAACGAGAACATTATCGCCAGCCAGCCCTACGGTCGCACATTCACGATGTACCGATACAGCGAGACTTTCATCAACGGCACCAAGTCTAACCCCGCATGGTATGGCGACATCCTCGGCGACTGGCGCGAAGAGGTTATCTTGCCCGATGCCACACGATTGGCAGACATCAAGGTATTCTCCACCTGGTATCCCACAGACCATCGCTTCCCATGGCTCATGACCGACCACACCTATTGGATGAGTGCATTGAACGAGAACATCGGCTACAACCAACCCACCAACCTGGGATATTACCTGGGTACCGACCTCAAGAGCGACCAAGAGGCATGGGAGGCTGGAGGCTATCTCACAAATGGCATTAAGACGCTGTATCACGATGCCTCCAACGAAGCACAAGACGACGCTTGGTATAACTTGATGGGGCAAAAGGTACTGGTGTCACACCAAGGCGGCATCTATATCCACCAAGGAAAGAAAGTTGTAAGGCAATAAGGAAAAGAAAGAAGCCAATGGGGCATGCTTTTCCGACATACCCCATTGGCTTTTGTTATGGATGGGTTAATAAGCAATTATAGAAGGGCAAATCAAATGCTTGTGCATCCTATACCCGTAAGATAGTACATGCCCCTCGTTAGCTTTCGTACAGGGGGCATGTTCGTTTATTTTTACACTATAGAGTAAGCAACTTCTTTATAAAACACCCTAACGAAGATAGCGGGGTTAGGCAAGAAAGATTCCTTTTTTAATATGAATCTCTTTTACCTGTTCCGTCACACATTACACATTTCTTATGATTAGTATTGTTTCGGCAATGTGTTTTCGCACATTGACTACAATAGACATCTACGCATCCAAATATAGATGTAGGACACGAAATGCTCTTGAGCGTCAGACCTGTTCCATTACACCATGTGCAAGTTGATTTTTCTTTCTTAACAGTAGATTCACTTGATATAATAGGTGTTGATGTTTGAGATTGCCTGTTATTTAATTGTAAAATTGATTCATGCGCATATCGTTGGTTTTCTTCTGCTTGCCTATACCATCTTTCTGCAATTGTGTTATTCTTCTCGACCCCTTTACCTTCGGCGTACATATCTCCAACTTTATATTGTGCTTCAATATTGCCATTTTCTGCAGCTTTCTTAAACCATTTTAATGCTTCAGTATAATTGCCCCCATTATATAATTCTAAAGCTTTGTTGTATATCTTTTCTTTCTCCTCTTTTATTTTTCTTTGTTCTTCCTCAAATTTGGCATGATCTTCGTCGGCTTTAGCTAATACATTTTCAGCATATCTTTTCATTTCATCAATTCCGTTATTAATAATCTGTGAAGAGCGATTATTATAAGTGGAAACTGGTGTTCTATTTGGCACATTCGTTCCCCTCTGTATTGCATCTATTTCATAAGCATTTTGGCTCATAACCCTCAATGATTGTTCCGCTTTTTTCAAACCAGTTTCCAAATTGTCAAAAAAAGCCGATAATCTTTCTCTTCTTTCTTCTTTAGCGTTTTCTATCTGTGCTAACATTTTTTTCGCCTTGTTATTCTGTTCGGCTGTACATCTGTCATCATTCAAGACAAGCTCTATCCACTTTGTGGCTTTCTTATATTTTTTATTGTTTATTAAGCTTTGACTCAACGATAAATACTTATCTATAGGACTTGAGGTTGGCCTTGATTCTGATTTAATCGTATTGGAGGACAGGACAGATGGTTCCACCTTATCATGCAATGTTGTTTCGTTGTTTGTCGCTATGGACTTATTTTGCATTGTTGTTGTTTCCTGGCTCCCAATTCTTTTTCCAACATTCAGTTTCGTCCCAGAATAGCAGTTTTTCACATTAGGATTTGCGTTACGAAGTTCGCTCTCTGTCATTCCATATTTCGAGGCGATGCTGGCGAATGTTTCTCCACGTTGAACTACATGGATTTTCTGAGATTGAGCCATGACAAACATTGTCCATAACATAATGATGGCAGTAATGAAGGACTTCTTCATCGTCTGTCTAAAGTGAATTTGATATTGCATAATTTTAAGATATTATTAATCGGCTTGAATAACAAGATAATTTGACACGCTCCAAAAAGTTGTTGGGTCATTGATAGATAATCTGTACCCTGTCTCCTCCCTGATCAGCGAATATGAAGAAGATGGAGCTGGCGACACGAGGGTGACATTCTTTCCTTGGATTGTCAATTGGGTGAAGTTGCGAATGTCCACCTTCTTGAAATTACCTGTAGGCAAATTACTAAGATTCGTTTTACTCTTCTTAAACAAATTTCCACCAGACTTAATGCCCATATCCTTTAACTCCTTTTTGCTCGCTACCAAGTAGAAACCTTCATTCATCATCTTATCCTGTATAGAAAGAGCTTCTTCCTGTGAAGTTATTGTTTCCTCTTGCGATGAGATTATTTCTCGTTGGCTTTGATTTGTAGCATTGAGCGAGGATACACTCTTTTGCAATTCGATGACGCTCTTATTACTATTTTCCAATTGAACTTTCAGATCTTGAATTTCCCTATCCTTTTGCTCAATTTGTTTTTTCATCAATTGAATGACGTTTCTTAAATTTGCCGTCTCTTTGTTGTTGTCATTATACTTTGTTTCAAGTTCAGTTATCCTTATCTTTTGTCTTTGGAGCATTTCACTAAAAGACTTGACATTGTCTTTAATTCGATTTCGGTCGCTACGCACCTCATTCTTATCATTATTAGTAAGAAAAAGGGTTTCCTCTTGATAGCTTATACTATCCATCATCAAAGAGATTTCACTTAATGTTCCGTTCAATTCGTTAATGGTAAGAGCCTGTCCATTGGAAAGTTCTAACAAAGAATCACGTTCTTTCAACAATTGATTTTTCATGTGTCCACCATTACACGCTATCAACGTCATACAATTCACAATGATGACACAAAATGTAGTATTTAATGTTTTCATCATATTCTTCAAGATAATCCAATCAATAAAAACTGTAGTTTCCCACTTGTTGTGTGGGAAATTACAGTTTTGCTATTTTCCTAATGACTAAATAGGATATACGCGAGTTCGGTATAAGGAATCAGAAAAGTTCCAACTGTTTTGAGTTTTCAACATGTACAGCCAATGCTTCTGGCTTGTTGTCAAAGAAGCAATAGGCAGCAAGCCCAGCGCAGATGTTCATGATGAAATTGTGTACC
>JAFRRN010000021.1 GCA_017428055.1 Prevotella sp.
AACGGCGGGGCATCATCGGGACCGTTAGGGGCGGTTGGTGGTATAGGCGGGGAGGGTGGGGTAGGTGGGAGGGAGGGTGACTTGCCCTTCTGCTTCAATGCCACTTCCGTGGGTGGCAGACACATCTCGTCGTTGCAGGCACCATATTCAAGGTAACACTCGGCGGTGTATTCAGGCTTGGTGAACCTCACCTTCTGTATGAAAGTGACGGCATTCTCGAAATACCGCACCTCCATCCCAAACATCTTGTCGAAGTTCTTGATTTCCTTGCCCTCGGCTCGCAACGCTCCCACGGGTTCTATGCCGTCCATCTTCTCCACGTGGAACGTCGCTTCGATGGGACCGTCGTTGCCCAAGTTGGTGGAATAGACATGCCATCCCGGGGCTATCGTCCCCTTGAAGATAATCTCTCCCTCGCCATTTCCCGTGGACTTGAGTGTCTGCGAGAAGTGCACGGGGTCTGCCATTTGCGCCCAAGCCCCCAATGAAAGGACGAGGGCTGCCACCAACAGTGCTCTTTTCCTTATTTCCATAGATGTGGTGCTACTGCCCAATGGTGCAAACGGTATATCTCGCGCAAACGGGTGACACGCTCCTTGAACTCGTCGAAGTTCTTGTCCTGCGGCTGCATCCATTGCACTTCTGCCAACGCTGCCATACGCGGCAGCACTTGGTATTGTATCTGTGACTGATAGGCAATGTATTCAGCCCAAAGGTTTGCTTGCACTCCCCAGATGTGCTGTGCTTGCTCGGGCGTAAGGTCATCATCCACCGGCTCAAATTCATAGACCTTTTCCACCGGCAAGAAACCACCTATTCCTAATGGCTCATTCCATGTGTCCTTTGTCTGATAATAGTCAAAATAGAGGTTGGCATTGGGAGTCATGATGACATCATGCCCCAGTTTGGCACTCTCGGCGCCTGGCTTGGCACCTCTCCATGACATGATGGTGGCACTCTTTTCCACGTTGCAGCCCAACAGTTCATCCCATCCGATGATTTTCTTGCCTTTGGAGGCGAGGTATTTCTCTACCCTTTTGGTGAAATATCCCTGCAAGCGGTCCTCGGCGCTCTGACCGTTCTCTGCCTTGATGCCCTCGTCTTGGATGCGTTTCTGGCACAACGGGCATTTCTTCCAACGGTCGCGGGGGCTCTCGTCGCCGCCGATATGGATATATTCAGACGGGAAAATGTCGATTACTTCGTCCAAGACATCCTGCACGAATTGGAAGGTCTTTTCCTTTCCGGCACACAGAACATCGGCAAAGACACCCCAACGACGCTCCACCTCATACGGACCGCCCGTGCATCCCAATTCGGGATAAGCGGCGAGTGCGCCAATCATGTGGCCGGGCATGTCTATCTCGGGAATCACGGTGATGTATCTGTCGGCTGCATATTTCACAATCTCACGACATTCGTCCTGCGTATAGAACCCGCCATGGGGAACGCCATCGTTGATGGGACTGTTGCGGCCGATGACCGTTCCCGACCGCCATGCGCCCACCGTCGTCAGTTTCGGCCACTTCTTGATCTCGATGCGCCAGCCTTGGTCTTCGGTGATGTGCCAATGAAACTTGTTCATCCCATGCAGGGCAATCATGTCGATATACTCCTTCACCACGTCCAACGAGAAGAAATGGCGGGCGCAGTCGAGATGCATTCCACGATAGGCGAAACGGGGCGCATCTACAATGGAGACGAATGGCAGCGACACCGTCGCCCCCTCTTTCATGATGGGCAGCGACTTGCGCAATGTCTGGATGCCAAGGAACACGCCCGCTGGTGTCGCCCCGGCAATGTTCACTCCTTTCTTATCCACGGTGATGGTGTAACCCTCTTCGTTGGCAATCTTGGGATTGATAGTCAAGGAGATGTTTCCTTTCACGTTTTTCTTGTCTTTTACAGCCGTGGCGACACTGATTTGTGTCATCTCCTTGATGTATTCGGCAAGGAACCGGGCGTTGCGTTCCATGTCGGCGTTGCCCGTAGGATATACCACCAACTTGGTGGCATCGAGCAGGTAAGCGCCCTCCTTGGCGAGGGTGATGGTTTGCGGACGCGGCACGACGTTGTAGTCTGCCGTCTGTGCGGATGTAGACGCTACGCCAAGCAGCATCAGCATCAAGAATGATACCATAATTCTTTTCATGACAATTGTTGTTTTGGTTTTATGCGTCAAAGATACGAAATAATAATGACTTATACATCCGTTTCATCAAGAAAACTTTTAACGAATAGGTTGAAAGGGCGGGAAATCGTCAAGTTTTTTCATAAAAACAGGCTCAAATGAAGGCCAGTCTTACGCACAACATCCTAATTGGATGCAAAAACGCCCTTTTTTGGCGTTTTTTGGCAATTGCTTGATAATCAGGTTGTTATCAATTATGGATGTAAAGAATGCCCTTTAGGGTGGTATTTTTATTGTATAAATATGCCCATTTAACATTTTTTGGGCGGCATTTATCCCTCGTAGATGTGGCATTTATGGTCGGCGGATGTGGCAGTTATCGACGATAAATGCCGCCCAAAAAATGTTAAATGGCTGTCTTCGTGTGGAAAAAGGGATTTTTCGAGGTCATTTCGATGATATTGTAAGTCACGCGATTTCTATTTCGCGGATTTTCACGAGTGTCACTTTGTCAAGAAAAATGACATTTCGGAATCACTTATGGACATTGCATGGATTGGTGCCAATGGGCATTTACAGTTCTTCTCTAACGATGCCATTGGTTACAAGTACGTTGGTTTCTTCCCTCATAAAGGAACTGAATCGTTTCCCATGCCAAGGGTGGAATCCTTTAGAATATAAGGCCGATGGAAATAGCCAGTCCGTATACGAAAATGTTTCGGGCTGTCATGCCCAAGACACGGTTGAGGGCTGCTCCTTTGTTGATGCGGCGCATTTCTATGAAGGCGGCAACGTGGAGTGGGAGATATGTTATGATGGGTAGCCATGCCGCCCAGAAATGGCCTGTGAGGTGGTACATGTTACCCATGGCACATGCCAGGACACCCAATGCGAAATAGAGAATCCTGCCCCACCGTGCCCCTATAGCCACGATGAGGGTGCGTTTGCCGGCCCGTATGTCATTGTCGATGTCGCGATAGTTGTTTATTATTAATAATGTGTCGATGACCAAACCACAGGCGATGGAAGCCAAGAGGCATTCCCAGGTGACGGTCTGCGACCCCTTGGGCATGGCGAGGTAATAGGTCATCGTGACGGGGACGATGCCAAAGAACAACAAGACGAGCGCGTCGCCAAATCCCATGTAGGAGAGGTGCGTGGTGTAGAGGAAGCAGAAACACACGCAAAGGATGCCGACGGCTATCAACCACCAACCCCCAAAGAATACCAAAGGCAGACCTATGGCACATGCCAGCGCGGTGACGATGGCCAAAGCCCAACGCATGGCGGGCATGGTGACCCATCCTTGTGCGCAGGCTCGCTTGGGGCCGAGGCGTGTCTCGTCGTCTGTTCCCTTGCGGAAATCGAAATAGTCGTTCACGAAATTGGCATCGATTTGCATGACGAAGGCGAAGAGGAAGCATAGGATGGTGGGGAGGAGGCGGATATGGTGGGCGGAGTCTGCCCATGCCAAGGCCGTGCCAATCATCACGGGGACGGCTGCTCCCGTAAGGGTCTTGGGCCGCGCTGCCTGTATCCACGCCTTGGGGGAGTTGACTTGAATTTGCTCTTTTTCCATGTTGGGTCGATATTATTATGGTTTTGTTTTTGCAAAAATAAAGATAAAACCGTATATTTGCAAAAATAATAGCCTAAGAATGATGATTGATTCGCAAGTCAGCCTGGACCTCATGCACTTCATAGAGACCAATATATTGCCACGATATGCCTCCTTTGGGAGCAGCCATGGCTTGGCGCACGTGCAAAGAGTGATAGCACGAAGCCTGGAACTGGTAAGGAATATTGGCGTGGACGTGAACATGGCTTACGTCATTGCAGCCTATCATGACATCGGCATGAGTGGACCAAGGGCCATCCACCATATCACCGGAGGGAAAATCTTGGCTGCCGACCAACGGTTGCGTAAGTGGTTTAGTGCCGAGCAGATTAAAACCATGCGCGAGGCAGTGGAGGACCATCGCGCCTCGTCGAGCCATGCGCCGCGTAGCATCTATGGGAAGATTGTGGCAGAGGCGGATCGTGACCTGGAGCCGGAGGTTGTCTTTCGACGCACCATCCAGTTTGGATTGGAGAATTATCCCGATAAGGACAAGGAGGAACAATGGCAGCGGTTTATGGAACACATGCAGAATAAATACTCTTCGCACGGCTACATCACCTTGTGGCTTCCTAATTCGCCCAATGAAAAACATCTCAAGGAGATACGTTCTCTTATCTCAACACCTACGAGGTTGAGGGAAGTATTTGAGAGAATATACGGGGAGTTAATGAACAATGTTTGATGCCAGTGGCAATGTCGAGCGCACCTGACGGCGGGGAAACGGAGTTTTTCTCTTCCTTTTCTTATGTGTGATGTCTATACATAATGACCCCCAAAAGTTGTTGTTTAACTTTTGAGGGTCACTTCACATAGAAAAATTGACGGAATATGCACATTTTTGTCTCTATTCCGCCAATTATCATGTTTGGGGGCAATGACATATTTTTCAAGTCTTTGCCGTCCCAAAAAGCATTAAATCATGAAAACCGTTAGTCGTCTTCTGGGGCATAGGTGTATTGGAAGGTTCCTTTGCAATCTTTCATGTCGCCAGTCTTTGCACACTTCAATTTGCAACTGAAGCTGCCTTTCATTACATAGCCTTTTTCAGAGAAACCTTCAAATGTGAATGTTCTATTAGCCACCTGATTCATGGAATAAGAACCTTCCGAATCTGCTACGTATTCGTTTTTTTCGTCTGATACATACAATATCCATAGGTCAAATGGCTTACAAATCCCATCTGACTCCTTGAGTTCATAACTCTTATTATAAATGTATCCAAAATAAAATTCTTCCCAACTTCCCCCTCTTAATCTATATTTTCCTGTTTGGGCTTTGAAATCACTCTTATAAGTGTAAAGTGCAATCGGCATACAAATTTCACCCATTTTTCCTAAAGATAAATACTCAACACGGAACAAATCCATTTTATTCCCTTTCTCGTCATTTACCTCATAAGTGAAACCCAATCCTGGGATAAACTCCACTTTCTTTGTCGTCCCATCAATCGTCACTTCAATATAATCAAACTCTGACGATGAGTCTTCGTCATTGTCATCATCGCCCCCGCAAGAGGACATCACAAGGCTGCAAACAGCCACCATGGCAAATGCCATGAAACTCAAGTACTTTTTCATTTCGTTTTGTTTTTGGTTATACATCATTGAATGAAATCCATGGCAAAGATAATGGTTAGCAGTCATTAAACAATCATCCATTTCGTCCATTTGATGAGTAATGCCAATAAAAAAAGCATGAACTTGAGAGTCCATGCTTTTTCTGTATATAAAGTAGGTATGATGAAATCGTTATTCCGCTGCTTCTTCTGTAGCCACTTCCTCGGTTGCCTCGGCATTGGCTGCGGCTTCTGCCTCAAAGTATTTCTTGGCAAGGCTGTTCTCGGGATCGAGTTCCAGTGTCTTCTCAAAGTACTCGCGGGCAGCGGCGGGGTCGCCCTTGGAACTCCAGAGGATGTAGCCCACGTTGCGATAAGCGGTGGTGAGATAGCCACGGTCATCGCTGTCGGTGGAGTTTGAAATCTCGTTGATGACATTCTTGTAAAGTTCGAGGGCTTGGTCGTCCATCTCTGCCTTGAAAGTTTCGTTGGCCTTTTGGGTAAGTGCCCATCCCTTCACTTGCGGATACTTGGCAATGACATCATCATAGACCTGCATGGCCTTGGCATAGTTGTCCTCTACGCCGTCTCCCTTCTTGACTTTAGCCATATAGATGGCAGCCAGTTTGTTGTATTCGGACAACTTGGCATTGGGATTGAGGTCAAGGTATTTCTTGCTGTATTCGATAGCCTTGTCCTCATCGCCCATCTTCGCGTATGTCTCGGAGATGTGCTGATAAGGCATGATGTTCTTGGAGTCTACCTCGATGGCCTTGTTGAACTTGGCGATAGCCTCTTCATACTGTCCAAGACCAGAGAGAGCCTGTCCGTAATAGATGAGGTCGCCCGAGTTGTTCTCGCCCTCCTCGGCAATGAGTTTCTTGGCATAATTGACAGCCTCGTCATACTTCTCCGTACCAACGGCGTTGATGATGGCAAGACGGAGGAAAGCCTTTGAGCTTGGGAATTTGCTCAATCCAAACTTGGCAATATCCAATGCCTTTGCTTTCTGGTTTACGGAACCCGCCACAAGGGCATACTCGGCAAGACGACCCTCATTGAGCTTGTCCATGTTTGCCTTTGAGTAATACTCGTATGCCTTATCCATGTTGTCGGCATTGAACATGAGGTGACCAAGTTCTGCATCCACCGGGAAGTCGGGATTAGTCTGGCGCAACTGGTTGATAGCGTCCTCTGCCCCTTGTGGGTCACGCTTGCGATACACATTGGCATAGCCAAGATAGCCATTGGGGTTCTTGGGGTCTTGGTGCATGGCTTGTTGATACCATCCTGCGGCGGCGCCACCATCGTCTTGCATGGAAGAGACATCACCCTTCAATACGTAAGCATCACCAAACTTATTGTTGATCTTGAGAGCCAAGTCGGCACACTCGATGGCGGAGGTGTAATTCTTCACGCCAAAATAGCTATAGCCCAATGCCACGATGGCTGCGGGGTCTTTCTTGTACTGTTTCTTATAGGCCTTCACCAAATCCTTGGAGGCGTTCACGTCATTGGGGGCTGCTTCCAACGCTGCGGCGATGGGTTTGAGCGACTCCCTGAAAGCTTCGTTTTGGGCGTTGGCACCCAATGCGACACTCAAGGCAAAGATGCCTGCAAATAAATATTTCTTCGTGTTCATAGAGTTAATTGTTTACTTTGTTAATAATTCCGTTTACACTCTCTATACCACTATGACTTCGCCTTAAAAGGAAAAGTTTAAGTTGGTATCATTTTTTAACTTTTACGTCTTTGATGATGATGTCTCCACGGAAGGGCAGCAAGCCCGACTTGAAGACGATGAGTTGCCCCTTGGGATTGGTCACGTAGTTGGCAAAGCTATACGGCAATGCCCGCTGTGGGTCTACCAAGATGGCATATATGGTCCTTACAAACGGATAGCGTCCGTCAAGTAAGTATGCCTGGTAAGGTTTCCAGCTGTTGTAAGGTTTTGCCTCATCTGTCAACGATACCGACATCACATGAATATTCTTGTTAAAGGTAGTGTTGGTGGTGTCTCGGCGGTCATTGAGCCAATTAGACCCGATTACACCAATGGCATTGGGTGTCTGGTCCACATAGTCGATAACCTCCTTACTTGTCTTCGATGCAACGATGTTAGGGCTGTTGATGGGTTTACCGTCAAGGATGGAGTCCACGACATAGTGCAAGGTAGCGGATTGCTTGTTGTCAAATACCACTTCTATCTCCCCCCTTTTTGAGCCGGGAATGATTTGGTTCCAATTGGTGACCTCGCCACTGAAGATGCGCTTCACGTCTTTCACGCTGATGCAAGTGTCATTATTATTCTTGTTGCAAATCAATGCCAAGCCATCGTAGGCAATAGGGAAGCATTCTGGAAGTTGCCTCTTGGTCTTCAAGTAGGCGACCTCGCTGGGTTTCAACGCACGGGATGTGAAGAACAAGCACGTCTTCAATTCCTTGATCTGGTTGAATCCCTCAATCTCATTGGAATAAATGGGGTCGAGTTTTGCTTTTGGAAACTCAAACTCGAATTGTCTCCTCAGCTCCTCAATGATGGGGCTGAAACTCTCGTCAGCATAGAACGAGATCTCTCCCGAAATACGGGTGTCTGTACGACCACCCCTGTCCTTCTTCCCGCAAGAGAAGAAGAACAGGGATGATAAAAAGAGTACAACTAATGTAGTTGATTGTCTCATGTTCATGATTACTGTAATCTGAAGGATACAGGTACATTGTATTTCACACGTACTGCAGCACCATTCTGCCTACCCGGAATCCAGTGTGGCATCGACTTCACGACGCGGGCTGCCTCCTTATCGAGCGACGGGTCAACCGAGCGAACAATCTTCACGTCGGTAATCGAGCCGTCCTTCTCAACGACGAACGACACAACGACACGACCTTGAACGCCATTCTCCTGTGCCACGACGGGGTACTTCACGTTATCAGAGAGGAACTTCATCAACGCCTCGTTTCCACCAGGGAATGAAGGCATCTGCTCCACAACGTCGAACACCTTGTTGGCGACCTCTTTCTTCTCCTCAGATTCGTTCGTGTTCACGGCGATGTCGTTACGGATAGCCACGTCGGTACGGTCTTTGGTTCCTTCTTGGTCTTTCGTACCCACAGCCACCTTCTCGTCGAGGTCAGCCTGGTCTTTCACCTGGTTCTCCTCATTAACGAGTTCGTCCTTCTTAATTTCAGGCGCGGTGAACTTCTGTGTCTCACGAACTTGCTCTACGATTTTCTTAGGTTCGATCTTAGCCTTGATAACCGGCTCCTCTTTCTTTTCCTTCTTTGCCTGCTCTTGCAACTTAGACAATTCGAGTTGCTCCATGTAGGCTTGCCTCTCCTCATCAAGTTTCTGCAAGTGAACTTTGTAGGCAAGAGCTCCACCAATAAGACCTGCCGCAATGAGCAATATCAAGAGAGCCGTGATGTTACGCTTGGAAGTGCCTTTACGAAGTTGGTATGCTCCGTATTCTTGGTTTTTCCCATCAAACACCATATCGACCCATTTCGGATCATACAAATCAATCTTTGCCATTTTCTTAGCTTGTTAGATGATTAAACAATTACAATTTCACGCCTTTCTCCTCGAGGAGTTTCACGTCGTCGGGCGTAATCTTGTCAATCACGTATGTTCCAATGCTCAGAATCTGCATCTCGTCAAGAGCGTCGATCATGTTCTTGAACGTTGCATTATCAGTAGGCTTGATAACGATAGTCAGAGTGTTGACCTTTCCTTCCTTCAGTTCACCTTTCTTGATCTTGTTCAGCTCTTTCTGATAGGTGCTGTCGTTGTATTGGAGAGGATTGGCCTTTCGGTCATTTTTCAGGCGTTCAACAGCCAACAGGATTTGCTGCACGGGGCGTGTACCGTCGGCAATCACGTGGTTGCGCAACACGTCGCGGATTCCCTTGTCTCCCCAAGTGGTCTCGGTGAGGTCATGGGCAGTCCCGTCGTTGTCGTATTCCTGGTAGTAAACCTTATCGTCTGCCGCAACATAGAGGGTCACAGTCTGCGAAGCCTTGGCCTCTTGCTTTTGGTCTTCCGTCTGGTTCTCGTCGTTGCTCGGCATGGTCAGCTCCATGGTGCTTGGCTTGCTCAATGATGTACAGAGCATGAAGAAGGTGATGAGAAGCATGAGCATGTCCACCATCGGGGTGAAGTCCACCCTGACGGTCATCTTCTTTTGTTTGCTTTCTTTTTTCTTTGCCATAATTATCTGCCTCCCGTTACACTTCTAATATAGTCGTAAGCACCCGCAGCCTTGCCAGCGTCGAGTTGTGAAATCATGTAATAGTGGCTCTCGTCCATGTCCTGCAATTCGTTCATGACCTTCTTCACGGTCTTGTACGGGGTCTTGGCGTCAGCCTTGAGGGCAATCTTGATGTCCTGGTTGACTGTACGCGCAGCATTCACCCATTGCTGGAACTGGCTCATTCCGCCATCTATACTGTCGAGTGGAATACCCTTCGTCGTGATGTACTTGGCACGGTTCTGGCTGTTCATCTGCAAGTATGAAGACAACTCGTCGATGGGAACGCCGAACATGGCCTCAGTCTTGAAGGTCTCAATTTGCTTCGGGGTCAGGTTCACAGAGAACACACTTGTCATTTCTTCAAGGGTTCTGCCCAATTGGTCTGTGTTGTCAATGCTCATGAACACCTGCCCTTCGCCCGTCGGGGTGCCCTTGGCATCCATCTCGGGGCTAACCACGATTGTCAGCACGCCGTTCTCAGGCACCTTGATTTCGGAGATAGACCCTGGTGTCATGACCTTCACGGGCTCATTCTTGACGAACGTAGACGTCAACATGAAGAAGGTCAAGAGCAAGGTCATCACGTCCGACATAGGTGTCATGTCGATCCAGACGTCGCTTTTCTTAACTTTTACTTTACCCATAGTGATAAACGTTTTAAAGGGTTAGCAAAAATTAAGCCTCGTCTGCGTGGTTTGCTTCGTATGTCTGAGCGATTGAATAACCAACCTCATCAAGTGCAAAGGTGAGCTTGTCTACCTTGTTTGTGTAGTAGTTGTAAGCCACAACGGCGCACCATGATGTACCGATACCGAAGGCAGTGTTAATAAGAGCCTCAGAGATACCTTGTGACAGTGCGGCTGAGTCAGCACCACCACCGGCAGACAGAGCGGAGAACGAACGGATCATACCAACCACAGTACCGAGAAGACCAGTCAGCGTACCGAGGGTAACGATGGTAGCGATGATAGGAAGGTTCATGGTCAGCGTAGGCATCTCAAGCTGTGAGGCCTCCTCGTGAGCCTGTGAGATCTTGGCGATCTTCTGGGCTTTCTTGATGCCAGAGGTAGCTTCCATTTCCTTGTAAGCTCTCAAGGATGCGCCTACCACGTTAGCAACAGAACCTCTCTGCTTGTCACAGAGCTGCTGTGCCTTAGTGAAGTCATTGGCATTCAACGCTGCCTTGATTTCAGAGACGAACTTTGGAAGGGCTCCCTTACCAAAAGCGGTCTTCAGGGCGAGCCAACGCTCGATGGTCATGGCGATAACGGTGTACAACAACGTGTGGATAACAGGCACGATGATACCTCCCTTAAAGATTGTACCCCAAACGTCGATGGGTTGCTCCTTGGTGGCATCAGCAAAGTGTGACTCATGTCCGAACCAAGTGAAGAACAAGGTGAATGCGACGATTGCGCATACAACGATGATCCAAAACGCTCCTCTTACTCCCGTGAAGCCCTGTGATTTCTTAGCAGGGCTGGCTGTCTTTTGATTAGTTGCCATAATTTGAAATTTTAAATTTTTGGTTATAAAATAAATTTAAGTTGTTAATAATTGTTTTCTTTTTAATAATGTCTTTAGGTCAAATGCCATTCAATTATATATGTTACAACACGCAAAGATAATAATTAAACGGAAACTATGAGCCAAAACCGTACTTTTTAACGATTTTTTATATTTTCCGCATGGTATTTGTGTCCTTATTTCAACTTACCCAATGCCTCTTTCATCCTCTTGATGGCTACGCGAATGTTTTCATCGCTTGTGGCATAGCTCATCCGAAAGCAGTCGGGGTCGCCAAAAGCATCACCGCCAACCGTAGCCACATGCCCCACCTCAAGCAGATACATCGCAAGGTCTGACGAGTTGTTGACGACTCTCTCCCCGTCGCTCTTCCCATAGAAGCTGCTGCATTTCGGGAAAAGGTAGAATGCACCTTCGGGCTTGTTGACCTCAAGTCCGGGGATCTCCCTCGCCAGGCTGACGATCAAGTCCCTGCGACGCTCAAAGGCTTGCCTCATTTCCTCCACACAGCCCTGACCTAACGTGTAGGCCGCCTCCGCCGCCTTTTGGCTGACGGAGCAGGGACCGCTGGTATATTGCCCTTGCAACTTGTTGCAACCTTTCACGATCCACTCTGGTGCTGCCAGATAACCTATGCGCCACCCCGTCATGGCGTAGGCTTTAGACACGCCGTTGATGACAATGGTGCGGTCTTTCATTCCCCCAAACTGGGCAATGCTTTCGTGCTTGCCTTTATAGATGATGTGTTCGTAAATCTCGTCGGCGAGGACTAACAAGTCATCATGTCCCATGATGACCTCAGCTATTCCTTGCAGTTCCTCCCTTGAGTAGACGCTACCGGTAGGGTTACTGGGTGAGCAGAGGATCAGCATTTTCGTCTTGGGCGTGATGGCTTGCTCCAATTGTCGGGGTGTCATCTTGAAATCCTGCTCAAAACCGGCATTGACGTAGACAGGCTCTCCCCCTGCCAACTTGACCATCTGTGGGTAACTGACCCAGTAAGGCGCGGGGATAATCACCTCGTCGCCCTCATTGACCAATGCCATGATGGCGTTGCACACGCATTGCTTGGCCCCATTGCTAACCAATATTTCATTGATGGAATAATCCAGTTGGTTCTCATTTTTCAACTTGGCTACGATGGCTTTCCTTAAATCCACATAGCCAGGAACGGGTGAATATCTCGACCAATTATCGTCTATTGCTCTCTTGGCAGCTTCTTTGATATGGTCAGGCGTATTGAAGTCGGGCTCACCCACGCTCAAGTTGATCACGTCAATGCCCTGTGCTTTCATCTCGCTGCTCTTTTGTGACATCGCAAGTGTAGCGGATGGAGCAAGGCGATTCAAGCGGTCTGATAGTTGTGCCATCGATAACTTTAATTATAATGTTTTGCAAAAATAGTCATTTTTACATTCTTAACGAAAAAAACTTTGCAATATTTCATGAATGGGAGTTTTTTTCTTACGAATTGTCTGTACGTTATGACGTTTCACAGGGGCTGCCTTTACGCTTTTCATCCTTGTTGAGGCATAATTACGGCGGCAGTCCAAGCCGCTTGGACACCTCGTCCAACATGCTTGGACGACCCGTCCAAAGGCTTTGGACTGCCATGAACCGATAGCATTACGTGAATGAAGCCACCCATCGCTCGTTAAAAAGATATTTTGTTTCAACGGAGGTGCAATTCATGCCCCATCCTTTCCTGCTTCGTCTTTAGGTATTTGTAATCGTATGGATTGGGTGAAATCTCAATGGGAACGTTCTCGACAATCTCCAATCCGTAGGCTTCCAAGCCGACACGCTTGGTGGGGTTGTTGGTCATCAACCGCATCTTATGAACCCCAAGATGGCGCAGCATCTGCGCCCCACACCCATAGTCGCGCTCGTCGGGCTTAAATCCCAGATGCACATTGGCATCTACGGTGTCCATCCCTTCCTCCTGCAACTTATAGGCGGCAATCTTATTCATCAATCCTATCCCGCGCCCCTCTTGTTGCATGTAGATGAGTACACCCTTACCCTCTCGCTCTATCATTTCCATTGCCTTGTGCAACTGCTCGCCACAATCACACCGCATACTACCGAGGATGTCACCCGTGGCACATGAGGAATGGACGCGGGTGAGGATGGGTTCATCCTCTTTCCACTCTCCCTTCACCAAAGCCATGTGTTCAATGCCATTGCTTTTTTGCCTGAAGGGTATCAACTTGAAATGCCCATATTGCGTTGGCATATCCACCTCGTTGCCCACTTCTATGAGCGACTCTTTCCGTATGCGGTAGGCAATCATGTCCTTGATGGTGATGATTTTCATGTCCCATGCCCTTGCCATTTCTTGCAACTGGGGCATCCTTGCCATCGTACCATCCTCGTTCATGATTTCCATCAATGCCCCTGCGGGATAGAGTCCCGCCATCCTACACAAGTCGATGGTCGCCTCTGTATGTCCGCTACGCCTCAACACGCCATTGTCCTGTGCGTAAAGTGGGTTGACATGCCCCGGTCGCCCGAAGGTCTCGGGCTTGGAGGCGGGGTCTGCCAGTGCCTTGATGGTCTCTGCGCGGTCATGGGCAGAGACACCCGTGGCACATCCTTCCAATTTGTCTATTGTCACCGTGAATGGCGTTCCCAATAGAGAAGTGTTGTCTGTCACTTGGTGAGGCAAGTCCAACTCCTTGCACCTCTCCATCGTAATGGGTGCGCACAACAAACCGCGGGCGTTTTTCAACATGAAGTTCACCTTTTCGGGTGTAATCTTCTCCGCCGCGATAATCAGGTCGCCTTCATTCTCGCGGTCCTCATCGTCAACCACAATGACAAATTTCCCCTCCTTGAAGTCCTTTACCGCTTCTTCTATGCTACTTAACTTAAAATCCATTGTCATCAATCTTTAGCAAAAGGAAATACACATTATTTATATATTAAACGCTGGCTGGGAGGATCTCGTCAATCCTCTTGCAAATGGCCTCGTTTGTCTGGCGGATGGTATGTAGGTCATGGGATAGTCGCAACCTAAACATCCACATCCTAAAATACAAGAACATCCCAACAGGAACCAAGAATGCCGCTACGATATTCATCCATTTCCTCTCAAATGGGCGTGTATGTGCCTTGACCGAGAGGACAGGGTATTTGTTGAGTTCAGACAATACCACCTTGTCTCTTGTGTTCCCCAGGTCTTCTATGACGCTCTCCAGCTCTTCATTGATCCTTTCTATCTCATGGTCAGGTTGGTACTTGAAGAATACCTTGACCACATTGGCAGGCTTGTGCAAATGATGTTCCTTGGAATATGCTGCCACTTCGTCGGTAATGCGTTCCAACCTCACCTTGTCGGAGGCATAGTTGGGATTGTCGATAACGACCTCCTTACTTGCCACGTGCCGCTTCATCCTTAGCCCTAACAGCCGCATGAGGAGGTGGCGGTAAGCATCGAGGTTGAACACCACGGAGTCATTGTTGGCCTTATAAGACACAAACACCGCGATGGGTGTCAGCACGGCGGGTGCAAGTCCCTTTCCAAACCATACTGTCCACATGCCCCCACGCGACATTCTATACCCCACGTTGTCAAGGATATAAAAGACGATAAACACCAGGACGGAAATGATGACAGGGATGCCCAGCCCACCCTTCCTGATGATGGCTCCTAATGGTGCGCCGATGAAGAAGAATATCAAGCATGACAAGGCCAGGGTAAACTTATTGACGGCCTCTATCTGGTGTTGCCTGATCAACCTGTCGGCATCACTCGTAAACATACTTTTGAAGTCAAGCTCGCTCACCTGTGACTGCACCTTGCTCAATGCCCGGTTGACCATCTCCTGTTTCCGCTCGTCGGAAAGCCTGTCGTACACGCTGTCAATGTCCATTGATTTCGCACTCGCCCGCTGGAGTGCCGACAAAGAGTCCTTGGCAGATGCTGGTTGGACATAATACAGGGAACGCCTTGCTTCCCGGTAATACGAGCGTCCCACGCTATCGTATTCATGATTCAAGGAGTCTATCGACCTCTTGATTTGCGACAAGCTTTTCCCCCGTTCATTATTTGATAGCAGCGACGCGTCTGTCATGTTGAAGTCGCCATCATAATCAAGGATGATCTTCTTCTCCACGAAGGTCTCACGGCGATAAGGAACGGAGGCACTGTTGGCCAATTCCGACGCTTGCATGTTCTCAAACCACTCACCACTCCAAAGACTTAGCACCAAGTGCTTCTTTTCCTCTGTGGATTGCAACATCCCCGAGTCGGCACGTATGATAGCCTGGTCTTCATAACTGCCCGTCATCCTGTATATCATGATTCCATAGAGTTTGCCCGTTTCCACATTCTTCTTTTGCACGAAAAGGTTGCAATTGGGGATGCCGTTGTAGAAAACACCTTCGGGAATCTCCAGCTCGGGGCTTTTCTGCTTCATGGATATCAAGAGCTGGGCCATCTTGATATTCGCCCGTGGACCAATGTCGTTTTGGAAAAAAAACGATGCCAGGCAGATGACAACCGAGAAAACGATTAATGACCGGAAAGCTTGCATCAAGGAGATGCCTGCCGACTTGATGGCTGTCAGCTCACTGCTCTCGCCCAAGTTGCCAAAAGTGATCAGAGATGAAAGGAGGATTGCCAATGGCAACGCTTGCGGCACGAGCATCAGTCCCATATACCAAAAGAACTGCGCCAATATTTCCATCGACAAGCCCTTGCCTATCAAGTCATCGACATAACGCCACAGGAACTGCATCATCAGCACAAACTGGCAGATGAATAATGTGCCTATAAAGAGCAAGCCAAACTGCTTGAGAATAAATATGTCTAACTTCTTGATTCGAAACATGATTCCATGGCTCTTTGCTTTTCGCAGAGTAACCTAACACTCCAATTACTCACCCATATCTCTTAAGATTTGGATGATGAATTCTGAAATAGTCTACAAAGGTAGACTAATTTTTATAACTGACAAAGTATTTTACATTTTATTAGTTTATTCATAACAAAACATTCCTATTCACATCATTCAATAACATCATTTAAATAAAAGCAAAAATATCCCTTATTTCTTGTATAAAAGAAATATTTTGACGAACTTTGCGAAATAATTGGTTCCTAATGTATAATTGATAGGAAAGTGAAACAAAAGAAAATAATGTTTCTTGGGGGCATCTATTATTCGATACCAGCCATAGAAGTAGCCCATCAACACGGATACCATGTTATTACGGTAGACAATGTTCCTGGGAACATCGCTCATCATTATTCAGACGAATACCATAACATTAGCATTGTCGATAAAGATGCGGTTCTCTCTTTAGCAAGGAAGTTACAAATTGATGGCATATTGTCTTACGGAGTAGATCCAGGTGTCGTATCAGCGGCTTATGTGGCAGAACAGATGCACTTGCCTTTTCAATGCTCATATAAGTCTGCTTGTATCTTGCAAGACAAATCTCTCTTCCGTCAATTCCTCGCAGATAATGGCTTTAATGTCCCCAAAGCCAAAGGTTATAACAATGTAAACGATGCTTTAAACGAAGCAAATATCTTTCAATGGCCCATTATAGTGAAACCTGTTGATTCCGCAGGGAGTAAAGGGATTACAAAAGTATCTGACACCAAAGACTTAAAAGATGCTTTTTCTACTGCATTAGAATTTTCACATAGCAAGCATTTCATCATTGAGGACTACCTTGATGTCTTGGGCTATCAGTCAACAGCTGACTGTTTTACGGTAGATGGCGAATTGGCGTATGTCGATTATTCCGACCAATATTTTGATCCACAAACAGCTAATCCATTTGTCCCAACCATGAGGATATGGCCAACGACCATGCGACAATCTCACCAAGAGTATTTGACAAAAGAGCTCCAACGTCTTTTCACCCTTCTCAAATGCAAAACGGGAATCTATAACATCGAAACCCGTATTTGTACAAACGGGAAAGCATATATCATGGAAGTGACACCAAGGGCTGGCGGCAACAGATTGGCAGAAATAGAACGAATAGGAACTGGGATTGACTTGATTGAGGCAGAGGTCTGTAATGCAGTCAACGACCCCATCAAGGAAATCAAGATGCCACATTATGACGCATGTTACATGGGATATACCCTACATTCATCTGCAAAAGGCTCATACCAGTCCATCGAGTATGAACACCAGTTCAAGACCCAACATTTCATTGACCAATCCATTTATATCAAAGAAGGTGACTTTATCGAACCTCTTACTGGGGCAAACAAAGCCATTGGAGATATTTTGTTGAAATTCAAAGATAGAGATGAGTGCGATTCATATTTACCTCAACTTACAAATTATATAAAAATCAAATTAAAATAGAAAATGTAATCCCATGAAACACTTATTATTCTTTATTTTGTCAATTCTTTGTTTTGGAACAACGAAGACTTATGCCATTAACTATGAAAAACATGGAAATGTCATTACCATTCATATAACAAATGCAGACAAACAATCTGCAAAACTGATACAATTGGAAGTTCTTGGAGAGAAAATCATTCGCGTAAGGGCAACTCCCGAAGAGCAATTCGTTAAAAAGACCAGTTTAATCGTTGTTCCACAACGAACAAAAACCAAATACAATGCCACAGAAACTGATGGTAATGTCATCGTGAAGACTTCATCCGTCCAAGCAAATGTCAACACTTCTACTGGTAGAATAGAATTCTTTGATGCCAATGGGAAGAAGCTCTTGTCCGAAATCCATAAGGACGGGAAGACCTTTAAGCATTTCTATGTGCCAGAAAGAGAAATAGGCGCAGGAACGCTTACCGAGGAGCAACGAAACGGTTGGACTTGGCACGCGCAATTCGACTCCCCCGATGATGAAGCCTTTTATGGATTGGGGCAACATCAAGCTGAAGAGTTGAACATGAAGGGAAAGAACGAAGACCTTTTCCAATATAACACCAAGGTGAGCATACCGATGGTTTTGAGCAACAAAGGCTATGGCTTGTTGTGGGATTCTTATAGCTATTGCCGTTTTGGGAACCCCAACCCTTACCAACAACTGCATAAGGCTTTCAAACTCTACGACAAGAACGGGAAGGAAGGCTCTTTGACTGGCACGTATGTTGACAGAATCGGTAAAGTTATTGTCCGTGCTGAAGATAGCATTTACTTTGAACATGCCGTCCCTGAAGTCAATCCCGAGCATGGCAAGGATTTAGGCATCGACGCATTGCCCAAAGGATTTAACCTGGAGGGTGCGCATGTAACCTACCAAGGATATATTGAAGCACCACAAGACTGTAACTATCATTTCAACTTATACTATGCCGGCTACATGAAAGTGTTTATCGACAACCAACAAGTGGTCGAGGAGCGTTGGCGCACGGCTTGGAATCCCAATGCTTGGAAATTCACTTGTAAGTTGAAGAAAGGCAAGCGCACACCCATCCGCATAGAATGGGATCCTGATGGTGGTGTGAGTTATTGTGGATTGCGAGTGGCCGTTCCACAAACGGAAGAAGAACAAAACCGCTTGAGCATCTGGAGTGAAATGAGCCGTGACATGGACTATTACTTCATCGCTGGCCCCACGATGGACGAGATTATCTCTGGATATAGGACATTGACAGGAAAAGCCTCTGTTTATCCCAAATGGGCATTGGGCTTTTGGCAAAGCCGCGAACGCTACAAGAGTTCTGCCGAAATAGAGGAAACGCTCAAGGAGTTTCGCGACCGCCACATCCCTATCGACAACATCGTGCAGGATTGGAATTATTGGAAACTCGACTCATGGGGCGACCATAAGTTTGAGACATCTCGTTTCCCCAACCCACAAGCCATGCTCGACAGCGTCCACCAGATGCACGGACGGTTCATGATTTCCGTGTGGCCGAAATTCTATGACACCGTAGACAACTACAAGGAACTTGACGCCAAAGGCTGGATATACAAGCAAGCCATCAAGGACGACATTCACGACTGGCTCGGATTCCGCGGCTCTTTCTATGACGCATACGATGCTGGTGCGCGAAAGATGTTTTGGCGGCAGATGAACGACCGTCTCTTCACCAAATACAACCAAGGCATCGACGCTTGGTGGATGGATGCCTCAGAACCTAATGTTAGAGACTGTACCCCGATGTGGTACCGCAAGGCATTGTCTGGACCGACCGCTCTTGGTAGTTCAACGGAGTTTTTCAATGCTTATAGCATCGTAAACGCTGATGCCATCTACAACGGACAGCGTTCCGTGAACAACAATAAGCGTGTGTTCTTGCTCACCCGAAGTGGATTTGCGGGCGAGCAACGTTATTCCACCGCTACTTGGAGCGGCGACATCGGCACACGATGGGAAGACATGCGGTCACAGATGACGGCAGGAATGAATTATTCCATAGCTGGTCTTCCCTTCTGGGGAATGGACCAAGGTGGATTCTCCGTAGAGAATAGATTCTCCAAGGCACAGCAAATCTATGACCAGACAGGCGTAGAGACGGCTGACTTGACTGAATGGCGCGAGTTGCAAACCCGCTGGAACCAATTCGGATGCTTCATCCCTCTCTATCGCGCACACGGCCAATGGCCCTTGCGTGAGGTCTGGAACATCGCACCCGAAGACCATCCCGCTTACAAGACCATCGTGTGGTACGACCAATTCCGTTATCGCATGATGCCTTACATGTATTCTATGGCTGGCTGGGCTCATTTCAGGGACTACACGTTGATGCGCGCACTCGTTATGGATTTCACCGATGATGCCAACGTGAATGACATCAAAGACCAATGGATGTTCGGCCCGTCGTTGATGGCTTGTCCTGTGGGGTATTACAAGGCACGTAGCCGCGACGTTTATCTACCCAACAAATGCGGTTGGTACGATTTGTACAATGGCACTTATTATCAAGGTGGGCAAACCATTACCGTCAGTGCGCCATACGAGCGTATTCCTGTCTTCGTTCCAGAGGGCGGCGTCATTCCATTTGGCCCTGCCATGGAATGGAGCGACGAGAAGCCAGCAGAGTTGATACACCTATATATATATAGTGGAAAAGATGGCTCGTTCCAGTTATATGAAGACGAAGGAACCAACTACAACTATGAGAAGGGTAAGTATGCCACCATCGACATTAGTTACGACAACGCCAAGCGTACTGTTTCCTTTGGCAAACGCAAAGGTTCTTTCAATGGCATGTTGAAGTCTCGCCGTTTCAACATCGTCTTGATTGAGAATGGGAAACCAAGGGACTTGGACTTGGAGAATCCATCTGGGACAATGGTGGAATACAATGGGAAAGCAATTCAAATTCAATTATAAACAAACATCAAGACTCATCTATGTCACAAAACAACGAAGGCTCAAGAGCCTACTTAATTTCTATCGTGATGGTCGCTGTACTCGGCGGCTTGCTGTTCGGTTATGACACCGCCGTTATCTCTGGTGCAGAGAAAGGCCTTCAAGCTTTCTTCATGGAGGCGAAAGACTTTGCTTATACAGACGGATGGCACGGTTTCACTTCTGCTTCCGCTCTCATCGGATGTATCATCGGTTCTGCACTTTCCGGCTTCCTTGCCACAAACTTGGGGCGTAAGAAATCATTGATTGTAGCAGGATTGTTGTTCTTCATCTCCGCATTGGGAAGCATGGAGCCGGAATTCTTGTTCTTCAATCATGGAGAACCCACTTTCTCCCTGCTCATCATGTTCAACATCTACCGAATCATCGGTGGTATCGGTGTAGGACTTGCCTCTGCTATCTGCCCGATGTATATTGGTGAGGTGGCTCCCTCGAACATCCGTGGTATGTTGGTTTCATGGAACCAGTTTGCCATCATCTTTGGTCAGTTGGTGGTGTACTTCGTGAACTTCTTCATCTTGGGCGACCATATCCAGCCGTTAGTGGAAGAGATGGGCAAGGGACTTGCCGCCATCAATCCCGCAGCCCAATGGACAGTCACGACAGGTTGGCGTTATATGTTCGGAAGTGAGGCTGTTCCCGCAGGACTCTTCGCCTTGTTGATCTGCTTCGTACCCGAGACACCGCGTTATCTCGTCAGCATCGGACAAGACAAGAAAGCCGAGGGAATCCTTGCCAAGATCAATGGCTCGGCAAAGGCAGCCCAGATCCTGCAAGACATCAAGGACACCATGGTCGTGAAGACCGAGAAACTGATGACCTACGGCGCAATGTGTATCTTCATTGGCATCATGCTCAGCGTGTTCCAGCAGGCAGTTGGTATCAATGCCGTGCTCTACTATGCTCCACGTATCTTTGGCGATATGGGTATGGACAACCCGATGATGATTACCGTCTTCATGGGTGTCATCAATATCCTCTTTACCCTTGTGGCTATCTTCACGGTGGAGAAATGGGGACGCAAGCCGTTGCTCATCTTCGGTTCGTTGGGTATGGCACTTGGTGCTTTTGGTGTAGCTGTGACCTTTGGCAACGAAAGCCTTTCGTATATCACCGCTGCCTCCTTGCTGATCTATGCCGCCTCGTTCATGTTCTCTTGGGGTCCCATTACGTGGGTGCTCATCGCGGAAATCTTCCCCAACACGATTCGTGGCGCGGCAGTAGCTATCGCCGTTGCGTTCCAGTGGATTTTCAACTTCATCGTCAGCTCAACCTTCGTGCCGATGTTCAACATGCACCTGACAGAGGGCGACGACTTCGGCCACTGGTTCACATACGGCCTCTATGGCATCATCTGCGTGATAGCAGCCATCTTCGTTTGGAAACTCGTTCCCGAAACCAAGGGCAAGACGCTTGAAGACATGAGCAGGTTGTGGAAACAGAATAAAAACTAACGAATGACTGTTATCCAATAATAACGGTCATATAGTAATTCAAAATCCGTAGTGCCATTCATCGGCATTACGGATTTTTATCGGACACAAACACCTTTTTTAGCACAACGGAATATAGAATCTTCAACAATTAATACGTTCCTCCCATTGCTCGATACAATTCTAACGTTCTTTTCATGTCGGTTATTTGACTTTTTGTTATGGTCTTGATGTCGTAATACTGACGACCTATAAACTTCATTTTTGCAGAATTAGCCCCTACAAGAGCATAAATGAGCCCCTTATCACTACCTGTCAATACTTCATCAAACCATTCCCATATTTTCCCTCCATTTCCGCTATCTGTTTCTGTATCGGATGGTATAAATTCATAAGCATTATTGTCTATAGAAAATTGTATTTTCTTAAAGAATAGCCAATTATCGGAGTAGTATTGAACCCTGAAACGCAAAGGTATAACTTGTCCATTCTGAGTTGCAAAGTACAAATAAATCCCATTGCGGTTTGTAAATTGAGGAGCAGATTTCGGTTCATACCAAATTTTGCCATTAGGGTCGAATTCATCTTTCTTCACTCGAAAATATGGGAGAAGTTCTTTTATTTTTGCAGAGTCTACTTCGCTTTCTGGAACATTCCGTTTCTGTTTTAGAATCACTTTTTGAACTTCCCACAACATTATCCATAGACATATATTTCGCAACAATCTCTTCTTCTTGTTGAGCTTTTGTAAAAAAATCAATGTCAGAAATATCTACACCCTCAGAATTATAAAGTCTGAAACCAATGGGAATATCCAAATACTCTGACATACCCTTTTTTCGCATGTCTGAATATACCTTCTGAGAAATACTGAATTTAGAGAAAGCGTTCAGGTATGCTGCACTATCAGATGGAGCAGAAAGAATTTGCTCATCTTTTTCTTTTATAGAAGAACCACCCAAGACGCTTTGTTCTCTAACGATTTCAACATACTTATACTTCTTCTCACATGCAGTAAGAAGTATTAAGACGAAAAATAGTAACAATATTTTCTTCATACAAAACATTTTTAGTTATAGATTATTCAAATTAAATACACAGGCCACCCCCACGCATTCCCAACTCATCACAAGCCTTTGTAACTCTAAAGTTGCCGTCGAAATTACTGCGCATGTATACTCTAATACCCTTGTTACCGATTTATCCATTTATCCAAGGTGTGGTGATTGGGAGTATAGAGCCTATTATGTCTTTTGTACCGAAGAACGTTACAAAATTACATAATAATCTTCAAAAACTATGCCTCAAACTATGAACATCATATAAATATGATGGAATTGTTCACTTTTTGATTTAAGACACGGAATTAAAAAGAATGGGAATAAAAGATTACGATAGATAGACCATATATTTACGATGGCTAAACCATAGGTTTACACTCCGCAAACCTACCCTTTCCTATCTTGAAACCAATGGGTGTATATGTGTTGGCAACAAAAAGCAAAACACTCTGCCAAGTCATCTGTCATAACTATCTGTCTTTTCCTGATGTGGTTGACAATTCCAATAAACAAATAGTGCTTTTTTAACACCCGTACAGTATTACAGTTACAGTTTACCTTTATGGAACTTACGATAGTTAGTTTATTATAATATAATAAAAATATTTATTCAAGCACAAACAAAAACTGTTATACTGTTCGTTCGTACGGTTATTTCTTCATTTTACAGGCTGGGCACCAACCTTTAATCACGTAATTGACGGTGGTCATTTCATAGCCATCGGGTAAATCCACTTGGGGGATTTTGATGTTGTCAAGGCAAAAGGTCTTCTGGCAACGCTCGCAAAAGAAATGAACATGCACGTCATCGTCATGCTCGTGGCTATGGCTATGGCAAACTTCATAGCGCACTCCGTCGCCACCGTCCTCAATGGCATGCACCAAATGATGCTCCTTGAACAAGGTGAGTGTACGGAATATTCCCGACTTGTCGATGGTTAATATTATCTCCTCCAACTCGCTGAGCGACATCGGACGAAGGCTAGACAACAAGGCATTCGCAACGACAATCCGATTGGCTGTCGGCTTGATTCCGTGCGACTCCATCAATTGTATAGACAAATTCTTATCCATCGCCATTATTTAAACCAAGAAAAGAAAGCAAATTCACTATGGCAAAAGGCGGTATCATTGATAAAGATACCGCTTAATGGAATGCTTGGGGGTCTTCTCAAACTCTTCTGGGAAGATCTTGAAGTCGGAAACCTGTTCGTATTTTGAGATTAAGGTGTTCAATGTTTTCAAATTGCCCCTCATGATTTTCACTATCTCGTCGTTAGAGAGCTTCCGCTCCATCGCCTCTTGGTAGTTGGGATGAATCAATGCGATAATCTTCCCCTCTTTCTGCACCACGATGCTTTCTTCCACGTAGGGCAGGTTATTGAGTTTCTCCTCGATTTCCTCGGGGTAGATGTTCTGGCCGCTCGGTCCAAGGATCATGTTCTTGGAACGTCCGCGGATGGTGATGTTCCCCTCGGCGTCCATCGTTCCCAAGTCGCCCGTGTGCAGCCATCCCTTCTTGTCGATGGTTTCAGCCGTTGACTTCGTGTTCTTGTAATAGCCCAACATCACGTTGTCGCCCTTGGCAAGGATCTCGCCCGTCACGGTGGCAGGGTCTTCCGAATCAATCTTCACTTGCATACGGTCAACGGGAACGCCGCAAGTGCCACGCTTGAATGTCCTCCATCCCGTATAGCCGATCAGCGGCCCGCTCTCCGTCATCCCATAACCGACGGTATAGGGGAGCTTGATACGGCGCATAAACTCCTCCACCTCCTCGTTCAAGGCGGCACCGCCAATCACCAGTTCCATGAAGTTGCCCCCAAAGAGGTCGATGATCTTCTGACGTACCTTGGCAAGCACACGCTCCCTAAGGATGGGGATGCGCAACATCGTCTTCATGGGTTGCTCCTCCAACTTGGGCAGTACATTCTTCTTGATGACCTTCTCCACGATAAGCGGCACGGTGATGATGAGTGACGGCCTCACGTCGGCATACGCTTGGAAGATGATTTTCGGGCTCGGTGTGCGTGTGAGGAATTGGGTATGGCAACCCTGTATAAACTCAAAGAGAAACGAGAAGAGCAAGCCGAAGGCATGTGCCATGGGCAACATGCACACATGCCCGTCGCCAGTCTTCAATTCGAGATGTTCCTGCGCAAAGACAAGGTTTGACACCAGGCTACGATAGGGTATCATCACGCCCTTGGAGAAGCTCGTCGTCCCCGATGTGTAGCTGATATATGCCAACCCTTCCGCTTTCTCTTGGAAATACTTGATGTCGTCAGGTGTAAGCCCCTGTGGAAACCGTTTTTTATATAAACGGTTTACCTGGACAACGGTAGATGATATCTTCTTGTTGCGAGACACAAGCAACGCCCGGTCGTTAATGCAAACGATTACCTTTACATTCGGCATGGACTGCTCGTCAAGGTTCTCCCAGACATTATCCCCCACGAAGAACAATTTGGCGTCGGAATGGTTCACGATGTTGTGGATGTTCTCCGCCTTGAAGTCATGGAGGATGGGGACGCATACGGCTCCATACGTCAATGTGGCAAGAAATATCACTCCCCAATTGGAGCTGTTGCGCCCACACAAGGCAACCTTGTCACCTTTCTTCACCCCCACCATCTCAAAGAGAATGTGAATCTCCTCAATGCCTTTAGCGACATCGTGATAAGTGAGCGTGTTGCCCCTATAATCGGAGAGGGCATTGAGGTTCCAATTCCTGCGAATGCTCTCCGCTACCAATTGGTTAAACGTTGTTTCCATCTTCAGGCGTGTGCGTTGACCTCGGCTATTTGTTGGTTAATCATCGAAGAGAACTTCACAGGGTTCTCAATATGCGAAAAGCTGTTCGTCACCTCCCCCGTGGAGACAATCACCGTGCCATAGTCCAGGAGTCGCCCCATGATGCTCTGGCTGATGCTCACACCCTCACACCGCCTCAGTATCAAGTCGAGCGAGTTGCGTTTCACGATGCCACGCTTCAAGATCAGCCGCATGTTTGTAAGGATGTATTTACGGCCGCCATAAATGTTCACTGCCCATATCACCGCCGCAAGGGTCAGCAGCAAGGCGAAGCAGCACTGAAGAAGCAGCCCCGTGCCACCCGTCGGGACGACAAACTGCACAATGGCTATCACCACCAACAGGGCGGGCAGCCAATAGATGACCCAGTGCTGTCGAGCCTCATAGACAATATGCTCACCATCCATCAGGTTTTTCTCGATATATCCCATGGCTTTACCTGTTTAGTTGGCACTGAATCCTTTGGTGCTAATGGTCTTGATGACATCCTTAATGGTCATCTCTTTCCAGCCGCCATCCAACAGGCGGGCATTGGTTTGGCGTTCTGCCTCTTTCTCCTCCTCATTGGCCTCGTACTGACAATTCTTTGCCTTCACCTCTGCCAACAGCCATCCCACGAGGGCTATTGAGAGGAGAACAAAGATCCCAAAAATCACTGCATTCATAATTGTTAGGTTTATTGATTGATTTGATTTTGCCTACAAAGATAAACAAAAAACCACAGAATTGTTATGACAAGGCGAAAAAAACGTTCGTAAACGATTCTATTTCTAAATTCTTTTGGAAATCAGAGTGTTACCCATAAGACTGACAAGAACAGGTAACACTTTGGAAACGAGAGGACTTACATATTCCTACACGTTTTACACAAATCCAAAGAACGCTCTTACTGGTTGCAAAAGTACATGACAAATTTCATTCCGTCAAAGTTTATCATGCTTTATATCATTTGCCTTATCATACATCTATGGAACAGAATTGATTTCATTCTGAGCATAGACGATTGCATCATTCTTAATTTCATCCTCATCCTCCTCAACAATATCCAGCACTTTATCCGCTAACCATATTGTTAGCAGTTCTTTTTCATCAACCTCAAAGAGTTTTGCCATGATTGGAATTTGGCTCCGTTTTGCTTTCCTTTCACCACGTTCAATCTTACTATACATCGGAGTGTCAATCTCCAATGCCGCACACAATTTTCGCTGCAACAACCCTCGTTCTTCTCTGAGTTCCTTTATCTTCTTTCCGAATATCATACTTCAAATGTTTACGTTCAATTTCTGCCTCTGGCAAATTACAGGCAAATTAAATATTGCCCATTTATGCCCTTAAACAATGACTTTCATAACCCTTCTCTGTCATGCCAGCAAATTACAGGCAAATTAAATCTAAGTCCAGAATGGAATATATTTCATATAGCGTCGGGCTGTAGTAGGGTCAAGCGGCTTAATCCATTTCTTCTCTGTTGCCTCCTTTATCAGTCGTGAAATACTTCCTGCAGAAGTATCCTTTAGCCCAAATCGTTCTCTCAATGATCCATTGGTAAGTGCATTGCCTTCTACATATTTTACACAAGCATGCATATATGTAGCCCAGAGTTTGTCTTCAATGGAAATATTTGAAAACTCGAAGTGGGAGAATAGTGAGACCTTTGTGGATTCCTGATAGATTTGAATACGTGGAGCAGGAAGTTGTTGTGTTTCGCAACTGATAATCATTCTATCCCAACCACGACCCAGTTCTTCGCACATCCTGAGTCTGCGCATCAGTGAAGCCAGTTTCTCGTTTCTTGACTTTGGTGGATTATCCACTATTCTCTTGATTTCCACAAGAGGAACGCCTGGATTTGTTACTTCAACCCTATACGTAAAGAGTTCAACAACGGGGCCAGCACCGGCAATATAGAAATCTTGGTGGATGATGGCATTTGCAATGGCTTCCCTAATGGCCGGTAGCGGAAAAGAACTATTTGTCACCCTGCGTATTGAATTGATGTCTTCTCTTGACGGCAATAGCGTATTGACATACCTTACTGCTTTCTCCAAACTGACGGCATACCCTTCATACATTGTTTCCTCTTTGAGAATGGTGAGCCTGTTGTTTCCTTCATATTGCACCACTCTGATTGCCTTTCGCCCCAAACGTGGAAAGTCTGTCAACTTTTTGGCAAACAGGATTGCTCCAAGGTTTGTAATGGCATACAGCCCATTATCCTGTTTCTTAATAATACCCTCTTCTTCAAGATAATGGGCATACCCTTCCTTTTCCGTTGGAACTGGTATTTGTAGAATCTCAAAGTAAGAATCACAATCCAACAAGCGCAAAGCCTGTTGCAATGTCAGGTCAATCGCAACAAATGTATCTTCGAATTGCTCATGCCTGAGTCTGTCCCACAACTGAGCCTGTAAAACAGAGAACTCATAGACCTTCTTTGTATAACTGCCTACCCGTATGTAATCGACCTTTTCAAAGGTAACGGGTACACCAAGAGCCTTAGCAATGATGATAATCTCAACATGCTTCCCGTCAATATCCACCGACTGGAATTCAAAGTCGGCATTCTTAGACAGGAGGTATCGCAGCCAGTTCTCTATCTCCTGATTCCCTTTCTTCGTATGCTTCAGTCTGGCATTTGTTCCAATTATGTTGTGCGTTCCATCCTCCACACCCCAAATCATATAGGCGTGAGAACGGTCTGCCAGCACAGCACTATTAGCCAAAGCACTGATGTCTTCACCTATCATGCGAGGCTCATCATTGTTATGCTTAAACTCCACCCATCCCATGATGCACCAACTATTTCCGCTCAATTTCTTCATTTTACAACAAAAATCACATCAGCAAGGCTTGTGTAGTTTTGTTTCTTGAATGAAAATCCAATCTTTTTTAGCGACTCATTTGTGAAGGTATCAAGATAGTTTTGTACTTTTGGCTCTATCAAAGAGAATGCACGCTTCATCTTCCAAGACTGGTTCATGTCTGTAGAGTCGGCTAGAATAACAAAAAGTCTGTTCTCTGCACCAAAACGCATCTCGCCTTGGTGAGCGTATAACCATGTCATTAGCTCTACAGGATTGTTCTGAGCGTCTTTGATTACCCCACTCTTAGCATCATTAAGAGCCTTTATGACATCATTGCGACCCTGTTCAGATAGTTTTTCCGTTAGCGCGTAAATCTGCTGACTCTCCGAATCGTCACTACAAGCCGTAATTCCAAATTCCTTACCCTTTGACTTTAGCCACGATAAAATTCCCTTACCCAATTTGGCTTTAATTTTCTCTTCCATATACTGATTGGGGAAGAATGTTACTTTCAGATCTACAGGATAATCATCAATAAAGAAGTCGACGCTTTTTATCTCGCCTACGGCAGAAATAACTCTTGGGTGGCGTTTGAACAAGGATTCAATAAGATACGATGTCCAGTTGTTATACCAGCTGTTTTGTACGTAGTTCCATGCATTGTTGGCAATTTCGCCCTGTTTGCTAACTAATTCATCGTATTCGCTAATGACTTTGACATATCTGCTGACAAGATGTTTGTCCAAAGAATTGTTCTGGTCGCCGCCCCATGCATAGTACTGCACTTTGTAAAGGTCGTCTTTCAGTTTTTCTTCGTCAACACCTATTGAAGTGTACCACTCATGGTTCTTACCTTGAAGGTATCTGTCAAGCATGGACTTGGCATCATCGTGATTCTCCAATAATTCGAACAGCTCAACGTTTTGTTCAGATATTTTGTAGATGTCAGCGTCAGTTCGTTATCATTTAAGAATTGATCAATTTGCTTGCCGCGACAAACAGCACGCACTTTCAGCCAAAGCAAGGCATTGGCATTATTGTTGAACGCATATAAGTTCTGGGCACGAAATTCCTTGTCCCATTTTTCAAAGTTGCTCATCTCTATTTCTATTTTGGTGTACAAATCATAAGAATCTCACTGCTACCCGCCACACTGCCTTTTCCGCCACGGCCAGCACTATAAGTCTTTCGCTCAACCTTTACATCGCGATACGGCTCTATCATAGCCATCATCGTATCAATGTCAGGATAGCTCCGATCGTTATAGCTTACAAGCCATGTTGGGATGTTCTGCGATAGTTCAAACATTCTGCGCAAATTGTCAACGGCTTCGCAATTTTTGTCAAATCCGCTATATCGTTTCGGTTCATAGCGTTTCGTTCCATTAACAAATTGCTTGTCCTTCCAGTATTCCACAAATGTTTCCAACAGGTGATAGAATGACTGATAGTCAGCATGACTATTACAATATGGAGGGTCAAAATATACAAGGTCTACACCTTCAAGCCTCGGAAGCAGGTCGAGAACATTTTCATGGTAGCTTTTATTATGCTCTTGATTGTCGAAGACAGCAGCATTGTACCCAGGCAATAATTCCAGAAACAATTCCTTTAGCGGACGAATAAGGCTGCGGTTTCTTTTAATACGGGCAGGGTCAGCAGCATAGTTGAGTGCCTGGGTGTGTGCAAAATGTCCCATCGTTACTTTACGAGTCATACTCCTACACATCACGGTAAGTGCCAACGACTGCTTGTATGGATTATCGAGTTTACTAACATTACTCCTGAAGCTATCGGCAAAAGCAGCTTCTTCGCGGGTAAAGAACAAATCGGCGAAAAGAGACTCCATCAAATTAAAGTCCTCAGGATTACTGTTCTCTGCAAACAGAATCGCAGTATCATCCGAAGAAAGCATTATGCTTGGATTCTCAACAAGAGCCTTACCAATGTGATAATTAAAACTCATAAAATCATTAGTCAACGTTCTTTTTCCCAACTGTTTCATCATATAAGCAACAGACTGAGAGCCTCCGAATGCATCCAAAACAGTGTCGACGCTCTCAGGTATAAATTTTGCAATCCATCCTCTATGGATGAATTTTGCTCCCAAATATTGTGGTTCAGGGAAATTATAGTCTAAATAATCATTGTTATTAAACAAGTCTCGTGCCATATTTATCTTTCTTCTGTTTTTTATCTTGCGTTTTTCAAATTGTTGTTCTATTTTCGACTTACCCACTAACTTTTCCGAGTTACCCAATAAGTGAATTGTAGTAACCCACTAACTCTAATTCATTTACAGGACATATTGTTTACTATATCTCCTGCATCTTTGCCTTCTGACATAAAATGCTTCATACTTTTTGTCTCATATTCACTTCTTAATTGAATATGTTTTTGTAACTCTTGCTGTTCAAACGGAGTAATAAAACCACCTCTTTGGCTAATCTGATTATACATACTTGCTATTTGATAGTTTTCTTCGTTGATATGGCGGAGGCAGTCATTATATTGATGGCGGTTATACTCATAAGATAATATATCAACGGCTAACTTCATGAAAGGGTTGCCATTGTATGCTTGCTTTGCTTTTTCAAGCATAGCTTCAAATACTAATTCGTTCAACTTATACATGCAAATCCCTGTATTTGATTTGTCAAAATCTGATTACAAAGATACGAAAAGAATTGCAGACTGTAGGATTTCCGTTCAATAATCTGCAATGTTTTATGTTATTTTCAGGAATTTTGCTTATTTGGGATGCCGATTGAGATTATTCGGTTCGTTAGAGTATGGACAGGCAAACCGACTTCTTTGACGAGCGAAGCGGCAAGCCGATTACGGAGGTCAAACAAAGAATTATTTAAAGCAAGGAGTTTTCAGCGGCTAACAGAGTTTTGAGCGGCTGAAAACATACCTTGCTGTGGTTCTGGTGAACATAATATTCAGCTCTTGAAGCGAATGCTGTTTATAGGAGAAGTCAAATATGACAGAACATGTATATCATTCCGAGGCACCAGAATTCTCATACAGACCCCCGATTTCACACATATTACCCAAACAATCGTAAGTAACACTTTGGTAACGGAACAGCCTCAACAATCGTCCAGACTCATAAATCTCAGAAAAGTACAAATTAGCCGAAATGGGCTAATTTATAACGACTTACGCAGAAAACAACGTAATAACTTCCACATACCAAAAACCATTGATTTCCGTTGGAATAGTAACTCCCATCAACCCCTGCCAAATCCGTCTAATTGTAAATCAAGCCAGCATATTTTTGGCGGTTGCATAAAATAGAAGTAACTTTGTAGCGTTATAAATGATGTATGGCAATGATTGCTGAGAGGAGAAACGACGGGATGCTTGTGGCTCACCTGTCCATGTTTGGGGCGTGTGCGGGTTGGGGGCTAATGGCTCCCGTGGGCAAGGAGGCGATGCTGCATGGCGTGAGCGGCCTGTCGATGGTGACCTTCCGCGTGGTGGGTGCTTGCTTGCTCTTTTGGCTGACATCGTTGTTTGTCCATAGGGAGCATGTCCCGCGAGGCGACAAGCTGATGTTTGCAGGTGCCGCCATCTTCGGCCTGTTGTTAAACCAGTGTTGCTATACGTTGGGGTTGAGTCTCACATCACCCATCAATGCGAGCATCGTCACCACCTCCATGCCAATCTTCGCCATGCTTCTGTCGGCTCTGATCTTGAAAGAACCCATCACGGGCAAGAAAGCCATTGGCGTATTGATGGGCTGCTCTGGGGCGTTGATGCTCATCCTCACCTCAGCATCGCACGTGAGCGACAAGGTGGGCGACATCCGTGGCGACCTACTCTGCCTCTTCGCGCAGTTCTCTTTCGCGCTTTACCTTTCCCTCTTCAACCCGCTCATCCGCCGTTACAACGTCTTCACCATCAACCGATACATGTTTTCCTGGGCTTCCATCATGCTCCTGCCATTCACCTTTGGTGAAACAATGGACACGGTGTGTTCGCACTTGCCTGTTAAGACATGGATGGAAGTGGGATATGTGGTGTGCGTCGGCACGTTCCTCTGCTACATCCTCACGATGGTTGGGCAGCGCGCCTTGCGCCCCACCGTGGTCTCAGTATACAACTATGTGCAACCCATCGTCTCGGTCTTCGCCTCGTTGCTAATGGGCGTAGGCGTGTTGAAACCCACCCATGCCCTTGCCGTCATCCTCGTATTCACGGGTGTCTGGCTCGTCACGAAGTCAAGGGCGAGGGATGACTCCCGTAGATGACAAGCCGAACAACAGCCTACATAAATTGACAATCATGACAATAACAAATCACCTAAACAAATGAAACACTTATTGATAACCCTCATGTTGACAGCAACCATTTCAACATCTGCGCAAGACGGACAGAACCGCCTTGCGCAACAAGCTACCGACATCATTTCACAAATGACGCTCGAAGAGAAATTCACTCAGTTGATGAACGAGACACCCGGCATCCCACGATTGGGCATCGAGCCTTACGACTGGTGGAACGAGGCGTTGCATGGCGTGGCACGCGACGGGCGAGCCACCGTCTTTCCGCAGCCCATCGGGCTGGGCGCCACTTTCGACCCTGCCTTGGCGAAAGAGATAGGGGATGCCATCGCCACGGAGGGGCGGGCGAAATACGTAGTGGCACGTAAGAACAACAACTACTCCCGCTATACGGGATTGACGTTCTGGAGTCCCAATGTCAACATCTTTCGCGATCCACGATGGGGTAGGGGTATGGAGACATACGGCGAAGACCCTTTCCTCACGGGTACGATGGGCACGGCCTTCGTGCAGGGGATGCAAGGCAACGACCCCGTGTATCTCAAGGCGGCCGCCTGCGGCAAGCACTATGCCGTCCACTCCGGGCCTGAGGCGACGCGCCATACGGTGAACGTTGAGCCATCAAGACGTGACTTGTGGGAAACTTACTTACCCGCGTTCCAAATGCTTGTGCAAAAAGGGAAAGTGGAGATCATCATGGGTGCCTATAACCGCGTGTATGGCGAAAGCGCGTCGGGTAGCAAGTTCCTACTTACCGACATCCTGCGTAAGCAATGGGGATTCCAAGGGCATATCGTGAGCGATTGCGGAGCGGTGACCGACATTTACGAGGGTCATCGGATTGCCAAGACGGAGGCGGAGGCCTGCGCCATAGCCATCAAGGCGGGCCTCAACGTGGAATGTGGCACTACATTTAAGGCGATGAAGGAAGCGCTGGCGCAACATCTTATCACAGAGGCAGACATTGACAGGGCGTTGATGCCGTTGATGATGACCCGCCTGAAATTGGGCATCCTCCAACCCGACGACAATTGCCCTTACAACCATGTGGGTGAGGAGGTGATAGGATGCGAAAGGCACATTGCGCTTGCCAGACAAGCAGCCGTGGAGAGCATGGTATTGCTGAAGAACGATGGCGTGTTGCCCTTGAAGAAAGACATCCACACGCTGTTTGTCACAGGAGCGGGAGCAGCCGACGCATTTTGGCTGATGGGCAATTACTTCGGTATCTCAGACCGCTATTGCACCTACTTGCAAGGTATCGTGTCGAAAGTGAGCAACGGTACGGCAGTCAATTACCGTCCCGGCGTGATGGAGAGTGCGCCCACACGCAATTCCATCAACTGGGCGGTGGATGAAGCCGCCGGGGCGGAATACACCGTGGTGGTGATGGGAAACAACGGGAACCTCGAAGGCGAGGAGGGAGAGGCTATCGACTCCGAGCGTGGCGACCGCGACGGCATCGGTCTGCCGGAGAGCCAGATGAAGTTCCTGCGCGACATCAGGGCGCGCAAGCATAGCGGAGTCATCGTCGTGTTGACGGGAGGCAGCCCTGTGGACGTGCGGGAGATCTCGCAATTGGCAGATGCCGTCATCATGGCTTGGTACCCTGGGCAAGAGGGAGGTTATGCGCTGGGCGACCTACTCTTTGGCGACGCTAACTTCTCTGGCAAGTTGCCAGTGACCTTCCCTGCCGATGGCGACAAGTTGCCACCGTTTGAGGATTATTCCATGAAGGGGCGCACCTATAAGTATATGTCCGATAACGTCTTTTATCCGTTTGGCTATGGGTTGAGTTACGGAAAGGTAGATTACGCAAACCTCCGCGTGACAGCCGACAAGAAGAAAGGGGCGACCGTCCAAGTGACACTTGCCAACCATTCATCATGGCCTATTACCGAGACCCCACAAGTATATGTATCAGCGCCAAATGCTGGCTTTACCGCCCCCATCCAGCAACTGGCAGCCTTCCAACGTGTCGCCCTCATGCCCGGGGAAAGCAAAGAAGTGCAATTCGACGTCCCCATAGGACGACTGATGACCGTACAGGAAGATGGAAGTAGCAAGCTCACCCGTGGCGAATACTTATTCACGGTGTCAAATGCCGCTCCCTCGGCAAGGAACAAAGACCTCGATGTGAGTGCCTTGAGCCTACAGGTACACATCAAATAAAAAAAAGGAAGCAACCTATAATCGCATAAATACCCGCGCAAATGATCATAGCGTGGGTATTTGTCTTTTTTATTTTGCCCTTGGCCGCACACCCTTTTGGCTATGGCCGCACGGTCTTTTGGCTATAGCCGCACGGTTGCAAATGCCGCATCCATTCCCGACAATAGACATGTTTGTTACCGATAGATGTATCGGTTATCACCGTTGTTTGAGCAGTTTCTTCAGGTCATTGTCGTCTGCAAGCAGGTCCCATAGGCCGTCCTCTGACAATACGCCCCGTTTCAAGTCCTTGGGCAAAAGCCCCTTCTCGTCCGCCTCGAAGTCCTCTACCCATTCACCTTTGTCAAAATAGTGCTTCAATGCCTTGATGGAAGGTTGTGCTTTCTTGTACCTTCTCATTGCCTCATATAGCTTACTCACAGCCTCGGAGGCGATGTCGAAATGCGCTTCCATCTGCTGGATTCTCTCGATTCGTTCCATGTTGCCAAACATTATTTAGTTAGTAGGTGTGCTTGCTTATAATCCTCATAGTCGCGAATGTAGTCGTTGTCATCGTAAACGTCGGATGTCAGGGCGAGGCAGATGGAGCCAGAGGAGAACTCTTGTTCGTGGCTCCAGATGCCGGGAGGGATATGAAGACCGTAATATGGGCGGTTGAGAATGACGGTGCGGCGATTGGTGCCATCGTCCAATACCACTTCGAAGCTGCCACTTGCCGCCACCAGCAGTTCATGGCAATTGAGGTGTACGTGCCCGCCGCGTGTCACTCCGCCGGGAATGTCGTAAGTGTAGAACACGCGCTTGATGTCAAAGGGCAAGTCTTTGCCGCCGTTGAGTGCCGTGATGTTGCCCTCGCGAATTTCCACCTTGGGCAATGGGATAAGGGGGCAGTCGTAGACGGAAGCCTTGTTTTTAAATGAAGAATGATGAATGAAGAAAGAAGAATCGTTTGATGGAGAACCAATGACATGGGGTGATTCTACATTTTCAGCAAAAGGACTGTTGTCTGAACTCCTAAACTCCTGAACTCCTGAACTCCTAAAACTCCTGAATACTTCATAGTCATAGATATAATCCTCCGGCGTATAGGGGATAGACGCCAGGACGAGGGCGACGGAATTGGTGGAGAAGTTATTCATCGACCGCCACCAGCCCCGTGGGACGAAAAGCCCATAATAGGAACGGTTGAGCGAGAAACACCTCTCCCCGTTGCCGTCATCGAGCAACACGTCAAAGCTACCCGACAGGGCGATGATAAATTCCTCGTTTTGCTTGTAGGCGTGACCGCCACGGGTCTCCCCTCCCGGTACGTCGTATATCCAATAGGTACGTGCGATGCGGAAAGGTATTTCCTCGCCCTCTTCGATGGCGGAGAGGTTCCCTCGAAGGTCTACATGTTTGGGCAATTGTATGATTCTTGGTTCCATGTTAATGTTTCTTGAATGTCAGGCGAAGCATGTCGGACGACAAGGTCATCCTTGTGTTCTTGAGCTGTTCTATCGCAAAGAGCTCTTCCGCTTGGTTTATGCCTAAGTGTTTGAGGGTTGGCGTTAGTTCCGCTATGGGGTCTCCTGTCTCTCGGTCGTTGATCCGGGGGTCGCTGAGGGCGAGTGCATCGCCGTCTATGGCAAACCGCATGATATAGACGGTATCGGGTCGGTCGTTGTCGCGCAGCTGCAACAGGTTCGCCTGGAAAGCCCAGAAGATACGGTTTTCGCTTAAATCCACGGCGGTTCCCGTAGCGAGGGTGTCTATCTTCACGAGATGCCAGTTGCCGTCGATGTTTCCCTTGGAATGCGTCTCCACCTCGCAAGAAACACATAAGGCGCAGAGGATGCATAAGACACCCAGGGCGCAGAGTGTTCCGATGGCGCAGGGCTTTCGTATGGGAAAGGGGAGGAAGGCCAGGATGGCATTCCTTGGTTCTCTCATTCTTGATATGCGGGCATCTGTATTTTTCATCTTGGTAAACTTTAATGCGTGAAAAGCTTGGAAATAGTGAGTTGGAATCCTTGGTTGTTGCCACGGATATTCCCCGCGTCCATGCCCCATGCCCCTTTCACCTTCCATCCGTGATGGAAGCGATAGTCGGCTTCCAACAGGACACTGAGGTTGTGCCGGTTCTTGGTATAGGGATAGGTGTATGTGCCGAGGCCGTCATGCCATGTCACAAGCGAGCGATAGTGGAGCCGCTCCGTGGGATTGCCGTCAACCCCCAGGTGGAATGCCATGAAGCGGTTGTTATGCACGTAGATGTCGCCATTCTCGTTGTAAATGGGCGATAGATACAATGGATTTCCCATCACCTGCCCCCAGTGTTGCCATCCCGTGAAGATGTAATGGTTGTAGAAGTCGTCGTTTCCCCCGATATGATTGGACAGTCCCTGTGAATGGTCGTGGTAGAGAGGCCCGCTTTGGTACTTGGTGTAGAGATATTCAAAAACGATATTTCTCAACCATCGATTGTATTTGAAGTTGAGCTCCGCCCCTAACATCCAGTCCTTGAAGGCATAGAGTAGGTACCGCGACCTCTTCTTCTCGTTCCACTCCTCCCCCGTGCCATAACCGTCGTAGTCAAGGTTAAGCATCGAGGAATGGTCCTCAAAGTATCTGTCGGCATAGATGCTCATCGTCCAGTCGTCGGCATCATACCTCACACGCACCAACCAACTGCCCAATTGGTTGCCCTCGGCATTCTCGTAGGGCGTGTCTTTCTCTACATGTTCGCTGCCCCCAGGCACGAAAGCCCTGTAGTAACTTCTTAGGTTGGCGTCGCTTTTCACGATCCTGATGGAGTCGCCCCACATCGGCATATAAGACATGCCACCGAAGGTACATGCCATCTCCAAGCCCATTTCCAGCGACAGGGGATAAAACCCCTCCTCGTTCCCGATCCTGATGAACCCCGACTTGCTATGGTATCTGACGTTGTCGGCATATTTGCTTTGACGGTTTGTGAAGTCGTGCTGCCACTTGTCGTCGGTCATCCTGCCGTATGCCACGTGTCCCTTGATGCCAAGCCAGCCATTGCTGAAAGGCAAGACCCAATAGTCGGGCAACGCTAACCGCACTTGCGGTACCGGACGGGCATTGGTTCCCAATGTCTGCGAGCCGCTGCTAAGGTCGTTGTTCTTCATTTGCAAGGGATAGTGTTTACTTCCGACGGTAAGTGTGCCATGGAGCCAACGCACCTCGGCGAAAGCCTGTTGGATGATGATGTCACTGGTATAATGATAAGGCACGGCGACATCTATGCCATAGCCAATGCCCCATCGCCTGACGCTGTCCATGCGCAGGGGGCGAGTGACAGACCCCCGTAGGTATCCGTTAGTCTCTTCCAAAGAGCTGAGGCCGTATTTGTTGGCATTGAGCCAGAGGGGTGTCTTGCCGTGTGAGAGCGCCCCTTGCATCTCCACCTCGTATTGGATGCCTTTTGTCCATTCCAACCTTCCCGCATCGCCATAGTCCATCCATTCCTGTGGAAATGCAGGAATGAGGTATGACAGGATAATGATAACAACAGGAAGACGTTTCATAGACACCTTATTATATATATGTAACGTTACTTTTGGTGATTTATTGCATTTAGGGATTTTCCCCCATCGTTTTAGGGAAATTCCTTTTTTTTGTTTGTTGGGTTGTCGTATCTTTGCACCGTGAACATTAGAAATCATTTTAAAACCGTAAGATTATGAAGAAGTTGATCATCGCCTTGACATCACTGTTCGTTATGACAGTATCGGCAAATGCAATGAGTTATGAGCAAGCACGCCAGCAGGCGCTGTTCCTCACAGACAAGATGGCGTATGAGCTGAACCTCACGGAAGAACAATATGAGGCTGCTTACGAGGTGAACCTCGATTACCTCATGAGTGTCAACAGCCAAACTGACCTCTATGGTGCATACTGGCAGCAACGTAATCTCGACCTAAGCTATATCCTGCTCGACTGGCAATATCGCATGTATGTGGATGCAGCCTATTTCTATCGTCCGCTCTATTGGAACGCAGGATATTGGCACTTTGGCATCTATGCACGCTATCCGCACCGTGACTACTTCTATTTTGGCAGGCCACATTTCTTCCATGTATACCGTGGAGGGCACAGTTGGAGGATGAATGGTGGTCGCAGCTGGTATCACGGACGCACTTTTGGACCACGCCCAGGACATGACAGGGTAGGGATGCGCGACGGCTTCAACCGTGGAGACTTCGGACGCGGCGGTAGCCATGGCATACAAAATGGTCGCAGCGTAAGCCCCTCTAACCGTAATGGTGGCGCACCGGGCAACTATGGAGGCAACAGGTCGTTTGGCAATGGTGGCTCACGGAGCATTGGCAGCAATAGCACACGCGAGAGCAGCACACGCACGACGGTGACCCGTCCCAGCGGCAGTAGCTTTGGTAACTCACGTTCCAATGTGCAGTCAACCACACCACGCAGCACATTCACCCCGCGCAGCGGCTCGGTCGGCTCCTCGTCTAATCGTTCGATGAGCGCACCGTCGCGCAGCACGAGCGGCTCTTTCGGCGGCGGAAGCCGGGGTGGGTCTTTCAGCAGTGGCAGCCGTGGCGGTGGAGGCTCCTCATCGGGTGGCAGCCATGGCGGAGGCTCATTCGGAGGAAGAAGATAATAATTAGGTAATTCATCATAGTTAAGAGTCCATGGTCCATGGGCTCTTAACTATATTATGCAACGACGTTTTGTGGCTTTCCCTGGATGAATGCGCGAACATTCTCTGTGGCAATGTCAATCAATCTCACCCTTGCCTCGTAAGTTGCCCATGATATATGTTGCGTGATATAGGCATCGGGGCAGTGTATCAATGGGTTGTCGGCTGGCGGTGGCTCCTGGCTAAGGACATCGGCACAATAGGCGGCAATCCTTTTCTCATTGAGGGCATCGGCAACATCTTTCTCATTGACCAACGGTCCCCGTCCTGTATTGATGAGGATGGCAGTGGGTTTCATCTTGCGTAAGGCATCCGCATCAATGAGGTATCGGGTCTCGGCGGTCAGAGGGCAATGCAATGAGACCACATCGCTATGGATGAAAAGTTCATCGAGAGATACTTTGCCGATGCCTGTGGGAAGCATGTTCGCGGGCTTGCTGCTATAGGCAATCACTTTCATCCCAAAGGCTTGCGCAATGGCGGCAACACGTTTCCCGATGTTACCAAGTCCCACGATGCCCATTGTCTTTCCCGCCAATTCCATCAAGGGCGTGTCCCAATAACAGAAATCGATGCTGTCGCTCCAATCACCTTGTTTGTTTTTATAGGCATAACGTTCTACATGATGAGCCACGGTAAGTAGATGGGCAAATACCATTTGCGCAACGCTATCGGTGCTATAGGCTGGTACGTTGGCCACGGTAATGCCCCGTTCCCTGGCGGCTTCCACATCGATGACGTTATATCCCGTGCCGAGAACGCCAATATACCGTAGGCGTGGCAACGACTCAAGCTCCTTTTTGCCAATGCAGACCTTATTGGTTAGGATGATTTCTGCCTCCTTGGCACGTTCAATGATTTGTTCGGGTTTGGTGCGATCGTAGATGGTCAAGTTTCCTAATAGCCCCAGTTTGTCCCAGGAGAGGTCGCCGGGGTTGGTGGTGTAACCGTCGAGGATGACGATTCTCATGCTCTTGTCAGTCATGGTGATGTTGTCTTGGTTTGTTTATCTGACAAATTCGTCAAAATTGCTTTTGAGGCTGATGGTGCTGGAGACATTCTCTGGCGATATGGCATATTCTTTCCCTTCGGGAAGAAGCCGCAACTCACGGAGTTCGGCATTGTTCATCTTGGGAACGGTGTGAATGGGCCTGTCGAAATAGACGCTCTGGATGGCTTTGTTGACGATGCCATGCCCCACGGCAAGGACGGTCTTGTTGGGATATTGCCGTCTAATCTCCTCAAGGAATCTTGATGCCCTTTCCGTTAATTGCGACAATGTTTCCATGTCTTCGGGCCACGGCTCGTCCTTTCCGATGTCTGGGATATAGCGTCCTGTGAACTGTCCGCAGTCTCTCTCGCGCAGCAAGGGCATTGTGACGACTTCCTTCCCATGTGGCTCGGCGATGATTTTGCAGGAGTCGATGGCTCGCTTGAGGTCGCTGGAGATGAACACATCAATGGGTTCGTTGGCAAGTCGGTTGCGCAGTTCCGTCATCTGCTTGATGCCTTTTTCGTTAAGTTCACCCTGCCGATGCCCTTGTATGATGTGCTTGGCATTGTCAATGGTTTCTCCGTGTCGTGTCAATAATAGGATGGTCATAAAAGATGATTTTTGATGTTTCAGTGACAAAATTACAAAAAAGATTGTGATTCACCCATATTATTCTTAATTTTGCGGCAAATCTTTACAAAAGCGAAGTCATGAAGATCTTTTTCTCCTCATTGGTAAGGGCCGTGGTTGCCGCGATAGTGGGCATGTTGATACTTGAATATCGGGAAGATACGGTTCGATGGATTACCGTCGCCTCGGGTGTTTTGTTCTTTGTCTCGGGAATCATTTCCTGTGCCATCTATTATAGTGGCAAGCAGAAAGCCGAAGGGCAAAAAGTCTATGATGCCGAGGGAAACTTGGTGTCGGCGGGGTTGTCGCCCAATTTCCCGTTGGTGGGTCTCGGTAGCATCATCCTTGGTATCATCCTGGCAGTCATGCCCGTGTCGTTCATCACAGGGGTTATGTATGCGATGGCGGCTATCTTGATCTTGGGAGCCATCAACCAGTTTGTGAATTTGGGGCGGGCAACCCGTTTCTGCCGTGTGGGCTTCTTCTATTGGCTGTTGCCTTCGGTTATCCTTTTGGTGGCATTGTTCTTGATTTTCAAGCCTATTGAGATGGCTACCACACCCTTGTTGCTCACGGGATGGTGCATGTTGCTTTATGCTGCCACGGAGATAGTCAATGGTCTCAAACTCGTGGCTGCTAACCATGAGCGTAAGATAATGGAGAAAGAGAAAGAGGTTGTTGTCCAAAAGGAGGAACAACTTCCTGCGCCTTCCGACGACTCAGCATCATGAATTGACCTCTGGCATCAACCCCTCAATGTACTTGCATAGGATGCCGATGCCCTTGAGATTCTCGCCGCCTTGCGGGATGATGAGGTCAGCATATCGCTTCGTGGGCTCGATGAATTGCTCGTGCATGGGCTTAAGAACCTTGAGATAGCGGTCTACAACCATCGAGACGGTACGTCCGCGGTCGATAGTGTCGCGCTGGATATTGCGGATGAGCCGCTCATCGGGGTCTGTATCGACAAAGATTTTCAAGTCCATCAAGTCTCGTAGCTTACGGTTGAGCAGTGTCATGATGCCCTCGATGATGATGACGGGCTTCGGCTCCACGTGGATGGTATCGGGCAATCGGTTGCAGAGCAGGTAGGAATAGGTGGGTTGCTCGATGGCATTGCCTTGTCGCAACTCATTGATTTGCTTGTAGAGTAGTTTCCAGTCGAAGGCATCGGGATGGTCGAAGTTGATGGCGTGACGCTCCTCTTCCGTCATGTGCGACGTGTCGTTGTAATAAGAGTCCAAGGGAACGACCGCCACATAGTGCGGTGGCAATGCCTCGACGATTTTCTTCACGACGGTGGTCTTGCCCGACCCCGTGCCGCCGGCGATACCGATAATGGTTACTTTTTCCATGTTATTTTGGTTTTATGTGATGTCTTGAAACAAGTGGGCATAATATTCTGCCTTGCGCTCTACCTTCATGGGATAGGCGCGTGAACTGCTGGGCATACGATAGAGCCGCATGTCCTTGCCTTTATATTTGAAAGAGGTGTAGGATCCCACTTTGGGTTGAGTGATTTGGAATTGACCGCAAAAGATGTCGGTCGCCTTTTGCCCTGTCGTCACAACGACCTCACATTGTGGGATGCGGCTCAACAGGGCATCTAAATCCGTCTCTTCCACCACTTCCAAGTCTTTGTCGGAAGCTGTGTTGTTGAGCCTTCTCACGGCAATGGCGGTGTCGAACAACCCTATATGTCGATCGTTGAGGAATGGGATGATGCGGTCAAGGACAAACTCCTTACGCTCCTCGTCAACGAAATGCGCCTTGTCATCGTAGAATAGAATGCCCATGATACGCCACATGTCGTTGATGAAGTTTGGATAGAAAAAGTCCATGCACCAACGCTTACGTGAAGGAGGGAAACTGCCGAGCATCAACACGCGGCATCCGTCGGGCAGGAAAGGTTGCCAAGGGTGGTGTTCCACTTCTGCCATACGTCGGCTTATTGTTGTTCCTTGACAAGATAAACGACGACGGGAAGGTGGTCGCTGAACCCATTGAGCCATACGCCGCCAGCGGTAGTGCGGAGGGGAGACCCCTTGTATTTGCCCTCTTGTTGGATGAGATAGTCGCGGCGGAATATTTGTGGCTTCAGATACTTCAATGTGCTATAATCCTTGGTGCCGGCTTGGTCAAGCACGTTGGGAGTCATGACAATCTGGTCAAACAAGTTCCAAGAGCCATTGTACATCAAAGTGCCACGTCCCTCCTTGGTGAGGATGTTGTACCAGGGGTTAAACATTTCATCAGGTTTCACCTTGGCGAGGTCGCCTTTCGCACCCAATTGTTCCGTCATGCTCTTGTTGATGGGGTCGTCGTTCATGTCGCCCATGACAAACACCTTGCAATTAGGGTCATCGCGGAGCAGCGAATCTTTCAACACACGTACCTGCTTGCCTGCCAACTCACGATAATAGGCACCTGAAAAACGGCTGGGCCAGTGGCATACGACGACCGTCACATGCTCGTTTGCCAATGTTCCGCTCACCGTCAAAAAACCACGGGTGGCGCGGTTGCTGTCAGCTGGCAACTCATAGACGTATGGTACCAGTTTGACATCGCGCACCGTGAAAAGGCTGGGATTGTAGAGCATGGCACAATCCACGCCGCGTCGGTCGGCACCTTCCACATGTGCATATTTATATCCTCGAGCAGATAGAGGCTCCTGTGCCGTCAAGTCGTCAAGCACCTTGCTGTTCTCCACTTCACTCAAGCCGATAACGGCGCAGCCCACACCCGGTAGCATGTCTGTTCCCATGTCTGCCAAGGCACGTGCCATGTTACGTAATTTGTTGGAATACTTCAGCCCATCCCACTTATTTGTACCCGTGGGAAGGTACTCATAGTCGTTCTTTCCCGTGTCATGACAGGTGTCAAATAGGTTTTCTTGGTTGTAGAACCCTACACCATATACGGAGAATTTTCGTTGTGCGGATGTGGGTAGTGCGAAGAATAACGCCAACACCCATAGGATAGATTGCTTTGTCATCGTCATGTTAGTTAGTATTATGCTGCAAATATCGTAATTAAATCTGAATAATCGTATATAATCGGCGGAAAAAACATCAAAAATCCTTTTATTTTTCAAATATATTTAGTTACTTTGCACCATATATTAAACCTAACAACTATTATTCATTTTTATATATGCAAGAAAAACTGAAACTCGTTGTGATGAGCCTCTGCTGTTCAACGATGGCTTTCGCACAAGTCACGGAGACAGAAGAGCAAAAGACCAGTTCGCTCAGCGAATCGGCATTCACGTTCACCGAGGCACAGTTGGGAGAGGACGACGACATGTCGCAGAATGTCACCATCCTCAACTCTAACACCAATGTGTATGCGTCACAGGTGGGATACCAGTTCTCGCCTGTGCGCTTCCGTTACCGTGCCTACAACCAGAAGTACAACGAAGTGTTTGTCAACGGCGCACCCATGAACGACATGGAGCGCGGGCAGTTCAGCTATTCCATGGTGGGTGGCTTGAACCAACAGACACGCAACGTGGACTTCGCCCTCCCCTTTGAGGGAAACAGCTTCACCATGCCCGCTATGGGCGGTAGTAACAATTACAACTTCCGTGCGGGGAGCATGGCGGCGGGGCATCGCATTACACTTAGTGGTGCCAATCGCAACTACACCGTGCGTGGGATGTACACATACGCTTCAGGATTCAACGAGAAGGGATGGGCTATCGCCGCCAACCTCACCTATCGTTGGGCAAAGGAGGGATATGTGGAAGGAACGTTCTACAATGCCCTTAGTTATTTCCTCGGGGTACAGAAGAAATGGGACAACGGCCACTCGCTCTCCCTTTCCACTTGGGGAAATCCCACCGAGAGGGCATCGCAAGGTGCTTCCACCGATGAGGCTTATTGGCTTGCCAATGACCGTTATTACAATCCTTATTGGGGATACCAAAACGGCCACAAGCGCAACTCGCGCGTCGTCAACGACTTTGCGCCGTCTGCCATTGCCACATGGGATTGGAACATCAACAACGACATGAAACTCACCACGTCGCTCTTCGGCAAGTATTCGATGTACAAGAGTACCAAGCTCAATTACAACAATGCCGAGAACCCCCAGCCTAATTATTGGAAAAACCTTCCCAGTTCCTATTACGATGTGTGGGATGAGACCAATGCCACATACCGCACGGAGCTTGCCCTCAACGACTGGAACACGGCTCGCGACTTCTGGCTCGCCTCCAAGGAGAACCGGCAAATCAACTGGGACCGCCTCTATTGGTCCAACAAGAATGCTGCCGCCACGGGAGCAGATGCCCTCTACTATGTGCAAGCCAAGCACAGCGATAACCTGACGTTCAACCTGTCGTCAACGTTCACCGAGCGGATGGGCGACAAGAAGACGTGGAACATCGGGGGAAACATCGCGTCCAATGTGGGAAGGCATTACCAGACGATGGAAGACATGCTCGGTGCCTCCACGTTCCACAACATCAACTCGTATGCCCTCGGTACGTATGACATCATCAACCCCTACGTGCAATACGACCTCAACACCATGGGAGCCAACGGGCAAGGCAAACTCGTCTATGAAGGCGACAAGTTCGGTTACGACTATGCCCTGCGGGTTTACAAGGGAAACATCTGGAGCAGCTATTCTGCCACGTCTGGTCCCTGGCACGCGATGATTGCCGGGCGTATGGGGCAGACCGCCATGAATCGCAAGGGATATATGCGCAATGGTATGTTTGCCGATAACTCATACGGAGCAAGCGAGACGGCATGGTTCAGCGAGGCAGGAGGAAAGGGTAGCCTTTCGCTCGATGCAGGTCGTGGCCATGTGTTTAAGTTAGGCGTAGGATATGAATGGAAAGCACCTTTGGCTAATGCCGCATTTGTCTCGCCAGAGATGAACAATGACTTCGTGAGCAACCTCAAGGATGAGCATGTGTTTAGTTCGGAGTTTAGTTACCAATACCAGAATGCTTGGGTTCATGCCAACCTGAATGCTTATTACAGCCGTGTTGACCATGCGACGGAATGGCAAAACTTCTATTTTGACGACATCAACTCGTTCTCATACGTCTCCATGACAGGTATCGAGAAAGAATATTACGGCGTGGAATTAGGATTGGACTTCAAGGTCAATTCCGCTTTCAACATCAAGGCTCTCGGCACATGGGGCGAAGCCAAGAACATCAACAATGCCAATGTGAGATACATGAGTTCCACCAAGCGCACCTACACCGACGACATCGTGATGAACAAGGGTATGCGCGAGGCAGGGACACCGCTCACGGCTGCCAGCCTGATTGCCAGCTATCATTCAGGAGGATGGTTTATCGACCTCAGCGGCAACTATTACGACCGTATCTATCTCTCTTATTCGCCATCTTATCGCTACCAGGGAACGCTCACCACGATGGGCAGCATCGATAACTTCGGCGACTTCATCGTACCAGAGCAAGCCAAGGGGCATGGCGGATTCATGCTCGACGGCTCCATTGGCCGCAACATCCGCCTGCGCCACGGCAACATCTCCATCAACCTCATGGTGACGAACATCCTCAACAACCGCAACATCGTGACGGGTGGATATGAGCAGAGCCGTTCTGACTATACCGTCAAGGACGACGGAAGCGGCAACACCGTGCGCAACAACTCGCGTACCTATAAGTTCTCGAAGAACCCGATGAAGTATTATGCCTACGGCACCAACGGAATGCTTAACATCGCCTATAAATTCTAAAACCCTACAGAGATATGAAACAGATGAAATATATCCTAATGGCCATCGTGGGGACATTGTTCGTCGCTTGCATGGGCGAAGACTATGCAGAACCCGCCTTGGAACAATCACCATACGGCAATAACGCCTTGACGGAGTCTAACCTGCTGACCATCCAACAGTTGAAAGACAAATATGCCAACATCATCGCCAATAGCGGCATGGTGGAGGTGGAACAGGAAACGCAAATCAAGGGCATCATCACGGGCAATGACATTGGTGGTAATATATATAATGAGGTGTCCATACAAGACGAGACGGGTGCATTGCTTGTGTGTATCGCACAGGGTGGACTCTATGGACCGCTCGCCGTAGGGCAGGAGGTTCTCATCGAACTCAAAGGCCTCATGATTGGAGGGTATGGGATGCAACCCGAAATTGGCGGTGTCTATACCAACCAAAACACGGGGGCGCAATCCATCGGACGCATGAGCCGTTATCTTTGGAACACTCATTATAAGTTGATTGGGACTCCCAATCCCACCAAGGTGGAAGAGATGATAGAAGACTTCGACCAGGCGCAAATGACCAATGCCAACTACCTTGCCGCCAATTGTGGCAAGATCATGAAGATAAGGGGCGTGACGCTTAAAGATGCCAACGGCAAGAAAGTGTATGCGCCCGACGACGGCAGCGTGTCGCTCACCGCTAACTGCGCCAACCGTGCCTTTACGGGCATCGACCAGAATAGTCTCGTGTTGCGCACCAGCACGTATGCCGACTTCGCCAACACCATCATGCCCGAAGGGGAACACGACATCGTGGGCATCTTCACGCGCTATCGCAATACGTGGCAAATCCTCCTTCGCACCCTTGATGACGTGAGGGAAGCAGAGCCAGAGCCAACGGCATTGTTTGAGGAGTCGTTCTTAGATGCGGAGCGCAAGCAAGGAGACTTCACCATCGTAAATGTGGTTATGCCCGGCGACTTGAACTATGTTTGGAATTGGGATAGTCGCTATGGCATGAAAGCATCTGCCTATCTTAACTCAACCAACCACGCAACAGACAGTTGGCTCGTATCGCCCGCCATCGACCTCAGTGGAGTGAGCGATGCCACGTTGACCTTCTCACAGGCATTCCGCTATGGCAATGGTGCAGAAGACCTCCATGTGTATGCCACAACGGAAGCATTCGACGGGGCGACCATCGATGCAAGCAAGTGGAAAGAACTCACTCTCGACCAATGGCCAGAAGGCACGTCATGGACATTCATCACCAGCACCACGTCGCTGAAAGACTATGCCGGGAAGAATGGCGTACGCATCGCCTTCCGATACACCAGTACCGACAAGGCTGCCGCCACATGGGAAATCCAGAATGTTTCGATAGATTAAATTGATAAAAACAAAAAAGAACAACAATATGAAAAAGCTATTTTATTCATTATTCGCCCTGGCCATGACGGCCATGACATTCACCAGTTGTGAGGATGTACCCATGCCTTACGACGACCCCACCATGAACCAAGGCGGTGGCAACACGACGGTCATCGACCCGACGGGAACGGGTACGCAAGACGACCCCTTCAACGTGATTGCCGCCATCAACTACGCACAGCAGTTGGAATTGGGAGAGGAAAGCGACAAAGACATCTACATCAAGGGAGTTGTGGTGTCCATCGCCGAGAACTACACGCTGCTATACGGTAACGCCCGCTTCTACATCTCCGATGACGGCACAGCCAAAAACCAACTCCTCATCTATCGCGCACTATACTTGGGGAATAGGAAGTACACCGATGGCGACCTCCTCCAAGAGGGCGACTCCGTGATTATCTGCGGAAAGGTAACCAACTATAACGGAACTCTCGAGACCGCGCAAAACAAGGCCTACCTCTATTCGCTCAATGGGCAAATCGTAGAAAGCAGCAGCTCAGCAGCCGGGGATCCTACAGGAACGGGTACGCTTGAAGACCCGTTCAACTCCGTGGCAGCCATGGCCTTCTGCGAGGAATTGGGAGTAGGAAACGAAAGTGACAAGGATTATTACATCAAGGGTAAGGTGGCCACCATTACCGAAAACTATTCCACCCAATATGGAAACGCCCAGTTCACCATCTCCGACGACGGTACGGCTAAGGGGCAGTTCCTGATTTACCGTGCGCTTTATCTTGGGAACAAGAAATATACCGAGGGCGACCTCCTCAAAGAGGGCGACGAAGTCATTGTCTGCGGAAGATTGACCAATTATAACGGCACGGCAGAAACCGCACAGAACAAGGCTTACCTCTACTCGCTTAATGGGGTGACGGGCGGCGACACTCCGACACCATCGGGCGAAGCCAAGGGCAGCGGCACGTTGGAAGACCCGTTCAATGCGGTTGCCGCCAATAATTATGCCAGTTCCTTGGCTGCCGATGCCAAGAGCGACAAGGATGTCTATATCAAGGGTAAGATTTCGTCCATCGCCAACAACGGGGCGTTTGGCACTCAATACGGCAATGCTACATTCTATATCTCTGATGATGGAACATCCAACAATGAGTTCTATGTCTTCCGTACTCTCTATTTAGGAAACAAGAAATATGACAACACTAACGACCCGAACATCAACGTAGGTGATGAGGTCATCATCTGCGGAAAGGTGACAAACTACAGGGGCAACACACCCGAGACATCAGCCAATGAAAGCTACATCTATTCGCTCAACGGCAAGACCGAAGGCGGCGGTGGTGAAGAACAGCCCAAAGATGCTGGCACTTACGACAGCCCGCTGACCGTCACGCAAGCCATCTCCCTCGCCAATGCCGATGCCGCATGGGTGAAAGGCTACATCGTAGGCTATGTCACGGGGCAAGTGATCAGCACAGGCGCGGTGTTCTCTGCCGAGGGTGCTACGAACACAAACCTGCTCATTGCCGCCTCCGCCTCCGAGACCGATGTCAGCAAGTGTATGCCCATCCAGTTGTCGCGCGACTATCGTGCCGACTTCGCCCTTGACGCCAACCCTGGGATGTTGGGCAAGGAAGTCATCATCGCCGGGCAGTTAACCACCTATTTCGGTGTTCCTGGCTTGAAATCTCCTACCTACATCGAGGCCAATGGCAAGAGCGTAGGCAATAAGGTCAAGTTCCGAAAGAGATAAGTGCTTGAAAAAAGAGTCATTTGATATGACATAAGACAAAAATCTTCAAAAACCTAACGTTAATCCATCTGATTTCCGCTTGTTTTTGAAGATTTTTGTCTTAATCACAACTCACCTCACCGTGATCCACACTCCCTCGCCACGGTCTTTCGCCTCCACGATTTTCTGTTTCAGGCGATGCACCCACGTGTTGGAGTTCCACACATGCCCCACGGTCTTGTTCTCGCCCACGAGGATGCAGCCCTGCGTGTCCGCTACCGAGTTGCCAGCATGTATGCGAATGCCCTCAAACATCGGTACGCCGAGCAACAACGGCAACCATTTCCCGAACTTCTCCGACTTGGTAATCACCACGGGGTAGCGGCCTTCGGGGATGGCGGTCTTGCCCGCCACCTTCCTGCCCTTCTTACCCCATCCGATGTCCCGCCAAGTGGGTTCCAACGTGTCGCAGAGATACACCTCCCGCTCGCCCGCGAGAAACTCATCGTCCACCCGTTCCCTGACGGCAAGCCTACCTATCGTGTAGTTTCTCCTTTTCGCTATTCTTGTCAATACCAACTCCATAAAAAAACTGTTTAACTGTTTTTTCGCCAAGGACCAGCCTTCACATATACGCCAGTG
>JAFRRN010000022.1 GCA_017428055.1 Prevotella sp.
ATAGGCTCTCGCCCATCGGCTTGCGGTATATCGTCGGTTTATCCATCTTTTCGTCTGATTTATACCACAAAGGTACGACTTTTTCTCGAATTACGCAAGTAACTTGTTGATTATTAACAACTTAATTTATAGAACATCCCTAAAGATTAACGAAAAAAATGGAAGAAAACAGCAATATGACTGCCGAGCGCAGTCTGGAAATCATCACCGAGCAGATAGAGCGCAGCCGCCAGATGGTCGCCAAGGACACAGGGCTGACGCTCTATGTAGCGGGTCTTTGCACGATGGGAATGGCTATCTTTATTGGTTTATGTATCTATTTCTCAGGCAATGCGGCTTTTTACCTATTATATATAGCGTTGCCAATCCTTATCTATCTGGCCGACCGCTATGCCAAGAGAAACAAGCCTAAAGTCCCTGCCAGCTTCGTGGGGACGATGGTAGATAAGACATGGAAGACTTTCGGCATTTTCATCTTTTTATTCTTTGTTTTTGTCTTTCTTTATAATTCCTTGATGGTGCGGATGGAAAGCCCTGAAGTCTATGCACGTCTGCAGATTAGCCCTTTCCGCATCATACTCTTACTCATGGGCATGGCCATCACCATCAATGGCTATACACTCAAGAGTCGTTGGATGGTGTGGTGCGGCATTATTGGAGGCATCGGTGGATTCATCTGGGAGTCGTTTTATGTGACGCAGACGATAGTCGGTCGGCTCTACTCCTATCTCAACGAAACCTACATCGGTATTACTCATGGTCTAATACCTGGCATCATGATTGCCGTCTTCGCCTTTATCGGCCTGACGCTGCCAGGCATAAAACTTAAAAACAAGCAGAGCCTATGATGTTCCCATCATTAGACCCCCTGTTGCACTCAGAGTTGCGCCTTGCCGTCATGTCACTTCTCGTCAGTAGTGAAGAGGCAGAGTTCCCGTATATCAAGGAACAGACGGGAGCCACGGCGGGCAACCTGAGTGTGCAGATTGACAAACTATCGGCGGCAGGGTACATTGAAGTGGAAAAAACTTTCAAGGGAAAGCGTCCTTGCACGCTCTGCCGCATCACTCCCAAAGGGCTCAAGGCATTTGAGGAATACGTGGAGGCACTGAAAAGTTATCTTCGTGTGTCAAATATGACAAGTATATGAGAAGATGCACTTCGTGCAGAAATTTATTCAAAATTGAATTCAAATTGTTCAAAATGATTTGTGAGATGTTGAAGATGCACTTCGTGCAGAAATCTATTCAAAATTGAATCCAAATTGTTCAAAATGATTACATGAGTTATTGAAATGATTTTGTGAGATGTTGATGATGCACTTCGTGCAGAAATTTATTCAAAATTGAATTCAAATTGTTCAAAATGATTATATGTGTCTTTGAAATGATTTTGTGAGTTATTGAAATGATTTTGTAAAATTTTGAAATGGATTTTGTAGAATTTCTCGCCGAAGGCGATTGACTTTCTTCGAACCATATTTGAAGAATTTTGTCTTATCAATTATCAAGAAACGTATTAAAGAATTGTATTTTGATGAGTTATTTAACAGAAAAGGAAATATTCCAACGCACGGAGTTGCTCATCGGCAGCGATGCCCTGGCACGGCTACGGCAACTCCGTGTCATCATCTTCGGCGTGGGTGGCGTGGGTAGCTGGTGCGCCGAGAGCCTCGTGCGCTCGGGTATCGGCAGCCTTACCATCGTCGATAGCGACCATGTATGTGCATCAAACATCAACCGCCAACTGATGGCAACCACCGAGACGGTGGGGCTGGCCAAGGTGGATGTGCTCCGCCAACGCCTCCTCACCATCAACCCCTCCGCCGAGATCATCCCACTCCAACGGAGATTCAACGCCGAGACCGCCGACTCATTCGACCTTGCGGGCTATGACTACATCATCGATGCCATCGACTCGTTGAAAGACAAGATGCTACTCATCGAGATGGCATGTGACACCAAGGCGCAATTCTTCTCGTCTATGGGGGCGGCAAGGAAGATGGATCCCACGCACATACAAGTGGATGAGTTCTGGAAAGTGCATGGCGACCCACTCGCCCGCACCCTCCGCAAGCGGTTCAATCAGCAAGGAAGACTCCCTTCCCGCAAGTTCCAGTGTGTCTTTTCAGATGAATTGTTGCCCAACCAAGGTGCCCCCACCGACACCGTGAACGGCACCCTGGCACACATCACCGCCATCTTCGGTTTCATGTTGGCGGGACAGGTCATCAAGGATGCCGTAGCACGATGCTCCCAAAAGACATGAAAAATCATGACAAAAAGACCATCGCGAAAAATCTTGAAATAGAAATCACAGGGGGATAAAATGTCCCTTTCGCCCACCCCAAAATGGGTCATCTGCGGCGAAGAGTGTGAAAAATAATCCCGCCAAGCTTTTGACTATGGCGACTACTTTGCATGGGGAGAAACAGAGGGTTTTGAAAGTGGTAAGAAGAAATATACTTGGAGCAACTACCGATATTGTAAAGGCTCTAATAAGACCATGACCAAATACTGTAACAAAAATGAATTTGGTTATGAAGGCTATACTGATGATTTGACAGAACTGGAGCTTTCAGATGACGCTGCATACATGAATTGGGGCAGTAAATGGCAAACGCCTTCTGACGAGCAGTGGACAGAACTTCGCACTGAATGTACATGGACATGGACCAAACAAAACGATGTGAATGGTTATCTTGTATCAAGCAAGATAAACGATAATACTATTTTTCTTTCTGCTGGCGGATACCATTACAATAATTCGCTTTATGATACTGGAACCAGCGACTACTATTGGTCTCGCACAGTCAATGCAGACAATCCGTCAAACGCATACGGGATATACTTCAATTCGAGCAATGTATACAGAAACGGGTCCATTCGTTTCAACGGTCAATCCATCCGACCCGTCCGTTCAAAGTAACGATACTACATAAATGAACAAAAAGGTGTGTCACTTCAATTTGACACACCTTTTTTAGTATCTACATGTAAAGCAACTCTTTAGTCCTTTGGTTTCAGATTTGTTGCCTTCAGCATCTCTGCCACTTCCTCGTTGATACGGGCGGCAAAGTCTGCCATTGGCATGGTGGCCTGCTCGCCCCCACCCTGCTTGCGCATAGAGACAAGACCTTCGGCGGCTTCCTTCTCTCCCACGATGACCATGTAAGGCACCCGCTTCAACTCGTTGTCGCGAATCTTGCGGCCAATCTTCTCGTTACGGTCATCGACGCTGGCACGTACTCCCCGTGCGCTTAGATAGTTGGCAACCTCGTTGGCATAGTCGTTATACTTCTCCGAAATGGGGAGGATGGCGACTTGCTCGGGTGTGAGCCAGAGTGGGAAATGCCCTGCTGTATGCTCGATGAGTACGGCGGTGAACCGCTCCATGGAGCCGAAAGGCGCACGGTGTACCATGACGGGTGTCTGCTTGCTGTTGTCCTCGGCGGTATATTCCAACTGGAACCGTTGCGGTAGGTTATAGTCCACCTGGATGGTACCGAGTTGCCAACGGCGACCGATGGCATCCTTCACCATGAAGTCCAGCTTCGGTCCATAGAATGCAGCCTCGCCCAATTCCACCTTGGCATTAAGCCCCTTCTCCTTACAAGCGTCGATAATCGCCTTCTCACTCTCTGCCCATACCTCGTCGGAACCGATGTACTTTACCTTGTCCTTCGGGTCGCGGAGCGAAATCTGCGCCTCCACGTTCTCGAACTTGAAGATGGAGAATACCGCCTGGATGATGTCCATAACACGCAGGAACTCGCCTTTCACCTGTTCGGCACGGCAGAAGATGTGGGCATCGTCTTGCGTAAACGAGCGTACACGGGTCAGTCCATGCAACTCGCCGCTCTTCTCATAACGATACACCGTGCCAAACTCGGCGATTCGGAGCGGCAGGTCCTTATAAGAACGCGGCTTCGAGGCGAAGATTTCGCAATGGTGCGGGCAGTTCATCGGCTTCAACATGTACTCTTCTCCCTCCTCCGGCGTGGTGATGGGGCGGAAAGCATCCTTGCTATAGTGGGCATAGTGTCCGCTGGTGACATAGAGATTCTTGCCGCCGATATGTGGGGTGATGACCTCTTGATAGCCGAAGTTCTTCTGTATCTTGCGGAGCATCTCCTGGAGACGGAGGCGCAAGTCGGTTCCCTTGGGTAGCCAAATGGGGAGTCCCTTCCCCACCCGGTCGCTGAACATGAACAATTCCATCTCCTTGCCTATCTTCCTGTGGTCACGCTTCTTCGCCTCCTCCAACATCACGAGATACTCATCGAGCATCTTCTTCTTGGGGAACGAGATACCATATAGACGTTGCATCTGTTGACGCTCTGCATCGCCACGCCAGAAAGCACCCGCCACGCTCGTGAGTTTCACCGCCTTGATGAGACCCGTAGAGACGAGGTGCGGTCCGCGGCAGAGGTCGGTAAATGCACCCTGTGTATAGGTAGAGATGCTGCCATCTTCCAAGTCCTCCTCGATATGTTCACATTTATAAGTCTGGCCATCGGCACCAAACTCCTTCAAGGCATCGGCTTTCGACACCTCGCGGCGCACGACGGGTTCGTCCTTCCGTGCCAATTCCAACATTTTCTGCTCAATCTTGGGGAAGTCACTCTCCTTGACCATCTCGCCATCTTTCAGCAACACGTCATAGAAGAAGCCATTTTCCACGGCAGGACCGAAGCCAAACTGGATGCCGGGATATAACTCCTGCAATGCCTCTGCCAGCAAGTGGGCGCTGGTATGCCAAAAAGTGTGCTTACCCTCATCATCATCAAACTTGTAGAGGGCGATGGTGGCATCCTCGTTGATGGGTCGGTTGAGTTCCACTGTCTCACCATTGACGGCGCAAGATACAACGTTGCGTGCGAGAGCTGGCGAGATGCTCTCGGCGATTTGAAAGCCAGTCACGCCCTGCTCATACGAGCGAACAGAGCCGTCTGGGAATGTGATTTTTACCATAATACAAAAATAGTTGTTTGTTAATCGGATGCAAAGGTAGACAAAAATATTTACATTGCTTTTGATGATTTCCAAATATTTGCTACTTTTGTGGCAAAATCATTAACAAAAATCTTTACATCATGAGAAAATCACTATGGAGTATGGTATTGGTGATGTCGTCATTACTCATCCTCTCATGCTCACAACAAGGAAAAGGGAATGCCGACCAAGCCGCCAACGAAGGGCAAGGAAACGGCACGGAGGAGTTGGCTCAGCAAGAACAAGCAAACGACATGGGGAAGAACCTTGCACCCGACTTCACCCTCAAGGACATGGATGGCAACCCGCTACGCCTTTCCTCGCTCAGGGGCAAGTACGTGGTATTGGACTTCTGGGGGTCGTGGTGTGTTTGGTGTATCAGGGGGATTCCCAAGATGAAAGAATATTACACCAAGTATGACGGCAAGTTTGAAATCGTCGGAGTCGACTGCCATGACTCGCAGGAGGATTGGCAAGAGACCGTGAAAGCCCAGCAAATGCCTTGGCTCCACGTATACATGCCCGATGATTCACCATTGTTGCAAGCCTATCAGATACAAGGCTTCCCCACCAAAGTCATCATTGCTCCCGATGGGACGCTCGTACAGACGTTCATAGGTGAGAGCGACGACTTCTACACCACGTTGGATAGCCTCTTCCAATAATTGGCAAACCCTAAACCCACAAAACTATGGCAATATTCACATTAACATCCGAACTGCATGACGAGAAGGCTATCGCAACAGCCACATGGGACTTTTTGAAGAGTTTGAGACAAGCATCCAAAATGGAATGGATGGGCGAAGACCCATACTTGTTCATGGGAAACGACTACACGGACTACGGCACTCATGCCCTCGACATCATCTATGTACGCACGGGCGGCACGGAAGGGATTTTCAAGAACATGCTGCCAGAATTGCGCAAGAAGTCGAAAAGACCATTCTACTTGCTGACATCTGGCAAGAGCAATTCGCTCGCCGCCTCTTTGGAAATCCTCTCTTTCCTCTGCCAACAAGGCATCAAGGGCGAGGTTATCCATGGCAAAGCCGATTTTATCGCCAAGCGGATCGACACCCTTGCCAAGGTGGGTAAGGCTCGGCGCGAACTCAACGGTTGCCGACTTGGCATCATCGGCAAACCTTCTGACTGGCTCATCGCCAGCCATGCTGACCCTGAGCTGGTGAAAGAAACCTTGGGAATCAACCTCATCGACATTCCGATGCAGGAGTTGTTGGAAGAAATAGCAGCCACACCCTTACGAGAAGTGGATGAAACCACCACAGAGGAGAGCATCAAGAAAGCACTGCCTGGTGCCAACCAAATCTATGAGGCACTGAAAGCCATCATCGAAAGACATCGTCTGCAAGGGTTCACCATCCGATGCTTCGACCTATTGACCGCCGTACACAACACGGGATGCTTGGCTTTGGCAAGACTCAATGCCGAAGGGATTGTGGCGGGCTGCGAGGGAGACGTACCCACAATGCTCACGATGAAGATTGCACAATCGTTGGTGGGCATGACGGGATTCCAAGCCAACCCCTCAGCCATTGACCCCGAAACGGGCGAACTGTTGTTTGCCCATTGCACCATACCATTCAATATGGTAGAGCGATACGAATACGACACCCATTTTGAGTCAGGCATCGGCGTGGGCATCAGGGGATTTATGAAAGAAGGTCCCGTCACGATATTTAAGGTATCGGGAGATTTGTCACGCCATTTCGTCGCACAAGGCGACCTTGTACGCAACCAGGCGCAGCCCGACCTGTGCCGCACCCAACAAGTGATACAATTGGAAGACCCCACCGTCGCCAACTATTTCCTCAAAGACCCCATCGGTAACCACCATGTCATCTTGCCGGGACACCATGCCGAACTCATCCAATCATTCGTAGGACAACCATGAACGAATACCAAACCTATCCATCTCCCATCTTCGGACCTGTGCATAGCCGCAGGTTAGGTATCTCCTTGGGCATCAACCTCATGCCAGCGGACGGCAAAGTGTGTACCTTTGATTGCATCTATTGCGAGTGTGGGTTCAACAAGGACTTCCGCCCCACCCTGCCCCGTCCCACCCGTGAGGAGGTGGCATCGGCGTTGGAGGCGCAACTCATCACGATGGTTGGCGAGGGGCGATTACCCGACGTATTGACCTTTGCGGGCAATGGCGAGCCGACGGCGCATCCCGACTTCGCCGCCATCATCGACGACACCATCATGCTACGTGACAGGTATTGCCCTAAAGCCAAGGTTAGTGTATTGAGCAATGCCACGATGCTCCACCGCAAGGAGGTGTTTGAGGCATTGTTGAAGGTAGATAACAACATCCAAAAACTTGATACTGTAGACCCCCAATATATAAATAAGGTGGATAGACCTACTTCAAAGAATTATGATGTAAGGAAAGTCATCCATCACCTCAAGGCTTTCCAAGGTCATGTCATCATCCAGACGATGTTCATGAAAGGCGAGGGTGTGGACAACACGGGCGACGAGTATGTCATCCCATGGATGGAAGCCCTCAAAGACATCCGTCCCCAACAAGTGATGGTTTACACCATCGACCGCAACACTCCCGACCACCATTTACAAAAAGCGACGCGCGAGGAACTCGACACCATCCGCGACAAGGTTATCGCTTGTGGCATCCCATGCTCTGCATCGTATTAAACAAAAGGTGCAGTTTCCTTTACTATACGTTCAGGAAACTGCATCTCTCACATTTTTGTCACGGACACGAAACACACAAATGAAACGTCTTATTCATCATATAGCCATCAATGACTAATATGACGAATAAGACGAATACGTAAATCATCTTGGATTGATTTCCGCTCTAAATCTTTCCGATAATGCCCGCCTTGGTGGAACTGAGGAAGTTCACGATGTTGCGAATCTCCGGACTGTCAGGCACCTGGTCGTTGATTTGCAAGATGGCATCAAAGACGCTGATTTGCCCATTGAACACCAAGCGATAAGCGTTGGCGATATGCTTTTGCACCTTCTCGCTGATACCATACGTGGTCATCATCGTGTTATTGGGTCCCATATAACCAATGGGTTTCCCTCCAGCGATGATGTATGGCGGCACATCCTTCGAGAAGGTCGTGCCAGCCTGAATCATGGCACCCTCTCCCACTCTCGTCTTGGCATTCTCGATGACACTCGACGAGAAGATGACACCATTACCAATCTCGCAGTCACCCGCAATCTTCGTTCCATAGCCAAACACGCAATGGTCTCCCACCTTCGTGTCATGGCTGATGTGCGCTCCCTCCATGAGGAAGTTGCTATTGCCAATGACTGTTTGGCATCCGCGATGCGTGGCGCGGTTGATGACGACGTTCTCACGTATCACGTTACCGTCGCCTATAATCAGCTCGCTCTTCTCGCCACGGAAATTGAAATCCTGTGGCAAGGCGGCGAGAACGGAACCTTGGTGTACCTTATTTCGCGCCCCCATGCGTGTGCCATTGAGGATGCTCACGAAAGGGAAGATGATGCAATTGTCGCCAATCACCACGTCGTCCTCGATATAGACGAATGGGAATATCTTGCAATTGTTGCCAATCTTTGCTTTTGGCGATATTTCTGCTCTTGGACTAATTTCGCTCATGATATTTGAATTAGGAGTTATCACTTGCCCCCTCCTCCGAGGGCTTGGTAAAGATTCACGACGGCCTGTAGCCTATAGAAATCGTCGGAGACCTTGGAAATCTCAGCATTGAGCAAACTCGACTGCGCCGAGATTATCTCAAGGTAGGTAGTAGCATTCAAACCGTAAGATGCCTTGGTGTCCTCCACGTTCTGTCGGAGCACTTCGATCTGCTTCGCTTCGATAAGGCTCTTCTCCTGACTCGCATTGTACAACACCAACGCATTCGACACCTCGTTGCCCGCTTTGAGGATGGTGTTCTGCCACGTGTTATAAGCCTGTTCATATTGCATCTTCGCAACCTTCAAGCCAGCGACAATCTGTCCATGCTGGAACACGGGCTGCACAAGGCTTCCCACTGCGGAAAGAAGAATCTTCCCTGGGTTGACCAAGCCGTTGTTGTTGGTAAACGCCCCCGTTCCCGTAATGGTGATGTTGGGATAGAAACGGCTGCGGGCAACGTTGATGTCATAGAAACATTGTGCCAACGACAGCTCCGCCGCGTGTACATCGGCACGGTTGTTGAGCAGTTGGATGCCCACGCCCGTACTCAAGTATGAGGGGAATGTCTGGTTTTCCATCTTCCCACGGGCAATGGCATGTGCCGGCTCGCCCATGAGGAGTGTCAGCGAGTTCTCCACCTCGCGGATTTGCCGTTTTAAGTCCACTGCCTGTGCCTGTACGGAGAGATAACTTGCCTCAGCACTTTGCACGGCGGTGGAGCGATAGCCGGCACGGGTCTCCTTGAGCAATTTCATGCGTTCCCATGTCTGCTTGGTGAGGTCGGTCATCTCGTCAATAATCTCCCCTTGGCGGTCGAGCATCAACAAAGTATAATACAAGTTGGCAATCCCAGAGATGATATTGCATTGCACCACCGTCTGGTAGTCTTTCATCGCCAACAATTGCATCTGAACACTACGTTTGGAATTGAGCAAGTTGCCAAACAAGTCCAAGTTCCACGACGCTGAAACCGGCAACGTATACGCCTTGATGACTGCGGCGCCGTCGAAGGACGACAATGTCCCTTGGGGCGAGATGGCAACAGAAGGCAAGAAAGCGAGTTTGGCAACCTTCAACTGCTCCTCCACCATCTTCACGTTGAGCGCGGCATTGAGCAAGTCGGCATTGTTGGCAAGAGCCTTCTCGATAAGGGTTTGCAGTTGCGGGTCGGTGAACACCTCTCGCCAAGGCATGTTGCCAAACGAGGTGGTGTCGTTGACCGTCAGGGTGTCCGTCATCGATACCGGGTCGCGATAAATCCCTTCGGTATTGACATCCGGACGCTCATACGTTCCATAGAGGGTCTTGCACCCCGTCATCATGACGGTTGCAAGACCTATAATCATTACATTTATCTTTTTCATATCTTATTCCTCCACTATATAATCTACTGGCGCACCGTGTGCGTATTGGTCTAACTCGGCAGCCGCCTCATCATTCATCTCATTCTCAAACACCATGGGTCTGAACTTCTCCTGCAAAGACTGGAAGATGACAAACAGCGTCGGAACGACAAGAATCTGGCACAAAGTACCGATAAGCATACCACCCACGGCGGCGGCACCCAACGTCTGGTTTCCGTTCTTACCCACTCCGCTGGCGAACATCATCGGCAGCAAGCCAATGACCATTGCCAACGAAGTCATCAAGATAGGACGCAAACGGGCGGCGGCTCCAAGAACCGCAGACCATGAAATCGCCATACCCAACTCGCGACGCTCCAAGGCGAACTGTACAATCAGGATGGCATTCTTCGCCAAGAGGCCTATCAACATGATTAAGGAAATTTGCATGTAGATGTCATTGGAATGGCCGAACAGTTGCGTAAACAGGAATGCGCCCGCCAAACCGAATGGCACGGAGAGGACAACTGCCAACGGCAGGATATAACTCTCATACTGTGCCGACAAAATCAAGTAGATAAAGATGAAGCAAAGGACGAAAATCAATGCCGTGGAGTTGCTCGATGCTGCCTCAGAGCGCGTCAAGCCCGAATAGTCGTAGGTATAGCCCTGCGGCAGATAGTCGGCAGCCACCTCTTGCACCGCCTTGATTGCCTCACCCGTCGAGTAGCCGTCGGCAACCGTTGCCGTCACGGTGATAGAGGTGAAGAGGTTGAAGCGGGTGATGTTGGTGGGGCCATACACACGTTCCAAGGAACAGAACTCCTGAATGGGTGTCATCCCAGAGGGTGTGCGCACATACACGCTATTGAGCGACTCGGGTGTCATACGTGTCTCAGGAGCCCCTTGCACCATCACGCGATAGAGTTTTCCGAAAGCGTTGAAGTTGGAAGCGTATAGACCTCCATAGTACCCTTGCAGGGTCGTGAGCACGGTTGAGGGTGAGATGCCCGCCTGCTTACACTTGGCTACATCCACATGGATCATGTATTGTGGATAGTTCGGGTTGTAGGAAGTCATGGCCGTCTGGATTTCGGGACGCTTGTTCAGTTCTGCCAAGTATTCTTGTACGACATCGAAGAACTTGGTAAGCGAGCCACCAGTGCGGTCTTGCATCACGAGCGACACACCACTGTTGGCAGAGAAGCCAGGAATCATCGGCGGTGCAAACGCCAAAATCTTGGCATCCTTGATATGGGCGGTCTTCAGGTAAATCTGTGCCAAGACACCGTTTGCCTCGTAAGGATTGAGGAAGAAGCGATAGATGCCGTCGCCTTGCCACAAGCCCGAGAGTTTCCACCAGAATCCCTTTTGCCGCTCCTCAAAGGGCTTCAACTTGATGATGAACGTCGCCTGGTCGGAACCGGCACCCGCGATGAAGTTGTAGCCTTGTATCTGCTCACGCGACAAGATGGCGGGGTCGGCAGCAAGGATGGAGTCCACTTGGTTGATGACCTGCGTCGTGCGGGCGACCGATGTGGCGGGTGGCATGGAGATGGTGCAGAAGAGCGTACCCGTATCCTCATCGGGCACCAGTCCCGTCTTCGTCGTCAACATCGTACCAATAAGCACGGCGATACCAATCACCACGGCAATGCCAATGGCAATGGGCTTGCGCACCAGTTTCTCGACACGGGTCTTGTATTTGCCCAACACCTTGTCGTAAGCCGTGTTGAACGACGTATGGAACCGCTCCATTCGCGACATCTTGACCTCCTTGCCATCCTCGTCCTTCGGTTTGAGGAATATCGCACAAAGGGCTGGCGACAGGGTGAGGGCGTTCAATGCCGAGATGAAGATACTCACAGCCATCGTCACACCAAACTCACGATAGAATGTACCACTCGTTCCACCAATGAACGACACGGGGATGAACACCGATGCCATCACAAGCGTGATGGAGATGATGGCTCCCGAGATCTCGTTCATGGCATCTATAGAGGCCCGTAACGAACTCTTGTAACCTTGGTCCAACTTGGCGTGTACCGCCTCCACCACCACGATGGCATCGTCCACCACGATGGCGATGGCCAAGAGCAATGCCGAGAGGGTAAGCAAGTTGATGGAGAACCCAAATATCTTCAAGAAGAAGAACGTACCGATCAATGACACCGGCACGGCAATCAGCGGGATCAACGTGGAACGGAAGTCTTGCAGGAAGATATATACCACGATGAACACCAACACCAAGGTCATCAGCAACGTGAACACCACCTCCTCGATAGAGGCATAGAGGAATTCCGTCACATCGTAGTTAATCTTATAGAACATGCCCGGCGGGAACAACTTGGCTTGCTCCTCCAGCTCCGCCTTCACCTTGACGGCGATGTCGTTGGCATTGGAACCGGCGATCTGCTGCACCATACCCATCACCGAAGGGATGTTGTTGTTCTTCATCGACACGGAATATTGCAAGCCGCCAAGCTCAATCTGCGCCACGTCTCTCAACTTCAAGGTGGAGCCGTCGGCATTGCTCTGGATGATGATGTTGCCAAATTCCTCCTCGCTCTTCAGGCGACCCGTGTAGCGCATGGTGTACTCGTATGCCACGTTAGACTGCTCACCGAAAGTACCAGGGGCCGCCTCGATGTTCTGTTCTGCCAACACGTTGGAGATGTCACTCGGCATCAAGCCATATTGTTTCATCACGTCGGGCTTCAGCCAGATACGCATGGAGTAGGTCTTTACACCCGGGCTCTGCACGTCTCCCACACCTTGAATACGCTTGATGGCGGGAATGATGTTGATATTGGAATAGTTGGTGAGGAACTTATCGTCGTACCGTCCGTCGCTGGTCAGGGTGAACATCATCACCTGAGAGGTCTGTCGCTTCATGACGGTCACACCGATACGTGTCACCTCGGCGGGCAACAACGCTTGCGCCTGTTGCACTCGGTTCTGCACGTTCACCGCACACATGTCGGGGTTCATGCCTTGGCGGAACAGGATGGACAAGCTTGCCGACCCCGAGGAGGCAGACGAACTGATGTAATCCATACCCTCCACACCATTGATGCTCTCCTCAAGCGGCACCAACACGGAGTTTTTCACTGTCTCGGCATCGGCACCAGGGTAACTGGTGAATACCACCACCGTAGGCGGGGCAATGTCTGGGTATTGCTCGATAGGCAATGTAGCCAGCCCGATGAATCCCAGCAACACGATGACGATGGATATCACCGTCGAGAGTACCGGGCGTTTGATAAATGTCGTAAAAGTCATTGTCTTGCTTTTTTACGTTTCCCCTTCTTATTTCTTCATCGCGTTCACGATGTCGCCAGCAGACATCTCCTTGGCTTGCTCCTTGATCTTCTGCTGGTAACGCTCGGGAGTGATGGGCTTAATCTCCTGTCCGTCAGTCAACTTCGTGATGCCATTGGTGACGTAACGGTCGCCTACGCTCAATCCCTCTGTCACGACATAATTGTTTCCATCGTTCTGTGAAGCCACCTTGATCTCCGTGAACTTCACCTTGTTGTCCTTACCCACGGTGTACATGAACTTCTTATCTTGCACTTCACTCACGCACGACTGGGGAATGACGATGGCGGAGGCGTTGTCGTGGGGCACGACAATGGCACCCGAACCACCGCTCTTCAACAGGCGTTCAGGATTGGGAAAGACGGCTATCAGTTGTGCCGACCCCGTGGCGGCGTCCAACACGCCGCTCATCTTCGCCACCTTTCCGGGATGGTTGTATAGCGTCCCGTCTGCCAATTGCAGTTTCACGGTGGGCATAGCGGCAATGGCGGCCTGTGCCGACCCATTGGTCTTTGCCATGTCGAGGATGTCTTTCTCGTTCATCGAGAAATAAACTTCCATCGAGGAGTTGTTGGAAACGGTGGTCAGGGCGGGCGTGCTCGACGCGCTCACCATGGCTCCCACCTTGTAAGGAAGGCTTCCGATGACACCGCTGGCAGGGCTTTTCACATAGCAGAAGCTCAATGTCTCACGGGCGGATGCCAATGCTGCCTGGGCTTGCGCCACAGATGCCTGTGCCGTCTCGTATGAGTTCTTGGCGGTGGAAAGCTCATAATCGCCAATGATGTTCTGCTCAAACAACTTCTGGTTGTTCTCATACGTCAGCTTGGCGGTGTTCATTTGGGCGCTTGCCGTGTTCACGGCAGCCTGTGCCTGACGTACTGCGGCTTGGTAGGTAGCGTTATCAATCACGAAAAGCACCTGGCCAGCCCTAACGAATTGCCCCTCCCTCACATTGATACGGGTGATGAATCCCGACACTTTCGGGCGGATCTCCACGTCTTGCACACCCTTGATGGTGGCTGGATAAGATGACTGTGAGGCTGAAGACGATGTTCCCACGGTCACCACGGGGTATTCATCGTCGCCGAAACTGGGCATTCCGCCTCTCTTCCCCCCACACGAAACGAGCAGGGTTGCTACTGTCGCAATGAATAAAAGTCTCTTCATTTTCATTTTGCTGTTATGTTTATTGATGATTTCTTTATCCTTCTACTCTCATATAATAACAAATAAGGTGAAACTCCCTTATTGAAAACCGACCCGTCTGTTTCAGTTTTCGAGTTGCAAAGTTACGAATAAATCCATGAACACAACCATATACGAATGCCATTTTAACAATTATTATTGCGATTTATCACCTATTGATAACTTCCATCGATAAAAACTCCAATCCAAAGGATTGAAACACAAAATTATTGCCTATCTTTGCAGGATTAAAAACCGCAATCCCACATGTCTCTAAGAGAAAGATACACCAGCTTCAAGCAATGGCAACGCCAGCCAGTACAATACAGCGAAAGCCAGGAACAACACAAGTGCAACAACTGCGGCAGGGTCTTCACGGACAACTTCTGTCCCACTTGCGGGCAAAAAGCCACCGTGGGACCCGTCACATGGGATAGCATCCGACAGGGCGTGATGGACCTCTGGGGCATGGGAACACGCTCTTTGCCCTACACCATCTGGCAACTATTTGCCCGCCCGGGCTATCTCATCGGCGACTATATCAGCGGTCGGCGTCAGATTAGCTTCCCCCCTGTCAAGATGTTGGTCATCGTCGCCCTCGTCACTTACTTGGTAAGTAGCCTATGGGGAGTGGACATCATGGGGGGAGATGAGGGGATGGTAGGGCTCAGCGATGATGAAAGGTCTCTCTTAAATTCATTCTCCCGATGGCTCTCGAAGCATTACGACTGGGCGAGCCTTTTCATCTTCATGATGATGGTGCTGCCCACTTACATCGTGTTCCGCTACGCCCCACGCAATCCACACCACACCCTTCCCCAAGGGTTCTTTATCCAAGTGTTCAACAGCACACAATTCCTTTGTCTCATGGTGTTATGGAGTATCATCATCAAACAGACGGGTTTTTACTATGACATAACCACTACGGCAACCCTCTTTGTCATTCCCGTACTCCTTTTCTACAACTACAAGCAGCTCTTTGGCTATGGATTTTGGGGTACGTTATGGCGCATGAGCGTCTGTTGGTTGCTTTGGGTACTCACTGTTCTTATCGTGAACATCATCGACTCCATTATCATCGACATCCGTTACCATACTGGGCTGCAAGAATCCGCAGTGGACATACATGCCCTATCGACCTGTGTCATCTTGTTCGCCTATGTCGCATTCTACACCAATATCATCAACATGAGTGGCAAGAGGGGCAAAAGGCAACAAGAAGGAAAGGGCATCAAGCGTCTATTCGCGATAACGGTGACGGCAATCATCCACACCACTATGGCTCTCGTCTTCATAAGAAGTATTTTTACAACTATCGCCCGCAACGACACGACTTATTGCAAGGTAGCCGCCATCACCCTTGTCATCTTTGCCATCACGGGCTATTACCTCTTTTCGACATATAGGAAATGGAAAAAAACAAATAACGAAAAACCAAGCGGACAAGAAGGGGGAAGCGACTGAATTTGTCAAATAAAAGTCACGGATTGAGCCTCCGTGGCTGCGTTATTTGCCACCAACCTCTCCTTTGGTCGGAAATAACCCCGTTTTTCCGCATTTTCTTAACTTGCTGAATGCCAACTACTTGCATTTTTAAGGCATCATTTACCGCCCGTAAACGCGGCATTTTAACACTTTTTGGGGGGCATCCGCGCCCCACAAATGCCCCATTTACGAATGGCGGATGTGGCATCCGCCGGCGACGGATGCCCCCCAAAAAATGTTAAATGGATATTTTCGCCCGGATTTTCCGGATTTCTCGGAATATCCGGATGATTCGGTAAACAATAATCAACCTATTTCGCGGATTTTCACGGAGGTGCTTTTGTCAAGAAAATTCATCAAGAAACGACAAGCCCCATGTCGCGTGCCTTCTCCAATAAGAGCTTCATCAGCGGCTCACGCTCATTGGCCACTTGGTTGTCGAGCACCGCGTCTTTCATCACTTGCTTGAGCATACCCACCTCCCTTCCGGGCGGTAAGTGGAACAATTCCATGATCTCGTTGCCGTCGATGCAGGGCTGGAGGAGCCGTTTGTAGTCGCGCTGCTTGAGGTCTTCGAGTTTCTCGCGTACCTTTTTGAAGTTGTCGAGAAACATCTGCTTGCGCTGGCTGTTCTTGCTGGTGATGTCTGCCTCGCAGAGGAGCATCAAGTCGTCGATGTCATCACCCGCATCGTTGAGCAGCCGACGCACCGCGCTGTCGGTCACTTCGGCATCGGCGATGGCGATGGGTCGCATGTGCAAGTCCACCAACTTTTGCACATACTTCATCTTCATGTCAAGGGGGAGTTTCAAGCGACGGAAGATATTGGCGACCATCTTGGCACCTATGTAGTTGTGGTTGTGGAAAGTCCAACCCAAAAGTGGGTCCCAACGCTTGCACTTGGGCTTGCCGATGTCGTGCAGGAGTGCCGCCCAGCGGAGCCAGAGGTTCTCTCCGCCGCTCTTGACGACATTCTCCAGCACCTCCAACGTGTGGTAATAATTATTCTTATGCGACTTGCCATTGCGGGTCTCCACCACGTCGAGGGCGCACAATTCGGGCAGGAGGATGTCTAACAGCCCACTCTCGCGCAGGTAATAGAATCCTTTGCTGGGAAACGCCGCCAAAAGAATCTTGTTTAACTCCTCCTGAATGCGCTCGCCACTGATGATGCGGATGCGCTCGGCATTGCGCCGAATGGCATCAAAAGTCTCCTCCTCAATATAAAAACCCAACTGGGTGGCAAAGCGGATGCAGCGCATCATACGCAGGGGGTCATCGTCAAACGTGACTTCAGGGTCAAGGGGTGTGCGGATGATGCCGTCTTCCATATCGGAAAGACCATCGAAAGGGTCCACCAACTCGCCAAACCGACCCTTGTTGAGGCACACGGCAAGGGCGTTGATGGTGAAATCGCGGCGGTTCTGGTCATCCTCCAACGTGCCGTCTTCCACAATGGGTTTGCGAGAGTCGTGACTGTAACTCTCCCTCCGCGCACCGACAAACTCCACCTCCACCTCGCGGCGACCATCGCCGTCACGCTGCCAAAACTTCACCTGGGCGGTGCCAAAGTTGCGGAAAACAGACAGGTGCGCCTTCCTGCCCAGCCGCTCCTTGAGCATCTCTGCCACGCGAATGCCGCTGCCCACCACCACGACATCAATGTCGTTGGTAGGCCTTTCAAGAAACAAGTCACGCACATAGCCTCCCACGACATAGCATTCCACGCCCAAGGTGTCTGCCACATCGGAGATTTTCAGGAAAATATCATGGTTGAGAATTTGCGCCAAGTCGGCATCGCTCAGGTATTTCATTCCGCCCTCTTCATTATTGCGGCTGCAAAAATACGAATAAAAATTGGTTTTTCACCATCCAAAAGAAAAACTTTTGACATCGTTTGCTGTGGGTAGAGGGTTCTGTTTGTGGTGACGTTGTCGCATCTTGCGGGACGGCTGTGGAACGGTCAGAAGGAAAGGGCATCGTCTCCATCAGCCAAAATTTTTAGGGTTAATAACGTTAATGTTCCCAAAAATTATGCGCTATTAGGGCAATTATTCGTAATTTTGTCCCCATGAAGAAAGGAGTATGGATATTATTGTTGGTTTTGTTGGTCTCATGCGCCAAGGAAATGAGTGAGGACGACAAGGCGGCACCATTACTTTCACAAATCGACTCATTATATAATAAAGGTGAATACCGGGCCACCCTCGACTCTATCGAGTCGCTACGCTCGAAATTCCCGCGCGCCATCGAGTCGCGCCGACATGCCCTCGTCGTCTGGCAAGAGGCATCATTGCGCATGGCACAGGAAGACATTGCCCGCACCGACTCCGCCTTGCAAGTCGCCACGAGGATGATTGAACGGGAGACCGACATCTACAAACGCAACATGATGGGCGTGAGACGCGACTCTCTCAAGGCACGTTACGAGGCGATGTGCGGCGTGGTGAGGATGATCCGCTTACGTCAGAAAGAAAACAAATGAACATAACGAACATGGCAGACAACCCAAATACCGAACAGCAATTTAAGGATGTCATCCAAGAATGTCGCTCCTTATTTGAAAAGAAACTACACGACTACGGTGCCTCGTGGCGCATCTTGCGCACCTCGTCCCTGACAGACCAACTCTTCATCAAGGCGAAGCGCATCCGCTCATTGGAAATCAAGAAGGAGGCGATGGTAGACGAAGGAATCCGCCCAGAATTTATCGGGCTTATCAATTACGGCATCGTCGGACTCATCCAGTTGGAAAAGGGTTTCGTGGATGAGGTGGACACCACCCCGGAAGAGGCTCTCGCCCTTTACGACCAACATGCCCACGATGCCTTGGAACTGATGTTCAAGAAAAACCACGACTACGACGAGGCGTGGCGAGGCATGAGGGTGACGAGCTATACCGACCTCATCCTGACCAAGATCCAGCGCATCAAGGAGATGGAAGACTTGCAGGGGGCGACGCTCGTTAGTGAGGGCATCGATGCCAACTATATGGACATTATCAACTATGCCGTGTTTGGCGTTATCAAGTTAAGTGAATAAGGTCGTTTCCATATTGGTCAACCTGTGCCGCATCGTATTGGCTTGCGTGTTCATTTTCTCAGGGTACGTGAAAGCCATCGACCCACTCGGCACACAATACAAGATACAAGACTACCTCACGGCGTGGGGGATGGAGGGTGTGTTCCCCGACTTCGTGTGCCTCGCCCTGTCCATCGCCCTCTCCACTTTCGAGTTTACAATTGGCATCATGCTATTGTTCGCCATCCAGCGGAGGGCGACATCCAAGGTGGCATGGGCTTTCCTGTGCCTGATGACGCTGCTCACCCTGTGGATTTGGATAGCCAACCCCGTCTCCGACTGTGGCTGTTTTGGCGACGCGATTGTCTTGACGAATGCACAGACTTTCTGGAAAAACATCATCCTCTTGGGACTCTGCACCGTCGTGGCGGTATGGCCACTCAAGATGGTGCGGTTCATTTCCCAAACAAACCAATGGATCGTGACCAACTATGCCGTGTTGTTCGTGTTGGTGTCGAGTATCTATAGCTTGTTTTACCTGCCCATCTTCGACTTCCGCCCTTACCATGTGGGAGCCAACATCAAGAAAGGCATGGAGATTCCCGAGGGTGCCAAGCAACCACGGTTTGACACGACGTTCATCATGGAGAAGGACGGGGTGCGCAAGGAGTTTACCCTCGATGACTACCCAGATAGCACTTGGCAATTCATCGATAGCAAGACCACGATGGTCGAACAAGGCTACGTGCCGCCCATCCATGACTTTACCATCGACCTGGAAGGAAGGGAAGACATCACCGAAGAGGTGCTTAACCGCAAGGGATACACATTCCTCCTCGTATCGCCCCACCTCGAAAGAGCCGACGACAGCAACTTTGGCAAGATCGATCTCATATACGAATATGCGCAAGAAGAGGGCATCCCCTTCTATTGCCTCACGGCAAGCGGCGAACAAGCGCAAAGGAGATGGCAAGACTTGACGGGAGCGGAATATCCTTTCTGCCTCATGGACGAGGTCACGTTGAAGACCATCATCCGCAGCAACCCCGGCTTGGTGTTGCTGAAGAATGGCACCGTCATCCGCAAATGGAGCCACCACAACCTTCCTTCCTCGGAAGAGATGGAGGGAAAGCTATCGTCGTTGCCTATCGGACAGATGCCCGCCGACAGTGTACCCACCAAACTGTTGGCTATCCTGATGTGGTTCGTATTGCCGCTTACCATCCTAACCCTTGCCGACCGCACATGGGCTTGGAGCAAATGGTTTCGCTTACGACAGTCTAAAAAAGCCCCTGCGGATAAAAATATCTGACAAGATAAGGCTTTTGTCAGTTTTTTTGCGTACCTTTGCACCCTTGACAAGACTATCACACATAACACATAGATTATTAAACACATTACGGAAATGAGAAAAAAGATTGTGGCAGGCAACTGGAAGATGAACATGACCCTGCAAGACGGTATCGCTCTGGCTAAAGAGTTGAATGAGACATTGGCAGCAGACAAGCCCAACTGCGGCGTGGTGATATGCACTCCTTTCATCCATTTGGCATCTATCGCCCAATTCCTCGACCAAGACATCATCGGACTCGGTGCAGAGAACTGCGCCGACAAGGACAAGGGAGCCTTCACGGGCGAGGTGTCAGCAGAGATGGTGAAGAGTACTGGGGCGCAGTATGTCATCCTCGGTCACTCAGAACGTCGCGAATACTACAAGGAGACTTACGAGATCTTGAAGGAGAAGGTGCTGTTGGCACAAAAGAATGGGCTGAAAGTCATCTTCTGCATTGGCGAGAGCAAGGACGAGCGAATGGCCGGCAAACAGAATGAAGTGGTGAAAGCAGAGTTGGAAGGCAGTGTTTTCAACCTTCCCGAAGAGGACTTCCGCAAGATCATTATCGCTTATGAACCCATTTGGGCGATAGGTACAGGATTGACCGCCACCGCTGAGCAAGCCGAGGAAATCCACGCTTTCATCCGCAGCCTCATCGCTGAGAGGTATGGCAAAGACGTGGCAGAGGACATAACCATCCTCTATGGCGGCTCCTGCAAGGCAAGCAACGCCCCCGAACTATTCGCCAAACCCGACATCGACGGTGGCCTCATCGGCGGTGCCTCATTGAAGGCTGCCGACTTCAAGGGCATCATCGACGCTTGGAAATAATATCCACAAAGCATCATACCTAACCAAGGAAAAGGATTGGGCGGTAAGGAGAGAACGCCTTTCGTCCATCCTCTTCCTTTTCACATTGTTACGATAGTATTTTTTTTATCACAATTTCCAAAGAAGAATGAAACAGTTCTTACTCCTATTGATGCTTGCCTCATGCCCTCTTGCCATATTGGCACAGAGTTATACGGAACATATCCAGCAACAAACACAAGGAAAAGGCACCGTAACCGTCACGCACAGCAAGGAAATCGATGACCTCGTCAATGCCAAGGGTATGGTGGTGCCACAAAAACAGAACACCACTAAACCTAACACCACGAATGGGAATGTAACACCTACCCCGCAGATAAGCCAAGAAGAGGCTGACAAGAAAGCGGAGGAAGCCAAGAAAGAGGAACAAGAGAAAAAGGAAAAAGAGGAACAGTTGCGCAGGGAGAAAGAGGAATTGGCACGGAGAATCGCCGAACAGCGGCTACAAGAGGCCGAGGAGAATGGCGAGACGACCATCGACACCAGCAAGAAGGTGATGCGCAAGAGCTACAAGATGAACGGCTACCGTGTGCAGGCATACCTCGGAGGCAACTCACGCGCCGACCGTGAGAAAGCGGAACAGATAGGCAATGCCATCAAGAAGAAATACCCCTTGGAGCCAATCTACGTACATTTCTACTCCCCTCGCTGGACCTGTCGCGTGGGCAACTACCGCACATACGAGGAAGCGAACAAGATGCTCAACAACCTCCGCAAGATGGGATATAAGCAAGCGACCATCCTCAAGGGTAAAATCACCGTTCAATATTAACAGGCAACATGAATCCGGAGACAGAATTTAGGGAGGGATTGGACGAATTGGTTGTCCATTACCGCGAGATTATCCGACTGTTAGGCGAGGACATCGACCGCGAGGGGCTGCAAAAAACACCCCTGCGTGTCGCCAAGGCGATGCAGATCCTGACGCGCGGCTATTACCAAGACCCCCACAAGGTGCTGCGCGATGCCCTCTTTGAGGAGAAATACAACCAGATGGTCATCGTGAAAGACATCGACTTCTTCTCCCTCTGCGAGCACCATATCATCCCCTTCTACGGTAAGGCACATGTGGCATATATCCCCAACGGGTACATCACGGGATTGAGCAAGATTGCCCGGGTGGTGGACATCTTCAGCCATCGGCTACAGGTACAAGAGCGTCTGACCCAACAAATCAAGGACTGCATCCAAGAAACCTTGAAGCCATTGGGCGTGATGGTGGTCATCGAGGCCAAGCACATGTGTATGCAGATGCGCGGCGTGGAGAAGCAGAATGCCATCACGACGACGAGCGATTTCAGCGGCGCGTTCAACCAAGCGAAGACCCGCGAGGAATTTATGAACCTGTTGCGGGGGGAATCCAAGAAAATTTAATCATACAACAAAGCTGATAAACAGATTCACTTGACATTGAATATGAAAAGACTCACACTTTACATCATGTCTATTGCCATCGTCGCTTTCGCTTTTTCATCATGTCTCAAAGACGATGACAACAATACTGTCACCAACAGGATATTGACCCAATCAGAAAAAGTCAAGTCACTGATCGATTCACAAGGTGCATACACAGGCAAATTGTATTATTATAACAATTCAAGCCAGTCTGACTCCATTGACATCCATTGGACTGTTTCGGGTAGTGACTCAATACTTACCATCACAGATTTTCCTATCAGTGCCTTCTCAAACAGTGCCTATACTGACGCCGCAACTACCACCTTGCTGAAAAATGCGCCTACAAGGGAACTGACATTCACGCTTCATGGTTATTACAACACAGGGTTTGATGGAGGGTTTTATTCGTTCACATTGGCTCCAAACATCACTGGTGTCATCATTAACCCCGATAAAACAGAAGATGACAAAGGGAACAACATCACCATCAGTTATGCCAATTACATCCAAGACTATACGGTTTATGGCTAGAGCATCTATACCTATCCCATCTGCGAATACTTCGACAAGAAAATGCAAGGCTATATCCTCGTCGAAAAACTGACGGTCAACAACACTACCGTCACTGTGGGCAAGGCATATTATTTTTTCGGAAAGAAAGACTGAGCATCGCGTATGAGATTGGTTTCATGGAACGTCAATGGCCTACGAGCATGTGTAGGCAAGGGATTTGAGGAGAGTTTCAAAGCCTTGGATGCGGACTTTTTCTGCCTCCAAGAAACAAAAATACAAGAAGGACAGTTGGAATTGACCTTTCCTGGCTATCACGCCTATTGGAACTATGCCGACAAGAAAGGGTATTCCGGCACCGCCATCTACACAAAGCATCAACCATTAAGCGTCACGTATGGTATAGGTATCGACGAGCATGACCATGAAGGGCGGGTCATCACCTTGGAGATGGAAAGCTTCTATCTCGTGACATGCTACACCCCAAACTCGCAAGACGGGTTGAAAAGGTTGGAATATCGCATGAAATGGGAGGATGATTTCCGCGCTTACTTGATGAAACTTGATGAGAAAAAGCCCGTCATCATCTGTGGCGACTTGAATGTCGCACACGAGGAAATTGACTTGAAAAACCCCAAGACCAACCGCCGAAACGCTGGTTTCACGGATGAGGAGCGTGAGAAGATGACCACTTTGTTGGGAAAAGGGTTTACGGACTCTTTCCGCAAGAAATACCCCGAGCGGGTTACATACTCATGGTGGTCATACCGATTCCATGCCCGCGAGAAGAACGCAGGGTGGCGTATCGATTATTTTCTCTATTCCAACCGAATGGAGGAGCATATTTTAGATGCGAAAATCCACACGGAAATCATGGGCAGCGACCACTGCCCCGTTGAACTGGAAATCTCCTAAAGAAGTATTTGAACACTATACACGAACAGCCTCGTGGCATTCATTCCAATGGATGGTACGAGGTTGTTGCGTTTGGCTGACCTTGTCTTCCTTTGGAATCATGTCATAATCCATCACTTTATGGTGGAAAAACTTATCAATAAGCTTTTTGTACGTGTCTGGGAAGAATGTCACGAAAACCAGGAACAAGAAGAAAAGAATGGCAATAGGCCATATAATCTTCCTCAACAACCGCTTGTTCCTACTAAAACGATGCTTATCACGATGGTGATGGTGGTGGTGATGATGACTGCTGCTTGATGATGTTTTCTCACTCATGACGTATATCTTTTATTTTATTATTCATTCATTGATGACCATTTCCCCGTTGAAACGGATGTCTTCACGGTTAAGGCTACGGACATATAGTGTTGCCACTCCGTTTTCAAACACCTCAATCTGGTACAAAATCTCATCCAACGGCTTCTTGGCAAGGATATTCACACGATAGAGATCCTTCTTGACGGGTAATACCTCATATCCACTCATCGGCCCTTTGTACTTCAAGCCTTCGTCCTGGATGCCATACTCGGCACGGTATGCCTCGCCAAAGAACGGGATATAGGCATCTACGGAGTCACCTTTCACCTGGATGGAATAGCCATACTCCAATGAATGCGCCCGCATCCTGCGTGGAATGACATAATTAAGGTCAATCTTGAAAGTGCGGTTATCCAACGAGTCCTTGACTTTCTGCGCAATCATCATTCGCTTCATACGCTTTTCTTCACTCGTCATTTTCGACACCGAGCAAGCCAACAGGCAAAAGACCATCGCCAAGAAAGCACCGAAAAAGAATCCCTTACGTATCTGTACCATATTTATAATTATCGTGCAAAGGTAGAAAGATTATTTCAACCCGCCAATTTTATTCACAACAAATTTAGCTTATATCACATTATATCAGGCATTTAATCATTTTTTTTGTCAAAGAATTGTCATATATTCACATAAAAACACTATCTTTGCACATTATTATAAAAATGTGAATGAAAGAATTTATCATCTCTGAAGCAAAAGCTGAAACTGCCATCCTCGTAGGCCTAATCACACAGGCACAGGATGAAGCCAAGACCAAGGAATATCTCGACGAATTGGAATTTCTCGCTGACACGGCAGGAGCGGTGACCGTGAAGCGGTTTACACAAAAGGTAAACGGGCCAAGCAGCATCACTTACGTCGGGAAAGGCAAACTGGAAGAGATACGATCTTTCATCCAAGCAGAGGAAGACGCAGAGCGCGAGATAGGCATGGTCATCTTCGATGACGAACTATCCGCCAAGCAGTTGCGCAACATCGAGGCGGTCTTGAAAGTGAAAATCCTCGACCGCACCACCCTCATCCTCGACATTTTCGCCATGCGGGCACAGACCGCCAACGCCAAGACACAGGTGGAACTGGCACAATATCGCTACATGCTGCCACGCCTGCAACGCCTATGGACCCACTTGGAACGCCAGGGAGGCGGCTCTGGGTCAGGCGGAGGCAAGGGAAGCGTGGGACTCCGTGGCCCTGGCGAGACGCAGTTGGAAATGGACCGCCGCATCATCCTGCAACGCATCACCCTGCTCAAGCAACGCCTTGTCGAAATCGACAGGCAAAAGAACACCCAGCGCAAGAACCGCGGGCGGATGATCCGCGTCGCCTTGGTCGGATACACCAATGTGGGAAAATCCACCCTTATGAATCTCATCGCCAAGAGCGAGGTGTTCGCCGAAAACAAGCTTTTTGCCACCTTGGACACGACTGTCAGGAAGGTAGTCATCGAAAACCTCCCCTTCCTGCTCGCCGACACGGTGGGATTCATCCGCAAATTGCCCACAGACCTGGTTGACTCGTTCAAGTCCACTTTGGACGAGGTGCGTGAAGCTGACCTCCTTTTGCATGTGGTAGACATCTCCCACCCCGACTTTGAGGAGCAAATCCAAGTGGTGGAGAAAACATTAGGCGAACTCGGATGTGCCGACAAACCATCAATGATTGTCTTCAATAAGATAGACAATTACACTTGGATTGAGAAAGAGCCCGACGACCTCACCCCCATGACCAAGGAGAACATCCCCCTTGACGAATTGAAAAAGACCTGGATGGCAAAGCTTAACGACAATTGCCTCTTCATCTCTGCCAAGGAAAAGGTGAACATCGACGAGTTCAAGGACGTGCTATACAAGACCGTAAGGGAGCTGCATGTGCAGAAATACCCCTACAACGACTTCTTATATCCCATTGAAGAATAACAATCACAAACATAAAAAAAAGAAAAAAACATGGATTACAGAAACCTAACAGAACAAGAGATTATTATCTTAGAGAATAATAGTTGTTGGTCGGAAGACTGGACACACGTGAAAGTGGCAGAGAACTTCAAGCCCAACTATTTCCATCGAGTGATGTTCTACGGCGACATCAGGCTTGGCAACTTCGAGAAAAGCGTCGAAGTGAGCAAGGGATTCGTCAAACACTCAGGCATCAACAATGCTGCCCTGCGCAATGTCTCCGTCGGTGACAACTGTTTGATAGAGAATATCGGCAACTACATCAACAACTACACCATCGGCGACGATTGCTACATCTCCAACGTATGCACCATGGAGACAACCGAGGGAGCCACTTACGCACAGGGCAACCTCATCTCCGTATTGAACGAAGTGGGTGATGGAAACCTTATTTTGTTCAATGACCTCAACAGCCAATTCGCCTCTTTCATGGTGAAACATTTCAGCAACAAGCCATTGAAAGACGCTATCCGCCGACTCATCAACGAGAAAATCCAACGCTCATTGCCCGAAAGGGGTACGATATATAATAATGTGAAGATTGTCAATTCCAAGGAAATCACCAACACCGTGATTTGCGAGGGATGTGAAATCAGCGGCGCAGCCCGCCTAAGCGACTGCTCCATCATGAGTTCTTCCAACAACAGCGTGTTTATTGGCACGGGTGTGATCTGCGAGAACTCCATCATCTCCGACGGCTGTTCCATCATCAATAGCGTGAAGATGCAAAACTGCTTCGTCGGGGAGGCTTGCCAAATCAGCAATGGATTCACGGCAGAGGCAAGCGTGTTCTTTGCTAACTCCTACATGTCTAACGGCGAGGCGTGTGCCGCCTTCTGCGGTCCGTTCTCGGCAAGTCACCACAAAAGCTCGTTGCTTATCGGTGGCATGTTCTCATTCTATAATGCTGGCAGTGGCACCAACTTCTCTAACCATGCCTATAAGATGGGACCGATGCACTACGGTACATTGGAAAGGGGAACGAAGACGGCGAGTGGTGCCTACCTGCTGATGCCGGCGACCATCGGAACGTTCTCTGTATGTTTCGGTAAATTGATGTACCACCCCGACACACGCGACCTTCCTTTCTCCTATCTCATTGCCTACGGCGACACGATGTATCTCTCGCCAGGCCGCAACCTCACCACCGTGGGACTGTATCGTGACATTCGCAAATGGCCCAAACGTGACATGCGCCCCCGCGAAGGCCGTAAGAGCATCGTCAATTTCGACTGGCTAAGCCCTTACTCCGTGGGAGAGATTGTCCGCGGAAAGAAGATTCTGGAGAACCTTCGCGCCGCCTCTGGCGACAACGTTTCGACCTATAACTATCACGAATATGTCATTAACGCCAGCTCCCTGCGCAAAGGCATCAAATACTATGACATCGCCCTGCGCATCTACATGGGTGCCGTGCTGAAACGTCACGCCCTTGAAGAACCCAAGACAGACGTTGGCACAGGTAACTGGTGCGACCTCTCGGGACTCTTGCTGCCCGAGTCAGAGGAGCAACGGCTCATCAATGACATCGAGACGGGCAACATCGAGTCGATAGAAGAGGTATTGGAACGCTTTGACGAGATCAACCGCAACTACTCCGAATACCGCTGGGCTTGGACCTACAAGCTCATCTGCGACTACTACGGGTTGGAGACCATCACGGAGAAAGATGCCGAAAAGATCCGCGAAGACTATATCACAGCCCGCCGCGCATGGATCACCGAGATCCGCAAAGACGCAGAAAAGGAATTCTCTCTCGGCGACGTGGAAGAGGAAGTGTTGGAGAATTTCATCGGCCAACTCGACCGTGAGGTGGACTTTGAAAACCAGAAACTATACATGTAACCCATCATTCTCATCTGTCCTTAAAGCCCACAAAGACTTTAAGGACAGATTTGCCTAAACAATAATAACACAATGAGAAAAACAAAGATGACCCTTCTCGCTTGCCTATTGGCAATCGGGATGAATGTTGCCGCCAAGGACTATGTCTACCAGACAATAGACGGCGACCCCATGAAAACCCGTATCTACACGTTGGACAACGGCCTAAAAGTCTACCTGTCCGTCAACAAGGAGAAGCCGCGCATACAGACATACATCGCCGTGCGCACGGGAAGCAAGAACGACCCTGCCGAGACAACGGGCTTGGCGCACTATCTGGAACACTTGATGTTCAAGGGGACAAAACTCTTCGGTACCAACAACCCCACGGCGGAGGATCCCCTCTTGGATGACATCACGGCTCGTTATGAGGAATACCGCCTCATCACCGACCCCGAACTGCGTCGCCAAAAGTACCACGAGATAGACTCCGTGAGCCAGTTGGCAGCCCAATATTTCATCCCAAATGAATATGACAAGCTCATGGCGGCGATTGGGGCGCAAGGCACCAATGCCTTCACGTCCAACGACGTGACTTGCTACACGGAGGACATCCCATCTAACGAGATTGAGAACTGGGCGAAAATCCAGTCCGACCGTTTCCAAAACATGGTCATTCGAGGATTCCATACGGAGTTGGAAGCGGTCTACGAGGAGTACAACATCCACCTTACCAACGACATGGACAAGCAGTTCAATGCCATCATGGCCAAGCTGTTCCCCAACCACCCGTATGGCACACAGACCACGATTGGCACTCAGGAACACCTGAAAAACCCCTCCATCGTCAATATCAACAACTATTTCAACAAGTGGTACGTACCCAACAACTGCGCCATCATGATGGCGGGCGACTTCAACCCCGACCAAACGATAGCCATTCTCGATAGGTACTTCAAGGACTGGAAGCCCTCCGCCAATGTCAGCCAGCCCATCTTCCCTGCCCTCAAACCGCTTACCGCGCCCGTTGACACCACCGTCATGGGCCAACAGGCGGAGAACATCTGGGTGGGATGGCGAGCCAAAAAGGCGGCAGACCTACAAATCGACACGCTTGATGTCATCGGCGACATGCTGTCGAATGGCAGGGCGGGGCTGTTCGACCTCGACCTCAACCAAAGCATGAAAGTGCAAAGTGCCTGGGCTGGCAGCGAGTCGATGCAAGACCATTCATTCTTCCTGCTTGGCGGAACGCCCAAGGAGGGGCAGTCGCTTGACGAGGTGAGAACCTTAATGTTCTCGGAAATAAGCAAACTCAAACGTGGCGAGTTCTCCGATGACCTGCTGCCAAGCGTCGTGAACAACAAGAAATTGCAATATTTCCAGTCGCTCGACAACAACCGCGCCCGCGTCAGCGAGTTCCTCAATGCCTTCATCAACGGCGAGGAATGGCAGACCAAGGTGAAGAAACTGGACCGCATCGCGGGAATCACCAAACAACAAATCGTTGACTTCGCCAACCGCTATTTCACGGATGGCTACGTGACGGTCTATAAGAGGCAGGGCGTCGACTCCACCCAAAAGAAGATCGACAAGCCCGCCATCACGCCTATCCCCGCCAACCGCGACATGGTGAGCCAATTCGTCAAGGACATCCAGAACAGCCAGGTGGAACCCATCCAGCCCCAGTTCCTCGACTTCACGAAAGACCTCACACTCACCCAGACCAAGCGCAAGCTACCCATCATCTACAAGAAGAACACGGACGACGGTCTCTTCAACCTCGTTTTCCGCTATGAGTTTGGGCATGAAGACGACAACCGCTATGATGTGGCAAAGAATTACATCGACTACCTCGGTACCGACAAGATGACTGCGGCACAAGTCAAGCAACAGTTCTACAAGTTGGCTTGCAACTACTACCTTTCCGTTGGCAGCGATTTCATCAACATTTCCCTGAGTGGATTGAGCGAAAACATGACAGAAGCCCTTGCCCTCATGGAAAACTTCCTCGCCAATGCCAAGGTGGACAAAGACGCATATAAGCAATACGTGGACCTTGAACTCAAGGAACGCCAAGACCGCAAGCAACAACAGCGCACTTGCTTCGACTACTTGTATCAGTATGCAGTATATGGCAAGCACAACATGCGCCGCGACGACATGACCGAACAGCAACTGCGAGATGCCGACCCACAGGCATTGCTCAATCTGCTCAAGGACATCAAGCAATACGAACACACCGTATTATACTATGGACCGATGAGCGAGAAGGAACTCGCTGCCACCATCAACAAATGGCACAAGACATCCAAGCGACTCGCTCCCGTGCCGGAGGGCACGCCATTCACCATGCAGCAGACCCCAAGCAATGAAATTCTCATCGCCCCATACGATGCCAAGAACATCTACATGCGCATGTTCCACAACGAAGGACGGGCATTCAACGTCAACGAGGCACCCACCATCAGCATCTTCAACGAATACTTCGGGGGTGGCATGAACGGCATCGTCTTCCAAGAGCTGCGCGAGGCACGAGGCCTGGCATACAACGCCTCAGCCATCTATAGCCGCCCGTCGAAGAAAGGACAGCCCGAAAGTTATTTCACGCACATCATCACGCAAAACGACAAGATGATGGATTGCGTCAAGCAATTCCATGAAATCCTCAACCAGTTCCCACAGAGCGAGGCGGCATTCAACATTGCCAAGGAGGGTGTCATCAAGCAATTCGCCAGCCAGCGCACCACAAAGTTCGGGGTCATCAACGCCTATCTCATCGCCAAACGCCTTGGCATCGACTACGACATCAACGAACGGATCTATAACGGTTTGCAGAGCGTCACGCTCCAAGACATCGCCAACTTCGAGAAACAGCAGATGGCAAACAAGCCCTACCGCTACATCATCCTTGGCGATGAGAAGGATCTCGACATGCCATCATTGGAGAAGATTGCACCCATCCGCCGCATCTCCCTCGAAGAAATCTTCGGTTACTAACCCCCATTCACCCCATTAATCCCATTAACCCCATAATAAAAATAATATGTCAACACCAGCATTCAAGTACGCTCCCATGTTCCAAGTCGGGAAAGACGATACCCAATATCGCCTTCTCTCCAAGGAGGGAGTCACCATCAGCGAGTTTGAAGGCAAGGAAATCGTGAAAGTGTCGAAAGAGGCACTCACTCTCCTCGCCCAACAGGCATTCCACGACGTGGAATTCATGCTGCGCCGCGAGCACAACGAGCAAGTGGCAGCCATCCTCAATGACCCCGAGGCCAGCGAAAACGACAAGTATGTAGCCCTCCAGTTCCTACGCAACGCAGAGACGGCTGCCAAGGGCATCCTGCCTTTCTGCCAAGACACTGGCACCGCCATCATCCATGGCGAGAAGGGACAGCAGATTTGGACGGGCTTCGAGGACGAAGAGGCTCTCTCCCTCGGTGTCTTTAACACCTTCACACAAGACAACCTGCGCTATTCGCAAAACGCCCCGCTCAACATGTACGACGAGGTGAACACCCGTTGCAACCTCCCCGCACAGATTGACATTGAGGCGGTAGAGGGCGCAGAATACCGCTTCGTAATGGTCGCCAAGGGCGGCGGCTCCGCCAACAAGACCTACTTCTACCCCATGACCAAGGCTACCATCCAAAACGAAGGCACTCTCCTGCCTTTCTTGGTGGAGAAAATGAAGACGCTCGGCACGGCAGCCTGCCCGCCCTACCACATCGCTTTCGTCATCGGAGGAACGTCGGCAGAGAAGAACTTGCTCACCGTCAAGCTCGCCAGCATCAAGTTTTACGACAACCTACCCACCACGGGCGACGAGACGGGACGGGCGTTCCGTGACATCGACCTCGAGCAAAAGTTGTTGGTGGAGGCACAGAAGATCGGCCTCGGTGCGCAATTCGGTGGAAAACACCTCGCACACGACATCCGCGTGATACGCCTGCCACGCCACGGCGCATCATGTCCCATCGGCATGGGAGTGTCATGTTCTGCCGACCGCAACATCAAGGCGAAGATCAATCGTGACGGCATCTGGCTCGAAAAGATGGACGACAACCCCACCGAACTGATTCCTGAAGAATTAAGGAAGCCTGGCGAAGGAACGAAGGGCATAGAAATCGACCTCAACCAAGGCATCGATGCCGTGCGCCAGGAACTCACGAAATATCCTGTCAGCACCCGCGTCAACCTCCGTGGAACCATCATCGTGGCGCGTGATATCGCCCACGCCAAACTGAAAGCCCGCCTCGACAACGGCGAGGGGATGCCGCAATACTTCAAGGACTATCCCGTGCTCTACGCCGGTCCCGCCAAGACTCCCGAGGGCTATCCCTGCGGGTCGATGGGTCCCACCACCGCCAACCGCATGGACCCCTACGTGGATGAGTTCCAAGACAATGGCGCATCGCTCGTGATGATTGCCAAGGGCAACCGCTCGCAATGCGTCACCGACGCTTGCAAGAAACACGGCGGGTTCTACCTCGGCACCATCGGCGGCGTGGCAGCCGTGCTCTCGCAGAGCAGCATCAAGAGCATCGAATGCGTGGAATACCCCGAACTCGGCATGGAAGCCATCTGGAAAATCGAAGTAGAAGACTTCCCTGCCTTCATCCTTGTGGACGACAAAGGCAACGACTTCTTCCAACAGCTGAAGCCGTGGTGTCCAAAAAAGTAACCGTATACCATTTAATGATTCATCATGGGGGTGTGCCAGAATGAAATTGGCTCACCCTCATTTCATATAAAAACACATAACCCCATACGTTGAGCAATAGGATTTCCTGATTAAATGATGTGAAAAAAGCGGACAAAATGACCTTCGGGAAAAGTTGCGAAATAGAAATGCATGGGGTGGATATATGGTCGGAAAAACCCGAATTCTCCTATTATTCAGAGTCAATATATGCGTTTAACATTTTTTCTGTGGCATTTATCGGTGATAACCGTATGGGTTATCGCGCATCAATGTGGCATTTGTCACGGATAAAGGTATCAGAAAAAACGTTAAAATGCCGCATTTGGGAATGAAAAAGGAAGCATGAAAAACGTAGAATCTGCGAAAGCGATTGATTTTCAGCATATTATAAAACATGCAAAAAACGGGGGTCTTTCCGACCAAAGGCAAGGTTGGAGGCAAATAACGCAACCATGAAGACCCAATTCGTGACAAAATCTTGACTTTTCCATCAAATATCTTCCCATAGTGTTTGGCGTTGGCAGGGGTTTTTCGTATTTTTGCATCGGGGGTATTCCTCCCAATAGAAAAACAATTAACGACCGACCGCATAATGGCAAACAAGAACCTCAATGCTGCCAAAACAGCCAAGAAAGACGAATTCTACACGCAGTTGTCTGACATCAATTGTGAAATGAGACACTATCGGGTACATTTCCGTGGGAAGACAGTGCTATGCAATTGCGACGACCCAAGGGTATCCAACTTCTTCACTTACTTCGCTTACAACTTCGAGTTTCTCGGCTTGAAGCGGCTCATCACCACTTGCTACAAGAATCAAGACATGGACCTCTTCAGCCAAAACAAGAGCGAGAAGGCGATATACTTGATATACGACGGTGACAAGAACGGCAACAACATCCCCGACCCGGAGGAGATAGGCATCCACCCTTTGAAAGGCGACGGCGACTTTCGTAGCCAAGAGTGCATCGAACTGCTTAAGCAAGCGGACATCGTGGTGACCAACCCACCCTTCTCCTTGTTCCGTGAATACGTGGCACAATTGATGGAATATGACAAGAAATTCTTGATTATCGGTAGCCAGAATGCCGTGAAATACAAGGAGATATTCCCCTTGTTCATGCAAAACAAGATGTGGCTTGGTAACAACTCTGGCGATATGTCATTCAAAGTTCCACAAGAATATGAGCCAAGGGAAACGAGATTTTGGCAAGACGAGACATGGCAGAAATGGCGTAGTATGGGGAATATCTGTTGGTTTACAAACCTTGAAATCCAGAAGAGGTATGAAGACATCATCCTTTACAAACATTACACTCCCGAAGAATACCCTAAATACGACAATTACGATGCGATTGAGGTTAGCAAGACCGACGAGATACCCGAAGATTATGATGGATTGATGGGAGTTCCCATCACTTTTATGGATAAATACAACCCTAACCAATTTGAAATAGTTGCCCTTGCAGACAGGGATTGCCCACTATGTACGAAGAAATATACGGCTGCCGACGGTAAGAATTACAGTGATTTGAACCGAAATGCCGTAATCATCAAGAATGGTCAATATAAATCCCTCTACACACGCATCATCATTCGCAACAAGCATCCCCATAAATCCTGTATATAATTAGCAGAGGAAATCCACAACAAGCATCCCCAAAAGTTCGCATAGGAATCTGGCTTTTGATGATAAAGCTGTACAAACATACCCACTTTCTCGCCCATTCTGGGCTTTTCCCTTACCGACAAAAAAACGGGGGTTACACCCCCGCCTATGTTTCTTACGGGCTTTCAGCCCTTATAAAAAACTGATGTCCTTATAAAAATTAAATGTCTAATAATCAATGGCGTTTGTCAAAAATCCATTATATCAATATCACACGGCGAGAGAAGTCTTCAGGCTTCATGTTGAGCAGTTATTCTAACTTGGCAAGTTTATGCTTTCTAAGCTCCTGTATGGTCATTATTACCCTCTCTGAAGGATTGCTCACAATCAATGTTTCTTTCGTGTATGACATAGAATTTCATATTTAACACTTCAAAAACACGGACTTTTATCGTAATCTCCAAACTATTTGAAGATTATTATTATTCCTTATTCGCCCTCTTGCGGTCGTTATGGTCGAGGATGGTCTTGCGCATACGGATGGACTTGGGTGTGATTTCCACGTATTCATCCGCCTTGATGTATTCAAGACATTCCTCCAAACTCATCACCACCTTGGGTATGATACGGGCTTTCTCATCGCTGCCGCTTGCACGGACGTTGGTCAACTGCTTCGCCTTGGTGACATTGATGACCAGGTCATTGTCGTGTACATGCTCGCCGACGACCTGTCCGATGTACACTTCCTCGCCCGGGTCGATGAAGAACTTGCCACGGTCTTGCAGCTTGTCGATGGAATAGGCGAAGGCGGTACCCGTCTCCAAGGCAATCATCGAGCCATTCACGCGGCGGGTGATGTCGCCTTTATAAGGTTGGTATTCCTTGAAACGGTGTGCCATGATGGCTTCGCCTTGGCTGGCAGTAAGCAGATTGGTGCGCAGGCCGATGATGCCACGCGAGGGAACATCGAACTCGATGTTCACGCGGTCAACTTGCGACTCCATGGAAGTCATCTCTCCCTTGCGCCTCGTCACCATGTCAATCATCTTCGAGGCGAACTCCTCTGGCACGTTGATGGTCAACTCCTCAATGGGTTCACACCGCTGCCCGTCGATTTCCTTGTAGATGACTTGCGGCTGACCCACCTGCAACTCATACCCCTCGCGGCGCATGGTTTCAATCAAGACGCTGAGATGCAACACGCCACGACCGCTGACTATCCAGCTATCCGTGGCATCCTCGAAGGGTTGCACCCGCAGGGCGAGGTTTTTCTCCAGTTCCTTTTGCAAGCGGTCGTTGATATGGCGGGAGGTACAATACTTCCCTTCCTTGCCAAAGAAAGGCGAGTCGTTGATGGTGAATAGCATCGACATGGTCGGCTCATCAACGGCAATGGGAGGCAATGGTTCGGGATTTTCGGCATCGCACAGGGTATCGCCAATCTCAAACTTCTCCAACCCGATGACGGCACAGATGTCGCCCGAGTCCACATGTTCGGTCTTGGAATGGCCCATTCCCTCAAACGTATGCAATTCTTTTATCTTCGTGCGCTCATGGGAGCCGTCGCGATGCCAAATGGTGACGGGCATCCCGTCACGCAACGTACCCCGATGCACACGCCCCACGGCGATGCGCCCCGTGTAATTGGAATAATCGAGCGACGTGATGAGCATCTGTGGCGTACCTTCAATCTGGCGAGGGGCGGGAATCACTTCCACGATTTTGTCCAACAGATATTCTATATTGTCGGTCGGCGTGTTCCAGTCCTCCCCCATCCATCCATTCTTGGCGGAGCCATACACCACGGGGAAGTCCAATTGGTCTTCCGTGGCATTGAGCGAGAACATCAAGTCGAACACCATCTCATAGACCTCCTCGGGGCGGCAGTTGGGCTTGTCCACCTTGTTGACCACCACGATGGGCTTCAGTCCTATCTGCAATGCCTTCTGCAAGACAAAGCGTGTCTGAGGCATCGGTCCCTCAAAGGCATCGACCAACAGTAAGCAACCGTCTGCCATATTGAGCACACGCTCCACCTCTCCACCGAAGTCGGCGTGTCCCGGGGTATCTATGATATTGATTTTGACCCCTTTCCAGTTGATGGAAACATTCTTGGAAAGGATGGTGATGCCACGTTCACGTTCCAAGTCATTGGCATCGAGTACTTGATTACTATTATCCTGGCCTTCACGGAAGAGTTTCCCGGCAAGCATCATCTTGTCAACGAGCGTCGTCTTCCCATGGTCCACATGTGCGATTATCGCAATGTTTCGTATGTCTTGCATAAAAATACCTTAAAAAATCGGCGCAAAGGTACAAATTATTTTTGTAAAAAACTTGCTATATCAATAAAAAACCGTATCTTTGCACCCGCATTTCGGAAAGTCCGAAGCATTCGACAACGTTTCCCGTTGTGATTAAGGCGGTTAGGCGTTTGAAGGATGTATTTGTGCAAACAATTATTAATCAAAAAACAACATGTATTTAGACAAAGCAAAGAAAGCAGAGATTTTCGAGCAGTACGGCAAGAACGGCGTTACTGACACAGGTTCACCGGAGAGCCAGATTGCCCTTTTCACCTATCGCATCGCCCACTTGACGGAGCACTTGAAGAAGAACCACAAGGACCATGTGACCGCCCGCTCATTGACCCTCTTGGTAGGAAAGCGTCGCAGACTGCTCTCTTACCTCAAGGATCGCGACATCGAGCGTTACCGCGCCATCATCAAGGCTCTTGGTTTGCGCCGATAAGCAAATGCTTGGAATATCAAAAATTTATCCCCACTGCCCAATCAGGACGGTGGGGATTATTCTTTTCCTTTGTCTAAACTGTCAAGACCGAGTACATTCATATAACTCCTCCATCACTTCAGATAAAGGTATCATCACAAAATCACGTTGGCTCATCAAGGGATGGGGAATCTTCAAGTCGGGTTCATCTATCGTAATATCGTCGTAAAGCAGGATGTCGATGTCTATGACCCTATCTTGGTAGATGGGCGAAATGCCATCTGATGCCATCTGGCTTTTATGCCGCCGACCCATCTCACGCTCTATCTCCTGAGTCATCTCCAACACTTCCCTTGGCAGGAGGGTTGTCCGCACCTTCACGACGGCATTGACGAAACGGTTTTTGCTCTCAAATCCCCACGGCTCTGTCTCATAGAAGGACGATTGGCACAACACGTCACCTACCCTCTCCCCTATCAGACGAATGGCGCGAGAGATATGGTGCTTGCGGTTTCCCAGATTGGAGCCAAGCCCTAAGAACACACAATGTGTCCCCATAAACCGTTAGTCGTTGACGATGAGCAGGGCATCGCCGAAGCATCCAAACATATATCCATTGTTCACGGCGAGGTCGTAAGCCTCCATCACCAGGTCGTAACCGCCAAAGGCAGCCGTCTCCATCAACAACGTGGAATACGGATGATAGAAATTGGCCACCATGGTGTCGGCAAGCCCGAAGTCGTATGGCGGGAAGATGAATTTGTTGGTCCACCCCTCATATTCCTTCAACATGCCATCGGTGCCAACAGCGGTCTCAGTGGCTTTCACCACGCTCGTTCCCACGGCGCAAATGTGATGGCCAGCTTGTTTGGCTGCATTCACGATTTCGCAAGCCATACTGGAGATAATCATTTGCTCGGAATCCATCTTATGCTTGGTAAGGTCTTCCACTTCTATGCTATGGAAGCATCCCAAACCACAGTGAAGGGTGATAAAAGCACTGTTTATCCCTCGTATTTCCATGCGTTTCATCAGCTCGCGGCTGAAATGAAGCCCCGTGGCAGGGGCGGTGACGGCACCCTCATTGGTGGCATAGATGCACTGGAAGTCTTCCATATCCTGTTCGGTGCCATGATGCGACTTACGGGAGTCCACGATGTAACGTGGGAGGGGTGCCTCTCCGAGGGCAAACAGTTCACGCTTGAACTCATCGTGGGGACAGTCATAAAGGAATCGGAGGGTACGGCCACGGCTGGTGGTATTGTCAATCACCTCGGCCACCATCGCCCCACTCTGGTCAAAAAACAACTTGTTGCCTATGCGTATTTTACGCGCGGGCTCCACCAACACGTCCCAAAGGCGCATCTCCTCGTTCAGTTCACGCAGCAAGAACACCTCTATCTGTGCGTCGGTCTTCTCTTTCGTGCCATAAAGTCGGGCAGGAAACACCTTGGTATCATTGAAGATGAAAGTGTCTCCCTCGTCAAAATAGTCAATGATGTTGCGGAATTCCAAGTATTCTCCCTCGATAGGATTTCCCTCGGCATCACGTTTATACATGTCAATGGTCTGCGACTTGCGGTGCAGCACCATCAACCGACACTCATCGCGGCGGGTGATACGGAACATTTCTTTCTCTCCCTGCTCATTCTCAAACTCATGCCAGATGCTATGAGGATAGAGTGCGATTTGTTCTTTAGGTAACGTAAACTTAAACTGTGATAACTTCATAAGAATAATATGTACGGGATATTCAATATTCAATCGTCTGACGGTCGAGCCATTCATAGATATGGTCGAAGTCGATGCAGTCTTCCACGCGGATGTCGCCCACACGTGTCCTCCGTAACGAGGTAAGGAAGACACCGCTTCCCATTGCCTCACCGATGTCGCGAGCCAACGCCCGAATGTATGTGCCTTTTCCACAGACAACGCGAATGGCCACTTCTTTTCTCACCGGGTCATAATGCAGCAACTCTATCTCATCGATATGGATGGGCTTGGCTTGCAGTTCCACGTCCTCTCCCCTGCGTGTAAGCTTGTATGCACGATGCCCGTCAATCTTACAAGCGCTATACGAGGGGGGAACTTGTAGGACATCGCCTTCAAACTGCCGTAATGTTTCCAAGACCAGACTCTTGGTGATATGGCGGGTGGGAAAGGTGAAGTCAACGGTGTGTTCACGGTCAAAACTGGCAGTGGTGGCACCCAATTGCAACGTTGCCACATACTCCTTTGTATGCTGTTGCCACGTCTCGATTTGCTTGGTTGCCTTTCCGGTACAGAGGACAAGTACCCCCGTCGCCAAGGGATCCAACGTACCGGCATGTCCCATCTTGACTCTCTTCACGCCCATCTTCTTGGAGACCAGGTACCTGACATGTGCCAAGGCTCCAAAACTCGACATGCGGTAAGGCTTGTCAACCGCAAAAATAACACCCTCCGTGAAATTCAAATCCTATGGTTTATGGTTTTATATTACACTCATTACAATGGTGACGGCACCTACAATGGCACAGTAGATGGCAAAATAGATCAGCTTGCCTTTCTTCACGATGTTTATCATCCACTTGCAGGCAAAGCAACCGGCGAGGAATGCGGCGGCGAAGCCTATCGCCAGAGCGGAAAGAGACAGGTCGCCAACAGCAGCTTCAGCCCCGCCTTTCACGGCTTTCACCACATCCAGGAGGGCTTCGCCGAGGATGGGAGGTATAACCATGAGGAACGAAAATTGCGCCAACTTCTCCTTCTTGTTACCAAGCAACAAGCCCGTGGCTATGGTTGAGCCAGAACGAGAGAGCCCTGGCATCACGGCAGCAGCCTGTGCCACGCCGATGATAAAGGCATCCTTGACGGAAATTTTCTCCTTCTGACGCGGACGGGAATAATAGGAGAAAGCCAGCAATGCCGCCGTGAGAAGCAACATCAAACCCACAATGAACAGCCCGGAGCCAAAAATCTCCTCTACATAGTCCTTGAAAAAGATGCCTACGATGCCCACAGGAATCATCGAGACAAGAATATTGACAACATATTTCGTCTCTTCATTCCACTGCCATTTGAATAGCCCCTTGAAAATCCATGACACCTCTTTCCATAAGATGACCAATGTAGAAAGCACCGTGGCAACATGGACTGCCACGTCAAACGTGAGATTGTCATCGCCACTCACACCCAAAAGCTCTTGGCCGATAGTCAAGTGCCCGCTGCTACTCACGGGCAAATATTCCGTAAGACCCTGGATGAGTCCTAACAGTAATGCTTGCAAATCACTCATCTCGCCTTACTCCTCAGATTTAGGCTTACGGATGATGGCATAAACCATCGAGATAAACCCGAAGAAACAAATCAGTGGTGCCACCTTGATACGCATGGCGTTGAAAATCTCCGGGTCGTATGTGTTCTCGTCAGACCCACCACCACTCATTAAGATGAAACCAATGATGACGACGACCATTCCTATAGCCAATAGGATGAAATTCATTTTGTCGAAAGCGAAATTTCTCTTGTCCATAATATAATAATGTGTGTTTAAATCTTATATAATTCCCCCGCCTTCATACGCAGGAACTTGTTGACAGAGATATTGGCGCAGAAGGTTGTGATGATGATACCAAAGAACAACACCACAGCTGCCGTAATGGCAAGAACCTGCCAATTGAGGACCGTCAACACCTCGGGCTCATAATGATAGACGGCATAAATCAACCCCGTCAACACCACAATGGCTATGATGGCAGCGACAATGCCCACCCACAAAGCCTGTCGGAGGAAGGGCCGTCGGATAAATCCCCACGACGCCCCTACCAGCTTCATCGTATGGATGGAGAAACGGCGGGCATAGATTCCCAAGCGGACGGTATTGTTAATCAATGAGAATGAGACGATGGTGAGCAGCACTGCCAACACGAGAAGCACCAGGCTAATCTTGGCTATCGTCTTGTTGACGGCATCAACCAAATCCTTTTGATAGGTGATTTCGTTCACCTTGGGATGGTTCTTCAGCTCTTTCGTTATCCATCGAAGGGAGTCACTATTGGCATATTGGGCATTCATCGTCAACTCAATGGAGGACAGGAAAGGGTTGCCATCGGCGAATTCCGACGGGTCGGCACCCAAATCCTTGATGCCTTCCTTCAAGGCCTGTTCCTTGCTCACATATTGCAGGCTATTGATAAAGGGGCGCGTCTGGAGCTTTTGGCAAAACTGCTTCGCCTCGGTGTCAGACATGTCTTGGTCTAACATCATGGTCACAACTAAGTTTTCTTTGACGTAAGATGAAAGGTTCTTACCCACCAAAACAGAAAACACCACCAATCCCAAAAGAATAAGCACCATCGCCGTGCTAATGCACAATGTAATTCCTTGCAACCTAAAGCGGTTGCGAGGCGTCTTTCGTCTCTTTCCCATCTCTAATAAGGCTACATTTCACCAAATTTGTTGCAAAGGTAGCATAAACATAACAATTTGCAAAACAAATTAAGAATTATTAAAAGACTACTTACTTCACAACCTTTCTTCCCTGGTGGATATAGATGCCCTTGGGCAAGGAATGCCAGTCGGAACCCAAACATTTTCCATCCAATCCATAGTAAGATAAGTCCATGGCTCTGTTTGTGCGTGATACAGTCATGTCCACGATGCCCGTCTCCGTGTTTCTGACCACCTTCACCTCGTCAAGGAAGAACCGCTGGTCGGGGATGAACGACAAGATAGTCTCTCCTTTTCCAGACACCGCAAACGTGAAATCAGTCCATTCTGTATTGGAAAGGGTAACGACATCCAGCAATTCATCGTTGATGCGCACGTCAAGGGTCTTGTCGTCATTGCCAAAGGAGGCAGCCTTAAATGTCAGGATGCCATCGCCATCCATGTTAAAAGGCGGCGAGTCGGTAAACCCATTAGAGTTCGACGTGCCAAACTTGGCACAACGGTCTCCCCCATATTTCTTACTATTCGTCCAACCATCATTATCGGGACGGAAGGTTGACGATGCCACACTACCGCTAAAACGTCCGTCATTGCCGCCCGTGCCATTGCATTGGTCAAACGACTCATAGAACCATACCTCCTCATCGATATGTTGGACATGCCCGGTGAAATCGAAGGAGATTGTCCCGTCATCATGTTGCGTGATGTTCTCGATGCCCTTATTCATGAAAAAGGAGCCATCGGTATTCGCGTTATAGAGAGAGGCAGAGGGCGTGGAGGTGTTGGTCAACCTGTTGTTATCGTTATATGGATAAGGGTCGCCGATGAGTCCCCATCCCGAGGTCACGGCGTTATTGTCGGCGTGGAAGATGGTGAGACGTTGGTGGTCGTTGGTGAAATCTGCCGTGTAGCCCCAACTTTTATAGAACGAACCCGTCGAGTTGATGACATTATTTTCCCAAATGAGCGCATCGTAATCAACATGCAGCACCAACATGCCCTTGCCATAATTGGAGGCATCCCACCCCGTGAGCTGCCTGTTTTCTATCAGATAATACTCGTCTTTGTGGTTGTCGTTGTAGATGATATAAGCCTCGCCACCTTCGCTGAGGGGCTTCATGCCCGTAATGGTGGTATCGTTCGTCAGCTCAATGGGTTGCAGCCATCCGCTCACCCATTTCTCATAACTCGTATAACCACATGGCTGGTAGCCGTCGTCATTATAGCAACCATAGTCCATCAAGTCCCAACTGTCCATGCCGAATAGTTCATCATTGACCGTGTCATACATATCCATGATGCCTAAGCAATGAGAATACTCATGGCACATCAATCCGATGCCCTGCACATTGTTCTCGCTATCCAACTCGCAGCCACAAGCGTATGTGTTGACATACATGTTGTCAACCTTGAGCAAGGACTCGCCATTCTCCGCCAACGACCATTCGTGGGGATAGATGGTAGACGAGCCGCCGCCGTCATGCTGTCCCAATCCCGCATAGAGGAGATAGACTTGCTCCACCTCGCCGTCGCCATCCCAGTCGTAATCGGCAAAGTCAACCATGCCCTCCACTAACTGACATGCCTCGCGGAGCAATTCCGTCACATTCTGCGTGCCGTCATACCCCGCATAGTAACGGCTGTTTTGGGAGACGGTAACGGGACCTACCACGTCGAAATCCAGTTCAAAAGCACCACCGCTCTGCGCGAGAAAATAGTCTTTGATGCTACCCTTGAACTTCCCATCACTATACCCTATCTCATTGCAAATCCGCGAAAAGAGCCGGGCATCATGCCCTGAGGCAAACGACTTGGTGGGGAAATTCACCATGATGACAAGCCCTTTCCTCATGCCCGTATAGGTGGCGGCCCGCTTTTCACGGCTCTTCATGGAATGACGTGGCGTGGAAAGGGAGGCGTTGCGGCGTAGGCGTATCCTCGATCGCAACATCTCGGCATCGGCTTTCACAAAACTGCCTTCGCTCTCGATAAACCTTTCTCCATCGGCATCTTCCCAGAAATGCAATCGCTCGTCGCCTTTAAACTGCACTGTCACTGTCTCCCCACTCGCCAAGGTGACAGTCTTCCATTGTCCTGGACGTACCGGCACGGCATAGGCTGACAAGTAAGAAAAAACACATGTCAGCAATACAAATAGTTTTGTTTTCATAGATTATAAAAGATAAAATGTATGCAAAATTACGTTTTATATTACTTTTGTGCAAAAAATTCAATAAAAAA
>JAFRRN010000023.1 GCA_017428055.1 Prevotella sp.
GAACCAAGACATGGACCTCTTCAGCCAAAACAAGAGCGAGCGGGCGATTTACTTGATTTACGACGGCGACAAGAATGGCAACAACATCCCCGACCCGGAGGAGATAGGCATTCATCCCTTGAAAGGCGACGGCGACTTCCGCAGCCAAGAGTGCATCGAATTGCTGAAACAGGCGGATATTGTCGTTACCAACCCGCCCTTCTCCCTGTTCCGTGAGTATGTGGCGCAATTAATAGAATACGACAAGAAGTTCTTGATTATCGGGAACGTCAACACGGCAACCACCAAAGATATATTCTCCCTGTTTATGCAAAACAAGATATGGTTAGGTTATGGGTTTAGGGGTGGTGCGGCACATTTTATGTCAAAATACGAGGACATAGCCACGGCAAGCGACCACCGAGAGGGGATGATTAGGGTATCAGGAGTGCATTGGTTTACCAATCTTGAGACACGAAAACGCCACGAGGACATTATTCTTTATAGGAAGTATACGCCCGAAGCTTATCCTAAATATGACAATTACGATGCCATTGAGGTTGGGAAGACCGACGAGATACCCGAGGATTATGACGGCGTGATGGGTGTTCCAATTACATTCCTCGACAAATACAACCCCGACCAGTTTGAGATTCTTGGCATCACCAAGACATGGTTTGGCTTGGCAAGCAAGACCTACGGCGAGCAAGTACAAGTGGACAGGAACGGAAAGGAAAGCCGCGTGACGAAACTGAACGATGGGGCTGTGCTGGAAGTTTCCAAGCCACCCTTCGGCAAAACCTATTACAAGGTGGATGGGAAATTGTATATCCAAACCTACCCCCGCATCCTCATCCGCAAAAGAATCAGGTCATAGCTTGGCATTTACATTTTGAATCATTATCTTTGCATTGGTTGTATATATCCAACATTCACGACGTGGGGAAGGACGGAGAGATGACAGGGGAGCGTTACTTGGACTTTGACGAGTATATCCGCCACGGCGAGCCGAGCCAGCGCGAGGCGGCATACGCCTGGAGCACCGCCATTGGCTTGCAAGCCGTTGACGGCCTGAGGACATCGGAGTACCTGCGCGAGACGGCACGTCGGAACATCGAAGGGGAAATCACGATTGACGAGGCGCGGCAACTCATCAAGAGCTATTACCAGCACAAGACGGTGAGAACCCAAGACGACGTTGACATGGAGGAGGCAGACCGCGTGTCGGCAAACATCGCCAAGATACTCTCCCAGCCCACTTTCGCCTTCAACACCAATGGCTACATCTCCGTACACCGCCGCATATTCGAGGGGGTGTTCAAACACGCCGGGCAACTTCGCACCTACGACATAACGAAGAAAGAGTGGGTACTCAGGGGCGACACGGTAAACTACCTCAACTGGGAGGATTTGCGCCGCGCCATTGACTACGACATCGCCCAGGAAAAGGAGTTTGACTATACGACGCTTTCGGCGGGGGAATTTGTCCGTCACATCTGCCAATTCGTCTCGGGCTTGTGGCAGATACACCCTTTCCGTGAAGGAAACACGCGCACCACCGCCGTCTTCACCATCCAATATCTCCGCTCCTTGGGATTCCATGTAGATAACGACCTGTTTGCCAAACACTCATGGTACTTCCGAAACGCACTTGTCAGAGCCAACTACAGCAATTACCAGCGGAAGATTATGAGAAGTACCGATTTCTTGGAGAAATTTTTCCGTAACCTATTGATGGGCGAACACCATGATTTGAGAAACCGTTACCTTATCATAAACCCTCCCGAAGAGTGGAAAGAACAGCCCTCACCCGACAAGTTACCCGACAAGTTACCCGACAAGTTACCCGACAAGTTCAGCATTGACAATGAATGGGTCAAGAGGTTGATTCCCATCATCGGCACAGAACGGCTTTCCATCAAGGAAATGATGGCGAGGGCAAACCTCAAGGACAGGGAAAACTTCATGAACCTATATTTGAAACCCGCCATTGCCGAGGGTTACGTGAGCCTCCTTTATCCCGACAAGCCCAAGCATCCACGGCAGAAATACCTGCTCACGGAGAGGGGAATCCTATTGCTGAAAAGTCTTTGACAACAACCAAGTAACAATAAAGATTTTACATATAGAATACAAACAAACATAACATGAAAGAAGATATTAGCAACCGATTGTCAGCCTTGCGCGAGGTGATGCGGAGAGAGAACCTTGCGGCGTTTATATTCCCCAGCACCGACCCCCATCATGGCGAATATGTACCCGACCACTGGAAGGGTCGCGAGTGGATCAGTGGGTTTGACGGGTCGGCGGGTACGGCGGTGGTGACGATGGAGAGTGCCGCCTTGTGGACCGACTCCCGATATTTCATTGCCGCCGAGGAGCAATTGAAAGGCACGGGATTCCAGTTGATGAAACTCAAGATGCCCGAAACGCCCACCATCCCCAAGTGGTTGGGCAGGGAGTTGTTGAGCATGTCGTCCTCGGAAATCGGCGTTGACGGCATGGTCAACTCCGTGTCGGCGGTGGAGGAACTCATCAAGGACATGCGGCAGAACGGTGGAATCACGGTGCGAACCAATTTCGACCCATTGGCGCAGATATGGAACGACCGCCCACCTATTCCCGAAAGCCCCGTGGAAATCCAACCGATGGAATATGCTGGCGAGAGCGTGACTTCGAAAATCCAACGCGTGCGCAAGGCCTTGCGCGAGCAACACGCCGACGGGATGCTGGTTTCCTCGTTGGATGATATTGCCTGGACATTGAACTTGCGTGGCTCCGACGTGCATTGCACACCGTTGTTTGTGAGTTACCTGCTCATCTCCACCACAAAAGTCACGTTGTTTATCAATCCCAAGAAATTGACTTCCGAGGTGTCTCAATATCTCCAAGACAATGGCATTGCCGTGGATGGTTACGACCAAGTGCAAAAAGGATTGCAAGATTACTTTGAATACAACATCCTCATCGACCCCGACGAAACATGTTATACCCTGGCGAAAGCCATCAAGACCAAGGAAATCATCCGTGGGAAGTCGCCCATCCCCGCCATGAAAGCCATCAAGAACGAGGCAGAGATAGCGGGTTTTAGGCAAGCGATGCTGAAAGACGGCATCGCACTCGTAAAATTCTTGAAATGGTTGAAGCCCGCCGTGGAAGCGGGAGGGCAAACGGAGATTTCCATTGACGAGAAACTCACCTCGTTGAGGGCAGAACAACCCTTGTTCCGAGGGCTTTCCTTCGACACGATTGCTGGGTATGAGGAGCATGGAGCCATCGTTCATTATGAGGCAACGCCCGAGACAGATATGGCATTGGAGCCGAAGGATTTGTTGCTCCTCGATAGCGGGGCGCAATATCAGGACGGTACCACCGACATCACCCGTACCATCGCCTTGGGAGAGTTGACCGAAGAGCAACGACATATCTACACGTTGGTGTTGAAAGGTCACATCCAATTGGAACTCTGTAAGTTCCCTTCGGGAGCAAGCGGAACGCAGATGGACATTCTCGCCCGTATGGATCTGTGGCGCGAGGGGCTGAACTACCTACACGGAACGGGACACGGTGTGGGACAATACTTGAATGTGCATGAAGGCCCCCATCAGTTCCGCATGGAATGGATGCCCGCACCCTTCGTGAAGAACATGACCGTGACCGACGAGCCGGGCATCTATTTGGCTGGTCGCTTTGGCGTAAGGCATGAGAATCTATTGCTCGTAGTGCCGTATATGGAGACGGAGTTTGGCGAGTTCCTGCAATTCGAACCGCTCACCCTTTGTCCTTTCGACACAACACCCATCGTGGTGGAGATGATGCGTGACGAAGAGATACAATGGTTGAATGATTACCACCAGTTGGTTTTTGAGAAACTATCACCCTATCTACAACAAGACGAGGTGGAATGGCTGAGAGAAGCCACCCAACCCATTCGTAGAGTTTAATATAAAAAAGAACGGACAGGACTTTTCACTTTTTACTTTCCAAATGAATTTCCCAATCAAACACACAGAGAACGAGGGGGGCATGAACGAGCGCATCAAGCGTTTGCGCCAAGAGAACTTTGACACCCCCACCACATTGAGCATCGAGCGGGCATTGATCGAGACGGCATTCTATAAGACCCACTATGGCACGATGCCCATAGCGATGTTGAGAGCCAAGAACTTCTATGAGATTTGCCAAAAGAAGACCATTTATATAGGCAAGGACGAGTTAATCGTGGGCGAGCGCGGACCGAAGCCCAAGGCAGTTCCCACGTTTCCCGAATTGACTTGCCACACGGTGGAAGACTTGCATACGTTGGACACCCGAGACTTGCAAAGCTATCATATCAGCCAGGAAGACATCGACACGTATGAGCGAGAGGTGATTCCCTATTGGAAGGGAAAGACCCAGAGGGAGCGCATCTTCAACCACGTATCGAAAGAATGGGAAGAGGCTTATCATGCCGGCGTGTTCACCGAATTTATGGAACAACGTGCCGCCGGGCATACGGCGATGGACGGGAAGATGTATCATACGGGTCTTCTCGACGTGATGAAACGCATCGAAGAAAAGATTGCCTCTTTGGATTACATCTATGACCCCGAGGCAACCGACAAGCAACAGGAGTTGGAGGCGATGATGGTTTCATGTGATGCCGCTATCCTCTTTGCGGAAAGACATGCGGAATTAGCCGAGCAGATGGCGGAGAAGGAAAGTAATCCGCAACGAAAGGCGGAGTTGGAGAAGATTGCCGATGTCTGCCATTGGGTTCCCGCCCATGCTCCACGCGACCTGTGGGAAGCCATTCAGATGTATTGGTTTGTGCATTTGGGGACTGTCACGGAGTTGAATGGTTGGGATAGTATGAATCCCGGACACATCGACCAACACTTATATCCGTTCTACAAAAAAGGATTGGAAGATGGGACATTAGATAGGGATAAAGCCAAGGAACTCATCTCGTGTCTTTGGATTAAGTTCAACAACCAACCCGCACCGCCCAAGGTGGGTGTTACGGCGTTGGAGTCGGGTACGTACAACGACTTCACCAATATCAATATCGGAGGTGTTGACCGTGAGGGGAATAGTGCGGTGAACGATATTTCCTATATGATTCTCGAAATTCAAGAGGAATTGCATGAATTGCAACCGGGGTTGAGTATTCATATTGCCCAAAACACGCCTGATGAGTTCCTCTTGGAAGGCATCAAGGTGATTCGTCAAGGACATGGTTATCCTTCCATTTTCAATCCCGACACGTATATCCAGGAACTGGTGCGCGAGGGGAAGACATTGGAAGATGCTCGCGAAGGAGGATGTTCGGGATGTATTGAAGTGGGAGCATTCGGAAAGGAAGCCTATCTGTTGACGGGTTATCTCAACACGCCCAAGATATTGGAGATTACGTTGAACAACGGTGTTGACCCTGAGACGGGCAAGAAATTAGGACTTGAAACGGGAAATCCCCGCGACTTCAAGGACTTTGAGGAATTGTATGAGGCTTGGCACAAGCAGATGATTTATTTCGTGAATTTGAAACTTTCTGTCAATAACTATATTGAAAGGATGTTCTCGCTCTATGCTCCAGCCACCTTCCTCAGTCTTTTCATTGACGATTGCATTGACAAGGGCAAGGATTATTATAGTGGTGGGGCGCGATACAACACCACTTATATCCAATGTACGGGATTGGGAACCATCACCGATTGTTTCACCACGTTGAAGAAACACGTGTTTGAAGAGGGAAGATACACGATGGACGAGATTCTTGAGGCATGTGCTTCCAATTGGGGAGTTCAAGATTCCAGTAGTTCAAGGAGTTCAGACAATACTTCTCAACCTGAAGAAGCTAATGTCTGTACTTCTGTAACTCCTGAACTCCTAAACTCCCAAAAACTCGAAATCATGCGGCAATACATCCGCAACCACACCCCATTCTTCGGAAACGATGACAAATATGCGGACGATATTGCCGTGAGGGTGTATGACGACTTGGTGAAAGCCATCGAGGGAAGACCTAACACCCGTGGAGGGAAAACGCAATTGAACATGCTCTCCACCACTTGCCATAATTATTTCGGGTCGGTTTGCGGAGCGACACCGAATGGGCGTTTTGCGCATTTCGCCATTAGTGATGGCACTTCGCCCGCGCACGGATCTGACTCCCACGGTCCTACGGCGGTCATTAAGTCGTTGGGCAAGCTCGACCAGACAAAGAGTGGCGGCACGTTGTTGAACGTGAGATTCGTACCGTCCTTGTTGAAGAGGGAAGAAGACATGAAGAAACTCGGTAGCCTCATACGCACTTACTTCAAGTTTGGCGGACACCATATCCAGTTCAACATCATCGACACCGCCACCCTTCACGAAGCGCAACTCCATCCCGACGAGTACAAAGACCTGCTTGTAAGGGTTGCGGGGTATTCTGATTACTTCAACGACATGACGAAACAATTACAAGACGAGATTATCGCCCGTACTGAAAACAACGACTTGTAATGCCTCTCATCTTCGACATCAAGCGATACGCCATCAACGACGGCCCTGGCATCAGGACAACCATCTTCATGAAAGGTTGTCCGATGCGGTGCGTCTGGTGTCATAACCCGGAGAGTTGGACTTCCGAAAGACAGAAGTCGTATAAGGAAAGCAAGTGCATCGGTTGCATGAGTTGCGTGGAAGCGTGTCCACAAGGGGCATTGACAATGACTGATGTGGGCATTCGACCCACGGGAAACGAGTGTCTCCTTTGTGGCAAATGCGTTGAGGCGTGTCCCACCACCGCCTTGGAGATGTGCGGAAAGGAAATGTCGATTGACCAATTGATGGAGGAGATAGAAAAGGAAAGGGACATCATGGAGGATAGCCATGGAGGAGTAACCGTCTGTGGCGGTGAACCTCTCTTTCATCCGAAAGACACATTGTCTTTGTTAAAAGCCATCGGCCAACATGGTTTCCATCGTACTATCGACACGACATTGTTTGCCAACGAAGAAACCGTAAGGGAAATCGCCAAAGAATGTGAACTCTTCTTGGTCGATTTGAAACTGATGGATGCTGACAAGCATAGACAATATACGGGTGTATCTAACGAAATAATCCTACAAAACATCAAACTCCTCGCATCTATCGACGCTCCTTTCTGGATTCGCATCCCACTCATCGAGGGAATCAATACGGATATGGAAAATATTGAGGCATCCGCTAACTACCTCAAACACTTGCCTTGGAAAGAAAAACGCATCCACCTCCTACCCTATCATGATGCGGGGCGAGACAAGCACAAGCGGATGTGGTCCACCTACAATCCGACAAACATCCCTATGAGAACCCCATCGGATGAGCAGACACAACAAATAGCACAACAACTCATCCAACACGGACTAAAAGTCACCATAGGGGGATGATATAATAACAGGCATCAAAGCATAGGTTTACGACATATAAAGCATAGGTTTACGAGTGCTAAAGCATAGCTCTACGTTCGTAACTCTATGCTCTACTGATAAAACTCACGCATTTATCGCCATTATCTTGATATTTTTCGTCTCAAAAACGCTATTTTGAGACTTTTTGTTGATGTGATTTTGTTAATAAGTTTCACAATAATTTTACACCATCTTTCCTGAGATACTTCGCAATTTAGATTACTATACGAAGACGATTCCAGCATCTATAGAAAGTCGAAAATTATATAAACTATTCTAAAAAAAAATAAATCCTTGCATACAATTCCGCTTTTATCTATCTTTGCGTCAACCTTTTAACATGCAAAGGCTTTAAATGGCCTAATATAATTAGCATTTGAATCTATAGTAGAAATATGAAATACAAGCATATGGATTTTATTGGTGGAAATAAAAAATTTTTTATATTGGCAATTTGTTTGATGGGACTAATGTTTGGTTCATGTCATTTTCATTGTCATTATTATGGTGCTCTTTTGGAATCAGGTGAAATAAAAAAGCATAATCTTCCTCTTTCAGCTGACATAAAAATGGAAGTCTTTAGAGAGCCGTATTACGAAAGTTTCGATAGTTTAATAAATGTCTCTATTTACAAAAAAAGAGGTGCATTTAAAAAAAATGTTGGAATATTGCCAAATTATAATTTCAGCCAATTAGATATAAGGTGTAAAAATGGTTTTTATTTTAAGGTTACCAAATATATGATAAAGCGCCCTCGGTTTGAAAATAGAATACCAACAGGCTCTAAATGGGTTGAGATGGATACATCGTTTAAAGAAGAAAACCATGAGGACAAATATGGCGAAATCTACTTTGGATTTATTCCTCCGCACAAGACCGATACTTTATTGATTATACCAAATAACTTTATGATTTTATCTGATGGCACGCCTTTATTTAAAGATACTGTCAAAATCATCATGGATTCTGCGTATTTCCCTAAATATAAAGAAAAGAAAAAGAACACAAAAGACAGATGAGGATGAATAAATTATAAAGAGCAATCATTCATAATCTATTCACCATGGAATTAATTATCAAGAATATATCTACCAATCCATCTGAAGCAAGTGAAGTGCCGAGTATTTTGGACAAGGAAGGCGTAGAATGGAACACCATTGATTGCCATAATTGGTCAGAGGATTATCCATATAAACCACAAGCAAGGTTTAGGATAGTTTATTCTGGAAATATCTTCATGATACAATATGATGTGAATGAGAATAGCATCCGAGCAACGGAACTTTCAGACAACGGACACGTCTGGGAAGATTCCTGTTGTGAGTTCTTTATCGCTCCCAAGAACGATGGGATGTACTACAACATAGAGTGCAATTGTATAGGCACCTTGTTGATTGGTGTTGGTAAAGGAAGAGAAAACAGGCAATTAGCTTCCAAGAACATTCTTGACCAAGTGAAAAGGTGGTCTTCCCTTGAACACAAGGAAATTCCTTTGCAAAAAGGGAGATTTCATTGGCAATTGGCTTTGATGATTCCCATCTCTACATTCTTCAAGCATCAAATGGGAAACATATTGAATCTATCCATGAAATGCAATATTTACAAATGTGGCGATAAACTTTGCGAACCGCATTTCCTATCATGGAGCCCGATGACCTCAACAAAACCAGACTTCCATCGATTAGACGATTTCGCGAATTGCCTTATAAGGCAAGGCAACGAAACCAAGACAATGACAAAGTAGAAGGTAATACGATAATAAATAAAGAAGTTGGGCAAATGCCCAACTTCCGTATTAAATGTTTCCAACCTTAATCAAGTACTCCGCAATCTGAACGGCATTGAGAGCCGCTCCCTTACGGATCTGGTCGCCACTGAGCCAGAATGTGAGACCATTCTCGTCTGCCAAGTCCTTGCGAATACGTCCCACATAGACATCATCCTTGCCAGCCGTCTCAAGTGGCATAGGATAAACGAGGTTGGCAGGATCATCCTTCAACGTGCAACCAGGAGCGGCGGCAATCGCTTGACGAGCCTCTTCCACGCTGATGGGACGCTCCGTTTCAATCCATACACTCTCGGAATGGCTACGTAAAGAGCTCACGCGAACACACATAGCAGAGCATTTGGCATCGGTGTGCATGATCTTTCGTGTCTCGTTAAACATCTTCATCTCCTCCTTCGTATAGCCATTATCGGTGAAGACATCTATCTGCGGAATCACGTTATATGCCAACTGATGGGGGAATTTCTTCACGGTGACAGGCTCATCGTTCACCAACTCCTTGTATTGTTGTTGCAATTCCGCCATGGCGGCGGCACCCGCACCACTCGCACTTTGGTAAGATGCCACGTGGATGCGCTTGATATGGCTGATGTTCTCCAACGGCTGGAGTACCGTCACCATCATGATGGTCGTGCAATTGGGATTGGCAATAATACCACGAGGACGATTCAATGCATCCTCCGCATTACACTCTGGAACAACCAACGGTACGTCTTCATCCATGCGGAAGGCACTGGAATTGTCAATCATCACCGTTCCATATTTCGTGATGGTGTCGGCAAAATCCTTGGAAGTACCACCTCCAGCAGAAACAAAGGCAATGTCAATATCCTTAAAGTCATCATTATGTTGCAAGAGTTTCACCTCATATTCCTTTCCTTTGAAGGTGTATTTGCGCCCTGCACTCCGCTCAGAGCCAAAAAGAACCAACTCATCCATGGGGAACTCTCTCTCTGCGAGGATGCGCAGGAACTCCTGTCCCACGGCTCCACTCGCACCAACAATTGCTACTTTCATCTTCGTATTACTTATTTATGATTATCTGTTTCGCGGTGCAAAATTACAACTTTTTCCGTTATTATCATGACTGGATGACAAAAAACACCATGAAAAACTTGTTTAAATAACAAATAGTCACTATATTTGCATGGAATAAGGCATAAGTGACACTATGAAAACCAAAACCCAAACAATGAACCCATGAAGATAATACACACCAGCGACTGGCATTTAGGACACACATTATACAATTACGACCGCACGGAAGAGCAACTCGCCATGATGCTGCAAATACGCAACATCATCCAAGAGGAACAACCCGATGCCCTCCTGCTTTGCGGCGACGTGTACCACACCCCCACCCCCTCCGCCGCCATACAGACGATGTTCACCAACGCCATCGTCTCCTTCCACGAGGCTTGTCCCACCATGACCATCGTCATCACCGCCGGCAACCACGATAGTGGGAGCAAGCACGAGATATTCCGCACCCCGTGGCGGGTGATGAACGTCTATATGACTGGCACGGTGGCACAAGAGGGCGAATGGGCAAAGGAGCACCTGATTGAACTGGAAGGAAAGGGATTCATCATCGCCCTACCCTACCAACACGAGCGCAACATGCCCCAAGGGATATACCAAGCCCTCCTCGACGAGGCGGCGAATCGCAACCAAGGCGGGCTGCCCATCGTCATGATGGCACATACCACGGTGACGGGAGCCGACTTCTTGGGGCATAGCCTTGGCAATGACCGTTCCGTGGGCGGCATCGATAGCCTCGACTTACATGCCCTGGGCGAGGGGTACGACTACCTTGCCTTGGGACATATCCACCATGCGCAATTCATCCACGGCTCTTCGCATCGCGCACGGTATAGTGGTAGCCCTATGGCGGTGAGTTTCGACGAGACATATAGCCATAGTGTCTCCATCGTGGAGATAGCAACCCACGGCGAGTTACCACAAGTGAGAACCATCGACATCATCAACCCCCACCCCCTCGTCACGCTGCCCATCGACGGTTGGACAGACTGGGAGACGGCTCGGCAGATGTTGAAAAGATTCCCCCCAGACATCCCCGCCTACATCCGACTGAACGTCGAGGTGGACGATTTCCTGCCCTCCTCGGCGCAATATGACGCCCTCCACATCGCCGAAGGCAAGGAGTGCCATTTCTGCCACATCAATGCCCGGCGCAAACTTGCCGCCAAGGACAGCAATCACCACCAGATGACCGTGGCAGAGTTTCAAGCCGAGAAGCCCATAGACATCGCCCGAAGGTATGCCCAAGACGAAGGCATCGCCTTTGATTCCGACATGGAAAAGCTTTTCAATGAGGCTTTGTCGGGGATTGGGGAATAACATCGCGCCAGCCTTTTTCACCTTTTTACCCTTTTAACTTTTCACCTTTCATGAAGATCCAGCAACTCACCATCCACAATATCGCATCCATCGAAGATGCCACCATCCATTTCGACTCCGCCCCCCTATCCGAGAGCGACGTGTTTCTCATCACGGGAAAGACGGGAGCGGGCAAGTCTACCATCCTCGATGCCATCTGCCTCGCCCTCTATGCCGACACGCCACGCATGAGGAACACCGCCATGCAAGGGAACATCCACGAGGGCGACAAGACTTTCAAGGTCGATGACACACGGCAGATGATGCGGCGGCACACTGGCGAGGCATTCGTGCGCCTCTCCTTCATCGGCTCCAACGGTGTGCCTTACGAGGCGGAATGGGCAGTGACACGCGCCCATAAGAAGCCCTATGGCAACCTCCAAAAAAAGATATGGACGCTCAAAAACCTGCATACCCACCAAGTTCTCACCAAGGATAGTGAGATTAAGGGAGAGATGGAGGCGGCCATCGGTCTCGACTTCAACCAATTCTGCCGCACCACCATCCTTGCCCAGGGCGAGTTTACCCGTTTCCTCAATAGCGAGGATAAGGACAAAGCAAGCATCCTGGAAAAGATTACGGGCGTGGATGTCTATTCCAAGATTGGGGCGAAAATCCACGAGATGACGACCGAAAAGAAACTCTACTATGAGGAAGCCCGCCAGATGACGGAAAACATCAAAGTACTCAGCGACGAGGAACGGGCGGGAAAGCAAGCGGAAATCGAGCGTCTCAATATGGAATACGAGACCGTCAGGCAAAGCAAGAGCCGCGACGAGGGCAAACGAAAATGGCTGGTTGATAGCCAAACGACGGACAAGAGCCTGCAAGCCGCCATCCAAGAGAGCCTACAAGCCAGCCAACTACTGGAAGGCAAGGACTACAAGGACAAAGAGAAACGGGTGGCTGAATGGAAACTGACCATCGAGGCACGGGAGTGGAAACGCCAATCCGCCATCGCCCAACAAGAGGAGAAGAAGCAACAACAGGCATTGGAAAGCCAAGCCCGTCAATACCAACGCTTATTGGATGGCATGTTGGGCATTGAAGAAGAGGTGGCGTCGATGGAGAAGACAATCCGGGAAACCACCCTTTTCCTCAAGCAAGAAGAGGCGAAAGGTGCCGTTTACGAGAAAGCTCCTGCCATCATCAGCCAAATAGAATCCATCATGAAGTCACGCAAGAAGATGGACCACCTACGGGAGATAATTGCACAAACCAAGGAAATGATGCAAGGAACGCTTAAAGAAAACATCAACCGAACCCAAGAAAAATTACAAGCAGCCCAAAGCGCATACACCTCCGCCCACGATAACCTGGCAGGACAAGAGAAACAACTTGAGGAAGCACAACTACCTACCTTGCGCAAGAACTTGGAACAATGGCAAGAGCAACAAGAAAAACTCAGGTATGCAATCGAAAGCGTCGCCTCATACCATCAAGAGAAAGCACGACATGAAGAGGCGAGAAAAGCCCTTGCAACCCTCCAAGAGACAATCTCTTCGTTAGAAAAAGACAAGGAGAGGCAACAGCAAGTGGTGCTTGATACGCAACGGCAACATGACTCTTGGGAAAAAATCCTACAAGAGCAACGAGACACCGTGGACAATTGGGCGAAAAGCATACGATTGAGGCTGAAAGTAGGGGATGTATGTCCCGTGTGCAGACAACAAATCCATGCCGCCCTGCCACACGAAGACACCCTTGATGCCTTGTTCCAAGAAACCCAAGAGGCATACGACAAGATCGACAAAACACTCCAAGGGCAACAGAAGCAATTGGACAAACTCTCCGCCGACATACGCTCTCACCAAGCCTTATATGACCGCAACAAGAAAAGTCTTGACCAAGACAAAAGCATTCTTGTATGCGAGACGAAAGCCCAGAAAGCATGTAACGCTTGCGGCATAGACACCTTCGACGACGAAACCACCACCCTTCTCGACAAGGAACATCGACAAGTCAAGGAGAAAATCCTTTCCCTAAAGGCCATCATCGAGAAAGGGGAACAACTGGATCAAATGGTCAAGGCCACCCAAAAGGACGTGGAAAAGAAACGGGATGGCATTGACAAAGCCCGCCAGGCATGGGAGAAGGCGAAGGAAGAACTGGCAAGACATGAGAGGGAATTGCATTCCAACACCCAACTGATGGAAAGCGAGCAAGCGAACATCACCGTATTGGAAACCGACATCACCCCCATCCTCTCAGGCAATGAATGGGAAAACGACTGGAAAACCCAACCTTCAGCGTTTACCGACGAACTGAAACGCGCCGTCAGGAGACACCAACTTCAGACGAGACTCTTGCAAGAAACAACCCTCAAACTATCCAACCAGCGCATTGTCATGGAGCATCTCGCCCAAACACGTGAAGACATCGAGGAGCAAATGCCTACATGGAAGGCAATGAAATCTCAAGGAAAAGGCATCGCCGGAAACCTCCAAGCCCTTGCCAACGACATCCTCACAAACGTGAAACTAAGCATTGACCATATCAACAAAGCCAAGGAAAAGCAAGAGGAAAACAAGGAATTGTTGAACCGTTTTATCCAAGAAAACCCATCCATCGACCTTTTGCGCCTCTCGGAATTGTCATCGCTCACCGTCCAAGACATCAGCCGAATGGAACGGGAGATAAAAAACATGCAAGACAACGCCCTCTCCAAACGCACCCAAGTGGAACAAATCCAACGGCAGAAAGAGGAATTGCAACACAACAAGCCCCTCTTTGACGAAAACGACACCATCGACACCTTGGAGAATGCCATACGGAAATGGGAAGGGCAGATGGCGGAAGCCAACGAGCGGAAGGGCGGCATCGTCCAGCAATTGCTGAAAGACGAGGAGGACAAACGGTCGCTCAAGCAACTCCTCGACGAGTGTGAGCGGCGAAAAGCCATCTATGACCAGTGGACAAGAATCAACCAACTGCTCGGCGACGCCAAGGGTGAGAAGTTCAAGAAGATAGCGCAGAGCTATATCCTCGGTAGCCTCATCCACTCCGCCAACGCCTATATGAAGACCTTGAGCGACCGCTACACGCTCAAGGTGACACCCGGCACGTTCATCATCTCCATCGAAGATGCCTACCAAGGCTATGCCACACGCGCGGCAAGCACCATCTCGGGCGGAGAGAGCTTCCTCGTCTCGCTCTCCTTGGCACTCGCCCTGTCAGACATTGGCACGAGGCTTTCCGTCGATACCCTGTTCATCGACGAGGGCTTTGGCACATTGAGCGGCGAGCCGTTGCAGAACGCCATCCACACGCTTCACACCCTCCACGCCACGTCGGGGCGGCATGTGGGCATCATCAGCCACGTGGAGGAGCTGCGCGAGCGCATACCCGTGCAGATACAAGTCATACAAGAGGGCAACTCTTCCAAGAGCGCCATCAAGGTAGTAGGCGCATAACACGCCCCCCACCCTCTCACTTCACATCCATTTTGGCTATAGCCGCACAACCTTTCGGCTATGCCCGCAAGGTCTTTCGGCTATAGCCGCAAGGTCGCAAAGCATACCTTTGCGCCCGATAAACCATACCTTTCTCTCCTTCAAAGCTATGGTTTAGCACTCGTAAACGACTACTCTACGATGTTAAGATGCGCTCCTTTGTGTGCCAATTCATTGACTTTTGCCATTTTTTTGTGCCAAATCCATTGCGCTTTTTCCATTATTTGTATTTTTGCAAATATGCCTACTCATCTTCTTCATCAAATCGTCTAAATGGATTAGACGCAAATATTATATGAATTGTTTCTAATTGTCAGTTTTTATTTGTTACTTTGCTTGCAAATAAAAAAACATGAGGAGAATCGTCGGAATCATATCGGTTATGTTGGCGTTGACGATAATAGTTTCCTGTACCGACAAGAGGGAATAGGTAAGCCGAGGCAACCGCACCGACACGGTGTTCACCGAGGCGTGGCTACCACGGTGGACTCCCTCGCCCAATAAGAAAAATATGCCCATCAAGCATGTAACTTTTTTTATAATTGAGCATTTATAACTTTTTTTAATTCATTCTGATTGATTAAATTTGTATATTTGCCCCATAAATAATTATTACGAATACTGATATGTCACAACCTGCTTTCTTTATTAACTGTGATTTGGCAGACTCATTTATGCAAGAGTTGTTCATTGGCTTCAACTTGAATCCTAATGACGGTGAGCTTTTCCTTAAGGAAGCACGCTACGACGACTTACACAATTGCTTCTCAATTATCATTTCTTTAGATGATGGGAATGATTGGATCGATGTCTTCACTTATGAGTCTAATTATATCAACGAGATTCCCCCTAATCCTATCAAGTTGGAAGGACAAGGGAATTGCAAGGGTGTATGTTGTTACGCCGTTGTGAACTGGAATGCCATAAGCGACCCTTCCCTGGCAGATAATTATGGTGTTGTGCAATTTAACGCAACGATAATCAGTGAAGCAGCTGCGAATCTTGACAATTCCCCAACCATTAAGCAATTTATCTACGAGCACGCTTTGGACAATCTTTCGGGTGAAGCAGTTGCGCACGATGTATTTGTAAGGGAAGATGTAGACCTTCCTAATACATCGGGAACACCAATTCCTGTTTCAAGTTTTGATGGTTTAAAGGATGCTATTGTCCGATACAATAATGTTGTCATTAACCTGACCAATGATATTGCAATTGAGAAGGATGGAACTATTAATCATGAAAGTTTATCGTCTGAATTTGGCAATACAAGTTCCATAGAACATGTTAACACCTTAATTAACATCAGGAACAAAAATCTCATCATTAACGGCAATGGACATAAGGTTTACGAAAAAGGAAATCAAAATGAAGCTGATTTTTCTCAATATAATAATATACCAAAATATAGAGTACAGTTGGATGGAAACTTAAAAGATACTGACGCATTCATAACGGCTAATGGCCAAATCATTCCATTGACAAAAAGCAAAATGTACCAAGCAAAAGGATGGGCGCGAGAAATATCAATGGATTCTGAAGATTATTATTGCTATGGTATAGAATTGCCTTGCGAGTTAAAATATATTTTAGTCACTAAGGAAAATCAAAACAGCAATCTCTTCGTCAGCTATAGGCTTTCTTTTCTTCGTTACACCAAGCGTGTTACGTTTATAAATAATGATTATTTATATTTCTACGTTGGAAAATACGATGACGATTTAACCAAAGATGATAATCTTAGGAGAATATCTCCGAATCCCGATTTCTTTTTGATTAATTATTCTGGTAATATGGATGATGTCGGTGCTCTGGTCAAAGGCGGGTATGTTTACTATCCAAGATGTTACGGAATGTATATAAGCAAGTGTTGGGCTTCGCACATCTTCCGGGTCAAGGAAAACTCCAACGTTGTATTCAATAACGTAATATTCATCGGAGGCTTGGATTATTCCGTGAGGAATGACGGTCATTTACGCTTGAGTAATTGTCATTTCATTAATCAAACAGCTGGAGGTGTAGTCAATTACAGACGTATGGTTGTTGACCAATGTTGTTTCACCGACATTTTTTCCTTTGGAGTTCGTTCTGAACATATACATGGAATTAACAATCCACAACCGTATTTGGAAGTTACCAACAGCACTTTCAGGAATATTGCCCATTACGGAACTAACTCTTATGCCATACGTAGTACCGGTAAGGCATATATAGGTGAAAATGAATTCATTGACACAAACTACGGGGCCATTTTTACAGGGCATGCCAACTGCCCTTCCGTGGAAGAGTGTCATAGCTTTAGCATGATTGAAAGGAACTTCATTCATTATACACCAGAATGGATAGAAAAAAGGAAAACATACGGTCTGCAAGATTCTGGTGACATCTACGTTTCCGTCAACAATAACATGGCGGTAGTGCGCTTCAATTCTATAATAGGAACGGGCGGACTGAGGAACGATATCAAAGAAAGGAAGAACAATGCAATCTACGTTGATGACGGTGCATATAACGTGAAAGTTTACGGGAACGTCATTTCGGGTACGGAAAACTATTACGACATTGACAGCAGGGACGTAAGCAATAATGAAGGATATAATAGACTAACTCCGAACAATCATGATTCTAATAATCAAGTCTATATTGGAAACAACGCTGATCCTGAAAACCCTAAAAGGGCATATATTGACCTTAGCAAGAACAACCTTATTGCCTTCAACGTCAGCGACGGAAGGGTAAGGATGCAGGAGAATCTGACATTAAATGAAACCGGATGCAGGTTCATCAACAATTTCTTCTTGGGTAATTATCGTAGCATTCAATCAGACATAAAGAGCAACATCTACAACAGGATTAACGATTGCCTGCACAGTGAAGGTGTCATGCCTGATGAATACGGTATGAACTCCTGCGCCTCCCTCTGGTACCTCATGTACATGAATAAGAAAGAATCCCTATAATCAAATCTAAATATCTATCATCATGCAAAGAACATTCATATTCATACTGCTCATGCTTCTGCCTCTTGTATCCCGTTCTCAAACGGTTGAGATAGAGGGAATCGTCTATGAAATCAACTTCGCAAGCGGCGAGGCAAAGGTAGTCAACGTAACAAGCCATGATTTGGTCGAGTATTCCATCCAAGAGATTGTGGATTATGGCGGGAAGAGATATCCCGTGACCGCCATCGGCTACAGGGCATTCGATATTCTCGGCTATGCAACCAGTATAACCATCCCCAACTCTGTGGTAACAATAGAGGACGAGGCCTTTTATTATTGTCCCAGTTGTACTTCCGTTACCTTGTCCAACTCCCTCAAGTCCATCGGCAAAAGGGCTTTTTATTGTTGCTATCGCTTAACATCGCTTTCCTTGCCCGAATCCCTTGAAAGCATTGGCGTGGAGGCTTTCGGTGATTGCATTAATTTAGAGTCACTTGTCATACCCCGTAACGTTGTGAACATAGGGATTCCCTTATTTGATGATAGCGACAGGAAACTGTCTTATATAGAGGTTTCTTCCGATAACCCCAAATACGATTCCCGTGGCGGTTGCAACGCCTTGATAGAGACTTCAACCAACACATTGTTGTTGGGTAACAGCAATACTGTCGTACCCTATGGCGTGACTACCATCGGCAAGAATGCCTTCGCTGGCCTTAAAGGGTTGAAGTCCCTTTCCTTGCCCAATTCAGTTACTCACATAGAAGAGTACGCATTCTGCCTCACAAGTAACCTCACGGATGTATTATTTTCCGACTCCCTGACGTTCATCGGGGATTATGCCTTTTCCGACAGTGGTCTGACCACCATCAAGTTACCCAATACTCTGAGGCATATAGGCAAATATGCATTCTTACATTGTGGTGATTACTTTTGGTATTTTTCAGTTTCCTTAACACTACCCGATTCGATGGATTATATGGGAAGGGGTGCTTTTTGCTGTTCAAAAATTTCCTCTGCCGTTATTCCCAAGAACCTGAAATCGGTCATGGAAGGTACTTTTATGAATTGCAAGCATCTGACTTCCGTGACCATATCAGAGACGGTAACCAATATAGCAGACTCGGCCTTTTGGGGCTGTGAGAGTTTATCCGACGTGAATATTCAGGGGGCTTCACTACAGAGAATTGGTCATTCAGCTTTCAAGGATTGCGAGAGCCTTTCGAGCATTAACGTGCCAAATTCCGTGAAGGAAATATGCGATTCGGCATTCCTCCGGTGCAAGAACTTGTCCTATGTCAACATTCCCCCGACGCTGTCTTTCCTTGGCAGCGCATTCAAAAGTAGTCACATTCGCAGTGTGAACCTTCCGCCCAATTTGATGGAAATCCGTGACGAGACCTTCAGTTTTACCGGCTTGGAATCAGTAATCATTCCTAACTCCGTAAAGCGTATAGGTAAATCCGCTTTCGCCTATTGTTGGAAATTAGACTCCATAAAATTTTCCAATGGTTTGGAATCCATCGGGGATTATGCCTTTGCCAATAATAGCAAGTTGACGAGCGTCATCCTTCCCAATTCTTTGAAGACAATCGGATATAGGGCATTTTCCAATGATGTAGATTCTCACCGCATCCTGAATACCGTAGTGATACCTGCTGGAGTAGAGGAGATAGGCTCAGGTGCCTTTTACCATGAAAACCGTTGGCACCATTCATCTTTTGTTGATGACTTAAAGGACATCTATTGCCATGTTGTAACTCCCATCGATCGTTACGTTTTCAATAATCAATCCGAGAAGACGTTGCATGTCCCTGCCCAATCCGTGGGGTTGTACCGCAACAATGTGTATTGGAACCAATTCAAGGAAATCGTCCCGTTGACGAGCGAAGAGTTGGGAATTGGTCCAACTACGATGAGAGAACCCGATGACGGCATTCACTATTCCCTCTCCGGCTCCCGCATATCTCCCAACGGCAAGGGTATCCACTTGGAGAGATACCACGACGGGACGGTGAGGAAAGTTATCTACAAGTAAATTTACCTTTGTAACCTACAAGAAAAAAGGGAAAGCTCTTCATCATTATCATCATATCAAAACATCTATCATTATGCCAAGAACATTCATTATCATATTGCTCATGCTTCTGTCCGTAGCATCCCGTTCACAAACGGTGGAGTGGGAAGGAGTAGTCTATGAGATAGACACCATGAGCGGCGAGGCAAAGGTCGTCAACGTAACAAGCCATAATTTTGCCGAATACCCCATCCTGGAGACCGTGGAGTATGAGGGAAAGGAATTTCCCGTGACTACCATAGGCTACAAGGCATTCGATATTCTCGGCTATGCAAC
>JAFRRN010000024.1 GCA_017428055.1 Prevotella sp.
GTTAATATTTCGTTAAAATCAGCATTTGTTGCCACCAATGCCACCTTAATGACACCGCTTAATGAGTTGTCCAGCAATGAGTTAAGAGAGGTGTGGCAACGTTGCAACAAAAAATAAAAAAATCATGGTTTTGTGTCAATTTGGGTGATTAATCGATGAAGATGCCGCCTACGGCGGGAAATGCCTTCAAAATCTGATTCAAAATGAAACAAAATGTTGATGGCATGGGTTTATTTTGAAAAATTTTGAGAATGATTTTGTGGAATTTCTGCGCATAGCGCATCCCATCAATAGATATTGGGCAGTGCATCCTTTCCCCTTGTTTCATGGTTTGGCTGCGGGCAGATACGCTGATCTGCCCCTACAAGTTGCAGTTTCGATATGTGAGGATTATGCTTGAAAAAACACATCGATATTAATATTTTTGGCATCCGATAAAAGAATAACGAAACCATTGAATACCTTGATGGATGCTGTCAAAGTCAAAGGATTGAAAAGTTTTGGGCTTGGTTAATCAATGTGTAGGAAGAGATAGTGCTTGATAAATGCCGTTAGGCATTGGATTGTGGTAGCCCGCCATGCAACTGCCCCCTTGGGGGGTGTGAAATGGCGGGGTAAATGACGGAGGGAAAAGTGTGCCTTTAGGTACACGATAACACGATACCCGGTAATGTCGCCTACCCAAGGGCAGGCTTCCGTCTTGCTTACATATAACCAGCCATGTCGCAATACCTATCGGCATTGCTGCATAGCTGGCTACCTTATATGATGCCTAACGGCATCTAAGATGTTTCGGACAGCAATGATCAATAATAATGTTATTATTGGTATCCGCTATAAGTTGAAAAGAACAAAACCCTACAGTCAATCGAAATAAGGAAAAGACATTCTATTTTGAAAGAATGTCAGCAAAGAAAAATCGGCCTATGGCATTGTGTAGTAGTTTCATGTACTGAAACTGATTGAAATTTGCCTTTTTTATGAAAATAAAAGCCAATATATTTTGCATTCAATCCAAAAATGATTATATATTTGAGGTCAATTAATGAAGTTGCTGAAAACCTACTGATTCGACATTTGTTATATAATAATAAAATGAGACAATCATAGATTCATTAAATACTAACTCAAAAATAAAACGATTATGAAACATGAAACAAGTGAAACGATTATTGTTGCTCCTCTGTATCGTTATGGCAGGAGCGGGGAACGCACGGGCTTACACCCCCGAGTACGTAAGATTGTACGATGTGACTTATGCCCTTTATACTAATTTCTTGGGACTCGATCTTGCTTATGTTACTGGATATTTAGGCACAGAGAAGACTGTCACCATACCCGCCACTATCACTTATGGCGGAACGACCTATACCGTGACGGGTCTCCGCGAGGGTACAAATTGGAATCCAGATGCCGCATCGCAGTGTATTAGCAACAACTATGTAGAGCAGATTGTGTTTGAAAGTACGGATTTAACGATTAACGTTGGCTCGTCTTATACGGATCCAGTATTCTACCTACCCAACCTAAGGATATCTATTTCAAGAACACAACCCCCGATATGTCATGTTCCTACAGCGAGTTGTTTATTAGCCCGGCTGTCAATACCGTTACCGCCCATATTTACGGGAAGACACGTGTGGAGTTGGCTGAGATGAAGACCAAGCAGCCTTGGAATGGGTTTAAGGATGTCGTGGGAGCGAGTTATACCCAGACCATCGCATGTGCCGGCGGAACGGGACTCTCATCGTTTACTTACGCCAAAGACGGAACGAATAATGTTAATTCTGTATATAACAACTCCGTGGTTTCTTCCGCAATCGGAGACTGGTGGGTTGGCGACTATTATCAACTCAGCATCCAAGTGCATAGCGACGAGACATTCCAAGTGATACGCAATGGGCTTGACGTGACGGACTATTTCGTGCAAGATGCCACTAACAAAACCATCTACAGTTTTATGGTGGACAACCCGGAAGAAAGCGATTTCTATGCTGCCACAGGAGTGAACCCTTGGTCGGAGGCCACATGGATTGTCAAGATTACGCCCAAGACTTCAAGCCCTTACTTGAAGATGACCACTGTCAACGGCGCGGGTGGCACGACGGTCATGACCCTTACCAATAATGGCAGGGTGGTGACAGAGAAGAGAAGCGGCGCAGGGAAAATCACGGTGAACCTCACCAAGGAAAAGCTTGGTGATGAGTTTTTGCTGAAGATTATCCCGGATAAGGGGCGGCAGATAGAGAATGTTTCCGTGAATGGTGTGACACAGTCGGTCACATGGAATGGCGACACGGCGGTTTATGACCTCGGTAACCTGAAGCAAATGTATGACTCCGTGGTGATTAGTAGTGTCTATAAAGACCGATTCGACTTCACGAAACGCCGTTTGACGGTGAAGACTTCGGGAACGCCTGAAGGATTGGTATACTATGTTTTGTACGACAGGACCAACAAGGCTAATGTGTTCACTGTTGATGCCTCCACCGAACCCACGATTGACCGCTCGGACACCCTTGATGTGGGAATCTCCTATAATCTACGCTTATTGGGAAAGGTTACAAACCTCAAGCGCGTAACCATCAATGGAGAAGAGGTGGAGATGACTGGCAATGTCTCAAAGAGTTCGCCCACTCGCATATTGAGCAGCTACGATGACGTAATCCTGATTGAATTTGAGAATGTCCATTATCAGGCTCATGCCTATACGACGAGCGGAATGATTGCCTCCAAGAAGTTCAATGAGGACGGCTCGGTCAACATTGCCGATGTGGTCAAACTTGTCAACAAGATTTTGGGGAATGAATAACCCTATCATTTCTTCAAGGCCTTTACATGATGCCCTGCCATTCGCAAAGAGTGGCAGGGCATCGTACTGAAAACCATGATTCGATTTGATAGTGCCACGCTTTGGTGCTGTTTTGGGGTTATTTGCCTTTTTTATTAAAATTATTGTCAATATTTTTTGCATTCAATCCAAAAATGATTACCTTTGAAGTCAAATATGCAAAGGCGTTGAAAACCTAACGAGCCAAGAACATTTTAAACCTAAATAATTATTATAAAAGAGACTATCTATGAGTTATCTACGATTCGAAAAGGCTCTGATGACGAACTTGCAGGACTCCTTGCCGAAGGAGTTGCTGCGCACCAACCGATCAGGGGCTTATTCGTGTTCCACAATTGTAGACTGTAACATCCGCAAGTACCATGGTCTCCTCGTCGTTCCCGTGCCGGAACTCGATGATGAGAACCACGTGTTGCTGTCGTCGTTGGACTGTACAGTCGTCCAGCATGGTGCTGAATTCAATTTGGGACTGCACAAGTATCAGGGCAACAATTACAGCCCAAAGGGTCACAAGTACATCCGAGAGTTTGACTGTGACAAGATTCCCACCACCATCTACCGCGTAGGCGGGGTCATCCTGAAGAAGGAGTTTGTCTTCCAGGCTTACGAAGACAGGCTCTTGATCCGCTACACGTTGGTAGACGCACACTCGCAGACGACCCTGCGCTTCCGCCCCTTCCTGGCTTTCCGGAGCGTCAGGCAGTTCACGCACGAGAATTCCACCGCCTCGCGTGAGTACCACCAGGTGGATAATGGCATCAAGACGTGCATGTACGCCGGCTATCCCGACCTCTACATGCAGTTCTCCAAGAAAAACGAGTTCATCTTCCAGCCCGACTGGTATCGCGGCGTGGAATACCCGAAGGAGCAGGAGCGTGGCTATGCGTCGAATGAAGACCTCTATGTGCCTGGCTATTTCGAGATGGACATCAAGAAGGGAGAGAGCATCGTCTTCTCCGCCTCCACATCGGAGATCAAGACAAATAAGTTGAAGAAGCTCTTTGACGTAGAGGTTGGCTATCGTCCGCCGCGTGATAATTTCTTCCATTGCCTTGTCAATGCCGCCCACCAGTTCCACAATCGCGAGAAGAATGACGACCGTTACCTTATAGCGGGCTATCCCTGGTTCAAGTGCCGCGCGCGTGATACGTTCATCGCCTTGCCGGGTCTTACCTTGTCTATTGATGAGGATGACTATTTCGAGTTGGTGATGAAGACGGCAGAGCGTGGTCTCCGCGAGTTCATGGAGGGCAAGCCGTTGAGTGTGAAGATTTATGAGATTGAGAAGCCAGACGTGCCCTTATGGGCTATTTGGTCGATACAGCAATATGCCAAGAAATGTGGCAGGGACCGTTGCAAGAAACTGTATGGCAAGCTGTTGCGCGACATCGTGGAGTACATTGAGGCAAACAAACACCCCAACCTCACACTTGAGGAGAACGGGCTGTTGCATACAGAGGGACGTGATGAGGCGGTGACGTGGATGAATTCCACCGCCAACGGTCGTCCCGTGGTGCCTCGCACCGGTTTTATTGTTGAGTTCAATGCGTTATGGTATAATGCGCTGCGCTTCGTGGCATCTCTCGCTGCCGACGATGGCAACACCGAAGACCAGCAACACCTTGAGGCAATGGCGGAGAAGTGCAAGGTTTCATTTATCGATACCTTCTTGAATGAGTTTGGGTATTTGCTCGACTACGTGGATGGCAACATGATGGACTGGAGTGTCAGGCCGAATATGATTTTCGCCGTGGCGCTCGACTACTCACCCCTCAACTCTCAGCAGAAGAAGAGCGTACTCGATGTATGTACCCGTGAGTTGCTCACACCGAAGGGGCTGCGCTCGCTGTCGCCCAAGAGCGGGGGCTACAACCCCATTTATGTGGGGCCGCAGACACAGCGTGACTATGCCTACCACCAAGGTACGGCATGGCCTTGGCTCGGCGGTTTCTACATGGAGGCCTGCCTGAAACTCTACAAACGCACACGTCTGAGCTTCATCGAGCGGCAGATGGTGGGCTACGAGGACGAGATGGCTTACCATTGCCTGGGTTCTATCTCCGAGTTGTTCGACGGCAACCCGCCTTTCCACGGTCGCGGAGCGATGTCTTTCGCCATGAATGTGGCAGAGGTCCTTCGGACGCTTGAACTATTGGAACGTTATAAATACTAATAATAAGGAGGAACTGAGATGAAAGTATTAATGTTTGGATGGGAGTATCCTCCTCATGTTTACGGTGGACTCGCCACTGCCAATTATGGTATCTCGCAGGGACTTCATGCCCAGGGAGACGTTGACACCATTCTCTGCTTGCCGAAGCCATGGGGAGACGAAGACCGGTCGGCATGTAAGATTGTCGCCATGAATGCCGTCCCCATTGCCTGGCGAGACGTGCATTACAACCACGTGAATGACCGCGTGGGCAATATCATGTCGCCCGATGACTATTACCGCTATCGCGACCATATCTATTCCGACTTCAACTACATGAACGTGAATGACTTGGGCTGCATGGAATTTGCTGGCGGTTATCCCACTAACCTACATGAGGAAATCAATAACTATTCTATCATCGCAGGAGTGGTGGCTCGCGCGGAGCAGTTTGACATCATCCATGCACACGACTGGCTTACCTATCCCGCTGGCATCCATGCCAAGAACGTGAGCGGAAAGCCTCTCTGCATCCATGTACACGCCACCGACTTCGACCGCTCGCGCGGCAAGGTGAACCCAACGGTGTATTCCATCGAGAAGGATGGCATGGACAATGCCGACTGCATCATGTGCGTATCGGAGTTGACTCGGCAGACCGTCATCAACCAATACCACCAAGACCCACGCAAATGCTATACCGTGCACAATGCCGTGTACCCACTGAAGGATGAGTTGCAAGCCATCCCGCGCCCCGACCATACGGGCAAGGAGAAAGTGGTGACATTCCTTGGGCGCATCACCATGCAGAAGGGACCGGAGTATTTCGTGGAGGCAGCCAACATGGTGTTGCATCGTACCCGCAACATCCGATTCTGTTTCGCTGGCTCGGGCGACATGATGGAGCAGATGATCTACCTCGCAGCGGAGCGTGGCATAGCCGACCGCTTCCATTTCCCGGGCTTTATGCGTGGTAAGCAGGTATACGAATGCCTCAAAGACTCCGACGTGTACGTCATGCCTTCGGTAAGTGAGCCTTTCGGCATCTCGCCCTTGGAGGCAATGCAATGTGGTACGCCGTCCATCATCTCCAAGCAGAGCGGATGTGCGGAGATCTTGGAGAACTGTATCAAGGTGGACTATTGGGACATCCATGCACTCGCTGATGCCATGTATTCCATCTGTATGAATGAGAGCCTCTTCAAGTATTTGCAGGAAGAAGGCAAGCGGGAAGTAGACCAAATCACCTGGGAGAAGGTGGGCGCATGGATCAAGGAACTCTATGAACGCACCCTTGGGTGGAAATAAATACGAATATTAAAAACCAAATCATTATGAAGACAATTTGCTTATATTTTGAGATACACCAAATCATCCATCTCAAACGTTACCGTTTCTTTGACATCGGTACAGACCATTATTATTATGACGACTTCGAGAACGACCGCAGCATCTCCGACATCGCGGAGCGTTCCTACATGCCGGCGTTGAATGTATTGCAGCAGATGATACAAGACCACGGCAAATACTTCAAGGTGGCTTTCTCCCTTTCGGGTGTCGGCATCGAACAATTGGAGATGCACGCTCCGCAAGTGTTGGAGAAATTGCAGGAATTGAATGCCACGGGTTGTGTGGAATTCCTTGCCGAGCCTTATTCGCACGGCCTTTCATCCCTCGTCAATGAGGAATGTTTCGCCGCCGACGTGAAGAAGCAGATGGGTAAGATGCAGGAATACTTCGGGCAGATGCCGACCGTGTTGCGCAACTCCTCGCTCATCTATTCTGATGACATCGGCTTGCAAGCCTCCCAAATGGGATTCAAGGGAATGCTGACCGAGGGAGCCAAGCATGTGTTGGGATGGAAGTCGCCACATTATATATATAATTGTGCACTCGCACCAAATCTCAAGTTGTTGCTGCGCGACGTGAACCTGAGCGACGACATCTCTCTGCGCTTCAACAATAGCGAATGGGAAGGCTATCCCCTGTTTGCCGACAATTACATTGACAAGATTGCATCGTTGCCCGATGAGGAGCAGATCATCAACATTTTCATGGAACTTTCCGCCCTCGGAATCGCACAACCGCTGTCGAGCAACATTCTCCAATTCATCAAGGCATTGCCAGCCTGTGCCAAGGAGAAGGGCATCACTTTCGCCACACCGACGGAGATCTGCATGAAGACCAAGAGTGTGGGTAACCTCGATGTACCCGATACCCTGTCGTGGGTGGACGAGGAGCGCGACGTGAGTTGCTGGTTGGGTAACCCCATGCAGCGCGAGGCGTTCAATAAGTTGTACAGCGTGGCAGACCGGGTGCGCATTGCCAACGACCCACGCATCAACCAAGACTGGGACTATCTACAGGCCAGCAACAACTTCCGCTTCATGACGACCAAGCCGTCCAACGTTGGACTGGACAGAGGCATATACAGCAGCCCCTTCGATGCGTTCACCAACTACATGAACATCCTCGGCGACTTCCTGAGCAGAGTACATTCGCTCTATCCCGATGAGATAGACAACGAGGAGTTGAACTCACTCCTGACCACCATCCACAACCAAGGAAAGGAGATTGAGATGAAGGAGAAGGAAATCCTCCGCCTGCAAACCAAGCTCGAAAAGGTGGAGAATGCCAGTGACAAGTTGAAAGCCAAGGCAGAGAAAACCACTGCCAAGAAGGATCCAGCCAAGAAAGCGGCGCCAAAGGCCACCAAGGCCAAGAAGGTTAAGGAATAATAACTGTTGCTCTTTATATATGGTAAAAGGGTTGTCTCTCACAAGGGGCATCCCTTTTTTCATGATTTCTTTTTTGTTATTTTTGAAAGTATTAACATTAGACAATATAGTATCATTCATTTCCATGATAATATATTAACTTTGCATTGTCAAAAACAAACCTTATTATCATGAAGAAATCGATTGCTTTCCTATTGCTTTTCATCGGTGTCATGCCGATGAAGGCACAAATCCGTGGCAACAACATCGTCGTGATGGTCACACCCGACCATAAGGACTGGAACTATCGGGTAGGGGAAAAGGCAACATTCACCGTGCAGGTGTTGAAGTCAAGTACCCTCCTTGACAATGTTCAGGTGGACTATGAGGCGGGACCAGACATGTATCCCGATGTGAAGAAGAGTACCATTCTGAAGGATGGAACGATGAAATATGTCACTCCCGTTGCCAAAAAGCCGGGCTTCTATCGTTTCAAGGTGAAAGCCCATGTGGAAGGAAAGGATTATGAAGGACTAAGCACAGCGGCCTTCTCGCCAGAATCCCTTGTGCCCTATGCCCAGTGTCCGAAAGACTTTGACGGGTTTTGGGCAAAGGCTCTCCATGAGGCACGACAAAATGACCTCAATCCCACGCGCACCTTGTTGCCCGAAAGGTGTACCAAGGATGTGAATGTCTATGAGATCAGTTATGTCAACAATCAATGGGGAAGCCGCATGTATGGTATCTTGTGCATTCCTGTGAAGGCGGGTAAATATCCCGCCTTGCTCCGTGTGCCGGGGGCAGGTGTGCGTCCGTATAGCGGTGACGTATATACCGCCTCCAAGGGAGCTATCACTTTGGAGATTGGGGTTCATGGCATTCCTGTTACCATGGAGCAGCAAGTATATGACCGTTTGCTCAATGGCGCACTCAATGGCTATTGGGACAGCAATGTTGATGACCCCGACAAGAATGCCTACAAGCGCATCGTGACAGGGGCGGTACGTGCGGTGGATTACATCGCTTCACTCCCCGAATGGGACGGAGAGACCCTCGGCGTGACGGGAGCGTCGCAAGGAGGATTCCTGTCCATCGTCGTTGCCGCCCTCGATAAGCGTGTCACTTTCATGGGAGCGGTGCATGATGCCATGTGCGACTATGAGGCGGAGACACACGGGGTGGCTGGCGGGTGGCCCCATTACTTCCTTTATGGCGACAAGGAAACCAAGAAAGTAGAAGGCGCACGATACTATGACGGCGTGAATTTCGCCCGTCGCCTGACATGCGACTGCTGGTTCTCGTTTGGCTATAACGACGAGGTGGTGCCTCCCACGTCCTCTTACGGCACGTATAACATCGTGACGGCTTCCAAGAAGTTGAGCGTTTACCAGCAGACAGCCCATTTCTGGTACCAGGAACAGTGGGATGAATGGCAAAATTGGCTATTGGAGAAGATGAATATCAAATAAATAATGATACAACCATTACACCATGAGAAAAATCCTTTTAACAACAGCTCTTGCAATGACGATGACCATGATGTCGTGCCATTCCAACAAGTATGCATCGACAGACGGCAAGACAGGAGCGGAGACTCTCCTTGAACGTATTGAGAACCTCCAGCAAAAAGGCTACATGTACGGCCATCAAGACGACCCCTTCTATGGGCTTACTTGGGAATGGGATGCCGACCGCAGCGATGTGCTTGCCACGGTGGGCGACTATCCTGCCGTGATGGGCTTCGACCTCGGCGGCATCGAGATGGGAGATGCCAAGAATTTGGATAGTGTACCATTCAACCGCATCCGCGAGGAGCTGATTGCCCACAACGACCGAGGTGGCATCGTGACTATCAGTTGGCATCCCCGCAACCCGCTGACAGGCGGCACGGCTTGGGATGTTGACAATGACAAGGTGGTGGAGAGCATCCTCCCCGAAGGCCCTGAGCATGAAAAGTTCCAGTTATGGATGCAAAGGGTAGGGGATTTCATTGCCACGTTGAAAGACAAGGATGGCAACCCCGTTCCCATTATTTTCCGCCCTTGGCATGAGAACAACGGCTCATGGTTTTGGTGGGGGCAGAAGCTATGCACCGATGAGCAGTTCCATGCCCTTTGGGATATGTTGCAAGACTATATGAATGAGCGTGGCTTCGACAACCTCCTATGGAGCTATTCACCCAACCTTGACGGCCAATGGACGGAAGAGCGGTTTATGCAACGTTACCCTGGCAACGACCGTGTGGCACTCATTGGCATCGATGCTTACCAATGGGGTACGGAAGAGGATTTCGTCAAAGGGCTTACTGCCGACCTCGACTTCATCAGTGCCTTCGCCCAGAAGAACAACAAGCCCTTTGCCTTGACGGAATGTGGCTACAAGAACATCCCCGACTCTACATGGTGGACACGTGTGCTGAAACCTCTCATGGACAAGTACAAGTTGAGTTATTTCCTCACTTGGCGCAATGCTAAGCATGAATATTTCGCGCCAGACCCCAATCAGCAGAGTGCCGATGACTTCCGTAAACTCTATCAAGCAGACAACACCCTTCAGAGCGCCCGCGTCCGCGCCGACCCGGCGCTCCAGCGCCCGGAACGCCGCCGGGTCCGCCTCCTCCGCGTGGCGCAGCA
>JAFRRN010000025.1 GCA_017428055.1 Prevotella sp.
CGGCTCTGACATTGCGGGTACGCAGTATGATGTCGCCCATGTGAAGTGGGGTGGGTCATGGGTGATGCCCTCTCACGCCCAACAGGTGGAACTGCTGAATTATTGCACCTCTACGTGGACGACGGAGAACGGCGTTTACGGACGTAGGTTCACGGGTTCTAACGGCGGCTCCATCTTCATGCCCGCTGCGGGCGGCCGCTGGAACGGCGACCTCAACAGCGCTGGCTCTTGGGGCGACTACTGGTCGTCTACGCAGAACCCGTCGTACTCGACCGACGCCTACTACCTGTACTTCAGCTCGGGCAGCGCCGGCTGGAGCTACGGCTACCGCGACGGCGGTCAAAGCGTTCGCCCCGTCGTTAGAAATTAAGTGCATCCTTAACGCAACGTGAAACCCAAACCCAACGCTCTTCTTTTCGTATGGGCTGGCGGTGTGGCGCAGACCTCCCAAGGTCTGCGTGGAGTTCCATCGTGTGCCCATGCGACAAGAAGGGTTACCCAAGCAGAAATCCCATTCACGTAATTGTGGGGGCGGAACAGCGTTTCCGCCCGCAACGGAACCAACGCCAATTGCGGGCAGATACGCTGATCTGCCCCTACCTTGTGCAGAAATATATTCAAAATATAATTCAAATTGTTCAAAATGATTACGTGAGTTATTGAAATGATTTTGAGAGATTTTGAAATGGATTTTGTGGAATTTCTCGCCGTAGGCGATAGACTATTTACAGACAAAAGAATAACGAAACCATTGAATTGCTTGATAGGGACTGTCAAAAACAAAGGGTTGGAAAACACAGGGCTTGGGAAATGCCGTTTGGCATCTTGGTTAGAAGATGCAAGAAGAACTACCTTCATAAAATGTTCCCCCTATTTAGGATAATTCAACAAAAGGAATTATTTGTGACATATTGAGAGAAAACTGACTAAATCTATAAAAAAAAAGCAGATTTAGTCAGTTTTCCTCTCATCTTTTTAGATTTTCAATATAATTTGCTACCTTTGCATAGATAATTAGATTGACATGAACGCTATGATAGAAAAAATGATAGGCAGGGAGCGAGAGAAAGCGGAACTACGGCGTAGTATGGAATCAGATCGCTCGGAGTTTGTCATTGTATATGGACGTCGGCGTGTCGGGAAGACATATCTTGTCGATCACTTTTTCAACTTCAAATATGATTTCTCTTTTGTGGGTGGTCATAGATTGTCAAAAGTAAGGCAACTGCGCAATTTCGCCAAATCCTTGAAGAAATATGCCCATCTAAAGCGACAGCCTGTATTCTCCGAATGGTATGATGCCTTTGATGCCTTGGAGGAATATTTAGAGTCATTGCCAAAAGACAACCGTAAGGTGGTATTCTTTGACGAGATGCCTTGGATAGATACTCCTCAGTCAGAATTTGTTAATGCTTTGGAGATGTTTTGGAATGGATGGGCTGCGCGCCGTTCCGATATTGTGTTTGTGGCGAGTGGGTCATCAACGTCGTGGATGGTAGATAAGATTGTGGAAAACCAAGGCGGTTTGCATGGGCGTGTCACAAACAATATTTATGTTCGTCCGTTTACACTATATGAGACAGAGCAGTATCTGCAAAGCCGCAATATTAATTGGGATCGATACCAGATTTTACAGACCTATATGACGATTGGGGGCATCCCATTCTATTATAGTCTTCTTGATTCGCGTGAAAGCCTTGTGCAGAACATTGACCGTTTGTTTTTCCGTCAGAATGGAGATTTATGCACTGAATTTGAAGAGCTATACAATGCCCTATTTACTCATGCGGATAAATATGTCTCTGTTGTACAGGCTTTGAATAAGGTGCGTGAAGGTATGACGCGCGATGAAATATCCAAGACAACAGGATTGAAGGATTCTATTCTGACAACGGTATTGCGTAATTTAGAACGATGCGACTTCATCATTCGCTATTCGCAATACGGGAATAGGACGAAAGGGGCCATCTATCGTTTGGTAGATTTTTATACTCTTTTCTATTACAGATTTGTAGATGCCCATCATGGAAAAGACGAACAATGGTGGAGTCACCATTTTCAATCCCATTCCATTGAATCTTGGCAGGGTATGTCTTTCGAGCTTATATGCCTGACACATCTCAACCAGATTAAACGTAGTCTCGGCATATCAGGCATTGCCACAGAAGCCTCTTCATGGCGTTATGTCCCTTCCAAGGGCAGTAAGGAGAATGGAATGCAGATAGATCTTCTTATTGACCGTGCCGACCGAATCATTAATCTTTGCGAAATGAAATTTTCTGTTCATTCTTACACAATAACCAAGGACTATGAACAATCGTTACGCAAACAAATGGAAATCTTTAAGGATAAGACCAAAACGGCTAAATCTTTGGTAAACACATTTGTTACTACTTTTGGGGTCTCTAATGGGTTACATTATAGTATCGTAGGTAGCGAAGTTACTATGGATGACCTCTTTGAACCATAATATAAATTTGCTATGCATTTTGAAATAAAGAATGATTAAAAGAAAGAGCATTGTGAATTGTTCGAGTAGTTTTGTTTGATGATATGTTTTTCTGTATATAAAGAAAGTAAACGATGAATAATATGATAAGATTTTTTTTGACAACGTTTGTGATGTTGGCAATATCCACGGCGGGATATGCGCAAGGCGGTAAGATAGCCTATCCAGGTGGGAAGCAATATTTGGTGAGGGTGATGCTTACCGATAAGCGGGGGACAACGTATTCCTTGGATGCCCCCGAACAGTATCTCTCGTGGCGTTCCTTGGAGCGGCGGAGGCGGCAGGGCATAGCGGTAGACTCCACCGACTTGCCCGTGTCACCTATTTATATTGACTCCCTCCGTGGCAGGGGGATGGACATCGTCTGCAAGAGCAAGTGGAACAACTGCGTCTTGGTGAAGACCGAAAGCAAAGATGCGCGGGAAATGTTGGAGCGGTTGCCCTTCGTGAAGGAGGCGATGACGGTCTTCTCCTCGCCCGACTCCATCAGGCTGACCGAGCGAGAGGATGTGAAAGATTCCCTTGGTATTGCCAAAAGTCCCGATTATGGGGTTTATGGCGTGGCAGAAGAGCAAATCAAGTTGTTCAATGGTGTGCCTTTGCATGAGGCGGGATTCCGAGGCAGGGGCATGTTAATCGGCATCCTCGATGGCGGATTCATGAATGCGGACAAGATTCCCGCATTCAAGAACATCGATGTTGTGGGCGTGAAAGACTTCGGAACGCCCCATACGGATGATATATACGCCGAGGCTTCACATGGCACCATGGTCCTTTCCACGATGGCGATGAACATGCCAAACATGTTTGTCGGTACGGCCCCCGATGCCCGTTACCTCCTCGTGCGCAGCGAGGTGAGTGCCACGGAGAGTCTGGCAGAGGAAGACTATTGGGCTGCGGCGGTGGAATATGCCGACTCGGTGGGCGTTGACCTCATCAATTCATCATTGGGTTATAACACGTTTGACGACAAGAGCACCAACCACCGCTATCGTGACCTTGATGGAAGGACGGCATTGAACTCGCGCTCTGCGTCGATGTTGGCTCGCAAGGGCATCGTCCTAGTGAATAGTGCGGGCAACTCAGGCAATAATACTTGGAAGAAGATAGGCACTCCAGCCGACGCAAGCGACATCCTGGCGGTGGGAGCATTGACCAAGAACAAGGTGAATACGGTGTTCAGTTCCGTGGGACCATCGGCTGATGGCAGGGTGAAGCCCGACGTGATGGCGATGGGTTGTGCCTGTTCTGTGGTGGATGGTGATGGGACTTTGGCGAAGAAGAACGGCACGTCCTTTGCCTCGCCGTTGACCTGTGGCATGGTGGCGTGTCTCTGGCAAGCCCTTCCCGATAAGACGGCATTGGAGATCATCGACCTCGTGCGCCGCTCCGCCCATCAATATGACACCCCTGACAACATCTTTGGCTATGGCATTCCCGACTTCTGGAAAGCATACGAGATGGGGAAAGCACAAGAATGACCAACATGAAAGAGGCATTGACCCTGTATGAACTGAACCAATTGGTGCGCGAGACGCTCGAATTGGAGATGCCCGATGAGTATTGGGTAGAGGCTGAGTTGTCTGAGGCAAGGGAGGTGCGTGGTCATTGCTATATGGAATTGATACAAAAGGATGTATTCAACAACACCCCCGTCGCACGCGCCTCTGCCAAATGTTGGAAGAACACGTGGCTGAAAGTCGGCCCCAAGTTTGAGCGGGTGACGGGTCAGCGGCTCCATGCGGGCTTGCAAGTGATGCTGAAGGTGTATGCCAATTTCCATGAGGCATACGGTTTCTCGTGGATTGTGACCGACATCGACCCCACGTTTACGTTGGGCGACATGGCAAGGAAACGCCAGGAGATTATCCGACAACTGAAGGAAGAGGGTGTCTTTGACTTGCAAAAGGAATTGGAAATCCCGATGTTTGCCCAGCGGATTGCCGTCGTATCAAGTGAGAACGCGGCGGGGTATGGCGACTTCTGCGACCAATTGAAGGGCAATGAATACGGGTTTTCATTCCATACGGAATTGTTCCCTTCCATCATGCAGGGCGAACAGGTGGAGCAAAGCATCATCTCTGCGCTGAATGCCATCAACGAGAGGATAGATGATTTCGATGTCGTAGTCATTATCCGAGGGGGTGGGGCGACCGCCGACCTGTCGGGATTCGACACATTGGCGTTGGCTGAGAATGTCGCTAATTTCCCCTTGCCCATCATTACGGGCATCGGTCATGAGCGGGATGAGAGCGTCCTCGACATGGTTTCGCATACAAGGGTGAAGACCCCGACGGCCGCCGCCAATTTCCTAATCGACCATCTCTCGCAAGTAAATGAGCGGATAGAGCGTTGCCGCATGGCGGTGGGGCATCTCATGACACGAAGGATGGAAATGGAGAAGATGCGCCTTGGCAAGCTGGCGGAGCGCATTCCCACCTTGTTCTCATTGGCCAAGACACAGGAAGAGGCGCATCTTGGTCGTCTCACCCAACGGTTGACTTATGCCATCAAAACCATATTGGCTACGCAAACCTATCGTTTAGAGGACGTAAACCGTCGGTTTGTGTCCATGAAAGACCATGTATTGACCCGTGAAAGGCATCGTTTGGACATGCTCGCGCAACGGGTTGGGGCATTGGATCCCGCCTTGTTGCTCAAACGGGGGTATAGCATCACGCTCCTCAATGGCAAGTCGGTGCGTAACCCACGCCAGTTATCCATCGGTGATGAGATCGAGACGCGGCTTGAGAAAGGTGTCGTCAAATCAAGAGTGGAAAGTCTATAACAACTATCATATCCATTAACTCTAAAGGAAAACAGGATGAAGGAAGAAATCAAATATGAAGATGCCGTGCGCCAGTTGGAGGAAATCGTGCGGAAGATGGAAAATAACGAGTTGGATATTGACCAACTGACCGAACAATTGAAGGCCGCCCAGCGGCTCGTCAAGCTCTGCAAAGACCGCTTGACGAAGACCGATGAGGAAATCAAAAAGATCCTGGAGGACGGCAAATAAAGTGCCTTTTTCCATTTTTACCATTGAATAATTGCAAATAACCGTATTTATTTGTATTTTTGCACCCATTAATAAGGTTTAAAGATTAAGGAGAAAGAAAGATGAAAAACTTAGATTGGGCTAATCTGTCGTTTGGTTACATGCCAACCGACTACAATGTGCGTTGTTATTACCGTGATGGGAAATGGGGAGAGATTGAGGTCTGTTCCGATGAGTACCTGAAGTTACACATGGCTGCAACGAGTTTGCATTATGGCCAGGAGGCTTTTGAGGGATTGAAGGCGTACCGTTGTCCCGACGGAAAGGTGCGCGTGTTCCGCATGGAAGAGAACGCCGCCCGCTTGCAAAGCACATGCCGTGGCATCATGATGCCCGAGGTTTCCACCGAACTGTTCTGTGAGATGGTGAAGAAAGTGGTGCGCTTGAACCAAGAGTATATACCCACATACGAGAGTGGGGCAACACTTTACATCCGCCCGTTGCTCATCGGAACGAGCGCACAGGTGGGCGTACATCCCGCCAAGGAGTATCTGTTCTTGATATTCGTCACGCCCGTGGGTCCGTATTTCAAGGGCGGGTTCGCCACCAATCCATACGTGATTGTACGCGACTACGACCGTTCTGCCCCCTTGGGTACGGGTAAGTACAAGGTGGGTGGCAACTATGCCGCCTCGCTTTTCGCCAATAACTTGGCGCATGAGAAGGGTTATGCCTGTGAATTTTACCTTGATGCCAAGGAGAAAAAATACATGGACGAATGCGGTGCCGCCAATTTCTTTGGCATCAAGGACAACACATACGTCACACCCAAGTCTACTTCCATCCTCCCGTCCATCACCAATAAGAGCTTGATGCAGGTGGCAGAGGACTTAGGGATGAAAGTGGAACGGCGGCCGATACCCGAGGAGGAACTGGCAACCTTTGAGGAAGCTGGTGCTTGTGGTACGGCAGCCGTCATTTCACCTATATCCTATATAGATGACCTTGACACGGGACAACGCTTCACCTTTGGCGAGAAGCCTGGTCCCATGTCAAAGAAACTATATGACACACTCCGCGCCATCCAGTACGGAGAGATTGAAGACAAGCATGGATGGACGACCGTGGTCATCGAATGAATGTCGAAAGAATGCCTTGACGCATAAAATAAACAGAGACTGATGACGGAGATACGGATTAAGGACGACCAACTCAAGGCGGCATCCGAGCAAGGGATAGATGCGTTTGTTGACGTGTTCGTGAAAGCCATCTATGATGCCATCGGCGGCGAGCTGACCGCAGAGGGTATGGCCATGCTCAATAGCGACCAGATTACGCTCTTGGGCTACCACATCCTACGCGACGAGGTGATGGATGGCGGGTTTGTGCAACTCATCCACAATGGCTATGGGCCGTTCTTCTTCCGCAATCCTTTCGCAAAGGCGATGCGCACTTGGGGACTTCAAGACCTTGCCAAGTTAGTCAACAAGGCACATCGCCTTTACGGCAAATACCACGAGGACATCGAGGCGGACTGCACCGATGAGGAGTTCATGGCATTGTTTGAGCGGTTCAGCCAGTTCGACGATTGCGACGACGAGTTTGTCGAGAACGAGGAGCAGTGGACGCAGATGATAGCCTTTTATATAGACGAGCATATCGACCGCTTTGCCACGATTGCGTGAAGTGGGCGAGAGCATAATACAAGTTGGTAGTGAACAAGGACGAATTAGAACTTCGGAAGAAGAGTCCGATACAAATCAAGAACAAGAAAGCCTCCTTTGAATATTTCTTTGTGGAGACGTTTACGGCGGGCATCGTGCTCACGGGGACGGAGATTAAGTCGATTCGCGCGGGCAAGGCGTCGCTCGTTGACACCTATTGCTACATCGTCAATGGCGAGATATGGGTGAAGGGCATGAACATCTCTCCCTATTTCTATGGCTCCTATGCTAACCATGAGGCGAAGCGGGAGCGCAAGTTGTTGCTCACCAAGAGGGAGATACGCAAGTTGGAAGAGGCGGATAAGTTGCCGGGCTATACCATCATCCCCATCTTGGTGTTCATTGATGACCATGGGCGGGCAAAGGTTGACATCGCCCTCTGCAAGGGAAAGAAGGAATACGACAAGCGGCAGACACTCAAGGACAAGGAGGACAGGCGCGAGATGGATAGGGCCATCAAGCATTATTAGGATGACAATCAGGCAGTTAGCGAATGAGAAGATACTGATTCTCGATGGTGCCATAGGTACGATGATTCAGGGATATGACCTCCCTGAATCCGACTTTTGGACGGAAGAGATACGCCAATCCATGCCTCTCTTGAAGCGAAAAGGGTTGCAGATGAAAAGCAACAACGATGTCCTGAACTTGTCAAGACCAGATGTCGTCCTTGACATTCATCGTAAATACGTACTCGCTGGTGCGGACTTGATTGAAACCAACACCTTTTCTTCACAACGCATCTCACAGGCAGATTACCATTTGGAGGGATTTGCCCGCGAGATGGCCTTGCAAGGGGCAAGGCTCGCACGGCAAGCCGTGGATGAATGTCCCGCCGATGGTAAGCCGCGTTTCGTGCTTGGCTCGGTGGGACCGACCAACAAGACCTGTTCGATGAGTCCCGAGGTGAGCGACCCTGCCGCCCGCGACCTTACCTATAGCCAGCTTTTCGACGCTTACTTGGAACAGATGGATGCCATGATTGAGGGTGGTGTCGATGCCATATTGATAGAGACGATTTTCGATACCCTCAATGCCAAGGTCGCCATTGATGCCGCAATCCATGCCATGAGGGGCAGGGGAGTGGACTTGCCCATCATGTTGAGCGTCACCGTGAGCGACTTGGCGGGGCGCACGTTGAGCGGGCAAACCCTGGATGCTTTCCTTGCGAGCGTCGGCAGTTACCCCATTTTCTCCGTGGGCTTGAATTGCTCTTTCGGTCCGAGGCAGATGAAGCCCTATCTGAAAGAGCTTGCCCACAAGGCACCGTATTATATTTCGGCATACCCCAATGCGGGCTTGCCCAATTCCCTCGGCGTTTACGATGAGACGGCAGAGAGCATGTCGCCGCAGATACAGGAGTTCATCGACGAGGGACTGGTCAACATCATTGGCGGCTGTTGTGGCACGACCGATGTGTTTATACGCCGATACGTGGCGTTGGCAGAGGGTAAAAAGCCCCACAAGGTATGCCCTCCTCCCACCGTGATGTCGCTATCGGGTCTGGAGCGGTTGGATGTGACCGATGCCGTTCGGTTTGTCAATGTGGGCGAGCGGTGCAATGTCGCCGGCTCACGCAAGTTCCTGCGGCTCATCAAGGAGAAAAACTATGAGGAGGCCTTGTGCATTGCCCGAAAGCAAGTGGAGGATGGGGCGTTGGTCATTGACATCAATATGGACGATGGCCTGTTGGATGCCCGTGCCGAGATGGTGCATTTCCTCAACATGATAGCCGCAGAGCCCGACATTGCCAAGGTGCCCGTGATGATAGACTCGTCTAATTGGGAGGTCATCACTGAGGGCTTGAAGTGTGTGCAAGGTAAGTGTATCGTCAATTCCATCTCGTTGAAGGAGGGGGAGGAGTCTTTCATCAGCCATGCCAAGGACGTGAAAAGATACGGTGCTGCCGTGGTGGTGATGTGCTTTGATGAGGCAGGGCAAGCCACGACTTACCAACGACGGATAGACATTGCCCAGCGGGCATACACGATATTGACCGAACAGGTGGGCATGAACCCACAGGATATTATCTTCGACCCCAATGTGTTGGCGATTGCCACGGGTATGGAAGAGCATGATAGCTATGCCATCGACTTCATCCGCGCCACGGAGTGGATCAAGCAGAACCTACACGGGGCGCATGTCAGCGGGGGCGTGAGCAACCTCTCCTTCTCGTTTCGCGGCAACAACTACATCCGCGAGGCGATGCACGCCGTGTTCCTGTACCATGCCATTGGCAAGGGAATGGACTTCGGTATCGTGAATCCTGCCGCCAAGGTGACATACAATGACATCCCCGAAGAACAACTGCGCATCATCGAGGATGTTATCCTCAATCGGAGGAAAGGAGCCGCAGAAGACCTGACAGAACTTGCCAATCGCCTCTTGGAAGACCAAGGGATGAAGGGTGAGAAACAAAATACGTCATTATCGCCTGTCCCACAAGAAGCATGGAGAGCGGGAACTGTGGACGAGCGACTGGCATACGCCCTGCGCAAGGGCATCGGCGACCACCTGCAAGAAGACCTGATGGAGGCTCTTTCCCAATACCCCAAGGCAGTCCATATCATCGAGGGACCGTTGATGGCGGGCATGAACGAGGTGGGCGAGTTGTTTGGCGCGGGCAAGATGTTCCTGCCCCAAGTGGTGAAGACCGCAAGGACGATGAAGCAAGCCGTCTCCATTCTCCGTCCTTATATCGAACAGGAAAAGGAGGGGACGCATGGCTCCAAGCGTGGCAAGGTGTTGCTCGCCACGGTCAAGGGCGATGTCCACGACATCGGCAAGAATATCGTGGGCGTGGTGATGGCATGTAACAACTATGAGGTCATCGACCTCGGCGTAATGGCTCCCGCCAACCAAATCGTCAAGAAGGCGATAGAGGAAAAGGTGGACATCATCGGTTTGAGCGGTTTGATTACCCCTTCGTTGGAGGAGATGGTCAACGTCGCCAAGGAATTGGAGGCGGCGGGGCTGCGCATTCCCATCATGATAGGGGGTGCCACCACCAGCCAGATGCACGTCGCCTTGAAGATTGCACCCGTCTATGGCGGTCCGGTGGTGTGGATGAAGGATGCGTCGCAGAATGCGTTGGCGGCATCGCGCCTGCTCAATGCGCAGGAAAAGACACGGTATGAGAAAGAATTGAAAGAGAGATATGCCGCGCTGAGGGAGTCGTATGGGAAAGAACAAGAACGGCTGTTGAGCATTGAAGAGGCGCGGAAGAATAGGTTGAATTTATTTGATAAGGATGATTAGAGTTGTTTTATTTGACTTGGGCGGGGTCGTCATCACGATAGACCATGATGAAGCGGTAAGAAGATTCAAGGATTTAGGACTGGCGGATGCAGAAGAACGCCTCAACCCCTATACGCAATCGGGCATATTCGGCCAATTGGAGGCTGGCACCATCGACGGCAAGCAGTTCCAAGAGAGGCTGGGTCAGATGATTGGCAGGGATGTGTCGTACGAGGAATGCCGCTATGCCTGGCAGGGATATGCCAAGGAGGTGCCCCGTCGTAACCTGGATAGATTGTTGTCCTTGCGTGAACAAGGCTTCCGAGTTGTCTTGTTGTCCAATACCAATCCTTTCATGATGGACTGGGCGATGAGTGGGGATTTTGATGGCGAGGGGCATTCGATGGCGTTTTATTTCGATGAACTCTACTTGAGTTATCAGATGAAGATGATGAAACCCAATGACTTGGTATATCGCCACGTTATGAGAATGGAAAAGGCCTTCCCTTACGAGTGCCTGTTCGTGGACGACGGACCGCGCAACGTGGCGGCGGCAAGCCAGATTGGCATCCACACGTTTTGCCCATTGAATGGCGCGGACTGGACGAAAGAGATTGATAATTATTTGGATTTGGAGTAAAACGCATATAGACAAGACCAATGTTTAGCAAGAAGAGAAGATGGCATACCATCAAGGGACAGCCCCTGACGGAGATGGACAAGCGGGTGCTGTATTGGCAAAACAAGGGAAAGACCGTGCCCACACGCGACCTCATCAAGACCCCCGAGCAGATTGAGGGCATCAGGAGGAGCGGCGTGGTGAATACGGGCGTGCTTGATGAGGTGGCAAAGCATATCCATGAGGGTATGTCTACGCTGGAGATCGACCAGATCTGCTATGACTATTGCACCTCGCATGGCGCCATTCCCGCCTGTCTCAACTACGAGGGATTCCCCAAGTGTGTCTGCACGAGCATCAACGAGGTGGTGTGCCACGGCATTCCCAAGGCGGAGGACATCCTGCAAGAGGGCGACATCATCAACGTTGACTTCACCACGATATTGGATGGGTACTATTCGGATGCCTCACGCATGTTCATCATTGGCAAGACAACGCCCGAGAAGGAGCAGCTTGTGCGTGTCGCCAAGGAATGCTTGGAGATTGGCGCGGAGGCTGCCAAGCCTTACGGGTTCGTGGGTGACATCGGCTATGCCATCAGGAAACATGCCGACAAGTACCACTATGGCATCGTGAAAGACCTCTGCGGGCACGGCGTGGGACTGAAATTCCACGAGGAACCCGACGTGGAACACGACAGCAAGCGTGGCAAGGGGATGCTCCTTGTGCCAGGCATGGTGTTCACCATTGAGCCTATGGTCAACATGGGGTCGTATAAGGTGTTCATAGACGAGGACGACCCGTGGGAATGGGAGGTCATTACCGAAGACGAACTGCCGAGTGCGCAATGGGAGCATACGTTCTTGATGACGGAGCATGGTGTGGAAATTTTGACGTATTGAGGACATGGAAGATGTATATATATTAGGGATTGAGAGCAGTTGCGACGACACCTCTGCCGCCGTGTTGCGCAACGGGGTGTTGCTGAGTAACGTCACCGCCTCGCAGGCCGTACATGAGGCTTACGGGGGCGTGGTGCCGGAACTGGCATCGAGGGCGCACCAACAGAATGTGGTGCCCGTGGTGGACCAAGCCATCAAATGCGCGGGCATCGACAAACGGCAACTCTCCGCCGTCGCCTTCACGCGCGGGCCGGGCTTGATGGGGTCGCTGCTCGTGGGAGTGAGTTTTGCCAAGGGCTTCGCCCGCTCGTTGGGCATCCCCTTGATTGATGTCAACCACCTGCAAGGGCATGTCATGGCGCATTTCATCAAGGAGAGCGACGATGACCAGAGCGCACCGCCGTTGCCCTTCCTCTGCCTGTTGGTGAGCGGGGGCAACTCGCAAATCGTCAAGGTGAATGCCTATAACGACATGGAGGTGCTGGGACAGACCATCGACGATGCCGCCGGCGAGGCAATTGACAAATGCTCAAAGGTGATGGGGCTGGGCTATCCCGGCGGTCCCATCATCGACCGACTGGCACGGCAGGGCAATCCCCAGGCGTATAAGTTCGCCGAGCCGCATATCCCGGGATTGGACTATAGCTTCAGCGGACTGAAGACTTCTTTCCTTTATAACTTACGTGACTGGGTGAAGGAAGACCCCGACTTCGTCGAGCATCACAAGGAAGACCTCGCCGCAAGCCTTGAGTTCACCATCGTGGACATTCTGATGAAGAAACTCAAACAGGCGGTCAAGCAGACGCAAATCAAGCATGTCGCCGTGGCGGGAGGGGTCTCTGCCAACACGGGCTTGCGCAACGCCTTCCATGAATGCGCCCGCAAGTATCATTGGACGATATACATCCCCAAGTTTAGCTATACCACCGACAATGCCGCGATGATAGCCATCACGGGCTATTACAAGTTTCTCGACGGCGAATTCTGTGCCATCGACAAACCGGCTTTCTCCAAAGTGACATTTAAATAGGGCATCTATCGGCAGTCCAAGGGCTTTGGACGGGTCGTCCAAGCGGCTTGGACGGCTCGTCCAAAGCCCTTGGACTAAATCCAAAGCGTCTCTTCGACCATCCTGTCGAAGGCAACCGTGTACCCGAATTGCCTGAAAATGTCGGCGATATAGGCTTGTTCGTTGGGAGTGATGGGACGGGTGCCGTTGCGCCTCACATAGTACGAGCCATGGCCGAAATGGCGGATGAGGGTGTTGCGGAGGGCGGCGATGTCGTCTGCCTTCACCTCGCGAAAAGAGTCTTTCATGCCGTAAGCCATCGTCACCACGTGGTTGGGCTTGTGGTAGGGGCAGTTCTCGCCGCCGCAGACGGCAGGGTTCACCGCCGTCACCACCGCGTCTCTCTGCCTCCCGCTACGCGCTGCCAGGCGATGGAGGCAGCGGTCTGCCCATTGACAATCATCGTTGAAACACAATAGGTAATTCCTGGGCATCGTCTCGAAATGTAACTCTTGGTTTTCCATAATTTTCTCTTAAATTAGTTTTAGGCTACAAAGATAAACAAAATTCATCTATTTTTTCCATAAAAGTTGCGCTCAGCCATCAGCATATCGTATTCGTTTTGCATGGCAAGGAGAGGGGCGGCATCCACGCCAAGAGCCGCTTCCATCATCATCGCAAGCTCGGGATTGAGGGAACGTTTACCGTTCAGCACTTCATTAAATGCCGAGTAGGATATGCCGATGTCCTTTGCCAACCCACGTTGTGATATTCCTCGATATTCCAATTCATCTTTCAGCACCTCGCCAGGGTGAATGGGTTGGAATGGTTTTAAGTTGTTGGCTATCATCTGTTGCTTTACTCCTTCAAGGGTCGTCATCTTATTCAAAGGTTACTTTCATTTAGATGCAAAGATACGAAATGATTTCAATGTTCGCAAATTAGGGAATAATGATTATTTTGAATATTTTTGGGTAAACAATCCATTTATTCCAGTTTTTGTTGTATATTTGCAAACGGCTTGGGGAATGAAATCCCGAGTCACAGATGCATTAGCTTTTATTTTCGCACTTAACCGAAGAGACGTAGGAAATCTGTTTTGGAATAGTTCGATTTTAGAAGCAAAGGGAAAGACCTATGGAAGGCTTTTCCTCTCAACGAGCATCAGCTATGCACCACGCTTGGCGTGGCAGCATTCTTATTTCGTTGAGAGGGGTTCCGAATTTCCTACGTCCGCCCCTTAGGTTAAGTGCATAAGAGTGGCCACGCCATTCTTGTGTCAATCCATGTGCTGCATTAAATGTTTAACTTTATAATAAGCGAAATGAAGAAAATTGTTTTGTTCATGACACTATTTTCGCTCTGCACGTTTGCAAATGCACAACGAAAAGTGAAGATAGTTGAACCTGTAAAGCAAGATTATGCTGATACGGGTGGACGCGTGATTAAGCGTAAAGTGGCTATTGGTCGCTTTAGTAATGAAACTCAGTATGCTAAAGGCATTTTCTATGACAAGGAAAATGACCCAATGGGAAAACAAGCTCTTGACATCTTATCGGCAAAATTAGCAGCCTCTGGCAAATTCCTTTTATTGGAACGAAGTGACTTGGCTTCGTTATTGGAAGAGGCAAATAAGAGCGAGAATGGCCTATCTACGATAGGGGCTGATTATATGATAATCGGCTCTGTCACGGAGTTCGGTCGTAAAAACATAGGCAAGTCGGGTACATTTACCAATGTCAAGACTCAAATCGTAGAAGCTGCGGTAGCCATTCGGTTGGTTGATGTTGCTACAGGTCTAATTATTTATTCTGATGAAGGAAAAGGGTCGGCAGAACTGACAACAAAAACCACAATGGGTATTGGTGGTAGAGCTGACTACGATGCAACTCTTAGTGACAAGGCCATTTCTGAAGCTATTGACCAACTTGTCGAAAATATCATTAATAAATGTACAGATAAGCCTTGGCGAACATTTTTCCTTTCATACGATAGTGATGCTCAATTAATTGCTGGTGGGGCAAGCCAAGGTATTAATGTTGGTGATATATTTGCAGTAAAGACTAAAGGTAAAAAAGTCAAGAACCCTCAATCTGGTGTAATGATAGAGTTGCCAGGCAAGCAAATAGGAACAGTAACAGTCTCTGCAACTGGTGGTGATACCCCAGAAACAGAATTCTCTTTTGTTACTTTTTCTGGGAATGGCTCATCAATTGATTCAGATAAACTGACAGATTACTATATCGAAGAAATAAAATAGAAATGGTTATGAAATGTAAATTAAAGTTATCATTGTTGATGGTAGCTTGCCTTTTGATTGGATGTAAGGCGAACTATCCAGTGGCTCAACAAAGTGGAAAAGAAGATGTGGCGTACTTGGTGTTCGTAGGGCCATTGAAAACGTATGGAAATGGGTCAAGACCAGTGCAAGTTGATGTAGATGGAACAGTATTTGATGCCAAAGTGGTAAAACCAAAGACTGCCAATAGAAAAGGAATACAGTATGGAGTGGCAACAGGTCGGAGAAATGTTATCGTTAAGTTTAAAGGTCAAACAATATATCAAAAACAATTGTTCCTTTCAAGCCAAGAAACACAAATTATTAATTTACCATGAAGAAAAATGTCATTTTAGCCGTTTGCATAATGGCTATGGCTTCTTGCCAAACACAGCAGTCGCTATATTCTTGGTATGATTCCGAGAATGCTACTTATACGTATACAAAACGTAGTACAGAAGAAACTCTTACTTTTGCAATGGCTCAATACGAGAAAGTGATTAGTATGCAGAAAGGACTCCGTAAATCTGTTCCTCCTGGTGTTAATGCCGAATATGGCTTTCTTCTTTATAAAGCAGGGAAGAAAGAAGAAGGATTGACACTTCTCCGAGCAGAAATCAAAGCCTATCCAGAATCAGAGAAATTCATTTCACGTATCATTAATCAGTTAGAAAAATGAAGAAGTATATTATACTTGTCATGGTGGCATTATTGATGTCATCGTGCGCAGAACAGATTACGCGTCTATCGCAATATCCAAAGATGTATGAGGAAAAACCGCTATCGATTGCAGTGATGCCTCCTATCAATCAGACAAATTTTGTTGAGGCAAAGGATTTCTTCTATACTACACTTTATGCCCCTCTTTGTGAGAAAGGATATTATGTATATTCTCCCATGATGACAATGGAGATGTTCCAATCTGAGAGTGCATACGATGCAGAACAGTTTATAGAGGCTGACCTTTCTCAGTTTCGTAATGTACTTGGAGCAGATGCTGCGATGTTCACTATCATTAAATCTTGGAAAAGAAATAATGTTGGAGGTAAATTAACTGTTGGTGTAGAGTATATTCTTCGTTCCACAAAAACAGGTGAAACTTTATATAAACGAGAAGGTCTAATAAGTGTAGACACAAGTGTGAATACTGGAGGTAAAGGTCTATGGGGTGCTTTAGCAGATCTTGCAGCAACAGCTCTTAAAACATCTGCAACAGATAAGGTCGTTGCAGGTCGTAGATGTACGGTTTATGTTTTGAGTGATATGCCAGAGGGTAAATATGGTACTCAATACGACAAAGATCAAAAACTACCAGCAGGAAAGAGTTATATAAAAGCTACTGTAAAATAGAATAATACTATTTCGCAAGTAGTCTTTATGTATGATATCCTACGCGAGTTCGGGATAAGAAAGTTGTCAAAAAATTTGGTAATCTGGGATAATTTTTGTACCTTTATATGTGATTATCAATTACTTATAAAGAATTAAACAAGAATTAAGCCCATGATTACCGCTGACAAAGTTACGGAA
>JAFRRN010000026.1 GCA_017428055.1 Prevotella sp.
GCATTACAAAAAGCTTCATCCCATCCATAGCAAATACAATTGGTACAGATTTGACTGGCTATAAAATCGTTCGACGAGGACAGTTTGCATAATGCACCACCGATGCCACCGTCGTATAGGGCGGCTGCGGCTCGGGGAGCAACGCCACGATGTCCTTCACCGTGCAACTACCCAACTGCCAGATACGTTGCATCACTTCCTCTTCTTGCTTGGTCAACTTTTCCATTTGATAGATTTGATTAATGATTACGGCACAAAACTACGAAACTTTCGTAAACCTACCAACTTTTACCTGTTAATTTTATTTAAAACATCAAATAAACTCATTATAAACCAAAAATTTACGAAATTCTCGTAATCCTTCACCATATCCTTTCCCCTCTCCGCCTACTCCATCAAGGGGAGGGCGAAATGTCAAGAAAAAGTCACAAATAGGGCTAAAATGGCGGGCGGTTTTGCGAACAAGTAATCTTTTGGCCGAAAATACGCGAGTTTTGGTGCTTTTTGTAAAGTGTTGAAAGCCAACGACTTGCCAAAAGAGGGTGTTTCTCGCCGCCTGTAAAAGCGGCATTTTAACATTATTTGGGGGGCATCCGTGCCTGATAAATGCCGCATTTGTGACCCGCAAAAGGGGCATCCGTGACCGATAAATGCCGTCCAAAAAATGTTAAACGCATGTTTTTGCCCGGAACAACCCGATTTTCCATGGTAATCAGACCATGCAACCATCCCAAGCAATTCTATTTCACGATTTTTCCCGAGCGTCATTTTGTCAAGGATTTTCGTCAGAATTTTGGTCATTTGAATAATTATGCGTAAATTCGCAAGCGATAATCCAAGCGCAATCATGGCAAGCATCGGTACGGCATATTACGGCAACATCGCCGAGGAGGAGCTGAAAAACAAGGTGGCACGTGGACTTCTTCGTCGCCCTACCCACCGACCCATTGGGGCTGAACGAAACGGAGCCGCTGCTCTGGGCGATAAAAAACTACATTTTATTTATTGATGCAATTTAAATTAGATATAAACCATAATTTATTATACGGTATGAAAAGGGTTCGATTCATAGATTTATTTGCAGGTATAGGAGGTATACGAAAGGGGTTTGAAATAGCCTTCCAAAAATATGGTTACGAGACGGAATGTGTCTTAACATCTGAAATAAAACCCCATGCATACAAAGTTTTAAGAGCAAATCATCCCTACGAAGAAATTTGCGGTGATATCACAAAGATCAATGCAAAAAATATACCTGATTTTGACTTTCTCCTCGGTGGATTCCCGTGTCAAGCGTTTTCCTTTGCTGGCCGTCGTCTCGGTTTCCAAGACACACGTGGCACTCTCTTTTTTGAAGTGGAAAGAATCCTCAAAGAAAAACATCCATTTGGTTTTATCCTTGAAAACGTGGAAGGACTTGTAACCCATGACCGTGAAGACAAATCACACCCCATGGGGAAAACACTTAAAATCATCATAAATAACCTTGGTGCTCTTGGATACAAAGTAAATTGGAAAGTCCTTAACTCTAAAGACTTCGGACTTGCACAAGAACGCAAACGCATTTACATCATTGGAACAGATAAGGAGAAAGTATCTCTTGATAATTTTGAAAAACAACATGCCATACTATCTGACATATTAGAATATGGACAGCCGACTATAAAAACGGATTTCACTCTTCTCCTAATGTCACATTTTACCCCCCAACAGCTCTACGGCAAGAGTATTAAAGACAAGCGAGGTGGCAAAGACAACATTCACAGCTGGGATCTTGAAATAAAGGGATCAGTAAGCAAAGAGCAGAAAACACTATTAAACATGATGTCTCATGAACGACGCAAGAAGAAATGGGCAACAATGCACGGTATAGATTGGATGGACGGAATGCCTCTAACTATTGAAATGATAAGAGAGTTTTACCATGGAGAGAAATTACAAGAAATGCTCGATGACCTTGTTGCAAAAGGTTATCTGAAAATAGAACACCCAAAAGCTCTCATCACAGAACATACCATTTTTGGCGACCGCATAGTTCGCAAGCAAGACCCAAACAAGAAAGCGGGTTATAACATCGTTGCTGGCAAACTAAGTTTTGAAATAAACAAGATTCTCGATCCACAAGGCATAGCCCCCACGCTCGTTGCTATGGACATGAAGAAAGTGTATGTAGTTGATGGAGATGGCGTACGTCCACTTACACTCAGAGAAGGACTTCGACTATTTGGCTATCCTGATAATTTCCAATTTCCTGTCAACCAAGAAGAAGGTTTTGATCTATTAGGGAATACTGTAGCAGTCCCTGTAATAACTGCAGTGGCTGAGAGATTGGCAGATGTATTTAAAAAAACAAATAAAATATGAAACTTACAGCAGACCAAGTATTAGAAAAGTTAGTTAACTGTGACAAAATTCTTTCTCGTGAAGGTCAGATTAAATTTTATTTAGGCGATGTAAATATCGTTGTAAAACAACGTGACGTAGTGGGAAACATCATGCAAGAATGGTTAGAGGGTTGGCTACGGCATAACAGTATAGAATTCGCATCAAACCCAAATACCCAAATGCCTCCTGATGTATTTCTTGACCCCAATGATAAGACAAAGAACTTGCTTGAAGTCAAAGCATTTAACTACCGTAGTACTCCCGGTTTTGACATTGCAGATTTTCGCATGTATGAACAAGAGATAGTTTCCAAACCATACATGCTTGATGTCACTTACCTTATTTTTGGTTATGACATGAGCACAGAAGGAATTGTAACCATTAAACGAATATGGAAACAAAAGGTTTGGGAAATCACACGTCCTATGATAGACAAGAAAAAGATTGAATGGCCAATCAATTTACAACAAAAGAGTGGAAGGGTGCATAAAATCCGCCCTGCCCTTTGGTATCGCCAATCCAAGAAATTCAACACTTTTACATGTGTGGAAGACTTTCTTTCTGCCATTGAACAAACCGTCTATCAAAAACATGGAAACACGTACAGATGGACCTGGATGGAAACAACGAATGGAAACTAACTATGCTAAATTCTTCGGCAAGAATATTATAATTCCGCGTTGGGATGACATTAAAGATAAATACATATTGTTATAAGTTATTCCTCAAAAGCCTTAGGTTCCCCTTTACCGAGGCGGAAGTGGATGCTCGTGAGGAGTTTGAGAGTATGAGAGTCCAAGCAGTTTCTTGAAGAAATAGCCCCATTGTTTCCCCCATTCACCCCATTCACCCCATTCATCCCAAAACACCCACAAGACCATGACCCAGAAAGAATTATTGAATGATGCCGTGACACTCCTCAAAGAACTGATAGCCACCCCATCGATAAGCCGCGAAGAGGGCGCGGCGGCAGACGTTTTCTGCCAACACCTAAATACATACGGTATCGCATACGAGCGCAAGGGCAACAATATCCTATGCTTCCCACCAAACATGGACGAGCGGAAGCCCACCCTCCTGCTCAATGCCCATATCGACACCGTGAAGCCCGTGGCGTCTTGGCAGCGCAATCCCTACGAGCCGTCGTTGGAGGGCGATAAGCTCTATGGCCTTGGCAGCAACGACTGCGGCGGCGGACTTGTCACGTTGTTGCAGGTGTTCCGCTACTTCATGGAACATGAATCGCCCTTCAACATCGTCTATTTAGCATCTGCCGAGGAGGAAGTGTCGGGCGAGAATGGCTTCAGGAGCGTGTTACCTTGCCTTCCCAAGGTGGATGTAGCCGTCGTGGGAGAGCCCACGGGGATGCAACCCGCCGTGGCAGAGAAGGGGTTGATGGTGATAGACATGACTGCCCATGGCAAGAGTGGACACGCCGCCCGCAACGAGGGGGTGAACGCCATCTATGAGATGTTGGACGACTTGGTGTGGATTCGCAATTATAAGTTCAGGAAGAAAAGCGATTTTCTTGGCGCGACGAAGATGACCGTCACCGTCATCAACGCCGGTACCCAGCACAATGTGGTGCCCGACGAGTGCAAGGCGGTGATAGACGTGCGTACCAACGAATATTATAAAAACGAGTATCTGTTTGAGTTTTTGCGCAAGCATCTGCATTCCGACATCCATGCCCGCTCGTTCCGCTTGCAGTCATCCCACATCGACATGGGGCATCCGCTTATCCAGAGATGCGTGGCGATGGGCAAGCAACCCTTCGGTTCGCCCACGTTGAGCGACCAGGCACTGATGCCTTTCCCGTCGTTCAAGATGGGTCCGGGCGACTCTGCCCGTTCCCATTCCGCCGATGAATACATCCGCATCAGCGAAATGGAACAAGCCATAAGAGAGTATATACAATTATTTTCTTAGCCAAGGCTCGGGATTGAGCTTGGCAGTCTGCTTGCGCAACTGGAACTGTAAGATGTTGTCGTTGGCGATGGAACCGAGGGCCTGCCCCGTGGAAACCTTCTGTCCCTTGGTGACACTGACCGACTTGAGGTTGCAATAGACGGAGATATACGAGCCGTGGCGCACCATCACCACCATCGTTCCCGAGAACCCGAAGACGGCACTCACCTCGCCATCGTAGATGCTTCGCGCCATGCAACCGGGCTTCCCGAGGATGTTGATGCCCTTGTTGTCGAGCGTCACATGCTTCAATCCCTCCACCGTATTCTGCCCAAAGCGGCTCACGATCTTATAGGCACCCGTGATAGGCATGGGAAGACGACCCTTGTTCGCCTCAAAGCCGCCGCTAAGCATACGGTCAACGGTGCTCATACGCATACCCTCCTCGTTGGACTTGGTGGCAGCGGCAATCTCCTGCTCGGAACGTTCCGCCTCGGCTTTCGCCTTGCGCTCAGCGGCAAGACGCGCCGTCTCCGCCTCGCGGGCGGCCTGATCGGCACGTGCCTTGCGGTCGGCAGCGGCGCGGAGAGCGGCCTCGCGCGTCTCTTCCTTCTTGGCTCGCTCGGCAGCGAGGGCTGCTTCGCGGGCTTCCGCCTTCGCTTTTGCCTCCCGTTCCCTCGCCTCGGCGATGCGCCGCTCATTCTCCTTGGCGGCGGCCTCGGCGGCAGCCTTCTTCCGCGCCAGTTCTTCCGCGCGTTTCTTGGCGGCGGCCTCAGCGGCGGCTTTCCGTTTCGCCTCCGCCTCCGCCCTTGCCCGTGCTTTCTCCACTTCGATGGCTATGAGTCGGTCGATTTGCGCGTTGAGGGCGGCATCTTTCTTGCGTTGCTCATCAATGATGCCCTGGATGGTCTTCTGTTGCTGCTTGAGTGACGACACCATCTTCTGCTGTTCGTCCTGCTGTCCCTCCAAGGCAATGCGTTCCTTCTTATCCTTGGAGAGCAACGCATTCTTCTGCCCCCTGGCCTGTTCGAGCTGTTGGTATTTCTCAGTCACTTGGTCTTGCTTCGACTTCACCAACTCGCCCTGCGCCTTTTGGTAGTCGGCATATTGGTGGACGAAACGGATGCGCCGGAACATCTCTGCGAAATTCTTGGCGGAAAAGATAAACATCATCTTATCCTGCACCTTGCGGTAACGAGCCATATACCGCATCGACTGCACATACTTCAACTTGCGGTCTTTCAATTGGCTCTCCAAAGTGGAGAGTTGCGCCTTCAATATCTCGATGTCACCGTCTATCTGCGTGATGTCTTTTTGGATGCCCTCGATGCTCTTCTGCCGCTCCTCGATGGCGGTATTGAGTACCAAGAGGTTTTCCAAGCGTTTCTTCACATCCGCCTGGTTGGCTTTCAACGCCTGTTCCTGCACACGGATCTGCTGCTGAATCTGCGTCCGCTGTTTCTCCAACCCCTTGATGGAAGGCGTGGAATATTTCTGCTTGGTCGTTTGCTTGCCCGTCTGCTTGACGGGTGCCTTGGCTTTCCTCTTGGCTGGTGTGGCTTTCCTCGTCTGCGTAACGGACTTCTGTGTCGTGACTTTGCGCGTCGTCTTCTTGGTCTGCGCGGGCAAGGAAAGGGCAAGCACACATGCCAGTATAATCAAAAACGGTCTCTTCATTTACATCTTCAATAATTTACGCAGGATGTCATTTGCCTCCACTTTCTTGTATTTGTTGGAGACGGTGGTCTTCACATCCCACTTCTCCGTCGTCTTCACCTCTTTCATCTTGATGTTGACCTCCACCTTCTTGAGCTTGTTTGACGAAGTGGTGGTGAACTTGATATTCTGCAACGCGGGAAATTGCTTCGTGCCGACAGGGGTGAAGTTGCCATAATCCCACACCAAGTCAGATGCCCCGTGGCTACTACTTTGGTAGGAGACGGTAGCATTCGTTATCAAGCCCGACTCCTTGGCTGCCAACCATCGGTAGGAAATGTTGCCCTTTTTCATGGAGAGGGGTTTGCTATCATTCCCTTGGTCGGTTCCCACCTCAAAGGATGGGTAATCCTTGCTCTTCACCGATGACGAGCCAGGGACTAACAACTCATTCCAAAACAAGGCCTGCAAGGTATAAAAGGTCAGTCCGTTGTTCTTGAGGAAACTCAATTGGTTATAGTCCGCTTGCACATACTCCTTGTGCATACGGTCAACCACCAACACCTCATTGGGCGTGAACTCCAGTCTTCCCACCTCAGAACCCAACAAGGGGATGAACAACTGGAGGCGTATCACCTCATCCTTGCGCATGTGGACGGAGCCCGGGACGGTGACATCCTTCTCTCCCATCTTGATGTTGAAAGACATGTCGCCCACAATGTTCTTGGCATTTACTTGGTTCTCAGCCACTCTTTGCACGAAGGCAACACCTGTGGTAGCCTCCGTGGAGGGTACCGTTGTCGTATGAGGCTGCACCGTATTGTCTACCACGGCCTTCTTCGACCCACATGCCGCCAGCATCATTGGCAGGCATACAACCACAATTTTGGCTATCGTCTTTTTTCCCATATCATCAATCAATCATTGTTTTCCTTTCTTAATAGGGCGTTTTCCTCCATCTTGCGGCGGATTTCCTTAATGGCATCGTCGCCATCGGGACCCGCATCAAGGGCCCGCTGCCAATATTCTGCCGCCTTCTCCTTGTCGCCCACCTTATTATATATGTCCCCAGCATGGTCGAGGATAACGCTGCCCTGCACGGAGTCGGTGTCATTTGCCACGGCCTGGTCGATGTAGATCTTCGCCTCCTCGTAGCGTTCCTGCATATATAAGATCCAAGCGTAGGTGTCTAAATACGTGCCGTTGGTGGGTTCCGCCTTGATGGTCTTGTAGCTCATCTGCTCGGCACGGTGCAAGTCCTCGCCCTTCAAACTGAGATAATAGGCATAGTTGTTGAGGGCACCGATGTTGTCATCTTTCCATTGCAGGCAACTGTCATAGGCGGCGAAGGCCTCCCCTTCCAGTCCTTTCTCGTGTAGGATGTCGCCCATCAAGGCATAGAAGTCGCTGACTATCTCCTTGTTACTCTGCGGCGTAATCTCGCCAACGCCACGTCGAAAGGCATCGAGTGCGCTCTCCTTGTCGTCTTTCTGGTAATAGGCAAGCCCCATAAAATAGTAGAAAGCCATCTCTTCGGGATTGTATTGCACGGCGGGCTTGCAGAGGTCGATGATCTCATCCCACCGCTTCTCCGGCCACAAATTCTGGAGAATCTGCAACCGTGCGCCGGCATTGTCGGGGGCAATGGCAAGCACCTGGCACAATGCCGCATTGATGGAGTCGGTGGGAAAATCCTTCAAAGACATATAGGCGGCCTTCATCTCCGCCATGTCGGCATCCTGTGGATTGACTTCCATCACGCGGTCGAAGACGGCAACGACCTTCGTACTGTCGCCCCCGTCGCGCTCGTTGTCCTGTATCACCTGTCGGAGCATGGTCACCTTGAGCGAGGTATCGGCCTTCTTGTTGCCAAGAATGGTCTCCATCATCTTGTGCGCAAGGGTGTCTTCGCCTACCTCGCGATAGTAGTCGTAGATGGAAGATAGCACGTATGAGTTATTCGGGTCTTCTTTCAACGCCTTGCTGAAAATCTTGTAAGCCTCTTTCTTCCTGTTTTTCTTCATGAGCCAGTTGCCCATCATCACCTTGTAATTCAGGTCGTTGGGATATTCATCCGAGAGGGATTTCAAGGCTTTGTAGGCTGATTTCATGTCGTCCTTACGCTCATAGACCTGCAACTTCGATAGCGTCAGCTCCTCACTCACGCCCTCCAAGGCCTCCATACGCTCGATTACCCAAAGCACCTTGTCGTATTCCTTGTCTTTCTGGTAAAGCTGGACAAGGGTATTTAATACGTCTGTCCGGCTATGGTCGCGCTCCACCAAGTCCTCGTACACCGCCTTCGCCTCGTCATAGTCGTGCGTCTCGACATACATCTGGGCAAGTCGTTCAAGATAATGCTTGTTGGAAGGGTTGAGGGAGACGGCTTTCTTCAGGCATTCCAACGACATGGAATCCCTGTCGAGGCTTTTATAATAAAGAGATTGCATAAACCACGCCTCCGCCCCATTGGGGTTAATCTGCTTGCAATGCTCCATCAAGTCGAACGCGGCGGCATAATGCTCAAGTACTTGATGACGCTCCGCCTCCATCAGGAAATACCGGTATCTGATGCTGTCGGCATGGGACAATGCTGCCTTTGGCATTGTAACCGCCACCTGACTATGTGTTTTCTTGGTTTTCTTTTGCTTCGACAAACTGGCCGAAGGAAAAGCAAATGCCATCACCAAGGTGATGACCACACAAGCCCATGAATAAAAAAAACTCTTTCTCACCTCGCCCTCCATCATCCCATCATCACTTCACGCCCGTATGCCCATAGCCTCCCACGCCACGCTCCGTCTCATCAAGCTCCTCGACCAGCAGGAATTGTCCCTGTTCATGGCGGGCTATCACCATCTGGGCGATACGCTCGCCATCATTGACGACAAAGTCCACTTGAGAGAGATTGACCAACAGCACCCCAACCTCGCCACGATAGTCGGCATCCACCGTCCCCGGCGTGTTCAGCACCGTGATGCCATGCTTCAAGGCGAGACCGCTCCGTGGGCGGATCTGCGCCTCGTACCCTTCGGGCAGGGCGATGTGCAATCCTGTGGGGATAAGCCTCCGTTCCATCGGGTGCAACACGACTGGTTCATTGAGATTGGCACGTAAATCCATCCCAGCACTCAACGGGGTGGCATATTCGGGCAACAACTGGTGGCCACGATTGACTACTTTTATCTGAATCATAACTCGAAATTTCTGCAAAATTAAGCATTTATTTGCACAAATAGGAATATTACTTATTGAATTATACGATTTTAACGAAGAAAATCTTAACTTTGCACAATATGAATTGGCAACAACTGATTTCCACAAAACGGCTCGGACAAGAGCTCAGACATTCCGAACGCTACGACGACCGCTCGGAATTTAAGCGCGATTATGACAGATTGATATTCTCGGCACCGTTCAGAAGATTGCAAAACAAGACGCAAGTCTTTCCATTGCCAGGCAGTGTGTTTGTACATAACCGCCTCACGCATAGCCTCGAAGTGGCTTGCGTGGGCATGTCATTGGGCAATGATGCCGTACGAGAGTTGGCTAAGCGGCATCCCGAACTGCAAGGAACGCATTTTGAAGAGATAGGTACCATCGTTAGTGCGGCGTGTCTGGCACACGACATGGGGAATCCCCCTTTTGGCCATAGCGGCGAGAAAGCTATCCAGGCCTTTTTCAAGGAGGGGAAGGGGGCGGACTTGCGGGAGCGGGTATCGGCAGACTTATGGAACGACATCACCCATTTCGAAGGTAACGCCAATGCGTTCCGCCTCCTCACCCACCGTTTCAAAGGCCGTCGCGAGGGTGGTTTCGTGATGTGCTACCCCACCCTTGCCAGCATCGTGAAATATCCTGTATCTGCCTGTCTTGCCGGTAATCATGGCAAATTTGGTTTTTTCTCATCGGAGGCATCCATCTTCCAGCGCATAGCCAACGAGCTGGGCATCAAGGAAAAGCCCATCGAAAAGGATGCAAAGGACTTATCAAGCGGCATTCAACTCAGTTATGTCCGCTACCCATTGGTCTACTTAGTGGAGGCTGCCGATGACATCTGCTATGAGATTATGGACATCGAGGATGCACATAAGTTGAAAATCCTGTCGTTCCAAGAGACGGAAGAACTGCTTTTGGGATTCTTCGACGAGGAGACGAAAGACAAAATCCACCAACGAATCGTCGACGAAGGACTGACTGACGACAACGAGAAGGTGGTATTTATGCGAGCCCGCGTCATCGGCTTGTTGGAAAATGAATGTGTCAAGGCTTTCGTAGACAATGAGGAGGCAATCCTCAAAGGCGTTTTCGAGGGGTCGCTCATCAAGCATGTCACACCACGCATCGCCGAGGCATATAAGCATTGCACCCAGATTTCAAGAAAGAGAATCTACCATAGCAAGACCGTTCTCGACGTGGAACTCAGCGGTTACAAGATCATGGAAACTCTTATGGAGGCACTCACTGAGGCCGCCCAATACCCAGGGAAGTTTCACTCGCAACAGCTCATCAACCGCTTCAGCAGCCAATACGACATCGACAGCGACGACTTCGAGACGCGCATCATGGCGGTCATCGACTACATCAGCGGCATGACAGATGTCTATGCCCTTGACATCTACCAAAAAATCAACGGTATTTCGCTGCCCGTCATCTGACGATCAGCCTTTTTCCTTGAAGATGACCTTATTGGCCCCACTCGTAATCTTCAACGCATCGGGGTGCTCCTTGATAAACGAGTCGACGTGGCGGATACGCTTCTCTTCCAAGATCTCATCCACGGCTATCAAAATGCCAGTCTCTTCCACGTCGCCAAAGCCATAGTTGATGGCGGTGCCAAACAACTTCATCGTAGGGCTTAAGCTCATGTAGGCATTCACCAATGGCGGGATATTATAACCGAGCTTGCGGATTTCGGCGTTCAAGATGCGATAGTCGCTCTTGAAGTCATCCTTGCAGAAGATGGCGGCAAGTTCATTGACATCCTCTTCCAATTTCAACGGTTTCATCGGGGTGATGAGATTCTCTTTATCACTAAAATGCTTCTGTAGGAAATAGAGAATCATGTCCCTGCCCCGACGGATGTAAGAGGGGTACATGGTCATCTTGCCAAAGAAATACTTGACATCGGGATTGAGTACGGTCAACGCGCCAAGGCCATCCCAGAGGTTGTCGAGGGCGAAGATGCTCTTGGTGTTCTTGCGCACGTTTTGGTATTCGAGCGAGACGAAAGAGCGTCCCAACTCCACCGTATATGGCATATACTCTTGCAGGAACTTGTCTGAGAAATGGAACATGTGGCTCGTGGCGAGGATGGGTTGCCCCTGATCGTCCATCTGCCAGTCTCTGCCATAGAGGTAACGGTAGCCACCAATAATCTCCTCTTCATCGGGATTCCACACGATGAGTTGTTTGTAACAATTGTCGCAGATGTCAAACTCGTCGATGTCCATATCCTTGCCCGTGCCGCCTCCTGCCTCGCGGAAGGCAATCTCACGCAACCGCCCGATTTCCCTCATCACATGGGGGGCATTGTGTGCCGTGACCACAAAAATCTGGTTATGGCTCTTGTTGGTCTTCCGTAACTGCTTGTCAGGCGTCAACTCACTCTTGAGCAATTCCTTACTGATTGGCTGAATGATCTCTTGATCCATCTCTCTTATTGTTTGCAAGACTATGGTAGTCTGAATGTTTATTCTCTATCTCTTATAACTCGTACACCTTGTCTTGTACGAATTGCGCCCACTGCGCCGGGGTCTTTGACTTGTCGAATGTCTCCCATGGGATGGGCTTGCCAAATGCCACGCGGAATGTCTTATGAACGTTTTTATACATCTCATCGACCAAAAACAACATTGCAATATTGAACTTGAGGTTCAATGCCTTGCAGATGTTGGCAATACGATAGAATTTCTCGGAATTTTGACCACTGAAATGAATGGGTACAATGTCGCGATGCGTCTGTACGCTCTTGGAGATGAATGTCTTTTTCCACGGCAAGTCGTGTATCTCACCCTTAATCTTGCGAGAGCAAAGACCGGCAGGAAACATTAGCATGTGGTGGTCACTCTTGAACCCGGCATCTACCATCGCAGGGAAGTCGCGACTTTGGTTGCCCGTCTTGTTAATGGGAATGCACAAGGGGGCAAGCCCAGGAAGATACATCAGGAAGTCGTTGACCAAATAACGGAAGTTGCCATCATAATGCTGGCCGATGATGGAACCCAAAGCGACACCGTCCGCCCCTCCAAGGGGATGGTTGGAAACGAATGTATAGAGCTTGCCATCATCTTTTGAGGGAAGATTATCCTCACCAACTAACTCCAACGTCATATCCAAGTATCGGACACATTCCGTCAACCATTCGGTTCCCGTAAGATGACGGCTCTCCCAAAGAAAGGCATTCACCCGGTCTTGATGTACAATGTGCTTGAGCCAATTCACCAATGGACGCGGTACCCATTTGACCTTATCGCCCATCTTGTTACGCAACACCTCGTCAATGTCAATCGTCTTTTGAAACGTCTCATCCATGATTCATCCATGCTTTCATCTTGCAAAAATAACACAACTTTTTGGAATACGTGACTTTTTCACATAAAAATGTTAAAAAAATGTACATATTGCTTATAATCTAATTGAAATTCTGTTTTACGTTTGAATATGGTCATGGCAACATTAGCCCATGGTATTTATCTTCCTGCCTGTTTCATTCCTTCAAAGAACTTCTGTTGCAGTTGTTTGGCAAGTTGATTATCTGGGTTGATTTTCAGGGCTTTCTCATAGTTCTGCATCACATTCATGTAGTAACGCTGGCCATTCTGGGCAGGGTTCTGCACAATGCGCACCATATAGAAGAACCCACGCAAAGTACAGACATCGGACATGTTGGCACCTTGCATCTGTTCCATTTTGTTGATGGTATGTTCGGTATCAGCCAACAGATTCTCGGTCTGCTCGGCATGAGGGTTCATCACGGAGAAGTTGAGACTTCGCAGAGCCATCTCATACTTAGGCTGGATGCTGTCGGGGAACATGGCATCGATGCGTTTCAGCTCGGCAATGCAGTTGAGCATCGTTTCGGGTTTCGACGGATTGACTTTGCTAAGCGACTGACCGATGAGAGTCTGCATCTGAGTGAGTTGCTGGGCATTGATACTAACGGTTGCCATCAAGCAGAATGCGATGGTGAGGACACGGAGTTTAAAAATTTGAAATGTCATACGCTTTGTTATTTTTAAGTGAAACAAAAATGCCGATATAGAAGAAACGGTCGCGGTTGGCTGTGATGGCAGTTCCATCTGCGTTGTAACGAAAGATGTTGGTGCGACCGAAGATGTTGTTTAACGAGCTATAGACGATGACCTTCGGACTGACAAGCCAAGTGATGTTGGCATCTACACTATTATAATAAGGTGTAGTGCCGATGGGGTACTTCCTCCCGCTGGCATACGACTCGGCCAGTCCGATGATGGTTTTGCCAATGGAATATTTCAGGGTCAGACGGAGATTGTGACGAGAAGCATAGTCGGGTGTCTGCAAGACCATGTAGTCGAGGTATAGGCGTTTGGAATCATTGAAAGAATAGGAAAGCGTGGCGGAAAGGTTCTTTAGGATAGAATGATTCTCGATAAAAACGTCGATGCCTCTGCTGGTGCCATAGCCGTCGGCGGAATATACGTCGCGAGTGAGCAATGGGAGGTGATGATATTTCTTATAATAGGGTTCGATGCGCAATAGTGTATTGTCGTTGCTATACTGCATACTGAGGATGGCGTGGTCGGCAGTGCTTTGCGCCAGGCGTTTTCCACTCATGACAATATAGTCATCCTCTGCTGTCTGACAGTACCGTCCAAGCATGGCTGATAGCTGAAAGTGCTTGTTGGGAACATAGCTAAGGGTGGCACGAGGCATCAGCATCCAGTCGCCATCATGGCTCGCATGCTCCGCCCGTGCAGAGAGGTTAAGAAATAGTTGCGGCACTAACCGCAATTGGGCATCAGTGTATGCGGCCAGCAGATTATAGTCAAGGCAATAATGGCTGTCATCATATCGCTTCGTACTATGGCGGAGATAATCCTCCACACCCACTGACATCTTTAGAACGGATGAATAGACTTTGCGGACATCCGCTTTCAGATGGATTTCATTACGAAGATTGTAATAATGGTCGCCATGAGCCAGCGCATTGTCAATGTCGTTGATAACAGATGAATTGGCAATGCCCGTGAACAGGCTATAGCCTCGCCCAATGTTGTTTTTTAACGTGGCATTGGCATAGATGTTGTGTTCACTGAGTGAAAGGCTACGGTCATTGACGTGCTGTCCGACGGAAGTCAAATCATAGCCAACGTAGGTTTTCAAGACGGAAGCCGAAGAAAGTTCGGTCTTATACTGTGCCTCGCCAGAAAGTTTACGGTAGGGTCTTGTCCAGTCGAGACGATTTGGGAATAATGCATCGTATAGCCCCATGCTAGTATAATCGGCATTAAACGACAGACTGCTCGTTGTGAAAGCCTTCGTACCCCCAATATTCCAGTCCACCAGCGATGCACTCACGCCTAACTTGTCGCCTGTCGAAACGTCGGTTGTCTCCATCGGCAATACGGAAGAAAGAGCCTGCCCATATTCTCCACCATAGCCGCCAAGCGAGAAGTTGATGCCCTTGAACAGAAACGGCGAGAACCGTCCACGCACGGCATTGTTCTCAACGTTTGTGGAGTAAGGAACAAGCACGTGCATGCCGTTGATGAACGTCTGGCATTCGTTGCTCTCGCCGCCACGGACGTACAGCTTGCCGTTCTCGCCTACCTTCTGTGTGCCGGGTAGGGTTTGTAGTGCAGCCACAACGTCGCCACACGAGTTGCCCGCCATCACCACGTCGAGCGCATCCATCGTCTTGAAATTGTCGCTCTTGCCAAAACTATAGGTGCTGACCGTAACGACCACCTCGTCAATGGTTGCTGCCCGCTCATGCATCGTGATAAGGAGGTCGGTGGTCTGAATGGTGGTCAGCGTATAGTCTTCATATCCAATAAACGTCGCCTTAAGCGTCATTTCTCCAGTCAAACTTGTCTGAAACGAGAACCGTCCGAGCGAGTCCGTCAGGCATCCATCTATCGTACCTATTATAAATACGTTGACCCCAACGAGAGGATTCCGTCCGTCGGTGACGACGCCTGTCACCTTGGTCTGGCTCATCGCATAGCAGGCGATGAACAGCATGAGAATGATATGTGTCAGTCGATGTTTCATGCCGCAAAGATACTGCAAGAAACCGATGCAGCAAAAATCCCGTGATAGACAGCTATAACTAAGGACAGGAAACTAAGCAGACGGACGAATATCTACAAAAAAGGACAAATGACTAAGCGATAAACGAACGGAGTTTTGGGACGTAAGTACGCGATACGGGAATAGTCGTTGGACAATTCCCGAGCTTGAGTTGATAGCCGTTGGAGTTGCCCTGCGCCGAAGTGATATTGTTCAGGTTCACCACAAACGAACGGTGGCATTGGAAGATATTTTCATAATCGCGTAGGTCGTCAAGCACAGCCGAGAGTGTCGTATGGATTTCTTTCTTTTGCGTACTCCCATCCTTGATGAAACATACGACCACGTTGTTCTTCTGCGCCTCAACAAACAATAGGTCGTTGATAGATAGTCGTAGGTCGCTCCCTCTAACATTTGTGTCGTGAATGGTGATCGTGATGCCCTCCTGCTGTTCTGTGGTCTTGTTAAGCAACATTTCCAGTTGGCTGCGCAAATGGCGGTAATAACTGATACTGACTGAAAATATGGTTACGATGACACCGATTATCAGCGTCCAATAGATGAACAGCTGACAAAGGCTAAAGGTAATCGGATAGTGGAAGATATATGAGAAAACAAAGAAGTTGCAGATGCCAATAAACAAAACCATCACCAACACCGACAATGCTTCGTGCCAGACACGCCAAGGTGAGATGTACTTATGCAAAGGCTTCTCCACAAGTCCAAACACATAGCAACACCCAAATGTAACAGCCCCAAACAGCAGTGACACCAAGAACTTATTACCCTTGTACATGCTGAACCCGAAAGGCTGGAGCAGATAGAGTATTATGAACACGATGCTACAATATATTGCGCAGTCTCTCAACCAGTGACTGCTTTGTGGAAACGGGTATTTACGTGTAAGAAATGACATAGCTCAAATATATGGATTGAAGGTTCATTGCCACAGCGGCTCGTTTACCAACCACGAGGGTTGCCCTTCATGGAGGGTTGCACGGTAAGTTCATGCAAACTTACACATTAAAACGGAACCTTGCAAGTAAAGGGACAAAAAAATCCCCCCGCCCTTTCACGGACGGGGGGACTCACCGAAAAGGGGGCGGCCTCCTACTCTCCCGCATAGCATCGCAGTACCATCGGCGCAGGCGGGCTTAACTTCTCTGTTCGGGATGGGAAGAGGTGGGGCACCGCC
>JAFRRN010000027.1 GCA_017428055.1 Prevotella sp.
AACGCCCTTGGGTGTTTCGAAATGGCTGGTGGAAAGGTTGCCGCAAGGGATAGCCTGCCCTTGGGTAGGCGACAACAATGATTTGTCACATGCATAGAGGCATGTTTTCTTCCGTGTATCGTTTTACCAGCCATTTCGGCCAGCCTATCGGCATACCTGTATGGCTGGCTACCCTATCTGATGCCTAACGGCATCTCTTTTGCTTTTACTCTTCTTCTCGTCTCTCATTCGGGATGGTTTCGCTTATAAACATCATCAAGCCTGTTGAGTCATTTGAGGGAATTGCATCGACATAACACATTACCAGAATCGCTACCAGTATGTGGTAATACTGTCATCAGAACTATGCTCTGAATCACCAGATCTATGCTCTGAAATCTCTAATGATTATTCTTCTGTGAAGTCGATATATTCCCCCTCATCCTTGGGAATGATCTTGCGGTTGGCTTTTTGCGGGTCTCGCTGGTCGATGACTACGTTTCCTTCTGATTGGTGTTGCTGGGAAGTGGATTGTTTCTTGAAGCGGTTGACGATTTGCCTTGCCTTTGCCGCAAAGAACAGCACGGCAAAGAGGATGGCGAAGATGGCGAACAAGAAAAGGAAGAGGAGGAATTGGATGATTGCCATGATGCGAACTACACCTTATTATATATGTAAACCATGGCAGAAAGGATGACATACCATGCTATGATGGGCGCAAAGGCATCTATGCCCCAATATGCCAACATGGGTATTGAGGTAAGCAAGAAGATGTATTTCACCTCGTTTCCTTTCCATCCCCAATGCTTGAACTTCAGGGCGAACATGGGAAACTCTGCCACAAGGAGCCAACAACTGGCGCAAACCAGCAAAAGGAGGAATGGCATTGCCCAAGATGAGAGTTCGATGTTGCGGTGCCAACCGACGATGAGCGAGCCCCAGAACAGGGCGTTGGCGGGCGTGGGCAGCCCGATGAAGGATGTTGTCTGCCGCTCGTCGAGGTTGAACTTGGCGAGCCGTAGTCCCGAGAATGCCGCCATGACGAATGCGAAATAGGGCAGGTAGGGGGCGATGGGAGCGATGATGCTTGGGCAATGCAACACGCAAAGTTCCATGAAGATGATGGAGGAGGGTGCCACGCCGAAGGTGATGTCATCCGCCAACGAGTCTAATTCCTTGCCGATGGGCGAGGAGACATGCAACAATCTCGCCACCATCCCGTCGAAGAAATCGAACACGGCACCGATGATGATCCAGAGGAGAGCCATCTTGGGGTTGCCCGCGAAGGCAAATGCCGTGGCGATACACCCTGACACGAGGTTGCAGCAGGTGATGGTATTGGGGATGTGTTTTTTGATGGACATGGAAAAAGGTGTTATTTGAGCTTGGCTATCGTGGTGAGGTCGCCCGTCGTGGATTGCCCCATCTTGACGCAGACCTCCGTGCCAAGTGGGAGGAAGACATCCACGCGCGAGCCGAACTTGATGAATCCGAGGTGCTCATCGATGAAGCACTCCTCTCCCTCCTTGGCGTAAGTCACTATGCGCCGCGCCATCGCACCGGCAATCTGGCGGCAGAGGATGTCCTCGCCCTCGGGGGTGGTGATCATCACGTCGGCGTGTTCGTTCTCCTCGCTTGCCTTTGGCAGCCAAGCCTTGTGGAAGTTGCCATTGAAATGCTTGACGAATTTCACCTTCCCATCCACGGGAAACCAGTTGGCATGGACGTTGAAGAGACTCATGAAGATGGAAATCATCAGTCGGCGGTCGTGGAAATAAGTGTCTTCTTCCACCTCTTCGATGACGACAATCTTGCCGTCGGCGGGTGCTACAACCAGCCTCTCCGTGTCCTCTTCGGGATTATAGCGGATGGGGCAGCGGAAGAAGTTGAGCACAACGGCATAGACGCTTCCTAAGATGACGACAAAAAACCAAAAGGGGAGCCTGCTGTCGAAGCCGCGCCATAATAACAAGGCGATGGACGCAATGGCGATAAACCCCCAAATGAGGGTGTCTGTACCCTCCCTGTGTATTCTGATTTTCTTTAGTTTCTTAATCCTTTTTCCCATGGTAAGCAAAGGCTTCATGTTAGTTGTGTGCAAAGGTAATGATTTTTTATTTATGTAACAAATTTTTCAACCGTTCTTTTGGCTATGTCAAGTTTATACACTAACTTTGACGCTCAATTGGGAAAGAAAAGACTAAAAATATTTCATGGAAGATTTCATTCATTTACATGTCCACACCTATTACTCCATCCTCGACGGACAGTCGAGCATCAAGAAGTTGGTGGATAAGGCCATAGGCGATGGCATGAAAGGCATGGCGATTACCGACCATGGTGATATGTTTGGCATCAAGGAGTTTTTCGACTATTGCCAAGGGGTGAACGCCGGGCGGAAAGAGAAGGGGCTGGAGCCTTTCAAGCCCATCTTCGGATGTGAGATGTATGTGGCGCACCATAGAAAAGAGGACAAGGTGAAGGAGCATGGCGACATGAGTGGCTACCACCTCATCGTGCTTGCCAAGAATTACCATGGCTATAAGAACCTCATCAAGCTCGTGAGCCGCTCGTGGGTGGATGGCTATTACATGCGTCCCCGTACCGACCGCGCCGACTTGGAGAAATACCACGAGGACTTGATTGTGTGTTCGGCATGTATCGCTGGCGAGGTTCCCCATAAGATTATACACGATGACATAGCGGGAGCGAGAGAGGCGATAGAATGGTATCAGCGTGTCTTTGGCGATGACTATTACCTTGAGTTGCAACGACACGAGGTGAAAGACCCCAGCATCCGCGCCAACCGCGAGACGTTCCCCCTGCAACAGAAAGCCAATAAGGTGTTGATTGAACTGGCGAAGGAGTATGGTATTAAGTTGGTGTGTACCAATGATGCCCACTTTGTGGACCAGGAGAATGCCGAGGCCCATGACCACCTGCTCTGCCTGTCTACCCAAAGCGACTTGGATGACCCCAACCGCATGTTGTATAGCAAGCAGGAGTGGTTTAAGACCCGCGAGGAGATGAACGAGGTGTTTGCCGACGTGCCGGAGGCATTGTCAAACACGTTGGAGATATTGGATAAGGTGGAGATGTACAGCCTGAACCATGACCCTATCATGCCGTTCTTTCCCATCCCGGCGGAGTTTGGCACGGAGGAGCAATGGAGGCAGAAATTCTCCGAGCAGCAACTGTATGAGGAGTTTACCCGTGACGAGAATGGCAATAACCCCATGCCCAAGGATGAGGGCGAAAAGAAAATCAAGAAGCTCGGGGGGTATGACAAATTGTATCGTATCAAGTTTGAGGCTGACTATTTGGCACTGTTGGCTTACCAAGGGGCAAGGCGTCTCTATGGCGACCCGTTGCCCAAGGAGGTGGACGACCGTGTGCGTTTTGAGTTGCATATCATGAAGACGATGGGATTCCCCGGCTACTTCCTTATCGTGCAGGACTTCATCAACTCCGCCCGTGACGAACTGGACGTGATGGTAGGGCCGGGGCGTGGCTCTGCGGCAGGGTCGGTGGTGGCTTACTGCCTGGGAATTACCAAGATTGACCCGTTGAAATACGACCTGCTTTTTGAGCGTTTCCTCAATCCCGACCGTATCTCCCTGCCTGATATAGATACCGACTTCGACGATGATGGACGTGGCAAGGTGCTGAAATGGGTAGAGGATAAGTACGGCCATGAGAATTGTGCCCACATTATCACATACTCAACGATGGCGACAAAGAACTCCATCAAAGACGTGGCACGGGTGGAGAAGGTGCCTATCGCGGTGTCGAATGCCCTGTGCAAGGCGATTCCCGACCGCTTGCCCGACGGCCCTGACGGCAAGGGTACGAAGATGAATTTGCCCAATGCCATCAAGTACGTGCCAGAGCTGCGTAATGCGGAGGCAAGCAGCGACCCCGCCCTTGCCAATACCATCAAATACGCCAAGATGTTGGAGGGTACGGTACGAGGCACGGGCATCCATGCTTGTGGCTTCATCATCTGCCGTGACCCCATTAGTGACTGGGTTCCTGTATCGACAGCCGATGACCCTGACTTCAAAGACCAGAAGACAAACTGCACCCAATACGACGGTCATGTCATCGAGACGACGGGACTGATCAAGATGGACTTCCTCGGATTGAAGACCTTGTCGGAGTTGAAAGAGGCTTGTGCCATCATCAAGCAACGGCGTGGCATTGACATCGACCTCGACAAAATTCCCATTGACGACCCCAAGACATACGAGTTGTACCAACAGGGACGCACCATTGGCACGTTCCAGTTTGAGTCGAATGGTATGCAAAAGTATCTGAAGGAACTGAAACCTACCGTGTTCGAGGATCTCATCGCCATGAACGCCCTCTACCGACCGGGGCCAATGGGCTATATCCCGCAATTCATCAAGCGCAAACATGGCGAGGAACCCATTACGTATGACATTCCCATCATGGAGAAATACCTCAAGGACACCTACGGCATCACGGTGTATCAGGAGCAGGTGATGTTGCTGTCGCGCCTATTGGCCAATTTCACCCGTGGCGAGAGTGATGCCCTTCGTAAGGCAATGGGAAAGAAACAGAAGAAAATCGTCGACGTGATGAAACCCAAGTTCATTGAGGGTGGCAAGAAGAATGGGCATGACCCGAAGGTGCTGGAGAAGATCTGGGGCGACTGGGAGAGCTTCGCGTCCTACGCTTTCAACAAGTCACATGCGGCATGTTATTCGTGGGTGGCATTCCAGACCGCTTACCTCAAGGCGAACTATCCCGCAGAGTTCATGGCAGCCATCATGAGCCGTCGCCGCGACCAAATCACGGAGATCACCAAGTTGATGGATGAGTGCAAGACGATGGGCATTGCCACCCTCGGTCCCGATGTCAACGAGAGTTACCTCAAGTTTGGTGTCAACAAGAAAGGGGAGATACGTTTCGGCCTCGCTGCCATCAAGGGCTTGGGCGATGCAGCCGCACAAGCCATCATCGACGAGCGTGAAAAGAATGGCACCTATAAGGACATTTACGACTTTGTGCGTCGTGTCAACCTGAACTCTGTCAACAAGAAGGCGTTTGAGAACCTCGCATTGAGTGGCGGTTTTGATGGCTTTAACATCCCCCGTGAGAACTTCTTTGCGCTTGACTCCAAGGGGACACCTTTCATCGAGGTGTTGATGCGTTATGGGCAATTGTACCAGGTGGAGAAGATGGAGGCGCAAAATTCCCTCTTCGGGGGATTTGACGAGGTGGAGATTAGCCATCCCCCGATTCCCCAAGGTGAACCGTGGAGCTTGATGGAGAAACTGAATAAGGAACGCGACTTGGTCGGCATTTACCTCTCTGCCCATCCTTTGGACGACTATCGCGTGATACTCAATACGATGTGCAATACCCATTGTTCGGAATTGGAGGACAAGAAGCAATTGTCACAGAAGAATGCCATCACCGTTGGGGGCATCGTTACAGCTGTCAGGTCTAAATTCACCAAGAATGGAAAACCATGTGGATTTGTCACCATTGAGGATTTCGAGGGGAATGGCGAGTTGGCACTCTTCGGAGAGGAGTGGGGGAAATGGAATGGATTGCTCATGGAAGGGACGATTGTCTATGTCACGGCGCAGTCGGTTCAACGGTTTAAAGACGCTAACATCTACGACCTCCGCGTCACTGACATCCAGTATATGCAAACGGTGAAAGACAGCAAGATAGAACGGTTTACCATATCGATGGACAGTTCCATGATTGATGAAACCATCGTTTCAGACATCTCGTCCCTCGTTTCGGAAAAGAAAGGGAAAACCCAGCTGTTCTTCCAAATCTTCGACAAGGAGCATAACATGAACATCACGTTGCGGTCGAAAGACAAACTCATTGACCTCGACAGCGAATTGCTGTCATACATTGAGGCACAAGAAGGCATCTCTTATACTGTCAATTGATTGTGGCAAGGTTTTTGCATATAAGAATAACAAAGGAACCAAATAACAACAACATTCAAATCGTAAACAAATGGAAGTAAAAATCACAACTGACAATTTCGAGAGTTATAAGAATGGCGAACTGCCATTGGTAGTGGATTTCTGGGCAACATGGTGCGGACCTTGCCGTATGGTGGGACCAATCATCTCCGAACTTGCCAAAGACTATGACGGGAAAATCGTCGTGGGGAAGTGCGACGTGGAGGAAAACGATGACATCGCCATGGATTATGGCATTCGCAACATCCCCACCATCCTCTTCTTCAAGAATGGTGAACTCGTTGACAAGTTCGTAGGGGCAGCCCAAAAGGCAACGCTCGATGAGAAGTTCAGGGCTTTGCTGTAAGCTATATGAATAAACGATAATCCTCACAAATCTATTGTAGGTTTGTGAGGATTATGTTATCTATATAGATGTTATTCCAAGAATGTACCTTCTATGGCAACTTCCAATCACATCGCCGGCTTGACGGGGAAGACGTAGAACTGGCGGTCGAGGGTGTTGTCTATCATCCATTGGTCGATGAGGATGTGGTCGTCAAGAGCCTTGACCTTGAGCGTATGCGTACCCCAACCGAGATAGGCCTTTAGCTCGCGGATGGCTTGGCCGCGCAGCACGTTTTGCTTCCACCGCTCCGAACGGAAGGGCTCTTTTAACGAGAACACCACAGGGTCGCGGTCGTCGATGGCGACGGAGAAGCGGATGTCGCCCCTGTCATTGGCTTGTGTGGGGATGAGAGCGATGCGCAACACCGCGTCGCCGCCTTTGGTGGTGTTGAACTGATAGGTCAGTTCCTCGCCCTTGGGCAGGGCGACGGCTTTCATGCTATGCCCCAACATGTCCACAGTATAGACGTTCTCTGTTGAATGGTTATAGTCACAGGCGTTGCGCACGATGCAATTGTCGGTCTTCAACGGACAGTTGTATGGTTCTATGCGGTTGAATTTCGACATCTCCTCCTTGGTGATTTGGTCGGGCAGGGTAGGGGGATTGAACACATAGAGGTCTCGCGGAGCCATGCACATGTTGCCTTTCCATTTCCCGTTAGCCATCTTGTTGTTGTAGTAATCGGTGAGGCGGGCAATCTCCTGGTATGCCTGGACGCTTCGCACGGCGGATGTCATCGCCTCGTCGTCGTGATGGAACGACTCGGGGCGCGCGATTTCCCTTGCCTCTTGCGACTCTAATTGCTTGATGGCCATGGCGGCGGCGCAATAGACAGGATATTTGATGGCGGCAAAGAACGCATCTTTCAGTTCGGGGCGGATCATCTTCTCCACCTTGTCGATTTCCTCCTTCACCTTTTCGTAGTCTTCCATGTACCGTTCGCGCTCGTTGCCGAAGGCGGTGGCACTGAATGGCGTGTTGCTCACGGGTGACCATCCACGGTTATATTTCTTCTTGTCGAGTTCCACCTGGTTCCATCCCATGAACTCTGGCTTGCGGATGGCGGTGAGACGATAATACTCTGTCATGGCGGGAAGGAGCAACTTTCCCTCCACTTCGCCGAATTGTTGTTGCAGCCATTGGCAGAGGTGCTGTTGGATGTTATCATGGCGGACGCTATTGATGTCCCAAGCCATGTCGAGGAATAGCGAGAGGTCGTATGCCGCGACCTTGGGGTCATGCACGTTGACAATCCACAGGCGACGTGCGTTGTGGTCGTAAGCCGTCTTCATCTCATTGTAGACAAGACCGGGCTGCGTGGTGGTGAGCCATAGGTAGTCGTGGGGTCTTCCCCAATAACTGAGGTGGTAATATACGCCTCCGCCGCCAGAACGTTTCTGTTGCTCCTCGTCGGATAGGCGTGTCATGTAGCCATAGTTGTCATCACACCACATCAAGGTCACGTCATCGGGAACATGAAGGCCATTCTCATAGATCTCCAATACTTCCTTGTAAGGGATAAAGACTTGTGGAATCTCCTTGGCATCCTTGCCGATATGGGTTGCCAACAACTTGCGTTGCTCAATGATGACGGCTTGCAGCCCTTTCGTCTTTTCCTCCATCGTCTTCACGCCTTGCATGGAGCCGTCGTGAATGCCACGCATACCGATGGTATAGAGTGCGTCCATGTCTTTTGTCTCCTCCACCCGTTCCATCCAATAGTCCAATACGTTGTTGCGGTTGGTGATGAAGTTGTAGTCACCCCGCTTCTTCTCGTCCCATTCGTCTACATTGTTGCGCAGCAGGGGTTCGCAATGCGACGACCCGATAAAGATGTCAAAGTCGTCAGCCATTTCCTTGTTGCCCTTCACCTTGAAGAATGCCGTGGTTCCCGTGTGCATCCCGGGCCAAATGGTATTGGCACGGAGGCGCAGCATCAGTTCAAACACTTTCTCGTACGTGCGAGGGCCGATGCTTCCATTGGGTAGTTTTGTGTCCATCCGCTCATGTGCCCATTCGCGGAGGCTCCAGTCTTCGTCGTTGATGAAGATGCCACGGTATTCCACCGATGGCGACTGTGTGGTCTTGAAGGAGTCGTCGATGACCAAGGCACTGCGATGGCGCGGTACCACGTCGCCCCACCAGACCCAAGGCGACACGCCAGCCATTCGCGATAGTTCGAGAATGCCGTATGCCGTGCCTCGCCCGTTGCTGCCGATGACGATAATCTTGTCCTTATGGCAACCGATGTAGAAAGCGTCCTTCTTGGTGATGATGCTCTCGTAGGGCATCTTCGTGCGTTCCAGTTTCTTGAACTCCTTGTTAGTCAACAGGTCGAGTTGGTATATCTCTATCTTGCCATTCTTTTTGTTATGTGCTTTCTTGCCCGTTACCGCTTGCATGTCGTCTGCAAACATGTCGAGGGCGATGTCTACCACGGGCGATGTCTTGGCTTGCTTGGTGAACGATACGGGGTTCTTCCCGTCGTACCATACGATGTTTTTGGAAAGTGCGGGGAGCGTCAGTGCCGACAAAAAAAATAAGGTGATGATATTGCGTTGTCTCATAACTAACTATTTTCAATCTTCAGTTTGAATCTTCGGTTTTCAATCTATTGGTCGTATGAATGGTAGAATGGGTTGAACGGCTTGACCACTTGTGTTGCCTCGCCAAAGACTTGGCGGAAAGGCTCGTCCCAGTTTGAGCCTTGTGGGCAGAGGGAGAATGCCCCCTCAATCTTATATCCATCGAGCTTGACCGTACCCATTGGCCAAATGTTCTTGTTGAAAGGCGATGCCACATGAGTATTATGACTGATGACGATACCGTCGGGATAACGCTCCACGGCAACGTTCTTGGATGATTCGGGTATGATGGCGAATCCCTTGGCGAGAATATCGGTAAACAAGAGGCATTTCACTTCCTCACGGTTGCCAGGGAAATAGAGGTCGCCGCTGTTGAGATGCCACACGCCAAACTCGCTCAAGACATCCTTGCCGGGATAGCAAGCGTATGGACCTTTGCCCACCCAATGGATGTTGCCCGACTTCTCTTTGGTCTTGATGGCAAGGCCTGTCTCCACCGCCTCGCCCTCGCCATGCGCCGTGAGGTCGTATTTGATGTGTGATGGTGAGCCGTTTGAATAGATGATTTCAATGGTGCCGTCAACGAATTGCGTCGAGCCAGCGTCAAATATGGCATGAGCCAAGAATTGGTCTTTGTCGATTCTCTCCACGCTCACTTTCGTACAAGGCAAAAGATGGTTTTCCCATAATTGGTGTTTCTTGCCTTGACTGCCCGCAAGCGTTGCCGTCTGACACATCGTGGGCTTCTTTCCTACCCGTGCCAAGAGCGTGTTCTTGATATAGGTCTCCACGTCTGCGGGC
>JAFRRN010000028.1 GCA_017428055.1 Prevotella sp.
CTCGTCGTCTCCACCCTTTTGGGTATGTATATGATGATGTCGAGCGGCCACTTCCTGATGTTCTTCCTCGGACTGGAAATGGCATCCGTGCCGATGGCTTGCCTCGTCGCCTTGGACAAATGGAAGAAAATCTCCGCCGAGGCGGGTGCCAAGTACATCCTCACAGCCACCTTCTCCAGCGGCGTGATGCTCTATGGCATCTCGTTCATCTACGGTGCCACGGGCACGCTCTATTTCAACGACGTGGCACAAGCCCTCACGGCAACGCCCCTCACCATCGCCGGACTTGTGTTCCTGTTCAGCGGACTGGGCTTCAAGCTGTCGCTCGTGCCGTTCCACTTCTGGACTGCCGACACCTACCAGGGTGCTCCGACGACCGTCACGGGATATTTGAGCGTCATCTCCAAGGGTGCCGCCGCCTTCGCGCTGTATGCCATCCTCATCAAGGTGTTCGCCCCGATGGTGCAATACTGGCAGTATCTGCTCTTCATCGTGATAGCCCTGTCCATCACCGTCGCCAACCTCTTCGCCATCCGGCAGAAGGAATTGAAGCGATTCATGGCGTTCAGCTCCATCTCACAGGCGGGATATATCATGCTCGCCGTGGTGGGTAACTCCGCCATGGGCGTCACGGCATTGATGTATTACACGTTGGTGTACGTCGCTGCCAACCTCGCTGTCTTCGCCGTCATCAACGTCGTGGAGCAGAATAACGGCGGGGCAACGGGCATGGATGCCTACAACGGGTTCTACCAGACCAACCCCAAGCTGTCGTTCCTCATGACCATCGCCCTGTTCTCCTTGGCAGGCATCCCCCCGTTTGCGGGCATGTTCAGCAAGTTCTTCGTGTTCATGGCGGCAGTCAACGGCCACACCATCGACAACCCCGTGGGCATCCTCGCCTACGTGGTGGTGTTCATCGCCTTGGTCAACACGGTGGTGTCGTTGTACTACTACCTCCTCATCGTGAAAGCCATGTACATCAAGAAGTCGGAAAATCCCCTGCCCACTTTTGAGAGTGACGACTCTACCAAGTTCGCCCTCGCCATCTGCACGGCAGGAGTAGCCCTCTTCGGCATCTGCTCGTATGTCTACGACTGGCTCTCCGGCGTGAGTATCGGCGCATTGCTCTGACATCCTATCGATTGATAGCATCCGATAAAGGCGTTCCGCATCCGTGGGACGCCTTTTTTATCGATTAGCCCATCCATTTCATTTCAATTATTCACTTCCTACAGAAAAATACTTACATCATGAGATAATATGACAGAAAAATCGTAACTTTGCACTGGAATGAGAAATATGAGGACGATGGAGACTACTAACATGATAGACAACATCAAGCAAGTGGCAGCACAAGTGTTGCCTAAAGGCAGTTCGCTCTTCCTCTATGGTTCTCGCGCACGTGGCGACGAGCATGAAGAGTCAGATTGGGACCTGCTGCTACTCCTTGACAAGCCCAAACTCGAACGCGACGATTTCGACAAATATTCCTTTCCCTTTGTACTCATGGGATGGGACTATGGACAAGACATCCGTCCCCATGCCTATACCAAGGAGGAATGGTTTAACGGTCCACATGCGATGTTTTATTATAACGTAGAAGAAGATAAAAAGGTTTTATATGAGTCTTAGTGAAAACGAAAGAATAATTATTGTCAATCTGGAACTGAAAAAAGCACAAAACACGTTTGAAGCCATGATGAAGTGTGCTCATCAAAAGATGTAGGAAACCGCTGCCAACCGTCTCTATTATGCTATGTTTCATGCCGTTTCAGCACTCCTAATCAACGATGACTTCCATGTGAAAAGCCATAAAGGCGTAATGGCATTATTTGGCGAACATTATGTAAAGACGGGAATCTTCACCAAGAAAGAAGGCTCTTTGCTTTCTGAGCTCGTCATCATGCGGGATAATGCTGACTATAATTGTTTCTATGAGGCAACCGAAGAGAAGTTGGTCCCACTCATTGACCCCACCAGACAATTCATCGAAAAAGTCAAAAGATATATTTCAGACAAACAAAACTAATATTTCGGATTACCAAGAGAGCATTCATGAAGTCGTCCATGAATGTCAAGAAAAAGTCACGTTTCAGCCCTCCGTGGCTGCGTTTTTTGCCAGCAAACGATAAGTTGGACGGAAAAACGCGATTTTTGGCGCATTTCATAAGCCACTGAATACCAACATCTTATAAATCTTCATGATTTCATGATGCCGATAAATGCGGCAATTTAACATTTTTTGGGCGGCATCCGCCGCCGATAAATGCCACATCTGACGGCGACGGATGCCACATCCGTGACCGACGGATGCCACAGAAAAAATGTTAAATGGATGCTTTTACCCTCAAAAGCATGATTTTCGGCGACTGTCGGAGGCTAAATCCGGTCGTGCCAACTCTATTTCGCGTATTTCCGCAGACATGATTTTGTCAGGCTTTTTCAGCATATTTACAGTGGAAAGACATAAAATATTGCGCCTTTTTGTGCGTTATCCGAGATAAAAAGGCTATCTTTGTACCACAAACGATTTACCTAAACGAGGAAAAAGGAAACATTCACCGTAAACGACCGATGGCTGCAATCAATGACTTAATAGCGCAGATAGAAGACGAAGGGCTGCGCCTCAGGATAGAGGCGGAGGTGAAAAGGCTGTTGGAGCACAAGAAGTTCGGGCTGGTCTTCGAGGACCACCTGCCCGAGGGACTCACCGAGGGACCCGTCTACCCCTGCCTGCAAATGATAGACCAAGTGGCACATGCGGAGGACCAGTCGCTGTGGCACACGCTCATCGAGGCGGACAACTACTACGCCCTGCAGCTCCTCGCCTACCTCTATCCCGGCAAGGTGGACTGCATCTATATCGACCCGCCATACAACACGGGGGCGCGTGACTGGAAATACAACAACGACTATGTGGACTCGTCCGACCACTACCGGCACTCCAAATGGCTCTCCATGATGAAGCGACGCCTCGCTCTCGCCAAGAAACTGCTCAACCCCAAAGACTCCGTGCTCATCGTCACCATCGACGAGAAAGAATACCTGCACCTCGGATGCTTGTTGGAAGAGATGTTCCCAGAGGCAAGGATGCAGATGGTGAGTGTTGTTATCAAAGCAGGAGGCGTTTCAAGAGGTTCAGAATTTTATCGTACCAACGAATTTTATTATTTCATTTCATTTGGAGATGCACAACCTTCTGCCATTGCACTTTCTAAAGAGTGGCTTGGCGGAGTCAAAAATACAACAAAAAATGATATTCGTTGGAGAGAACTTAGGAGAACAAGCTCTGGTTCTTTAAGGAGGGATAGACCTCATTCTTTCTTTCCTATTTTTGTTCATGAGGACGGAAGAGGCATTCATTCTGTAGGGGATCCTTATTATGGGGACAATTACAAGACAGATATTATACCACCAAAGGGAACAAAAGCTATTTGGCCATTATTCCCTGATGGAAGAGAGGGACGATGGCAAGTGTCAAAAGAAAACATCTTAGAGATGCTTGGAAAAGGATATATTAGAATGGGAAAGTTCACCTCTACAGGAATGTCTATGTCATATTTATCAGAAGGGGAACAAAAGAAAGTCGAAAAAGGTGTTTATAAAATTATAGGTCATAGGGATGATGGCTCAATAATAACTGACAATATTGATTATGTTCCAACATTTATTCCAGGGTCAATATGGCAAATAGCAGCGCATGATGCAACTGAGAACGGAACGAAATTATTAGCCAAAATCATTGGTCCTAACCGCTTTTCCTACCCCAAATCCCTCTACGCCGTCCACGATGCCATTCGTTTCTTTGTCGCCGACAAGCCCGATGCGTTGATTGTCGACTTCTTCGCCGGCAGCGGCACGACGCTCCATGCCGTGAACTTGCTGAATGCTGCGGACGGCGGGCGGCGGCGTTGCATCATGGTGACCAACAACGAGGTGTCGGACAGCGAGGCCAAGGCACTGAGGAAACAAGGCTTGCAGCCCGGCGATGCCGAATGGGAGCGGCTGGGCATAGCCCGCTATGTATGCTGGCCCCGCACCGTCTGCTCCATTGAGGGGCACGATGTCAATAGCGAGCCGCTCAGAGGCGAATACCTCGGCACCGACCACCGGGCGATGAAGGACGGCTTTGATGCCAACTGCATCTTCTTCCGTCTGGCATTCCTCGACAAGGCGCAAGTGGCATTGGGCCGCCAGTTTCGCGAGCTGCTGCCCCTGCTATGGATGAAGGCGGGCGCCATCGGTCCCTGCCCCACATTGGCGGAGGGTCCCGATGTCCCCCCGATGCTTATCCTCCCCGGGAATGCCTTTGCCGTGCTGACAGACGCGCGACGCTTCAGCGAGTTTGTATCGATGGTAGAGTGCGAGGATGCCATCCGCATGGTGTACCTCGTGGTAGACAGCGACTCGATGTATCGCGACATGTCGCGCCACTTCCCCAAGCGGCAGACGTGCCAGCTCTATCGTGACTATTTAGACAATTTTAGGATCAACCAGACAAGATAAAGGTAAGAAACATGATTTCCGGGTTATTAGCTGCGCTGCGCGAACAAAAGGAGATGTCCTTGAAAGGCGGCATCTATCACAAGACACAGATAGACCTCACCTACAACTCCAACCACATAGAAGGCAGTAGGTTGACGCACGAGCAGACACGCTACATCTTTGAGACCAATACGATTGGCTTGACTCAGGAGGCAGTCAACGTGAACGATATTGTGGAAACGGTCAATCATTTCCGATGTATAGATATGGTCATTGACCATGCCACTGACAAACTCTCTTCAGACTTCATCAAGGAATTGCATCGGGTGTTGAAGACGGGAACTTCCGATAGCCGAAAAGCCTGGTTTGCCGTGGGCGATTATAAGCGTTTGCCCAACGAGGTAGGTGGTGAGGAGACCTGTGCACCCGAGCTGGTAGGTAAACGTATGGAGGAATTACTGACCGACTACCATCATGGCGAACGGCAATTGGGAGACATTCTCGACCTGCATGTACGCTTTGAACGCATCCATCCCTTTCAGGACGGCAATGGCCGCGTGGGGCGCCTCATCATGTTCAAGGAGTGTCTCGGCAGGGGCATCGTCCCTTTCATCATCACAGACGAATTGAAGATGTTTTATTATCGGGGGCTGCGTGAATGGGGTCATGTCAATGGATACCTGACAGACACCTGCCTCACTGCACAAGACCAGTACAAGGCAGCCCTTGACTATTTCAGAATAAAGTATTAGCAGAAGAAATGACAGACGAGCTTTTCACCTTCCAGCGACGGGCATTGGAAAGCCTACGGATGCAATGCGCCTTAGCGCACAACGAATACCGCCACAGCGGCATAAACCAGGTGGTGTCGTTTACCGCCCCTACGGGAGCGGGCAAGACCATCATCATGTCGGCATTGATAGAGGACATCCTCTATGGCAACGAGCAATACATAGAGCAGCCCGATGCCATCTTTGTATGGCTGTCAGACTCTCCCGAGCTCAACCTACAGTCGAAAGAGAAGATCGACACCAAGGCCGACAAAATCCGATTGGGGCAGTGTGTGGTGATTGCCGATGACTCGTTTGACAGGGAGACATTGGACGAGGGACACATCTACTTCCTCAACACACAGAAGCTGAGCCGCACGAGCAACCTGACCATACACTCTGACCGCCGCCAATACACGATATGGGAGACCCTGACGAACACGATAGCGGAGAAAGCCGACAAGCTCTATTTCATCATCGACGAGGCACACCGGGGCATGAGAGGCACAGAGGCGGGACGGGCGACGACCATCATGCAGAAGTTTATCCTCGGCAGCGAGAAGGACGGACTGCCACCCGTGCCGGTTGTCATAGGGATGTCGGCGACCATCAAGCGATTCGAACAGTTGGTCAAGAACTTCAAGGCGACAAGACGTCCCATCGCCATCATGCCAGACGAGGTGCGGGCATCGGGACTGCTGAAAGACAGGGTGATCATCTATTACCCCAAGGAGGCGAATGAGCAAAAGGACATGGCGGTGTTTCAGGCCGCCACGGACGAATGGCTGCAGAAATGTCTGCACTGGGACACTTTTTGTAAGGAGCAGCACCACTGGCAGGTGCGCCCCATCTTTGTCATCCAGGTGCTGAATGGCACTCACGGCAACTTGACCGATACCCCCTTGGACGACTATCTGGCCAAGATAGAGGAGCGGGCCCGCTGCAGGTTTGAGCGTGGCGAGGTGGTACATGCCTTTGGCGACACCAAAGGCGCGGTCGTGGTGAACGGCCTTGAAGTGCCTTACGAGGAGCCTTCCCGGATCTCGGACAACAAGCAGGTGCGCGTGGTATTCTTCAAGGAGACGCTGTCTACAGGGTGGGACTGCCCTCGGGCGGAGTGCATGATGTCGTTTCGCCGCTATGTGGACGCGACGGCGATAGCGCAGTTGCTCGGGCGAATGGTGCGTACACCCATCCAGCAGCGCATATTGGTAGACGACATGCTGAACGACGTGCAGCTGTTTCTGCCCCATTTCGACTCCGAGAAAGTACAGAAGGTGGTAGAAGAGCTGAACGCTGAGGGAGGCGAATTGCCCACGGATGTCATCGGTGAGGAACTGGAACGTGGCGCGTATGTCATGCTGACCTCCAGACCCACCGTGCGAAGGGCGCACAGAGAAGTGGATATGAGCCTGTCATTGTTTGACGAGGAGAGCCTCACCCCCTACCCCTCTCCGCATGGAGAGGGGGGTAACGACTCCCTACAGTCCGCCAGCAGCCGTAAGGCGAAGCCCCTTCCCTCCCATCATGAGACGGGGGGCGAGAGACCCATTGACTTTGAGCCGGAGGGGATAGACCGTCAGAGGATTGTCTGTTTCATCAACGACCTGGCACTGCCCACCTACCAAGTGCGTAGTTTCCAGATGAACGATTACCTGAAGTCCCTGTTCAGCCTTTGCCGTTTCCTGCTCATGTCAGGCTTGGATGTCAATGCCCATGGACTTGTCATTGATGCCATCGTGGAGAAGATACATGCCTATATCCAAGGACTCAAGCTCGCCGGCACATTTGCCGAGGCAAAGGCGCGGGTGGTCCACTTCGAGATGCTGTCACAGGTATATGATGCCTTTGGTGAGCAAATCAAGTCGGAGCCCATGAAAAACATGTTTTCCGAGTCAGACATCGATGTAGACCGCCAACTACGGATAGCCGAGAAGAAACTTGGCAATGAGGGCGTCGCCAATGCCTACGGCAGGAAGTACGACAATCCTGACGCACAAGGTGCCTATATGGTAGATGTCATCCTGTATGCCTGCGACGAGGGGCAGATGCAACGACTGCATGAGTTTGCCAAGGAGGAATATCACTTGTTGAATGACAAGTACAGACAGAAGACCACAAGGCTGCCGGACAACCTCAAGACGCAGTACAGGAATATCGTGCGCGACAGTGCAGAGGTATCGGAAGTACCCTTCTACCTGAGTGACAATATCGCCTTCCGTCATGACGAGGACGGAGAGGAATACGACGACCACCTCTTTGTGGATGAGCAGACGGGCCAGGTAAGGATCAAGCTCAACGGCTGGGAGAGGCGCGTCATCGACGAGGAGCGCAAGGGCGAAGACTATCGCTGCTGGTATCGTAATCCGTCTCGGGGCAGGGAGGCATTGACTTTATATTATCATTATAAGGGCATGACCAGACCGTTTTATCCAGACTTCCTCGTCGTCCGCAAGGAGGATGGGGGCGACTATATCGTGGACATCCTTGAGCCACACGACCCTACCCGCGACGACAACGTCGGCAAGGCAAAGGCACTGGCTCAATATGCCACGGACAATCCCTGCATTGGCCGGGCGCAATTGATCAGGCTGGCCAAGACCGCTACGGGCACAGAGCTGAGGCGTCTCGACTTCGCCGCGCATAGCGAGCTACGTGAGAAGATGGCATATGTCAGCCTGAACGAAGAATTAGACCATCTGTTTGCGGTGTATGGCGAATAACAGGGTCAAATGACTAAAGGTTTAAAGACTATGAATGAACAGACAACGAACATCCCCGAAGAGCTACGGACAGCGGTGAGAACCATCAAGACTGCAATACTCCAGAGTCAACATCGAGCTGTCAAGGCTGTCAACCAAGAGCAACTGGCATTGTATTATGGCATTGGCAGATACCTTTCCGAAAACACTCGTAAAAAGAATTGGGGCACAGGAGCTTTGCGAAGTATCAGCGACCGGTTAAGGGAAGAACTGCCAGGATTACGTGGTTTTGGGCTGTCAAGCCTTAAGAACATGCGAATTTTCTATGAAGCATGGAACATCATTGAACGCAATTCGCCAATTGCAATTGGCGAATTGTCCGATGAGCGGAAACAACCTGACGGAATATCATTAGAGTCTACTGAGAACAAGGACAACGACATTCGCCAATTGCAATTGGCGAATTTGTCGGAATTTCCTTTGACAGAATTTCTCAGTATTGGTTTTACCCATCACATCCGTATCTTGGAAAATGCCAAGGAGATGGACGAACGGATGTTCTATATACACTATTGCTACGAGTACAAGCCGACGGCAGACGATTTAGTCCAAGTCATCAAGAGACAAGACTTGTATCATCATCAAAGTAAATTGCCTAATAACTTTCTCGCAACAATGCCAGACTACAAACAGGCATATCGTGCCATTCGGATGTTTAAAGATGAATATCTGCTCGATTATATCAATGTGGAAGAGCTTGGTATGCACGATGAGGAAATCGACGAACGGGTCATTGAGAACAATATCGTTCACAACGTAAAGAACTTCATCATGACTTTTGGTCGAGGGTTTACATTTATCGGCAACCAAGTACATTTCGACAAGCTGGGACACGACCATTGGATTGATCTCCTTTTCTATAACCGTGACCTTAGGCGAACGGTCGTGTTTGAGTTGAAGCGCGGAAACTTCAAGGTGGCATATCTCGCCCAGTTAAGTAGTTATCATCGTATTCTCAATGATGACGACAGACGGGAGGGCGAGGAAGCGCCTATTGGCATCATCCTCTGCAAGAAAGCTGACAAGGCATACGTTGAATATATCATGCAGGATTTTCGTCAGCCTATGGGAGTTGCCACATACAAGACTGCCAATGAAATGGAGCCTGAATTGTTGAGGGTATTGCCCTCCAAGGAGGATCTCCAGCGTATATTTGAGGAAAGTAGCAGGAAATAATTCAGATAATGAAAAAAGATTACGAATATTTCGGAAGGATATAAGATGGAATACTCTCACGTCAAAAAGACAACTTTCTATAGTTTCATAGTACTATGCGCCCTATTGACGATTGCCTCGTGCACTGGGAATGGAGTGCGTCAGGCTGGTGGGCGAGGCGATACGATACACTTCAAGTATGCGGAAAACATCGAGATGGTGAGATATGAGCACCATACCGTGGTGAAACTGAAGAACCCTTGGCGAAAAGGCACCATCCTCCACACCTATATCTTGACCGACAGCGATCATGGGAAAGATATAAAAGAGGGGGCGACCACGGTGAGGATACCACTGAAGAGGAGCGTCGTGTTCAACACCGCCCATGCCTCCCTGCTCTGTATGTTGGGCGAGGGGAACCGCATCAAGGGCGCGTGTGACCTGAAATACATGAACATTCCCGAGATTCATTGCCGCCTGTTATCATCGGCGGGGAGCGAACCGTCGCTCATCGACTGCGGCAATTCCATGTCGCCAGACATTGAGACCATTATCGACCTCGATGCCGACGGCATCCTCCTCTCGCCCTTCGAGAACAGCGGGGGCTACGGCAAGGTCGAGGAACTGGGCATCCCCATCATCGAATGTGCCGACTACATGGAGACCTCCGCATTGGGACGGGCGGAGTGGATGCGTTTCTATGGCATCCTGTATGGATGCGAGGCAAAGGCCGACTCATTGTTTAACGTAGTGGAACAGTCGTATCTCCAACTGAAAGAGAAGGCACGGCAATCGCAAGTGAGCCGCTCCATCATCACCGAAAGGATGACGGGCAACACATGGTATGTGGCAGGGGGTAGGAGTTCGGTGGGCAAGCTGATTGCAGATGCCAACGGCAAATATGCCTGGGCGGACGACACGCATAGCGGCAGCCTCGCCCTTCCCTTCGAGATGGTGTTAGACAAGGCGGGCGATGCCGACGTGTGGATATTCAATGATGGCAGCCCTGCGCCGATGACTTATACCCGTTTGTCATCGGAATTTCATGGCTACACGTCTATGAAAGCCTTCCGCGACCGCCATGTCTACGTGGTGCGTTCGATGGAAACGCCCTATTTCGAGGAGGTGTCGTTCCGTCCCGACTGGCTCTTGCGCGACTACATCATCCTGTTGCACCCCGACATAGACTTGGGCGAATTAAAGTATTTCAAACCCATATAACATGCAGAACGCAACGAAATGCGGCTTGGCGCTGGCCATTGCCATCATCATCCTCTTCGCCGCCAACCTCATGGTGGGCTCCGTACACATTCCTTTGGCGGACATCCTGGATATCCTCATCGGTAAATATGACGGCAAGCCATCGTGGCAGTTCATCATCATGGAGTCGCGATTGCCACAAGCCATCACCGCCACCTTGTGCGGCGCGTCGTTGGCGACATGTGGCTTGCTCTTGCAAACGGCATTCAAGAACCCCTTGGCAGGGCCCTCCATTTTCGGCATATCTGGCGGAGCGGGATTGGGAGTGGCGTTGGTGATACTGTGGTTCGGCGGGTCTGTTGGCTCTGTCGTATATAGCGTGAGTGGGTTTATGGCGGTATTTCTCGCCGCCTTCGTTGGTGCGATGCTTGTCACGGGCATCATCTTCCTCTTCTCGACGTTGGTGAGAAGCAATGTCATGCTGCTCATCATCGGCATCATGATCGGCTACCTGTCATCGTCAGCCATCTCATTGCTCAACTTCATCTCTACCGAGGAGGGTGTTCGCTCATACATGGTATGGGGAATGGGGTCGTTTGGGGGCGTGTCGATGTCACACATCCCATTGTTTACATCGGTCTGTATGGTTGGATTATTGGGGGCTTTCCTGTTGGCAAAACCATTGAATGCCTTATTGCTCGGAGAATATTATGCGGAGAACCTTGGGGTAAACACACGGCGGGTACGTAACCAACTGCTCGCCATCACGGGAATTCTCACCGCCATCACCACCGCCTTCTGCGGACCCGTGGCGTTCATCGGGCTGGCTGTACCCCACTTGGCGCGGCTCATCCTGCGTACCGACAACCACCGCTCACTGCTCCCCGTGACCGTCTTGACGGGCGCTGCTGTCGCCTTGCTCTGCAACATCGTCTGCTACTTGCCAGGGGAAGGCGGCATCATTCCATTGAATGCTGTCACTCCATTGGTAGGTGCGCCAGTGATCATCTATGTCATTGCTCGGAAGAGTTAAATGGAATTGGACGCAGACGGGCTTGTCCACATGGATGCCCTTGCGCATTTTCTTCAACAAGCCAGTCTGTTGGTTGCGTTGATACACCTCGATGACATTGTCATCCCTGCAAGCGCAGAGCAGGAACTTGCCATTCGGCGTGATGTTGAACTGGCGCGGATGGTTGCCCGTTTCCTGATACCCCACCTTGCGAAGCTTGCCCGTCTCGGCATTGACGGCAAAAATGGCGATGCCATCATGCACCAACCGGTTGCTGGCATATAGGAACTTGCCATCGGGAGAGAGGTGGATGTCTGCCCCACCCCGCCCGTTAACGGTATCTGTGGAAATCTCCTGGATGGTTTCTAACTCCCCATCATTGTACCTGAACACCGTGATGCGACTCGACAGCTCGCCCATGAGGTAGACGAACCGCCCCTCCTTGTCGTAGACGAAATGGCGGGGACCAGTGCCGAGGCTCACCATAAAGGGCTTGAAAATACGGATGGAGTCGTCTTGGTTGTCAAGGCGGAGCATCTGGTCGCCGCTGAAATCCGTCATGAAGATGTATTTGCCATCGGGCGAAAACCGCGTACAATGAATGTGTGGCTCTTTCTGGCGCAACGTGTCAGGACCACCCCAGCTGCCCGTCGTCCATGCCACCACGCTGTCGAGTGCCGTTTCCTTCAAGAAGAACTCGCTGATAGAGCCACCCGAATAATTGGCCGTCAACACCATCTTGCCGTCTGTCTCAACATAACAAGGGTCTTCGCCTCCCGTGGGCATGGAGTTGATGAGGCTCATCTTGCCCGTGGCCTTCTCGTAGGCAATGGCATAGACACACGCTGCCTCGTCGTTGGTCTCTCCCACAGCATAAATGACATTGCCATCCTCGTTGAAAGTAAGATAGGAAGGATTGGTCAACTTGAACGATTGCTTGGACTTTGCCACGCCATTCTCTTGGTCAAACTTGAAAGAGTAAAGCCCATCGCTACCGCCATCGGTGTATGTACCCACCACCATGTCAATCATGTCTTCGAGCCTACCCTCCTCTTCACAAGAGACGACCATGAAAAGAAACAAGAAAGCAACTATATATATCTTATTCATCCAACCATTTCGTTAGGGCTGCCAAAAGTAAGAAAAAAATCGTTCTTAATAGAATTATTTGCAAAGATTTATGGTTTATCAAACTCGTTTTCACACATTTTTCTTACATTTGCAGCAAAAACACAACAATATGGGCAATGATTTTGAGACGCTTTGGCGCGAGCATAAGAAAGAGATATTGATGGCGAACGAGGAATACCGACAAATCATGGACAGTTACAAGATGAACAGTGGCGCCGACTGGCTGCTGTTTGCCTTCCCCATCGTGGTGGCCATTGCCATCCTCGAATGGATGCCGACGGGCAAGGAATTGCTCAACTGGCTGATTGCCGCTGTTGCCGCCATCATCATTTTCGCTATATGCGTTTGGGTAAAGACGCTCATCACGGGCAACCGTTCACTTGATGAAGTGGAGAAAGAGGTGAAAGAACAGTGTCGCAAAAGATTTGAAGAGACAGGGAAACTGGTGTAGAGGGTAAAGATAAAAAATCGCAAGGTGTTTATTTATTTACCTTTTTACCTTTTAAACTTTTATTAAGTCGCTCATGATGGAGTCGCTGACAAATAATCCCTTCTTGGTCAAGGCGATACGACCGTCGTTGATGGCAAGCGTTCCCTCGGTAATATGCTTCTTTGCCTGTTGCAACAAATACGATTTGTATTTGTCCAACAGATGATTATATGAGATACCTTCCCTTGTCCGCAATGCCGTGACGATGGTGTCGTTGTAACGGGTTTCATCGGTCAGGATTTCCTTCTCAGCGGGTACATCCCCCCTGCCGATGGCATCCATGTATTGTTGGATGTCGGCAATATTCCATTGGCGGGTGTCGATGTCGTATGAATGGGCCGCCGCCCCAAGCCCCAAGTACGGAATCCCTTGCCAATAACTGCCGTTATGGCGTGAACGGAAACATCGGCATGGGTCGCTCTTGGCGAAATTGCTTATCTCATAATGCTCATAGCCAGCGGCTTCCAACTTGTCTATCAACATGTCATACATTTGCACACTCAATTCCTCCTCCTTCTCCAAGTCTGTCTTTTGCCTATGTCTGACCATGTTGTACAAAGGGGTTCCTTCCTCATACATGAGACTATATGCAGACAAATGCTCCACCCGAAGTGACAAAGCCATGTCCAAATCCGCCTCCCATTCTGCCAGAGTCTCATCAGGGAAGCCAAACATCAGGTCGATGCTGATATTGTCAATGCCCGCCTCTCTCAACCTGTCCACGGCTATGATGGCCTGTGAAGATGTATGCCTACGGTGAAGAAACCGCAGACGGCTATCAGAAAACGTCTGCACACCCATGCTCACACGATTGACAGGCAACGACGACAACCCCTCCGCAAACTCCTCGGTGATGTCATCGGGATTGCATTCGATGGTCACCTCGGCATTTTCTTCCACCTTATATATATATAATAGGTGTCGGAACAATTTCTCCAATTGCGATAGAGTCAATTGGGAAGGAGTACCCCCACCAAGATAAACCGTGGAAAAGGAACGACGAGACCATACCTTGCTCCGCAGTTCCATCTCTCGACAGAGAGACTCGACGTAACGGTCGCGCCTATCGAGCAAAGTCGTTGAGTAAAAGCCACAATAAATGCAGCGACTCTTGCAAAACGGGATATGGATGTAGATGCCAGCCATCAGAGCAAAAAAACTATTGATTTGTCGCAAAATTACTAATAAGTCATAAAAGATTGTCGGTTTTTTAAGATTTCTTTTGCCTATTCGTCAAAAAGTAGTAATTTTAACGGCGATATGCGAAGTAGCATCTAAAAATCAATCGAATTGATTAACTAATAACAAATAAAACCAAACAACAATGCGTATTTATCAAACAAACGAAATCAAGAACATCGCACTCATTGGCAGCGCGGGTTCCGGCAAGACCACTCTTGCCGAGGCCATGCTTTTTGAGAGTGGTATTATCAAACGCCGTGGAACCGTCGAGGGAAAGAACACGGTGAGTGATTATTTCCCCGTAGAGCAGGAATATGGTTATTCGGTATTCCCCACCGTATTCCATGTGGAGTGGAACAACAAAAAGCTGAACATCATCGATTGCCCGGGGTCTGACGACTTCGTGGGCGGTGCCATCACGGCATTGAACGTGACCGACCAGGCTGTCATCGTAGTAAACGGACAATATGGCCCCGAGGTAGGCACCATGAACGCCTTCCGAAACACGGAAAAGCTACAGAAGCCTGTCATCTTCCTGGTCAACCAACTCGACCGTGAGCATTGCGACTTCGACACAGTGGTATCAAACTTACGCGAGACCTTCGGGCAGAAATGCGTGTTGGTACAATATCCCATCGCCACGGGTCCTGGGTTCAATGCCGTCATCGACGTGCTGTTGATGAAGAAATACAGCTGGAAACCCGAGGGTGGCGCACCCATCATTGAGGACATCCCCGCAGAGGAAATGGACAAGGCACAAGAGCTACACGCCGCCCTCGTGGAGGCTGCCGCCGGCAACGATGATGCCTTGATGGAGAAATTCTTTGAGGAGGAGAACCTCTCCGAGGACGAGATGCGTGAGGGTATCCGCAAGGGACTTGTCAGCCGTTCCATCTTCCCCGTGTTCTGCGTCTGCTCTGGCAAAGACATGGGTGTACGCCGCTTGATGGAGTTCTTGGGCAACGTCGTACCATTCGTGGATGACATGCCAAAGATTGCCAATGCCAATGGTGAGGAAATCGCTCCTGATGCCAATGGTCCCACATCCGTATTCTTCTTCAAGACAGGCATGGAGCCACATATCGGCGAGGTGACATACTTCAAGGTGATGAGTGGAACTCTCAAGCCTGGTGACGACTTGTCCAATGCCGACCGTGGTTCGAAAGAGCGCATGGGGCAGATTTTCGCTTGCGCCGGTGCCAACCGCATCCCCGTAGACGAGATGAAAGCCGGTGACATTGGCTGTACCGTGAAACTGAAAGACGTGAAGACGGGTAACACCTTGAACGGCAAGGATTGTGACTGGAGTTTCAATTTCATCAAATATCCCAACTCCAAGTATTCACGTGCTATTAAAGCTATAAACACTTCCGACACAGAGAAGTTGATGGCTGCCGTTCTTAAGATGCGCCAAGAAGACCCCACATGGGTGGTAGAGCAGTCGAAAGAACTCAAGCAAACCATCATTCATGGACAAGGAGAGTTCCACCTCCGCACGCTGAAATGGCGCTTGGAGAATAATGAGAAGTTGCAAGTGAAATACGAGGAGCCGAAGATTCCCTATCGTGAAACCATCACCAAGATGGCACGTGCCGACTATCGCCACAAGAAACAGTCGGGAGGTGCAGGGCAATTCGGCGAGGTTCACTTGATTTTGGAGCCTTACACAGAAGGTATGCCCGACCCCACAGTTTATAAGTTCAACGGCCAAGAGTTCAAGATGAACATCAAGGGAAAGGAAGAGATCGACCTTGAATGGGGCGGTAAACTCGTATTCATCAACTCCGTGGTGGGTGGTGCCATTGACGCACGATTCATGCCCGCTATCTTAAAGGGCGTGATGGAACGTATGGAGCAAGGCCCATTGACTGGCTCGTATGCCCGCGACGTACGTGTCATCGTCTACGATGGCAAGATGCACCCCGTGGACTCCAACGAACTTTCGTTCATGTTGGCAGCCCGCCAGGCGTTCTCCGCTGCATTCAAGAATGCCGGACCGAAGATCCTGGAGCCTATCTATGACCTTGAAGTACTCGTTCCCGCTGACTATATGGGTGACGTGATGAGCGACTTGCAGGGACGCCGTGCCATCATCATGGGCATGGACAGCGAGGCAGGCTACCAGAAACTGACTGCCAAGATTCCATTGAAGGAACTCTCCAGTTACTCTATCGCATTGAGTTCGCTCACGGGAGGTCGCGCTTCGTTCTCGACATCTTTCTCCAGTTATGAGCTTGTACCCAACGATATCCAGCAAACGCTTATCGCTGAACATGAGGCCGAGGCTGCTGAAGAGGATTAATGGCAATTTGAAGAAACTGGCAAATGAGGGACTTTCCTTAAAACGGAAAATCCCTCATCTCTTTTTCTTCTATGGAAAATCATGAAAAAACAAGCTATGAATAATTTTTACGTATATTTTTTATGAAATATTTTGGATAATAAGATTTTATTTATTACTTTTGCAACGTTAAATCAAGAAAAGGATAATCAATAAAACAAATATTCATAATGAAAAAGTACGAAAAACCTTACGTAAAAGAGATGGGAATTGAGGTGGATCCTGTATTAGCAGGTTCACAAGTCATTGAGTCCAATGATGTAATTGACAATCCTACAACAGGTGAAGACGATGTTCCCGCAAAGAAATTTGACGTTTGGGAATAGTTCTCAATTGTGAATTCATTACACCTTCTCACGGCATTATTGCATTATATATATATAATTAAGTACAAACTTTAATATTAAAGGATTATGAAAAAGTACGAAAGACCAGAAATCAAAGAGATAGAACTTGAGGTTCTTCCTTTGTGTGCTTCTGACGTTCAGCCCCAAGACCCAACGGGTGAGGGATGGTAATCAATGTCTAAAGGACTTGAGAACGAAGCCGTGAGTGATACTCACGGCTTTCTTTCTGTTATATATGCACCGAAACACATTGATTTATGGGAGTTTTTTCCTTGTTTCAATTATTTTGATTACCTTTGTCAGCAGAAACAATAACAACAACAATACTACTTAATATGAAAAAACTATTTACAACAATGACTATCATGTTTTGCACCATGAATGCCTTGGCGCAAAACATTGACTTCAACATGACCAACCGGTCTTTGGAAGAAGTTAACGAACCCAATTACATCTCATGGCCAGTCAACATGGTGGGAAGTGAATCAAAGACCCTTGACAATGGCATGAAACTGACACTGACAGCATGTGACGGTGCCGATGTTCTCCGTGCGCAATGGAACAAGAATACGGTCACATTAGGCAAGAATGGAGCTACAGGACTACGGCTTTTGGGCGATGGGGTGCAAGCATTTGTGCTTGATGATGACAACAACACCCCCAACATCACAGAGGGAAGCACAGCCATTACAGTCACCATTGAGGGAATGGAGGCCGGGCAACACTCCGTTATCGCCTACCATAACTACAAAGACGGCAATATGACATTGCCCGACATCCAAGTGGAAGTAGACGGGCAAGTCGTCCTTACTGGGGTTAAGTATTCTTCAAACGTACAGAAACCTTCAGAAACTGGTTCTTCTTACGTCGAGTTTACCGTGACAGAAGGACAACCCGTTGTTATCAAATATTCAACCACACCCATCGAAGGCAAGACATACGGCACCACCTGTATGACATTGAATGGTTTGGAGTTTGATGTTAATCCCTATTCTGCGATGGACCCTGTTCCCGATAACTACGAATTCCATGCTGACGGAACAAATGAGACAGGTACCAGAATCGTCAACCTACAATGGACACCAGCCAGCATAGCTGTCTCCCATCGATTAATATTAGGCACAGACTCCACAGAAGTTGCCAATGCCACAAACTATCAATACCAAGGAACCAAGGCAGAATACCAGGCTACAGGACTTTCACCTTTGCAAGTTTATTGGTGGCGCGTCGACGAAGTTGATGCGTCAGGCAATGTACATAAAGGTAAGGTGTGGTGTTTCCAACCTCGTCGTTTGGCATTCCCAGGCGCAGAGGGTTATGGTCGTTTCGCCATTGGCGGGCGCGGTGGCATTGTGTATCATGTCACATCCCTCGATGATGATGCCAATAACCCACAACCTGGCACATTCAGATATGGCATCAGCAGCATCCATGGTCCCCGTACCATCGTCTTTGATGTCGCCGGCACCATCCACTTGAAAGCCCGCCTCACCTGTTCTGACAAGTATGTGACTATCGCCGGGCAGACCGCTCCCGGACGCGGAATCATGTTCCGAGGCGCTCCCTTTGGGATGCAATCCGATGGCATTACCCGATTTATCCGCGCCCGTCGCGGTCACATCAGCGATGAAGATGGTGACGGCAAGGGGTTAGACGGACTGGGTATGGCGGGCAACGACCATGCCATCATGGACCACTGCTCCATCTCCTGGACCATTGATGAGGGATTCTCCTCACGCAACGCCAAACACATCACCCTGCAAAACACCCTTATCTCAGAAGCCTTGGACATTGCGGGGCATCCCAATTACAGTGCCGGTACAGGCCACGGCTATGCGGCAACCATCGGTGGCGGTGAGTTTGGTGCCACGGGCAGTTCGTTCCATCACAACCTATTGGCGCACAACCAAGGGCGCAATTGGAGTATTTCCGGCGGTCTTGACGGTAAAGGATATTACGATGGACACCATGATATATTTAATAATGTGGTATACAACTGGGGCGGACGTGCCACCGATGGCGGTACACATGAACTGAACTTCGTAAACAACTATTACAAGAAAGGGCCATCCACCACACAAAACTTCCTCCTCCGCCATCAATTCGAGGGTACGGGACAAGGCACCCAACGGGCTTACGTAAGTGGAAACATCCGCGAGGAGACCAATGGGAAACTGACACAAGACAAAGAGGGCACGACTTATCGTTACGACCTATCGGGCGGACAAGTCCTTGACTGGGAGCCTTGGAGCAGCGAACCATTCTTCCCCAGTTATGCCACCATCGAGACAGCAGAGGCTGCATTCAAGAATGTATTGAGCGACGTAGGCTGCAACCAGCCCGAAATAGACAATCATGACATCCGCATGATCCAAGAGACATTGCTCGGCACCACCTCCACAGTAGGTTCCGTTGGAAAGAAAAAAGGCATCATCGACCATGAAGATGACTCCGAGGGATTTGCCGGTTTGAACATCATCGAAGCCCAACGTGAAGAAAATTGGGATACAGACCAAGACGGTATTCCCGACTGGTTTGAGAAAATTACGGAGACAGACATTAACGTACCCAACAATAATGATTGTCACGACACCTATAATTATTATACCGATTTGGAATGCTATCTCAACTGGATAGCGGAGCCCAATTTCATCCTGAACGGTAACGAAAAGATTGCCATTGACTTAAAACCCTATTTTGCTGGATATAAAAACTTTGAAGTGGTAGATGACGATTTGCGTCCTACCAATGGTTTTGTATGGACTTTTGAAGGTACTACACTCAACGTGCAAGACCTTTTTGGAACAGAAATGTCAAGAAGAGAATTTATATATGTGACCGTGAAGGACCCCAACACCAACGTCACACTTACTCGTCAATTCAATTTTGCAACCATTGGTGGTGACCTTTCGGGAATTGTAGAAGTAAAAGACAACGAACAGATAAAGCCATCACCTATCTACAACATGGCAGGACAACGCATTTCCCAACCACAAAAGGGAATCAACATTCAAAACGGAAAGAAATATATCAAGAAATAAGACATGAAAGAAAAAGCAATGAACCTCAAGCTGGTGGTACGTCCCATTGTAGGATGTCTCACCCACTCACATTTTTGGGAAGGACCATGCCGAGCTGGATACGCCAAAGACATGACTCCCGAAGCAGAGGATGCGGCCGCTACAGCTGCCTTTGAAGCAGCCAAAGAAGAATTAAAGAAGGCAACTCCCGAGATTGAGATGTTACCCGCTATCGATGCTCGATATGATGAGAAGTTTGTTGTAAGCCGTGAAATATATGCCCAAATAGAGGAAGACATTGACCGTGTGGATTTCTTCCTTTGTATGAACTGGCGTATTCCCAAGTTGGAACGGTACCACAAGACCGTGGTCATCATGCAAAATGGCAACGAGGGAATCGACTTTGCAGCTTATTGCCGTTCCATTGGTGTAGAAGCATACGTCTGTATGGACATCCAAGACCTCAATGAGATAGCCCATGCCTTATGGGTAAGGAAGGTGGTTGCCAACACCCGCGCCCTCGTCTTGACCCACGGATCGATGCCCACATTCGGATTACAAAGTGTCATTCGCGACCCAGAACTCATCCGCCAACGCTATGGCATGGAAATAGTCAAGTTGCCGTTCCGCGACATCTTCAAGTATATGGATGAAGTGACAGACGAAGAGGCTCGTCCCATTGCAGAAAAAATCATCGGCGGTTCATTGGAAACGAAAGTCAACAAAGACTGGTTTGTCAACGACATCAAGTATTACCTTGCCGCAAAAAAGATGATGGATGTTTATGACTGCAACGCTTTTTCTACGGCATGTCATGAGCTATGTACAAGTGAGATACCCCAACAACGGAAGTTCACACCCTGTGTCTGCCATTCCCTGCTCAAAGACGAGGGTTATCCCAGTGGCTGCGAGGAGGATTTGAACGCTTTGTTGGCAATGACCATCATGCAAGCCGCCGCCATGCGTCCTGCCTTCATGGGCAACCCGAACATGGAGACCGACGAGTTGTTGCGCATCCACCACGCCGTGCCTGCCCTTTGCATGAACGGCTATGGCACCAAGCCGTTGCGATACAAGCTATGGGCATTCACGGGACAAGGCTTCGGTGGCAAGTTGCAAGTGGACTTCACGGAGAACGAAGACCCATACATTACGCTTGGACGTTTCAACCCCATGGCTGATACCATAAGCATAAAGCGTGGCGAAGTAATCAAATCCGAGTTCGATGCCGTCTATTGCTCACCATATTATTATATTAAGATGAACGATGCCCGTGGCTTTATGCACCAGTTGGCAGGGTTTGGCCATCATCAGGTATTGATATTCGGCGACTACACCAGGATGTTGCATCTTATAGGCCATGTTATGGGATTCACAGTGATGGAGCATCAATGATTTATCTGAACAATGCAGCAACGAGTTTTCCCAAGCCACCGTCGGTCATCCATGCCATGACGGTGGCTCTGGAAAGCCCGCCTGTAAGTCCACTTCGTAGCAATACTTCACAACAGGGAGACTTGTTGGCTGACTTGCGGAGGGAACTTGGCACATTGTTCAATATCCACGACCAAGAGCGTATCTTCTTTTGTAGCAGTGCTACCGATGCCATCAACCGTATTATAGGTGGTGGGCAATGGTCTGTCGTTGCCACTTCCGATAACCACAATAGCGTACTCCGCCCATTATTAAATGGGTATCATCCTGTCAAAATCATACCCCCACCCCCTGTTTTAGAAACCCTACCCAAAGGCTCGTTGCTCATCCTCAACCATTGTTCTAACGTAACAGGTAACATCATTGACATAGCAACCATTGCCTATCATGCCCATCAACAAGGTCTTATCGTCATGCTCGATGCCTCGCAGAGTGCCGGTTGCATTCCCATAGACGTAGACCGTTGGGGTGTGGACATTGTTGTCTTCACTGGACATAAATCTTTGTTTGGTCCAACTGGAACGGGAGGATATTACGTCCATCGTGCCATCAACCTTCGCCCTACGCAATTCGGTGGCACAGGAAGAGACAGTAGAGTCATCCAATACCAAGACGGCGAATGGGAGTATGAGGTGGGAACGCAAAACATGATGGGACTTGCTGGATTGAAAGCGGGTGTGGAGTTTGTTCTTGGTCGTGGTGTGGGATGTATATTTCATCGTCTTCAATCCGAAACGAACTGGCTTATCAATGAATTGCGAGGTATTGAAAAAGTAATTCTCTATAGTGAAGGTGGTGGAAAACAAGGTCCTGTCATCAGTTTCAACATTACAGGACTGCTCCCTTCCGACGTGGGATATATCCTCCAAAACAGTTATGACATCACTGTTCGCACAGGACATCATTGTTCCCCACTTATCCATCAGCAGCTTGGCACATGGGAGCATGGCACCGTCCGAGTTAGCCTTTCTGATTTCACAACACATGAGGAATTGGAGACTTTCATACATGCCATTCATGAAATAACGGGAAGCCTATGAAGATTACTAACATCTCCCGTTCCCCCGAACCTTGCACAGAAGCAGGATGGCTTGCTTTCCAATATGAGTTGGAATATCCCATTATTAGGGATTTCATCATGGCTCTGCGTCCACTCGGCTCATTCCTATTCTTGGAAACATTATCCAAACCATTCTTCAAGATACAAAACCATCACTATATGATCAAGGGGTTATTGAACGACACCTCCATCCGGGTTGCCGTCCATCGAGACCATCAAGACGAACAATTACCCATCAAACAATTGATAGAAACATTATGAAACAACTTCTAACCATCTTTCTATTATCCATTGCCATATACGCTACCGCCGGGGAAATCATCGTACACGAAGGAGAAAGCATTCACGATGCCCTGCGCCAAGCCCGCGAATGGCGACGTACCAACGACCCTCGTTGTCAGGGTGGCATCAGCATTATTATTGAGGCAGGGCGCTATTATATGAACGAACCGCTATTCCTGCGTCCGGAGGACAGCGGCACCAAGGAGTCGCCGCTCACTATCCGTGGCATTGGAGAGAATCACACGAGCGTCATCTATGGTGATAACCGACAGCAACACACACAGCTTTGGCCAAAGGAGGGTATGGAGCGTATGATAGACTTCAACAAGGAGGAACGCGTCATTACCATCCCTACTCCACCGGACTCCGTGCTTTTATATTTTGCCTCGAAGAAGACCACGCTCGAAATGGTAGTACACCAACGATGGGCCATCGCCATTCTGCGTGTCAAGAATATGCAGGTACACGGTGATTCCACCATCGTATCGTTTATGGAACCCGAGAGTCGACTGGAGTTCGAGCATCCGTGGCCGCAGCCTGTCATTGATGGCGAGAAAGGCAATAGCAGTTTTCTGCTACGCACCACCGAACAACATGACGGCATCGAACAGCTGGTTATCGTTGACGGTGCCAACTATGTGCGTTTCGAAGGAATAACTATAGATAAAACATGCTGGAATCGTCCGCTACATAAAGGTCACGTCACCCTGCAGGGCGGCATGCCCCTCGTTGACGCCTACAAGTTGAAAGAAAATCCCGGGTTGCCTTGGGATGAGGGGCTGGAGAATCAGGCATGGATAGAACGGCCCGTCAGTGCTGTTACTGTGCGCAATGCCCATCACATAGAATTTTATTCGGTGTTGTTCCAAAATCTGGCCGCCACAGCCTTGGACTTTGTCGATAACATCAGAGACTGTAAGGTACAGAAATGTACCTTCGGAAATATTGGTGGCACAGCCATCATGGGCGGTTCCTTTGCAGAGAGTCCTCGTGAGGTACACCGTCCCTACACCAACTTGGCCGAGCGTTGCCAACGGCTGACCATCACTGAAAACTTCATCGTCGATGCTGCCAACGAGGACTGGGGAGCCGTCGCCATCGCGTTAGGGTACGTGCGCCACTGCACCGTCAGCAAAAACTACGTGACCCGTGTCAACTATTCCGGCATCTGCATCGGCTGGGGATGGACACCCCTTGATACGGGTATGGAGAACAACCACATCGTGGGCAATAAAGTCAGCCACTATGCCCGTCAACTGTACGATGCCGGAGGTATCTATACGCTGTCGAACCAGCCCAACTCCAGCATCAAGGGCAACGAAATATCGCAACCCTCCTCTGCACCATACGCCACAAACGACCGTGGGTTCTGCATCTATCTCGATGCCCGCACCGATGGCTTTACAATAGAGAATAATACAACTGAAGACAGAATGATTCGTCGTGAAGAAATCGGAGATAATCATCCTGGGCCAAACCTCATTTTCAAGCAATGAAACAAACCAACTACCACCTATTCGACTTCATGGACTTCGACCCGTCATTACAACGGGAAGAGTCACTGTGGAAAGCCTACGCTCCCACCCATATCCAAGAGAAGGACGGAGATGTCATCATCACCATTCCGTATCAGAAACAGAAACACCAAGAGGACATGGCTCCCGATACGGATGCCCCACAACAATCTTTCGACTTGGTTGTCCGTGCCTACCAACCCAATATCTTGCGCATCTTCACCACCATGGTTGGCGACCCAATGCCAGAAGAAGATGACATGTTGCAAATGAAAGTCTCCCCCATCGCCCTTCACATTGACGGAACAGACATCCTTGACGCAAACGGGAAGAAACGGGGTAGTATAGACCTACACCCCACCAACCTCGACCATTGGAGTGACCTACTGCCCGCACCGCAACCCGCGCCATTCATCACGTTCTATCCCGATGGCAATGAGGGTAAGCCTATCACTTTGAGCGACGACCATTTCTCGCCCCCACGCTACGATGCCCTACCCCTCGGTTATGTTTGTTGTAGCAATGCCACAACAAACGGGACGGAACGGGCGACCATCTCCTTCCAATGCAATGCCGACGAGTGCTTCGTTGGCACGGGCGAGCGATTCCGCAAGATGGATCTGAGCGGGCAGACATTCCAGATGAAGAACCAAGACGGGCAAGGCGTGAACAACCGCCGTTGCTACAAGAACATCCCCTTCTACCTGTCAAGCCGCATGTATGGTGCCTATTTCCATACCAGCGACTATTGCAAGCTATCACTCGCTGACCATTCCACCCGCTCCGTACAATTCCTCAACGACCGAGCCACCATCGACGTGTTCCTGATTGGCGGCGACTCGCCCGAACAAATATTAAGGGGCTACCGCATGATTACTGGCTTCCCCTCCATGCCTCCTTTATGGTCTTTTGGTATATGGATGAGCCGCATGACCTATTTCTCCGCCGATGAAGTCAACGAAATCTGCGACCGCCTACGTGATGAGCATTATCCCTGCGACGTGATACACCTCGACACGGGGTGGTTTCGCACCGACTGGCTGTGCGAATGGAAATTCAATCCCGAGCGTTTCCCCGACCCGAAAGGCTTTATCCAACGTCTCAAAGACAAAGGCTTCCGCGTCTCGCTTTGGCAGTTGCCTTACGTGGCAAAGGGAGCGGAGCAACTCGAAGAGGCGAAAGCCCACCGTTACATTGGTCCATTGTTAAAAGAACAAGCATCAGAAGGCTCCAACTTCTCCGCCCTCGACTATGCGGGAACGATTGACTTTACCTATGACAAGGCGGTGGAATGGTACAAGAACAAGCTCCTCAAGCCCTTGCTTGATATGGGAGTGACATGTATCAAGACTGACTTCGGCGAGAACATCCACCTCGATGCCGTCTATGAAGGCATGACTCCCGAGCGACTGAACAACCTCTATGCCCTGCTCTATCAACAAGCGGCATACGACATCACCAAGGAAGTGACAGGCGACGGCATCATCTGGGCCCGCGCGGCTTGGGCGGGATGCCAGCGTTTCCCCCTCCATTGGGGCGGCGACAGTGCCAGTTCGTGGGACGGCATGGCAGGGTCGTTGAAAGGCGGTTTACATTTTGGGTTGAGTGGTTTTGCCTTCTGGAGCCATGATGTGCCAGGGTTCCATTCCCTCCCCGACTTCATGAACTCGCCTTTAGACGAGAATGTGTATGTCAGATGGACACAATTTGGTGTGTTCACCTCCCATATCCGTTACCACGGCACATGCAAGCGCGAGCCGTGGCACTATCCATCGATTGCGCCGATTGTCAAGAAATGGTGGAACTTACGTTATCGTCTCATCCCCTATATCATCGAACAAAGCGAGAAGGCTTGCCATAACGGACTGCCCATCGTACAAGCCCTGCTCATCCATCATCCACACGACCGCCAATGTTGGCACATCGACGATGAATATTACTTCGGCAGCAACTTCCTCGTATGTCCCGTGATGAACGACCAAGGAATACGCGACATCTATCTCCCCGAAGGCGAATGGGTCCACTTCTTCACGGGAGAGAGGATGACGGGAGGCAAATGGCACTACGGTATAGTGACACCTCTCGACCTCATGCCCGTATTTGTACGCCCAGGAACAACCATCAAGATCTACCCCGAAGACGTGGACTGCACCGACGACATGGATCTCTCGAAAGCTATCAACCTCGATATTACTGACAACTATAAAGGCTATAACCTATGAACACCCATTACATGCAGGGCCTCGACTGGTTCATCCTCATCACGTATTTCATCATCCTGCTCGCCATCGGCATCTGGGCAAGCACGAAAAGGAAAAAGGAAAGCAGCCTCTTCCTTGCCGAACACTCCTTGAGATGGCACCACATCGGCTTTTCCATGTGGGGCACCAACGTCGGACCGTCCATGCTCATCGCCAGCGCGAGTGCGGGCTTCACCACGGGCATCGTGTCGGGCAACTACGCTTGGTACGCCTTCGTGTTCATCGCCATGCTCGCCTTCGTGTTCGCCCCGCGCTATCTCGGTGCCAACGTCCACACGCTCCCCGAATTCATGGGGTTGCGCTTCGGGCAGTCCACACGCAACATCCTCGCATGGTACACCATCGTCACCATCGTCATCTCGTGGCTCGCACTCACGCTCTTTGCAGGAGGCATCCTCATCCGGCAGGTCTTCGACTTCCCCATGTGGCTCTCTGCCCTCATCCTACTCATCATCTCGGCATTCTTCACGATGATGGGTGGGCTGAAAGCCGTGGCTTATACCAATGTCTACCAGATGATCTTGCTGATCATCGTGTCCGCCACGCTCACCATCGTCGGCATCCATCACGTGGGGGGTATATCTGCTTTGGTGGAGCGGGTGCCATCAGATTATTGGATTCTCTTCAAGCCCAACACCGACGAGGCATTCCCTTGGCTCCCCATCATCTTGGGCTATCCCGTCATGGGCGTGTGGTTTTGGTGTACCGACCAGTCGATGGTGCAACCCGTCTTGGCGGCTCGCAGCCTGAAGGAAGGACAACTCGGCACCAACTTCACGGGGTGGCTGAAGATTCTTGACGTACCTCTCTACATTCTCCCAGGCTTCATCTGCTTTGCCCTGTTCCCCACCTTGGCAAACCCTGATGAGGCCTATCTCACGATGGTGGAAAACCTCTTCCCCGTGGGAATGGTAGGACTGGTGTTCGCCGTCCTTACGGCCTGCCTCGTCTCCACCATCGGTTCGGCGTTGAATGCGTTGAGTACGGTGTTCACGATGGATATCTATGTCAAGAAGTTCAAGCCCGATGCCACGCAGCGGCACATCAATTACGTGGGACGAATCGTGACAGTCGTCGGGGCAATCTTGGCCATCATACTCACCATCGCCATCGACAGCATCAAGGGTCTCAACCTCTTCAACGTGTTCCAGTCGGTCTTGGGATTCATCGCACCGCCCATGACCGCCGTCTTCCTGCTCGGCGTGTTCTGGAAACGGACAACGACCCGTGCCGCCAACCTGGCATTGACCGTTGGCACGGCATTCTGTCTCATCGTCGGTATCCTATATCTGTGGGGACCGAAGAGCGAACTATGGCCTCATTTCATGATGCTCTCCTTCTGCCTCTTCGTCATCCTCGCCCTCATGATGGTTGTCGTATCCTTGGCTGACAGGCACGGTGAATGCCACGACATCCCCGCTCCCATCCGCGAAAGCCATTCCGTCAAGGTCATCGCCTTATGGGTAGCCCTCTTCCTATGTATGATTGGACTATACATATTCTTCAACTAACAACCAAAAACACAATTGACATGAAAACAAAAACGACATCCAAGATTGCCTTCTTCGTCACCTTCCTCGCCATGACGACCATGGTCGCCTGCCATACAAAGCAGGGAAACCTGAGCGTAAAGGATGATGAAGCCCTCGTCACCGATTCCATCGCCCTCATCCAAGAGGACAGTATCGCCGAAGTGGACATCATCCTGGACTATCCCACCATGGGCAGCAAACCCCTCATCGACTCATTGCGCCGATTCTTGGCAACGACTTTGGGCGTAGACACCTTGTATGCGGATAGCCCCGACTCCCTCCTCCACCACGCCCTCCAGCTTGGTTATGACGAGATGAAGGCGGAATATGACGACATACGGACATACCGCGAGGGCGAGCTACCCACCATGGGATATTCCTATCATATCAAGAAGGATGCGGAGACCAACCGCTACGTAACCTACATCGTGGCGTATTACGAATATCGAGGAGGGGCACACGGCGGCACCGTCATCTGGGGAAACACGTTCCGCAAGGACGATGGAAGAAGCTTGGGGTGGAATATGCTGGCCAATACCGACAGCAAGGAGTTCCAACAACTCATCAAGGATGGTATTCGAAGCTATTTCCATGCGAACGACAGCACCATCATCACCGATGACCAACTGAAGGATATGCTCCTCATAGAGGCAGACATCGACCACCTACCCTTGCCGCAATTTGCACCTTACCTGACAGACCAAGGCATGTCATTCACCTATCAGCAATATGAGATTGCGGCATACGCCATGGGGCTGCCCTCATTCATCATTCCATACGACAAACTCAAGCCTTTCCTCACGCAAGAGGCATCGACCCTGTTTTAGGCATATAAGACAAGCGGTTGCATCCATCAAACAACATCACACATGACAAGCAACAACCAGAACATACGGATTATCCATGGGGAATTCGTCCAACGGCTCAACCTACAATATGCCCCGGGCATCAAGGCGGGGTTTCCCTCCCCCGCAGACGACTACCACCACGGCAGCTTAGACTTCAACCGCGACCTCATCCGGCACCCCGAGTCCACCTTCTATGGGCGCGTGGATGGCGACTCGATGATTGAGGCGGGCATCAGCGATGGCGACATCGCCGTCATCGACCGCTCCATCGAGGCATCCAGTGGCGACATCGTGGTGGCATACGTCAACGAGGAGTTCACCATCAAGTACCTTGACCTCTCACACAAAGACGAGGGTTATATCGAATTGCGGCCCGCCAACCCCCGTTATCATCCCATCCGCATCGATGCCAATGACGACTTCGAGGTGTGGGGAGTCGTGGTTTGGACTATCAAGAACTGGAAACAAGCATAGCCTGTGTACGCCATTGTAGACATCGACAACTGCTATGTCTCTTGCGAAAGGGTGTTTCGCCCCGACTTGAGAGACAAGCCCGTCGTGGTATTGAGCAACAACGACGGTTGCGTGGTGGCGCGTTCCAACGAGGCGAAGCGCATGGGCATCAAGGCGGGAACACCCTACTACCAATTGGCAGAGCTGTTCCCCAACAACAAGATTGTCGTATTCTCGTCCAACTATGAGCTATACGGCGAGCTGACGGCGCGAGTGGTGGACATCATCCGGCAGGAGTCGCCCGCCTATTTCAGGTATAGCATCGACGAATGTTTTGTCTATTTCAATGGCATGGAAGACAAAGACCTCAAGGCTTGGGGCGAAAATCTGCACAAAAGGGTATACAAGAGCGTTGGCATACCCATCAGCATCGGCATTGCAGCCAATAAGACGCTCGCCAAGATGGCAAGCCATTTCGCCAAGAAATACCCCGGTTATCGCCATTGCTGCGTCATCGACAGCGAAGAGAAAAAGGTAAAGGCCCTACGCCTCTTCCCCATCGACGACGTGTGGGGCATCGGCAGAAAGTATGCCGCAAAATTGGATAAAATAGGCATAGTCACAGCATACGACTTTGCGACACATCATTGCGACTGGGTACGAACCACATTTAATAACATCGTCATCCACCGGACATGGCGGGAGTTGAATGGGGAAGACTGCGTTCCCAACGAGGAGATGGCGAAGAAGAAGAGCATCTGTACCAGTCGCAGCTTCAATGGCATGGTGACAGACATCGAGACACTGCGCACACACGTTGCCAACTATGCCGCACGATGTGCCGAGAAGTTGCGGGCGCAAGGCACGGTGGCATCAGTGGTGGGCGTGTTCATCCACACCAACCCATTCCGTGAGGACTTGCAGCAATATTGGAACTTCCAAGAAAAGAGGCTCATCACGCCGTCGAATGCCACCATCACCATTGTCCAGGCAGCCCATGAGGTGCTTGAAAGCATCTTCCAACCAGGCTACCGATACAAGAAAGCGGGCGTGATTGTCATGGGCATCGACCCGCACTCGCCCATCCAGGCCGACCTCTTCGACATCAACGCCGAACAATTTGAGAAAATGAAACGCCTTGATGCCATCATCGACCGCATCAACAAGGTGAACGGCTCCGAGACCATCGTACTTGGGTCACAACAATACACGCAGAAAGACGGCAAGGGCAAAGCAAACGTCTTTGCCAACGCCATCAAGCACGACTACAAAAGCAAGAACCCCACCACCCGTTGGAGCGACATCATCCGCTTAAAGTAATCCCCTGACACATTCCCTTTGCCAAAGGCACACTCCCCGATAACGGGCAAAGAGGCATGGTTTCACTGCCAGAAAAAAATACATGCCACATATACGAAAAGTACATGCGGCATGTATAAAATGCAAACCGATTATTTGATAATTACTTTCTCGCCTCCGATGACATAGATGCCGCGTGGTAGTGCGTTGGCAGCATCCTTGGCATTGACACTCTCCTTGACCAAGTTGCCCTTGAGGTCATACACGTCAACCAAGGCATCGGCACTCTTCAACGCCTTCACGGCGGTCACGTCCGCCATGCTTGCCACATGCTGGATTTGCAAGTCACTCACCTGGGCAGCCTGTCCCTCCATGGTAAAGCCGCAACGAGTGGGCAAGAAAGCCTTGTCGCCCTCCGTGCGGACGAGTACGCTTTCCAATATTTCGACATTCTGCTTGGCTGGAATGCCATAGCGACCATCTTGCAACACCATGTCCCAACTGCTCCCGAATGCCACACGGTTGCCTGCATTGTCAGACATACGCACAGTCTTGAGGTTTGTGTCAATGGCCTCGGCATCGGCCGTAGTAACGCGAAGATACTGCGACTTGGGTGAGAAGACCAGGTAAGGCACACCGGCCTCGATGCCCTCGGCGGTGCAATCCATGAAATAGAGGTTGAGCGATGAGCCATTCTGGCCGATTCCCACGAATTTTTCCACCGTCACGCCGGATGCAGCCTTGGCAAGTTGCTCGGCATTAAGAGTCATGGGGAGACAAATGGTATTATAACCGGCATAGAGATAGCGGTGGATACGAACCGTCTGTCCTTGCTCGTTCAAGGTTTCCACCTTCAACGATGACGAACTGGCATAGAGGTTTTTCACTTTGTTCTGTGCATGTGCTGGCATACACATCATGGCAACAGCCACCAATACGAGCGTAAAATGTTTCATAAGAATAATGTTTTAGGTTATCTGTTTTCGTTATTTGTTTTGCAATATTACAAAAAAAGTATATTCATTCATCAGCTTTGCCATGTCATTTAATGTTTTTTAATATTTCGGATTTGGCACAATCGACAAAAGGGAATGGTTTTCAATCCATCCTGTCACGATAATCCTCGTAGCGGAACGTGCGAAGGGACTCCAAAGTGCCGTCGAGATGCAAGAGGGCGATGGCAGGATGGCTGATGCCATTGAACATATTGGTCTTGACGGTGGTATAATGGAGCATGTCCTCGAAAATAATGTTCTCGCCTATTTGCAGTTCATGACCGAACCGCCAAAAGCCCATGAAATCGCCGGAGAGGCAACTGTTGCCGCCTATGCGGTAAACATGCTCGCCCGTTTGGCAGACGTCATGCCCTTCCAACACCTCTGCTCCACGGATCTCTGGCATATAGGGCATCTCCAAGCAGTCGGGCATGTGGCATGTGAAACTGACGTTGACGATGGCGGTACGGATGCCCTTGTCCTCCACGACATCCACCACCTGGGCGACAAGGGGACCTGTCTGCCAGCCAAAAGCGCTTCCTGGCTCAAGGATGACCTGTAGCCAAGGGTAACGCTGGCGGAACTCTCTCATCATTCGGATGAGGCGTGGGATGTCGTAATCACGGCGCGTCATCAAGTGCCCTCCCCCAAAATTAATCCATTTCAGCTGTGGAAACCAACGGGAGAACTTCGTCTCGATGTGAGCCAGCGTACGCTCAAACACATCCGACCCACTCTCGCAATGGCAATGGCAATGGAATCCCGCAATGTCTGATGGCAACACCTCCGGGAGTTTGTCATGCGTGATGCCGAAGCGCGTACCAGGGGCGCAGGGATTGTAAAGGGCTGTTCCCACCTCGGAATACTCAGGATTGATGCGAATGCCAAGGCTTAAACCTTGGTTTTCCTGCCGTGCCAGCTCATGGTAACGCTGATATTGCGACAGGGAGTTAAACGTGAGATGGCTCGACATCTTTGCCATATCCCTAATCTCGTAGTCTGTATACGCTGGCGAATATGTATGTGCCTTGTTGCCAAATTCCTCATAAGCCAGCCTCGCCTCATAAAGTGAGCTGGCGGTCGTGGCATGGATATACTCACGAAAAATGGGAAACGTCTTCCACAAGGCAAATGCCTTGAAAGCCAGGATAACCTCTACGCCTGCCTCTTTTGCCACTTGGCTGATGAGGGCGAGGTTTTGCCGAAGCCTCTCCTCCTCTATAATATACATAGGAGTATGTATTTCCCCGAAAGATAGGTTGTCTGTAGCCATGGTCTATTGGTGTTTTTTGCAAAATTAAGAATAATTTGCGAAAATGCCATACGATGGTTGATAAGTTACGTTTTTTATGCAGCCAATATTGCTTTTTTCACATAAAATGATTAATTTTGCATCGAAAAATGATGAAATGAAACTCGTAATTCTAACGAAATCCACCTTTTTCGTGGAAGAAGACAAGATTCTTTCCTCTTTATTTGATGAGGGCATGGACAATTTGCACCTCTTCAAGCCTGGCTCTTCTCCCATGTTCAGCGAGCGACTGCTCACCCTCCTTCCCGAGGAATGCCATCGCAAGATTACCGTACATGAGCATTTCTACCTCAAGGGCGAATACCGACTTGCCGGCATACACCTCGACAACCCACATGAGACCATCCCACAAGGCTACAAAGGACAGGTGAGCCGTACATGCAACGACCTCTCCATGCTTAGGGAAATGAAGAGGGAGTCGCCTTACGTGTTCCTGAAAAACATCTTCGACTGCATCGAATTCCACGAGGAGAAGTCCACTTTCACCCTCCCGCAATTAGAGGAGGCCGCCGCCAATGGCCTCATCGACAGGAAAGTGTATGCCCTCGGCGGCATGAGCTTGGAGAATGTGCGGTTGGCAAAGGAGCTGGGATTTGGCGGGGTGGTCATCTGTGGCGACCTGTGGAACCGCTTTGACATCCATAGCGAACTTGACTTCAAGAAACTCATCTCACATTTCGAGCGATTGCGGAAGGCGATAGACTGACACTGACAACTACAATAACACATACAGACAAATGTTTACAAACGACTCTTTCCTTGTTTTCTCAGGTACGAACACCAAGTACTTAGCAGAAAAGATTTGTGCAAGTCTCGGGGTTCCCCTCGGCAAATTGGTCATCACGCGATTCTCAGACGGCGAGTTTGCCGTCTCTTACGAGGAGTCCATCCGTGGCCGCGACGTGTTCCTCGTGCAAAGCACATTCCCCAATTCCGATAACCTCATGGAATTGCTGTTGATGATTGACGCCGCCAAACGAGCCTCCGCCCGCAACATCATCGCCGTCATCCCCTATTTTGGATGGGCGCGGCAAGACCGCAAGGACAAGCCAAGGGTGAGCATCGGCGCGAAGCTGGTGGCAGACCTGTTGAGCGTGGCGGGCATAGACCGCGTGATTACGATGGATCTCCATGCCGACCAGATACAAGGATTCTTCGATGTTCCCGTTGACCACCTATATGCTTCGGGTGTGATCTTGCCCTATCTGCAAGCCCTCCACCTGGAAGACATGGTCATCGCATCGCCCGACGTGGGTGGTAGCAAGCGGGCAAATGCCTACGCCAAATACCTCCATTGCCCATTGGTACTCTGCAACAAGACCCGCGCCCGCGCCAACGTGGTGGAGAGTATGCAAATCATCGGCGACGTGGAAGGCAAGAACGTTGTCATCATCGATGACATGGTAGACACGGCGGGCACCATCACCAAGGCGGCTGACATCATGAAGGAGGCTGGCGCCAAGAGCATCAGGGCTTGCGCCTCACATTGCGTGATGAGCGACCCCGCGTCGGAGCGCATACAAGACTCCGCCCTCGAGGAGATGGTCTTCACCGACTCCATCCCCTATTCCATGAAATGTTCCAAGGTAAGGTTCCTCTCCGTGGCAGACATGTTCGCCGAGACGATACGGCGTGTGATATGCAACGAGAGCATCAGTTCACAATATCTTGTATAATGAGTAGTATGAAAAAGTTATCACTTTGCTTAATGGCGACATGCGCCTTGGTGATATTGTCAGCATGTAGCTCTCGCACATACAAGGTCATCGGCACCATCGACGGAGCTAAAGACGGCGACACGCTGTTCCTCTCGTATGACATGGAAAGCGGAATGCCATCAGACACCATCCTTGTCAAGGACGGAAAGTTTATGTGGACAGGTCAGGCAGACTCACTCCAATTGTGCCTACTCTATCTGCAAAGCAACCATATCGTAAACTCAGTGTTCTTCATCGAGCCAGGCGAAATCAATATTCACCTCTCGCCTCAACGCAAAGACCAGCTGTTGTCAGGCACTCCTACCAACGAACAATGGCGGATGCTCAACGACTCCGTGGAAGTCTATGGAAAGGAAATCAACCAAGCCGTCAACGCCATCTTGGAAAACGACGCCCTCTCGCCCGAGAAAAAAAGTGACTCCACGCAGGTCTTGCTCAATGGCAAATACAAACAGATGAACCAATGTATCGTCAATTTTGCCGAGAACAACATCACTAACGAGTTTGGATTGTTTCTCCTCAACTATTATGGCGAGGATGTCATCGACAGCCTACAACGACAAAGGCTCATCAAGATGATGCCCAAGGAGTTGGCAAGCCGACTTGGGAACAACTAACCAAACATGGGAAAAAGAAGAAAGAGGGTGTGTCAAAATAGGCACATCCTCTTTTTTGCGCAAAGCCCCGACTTTCTCAAGCCAGGGCTTTGTTATGTCGTAAAGTTTTTGTACCTTTACAACATGAAAATTAAGTCATCACAAAGATACCACTTTCGTCC
>JAFRRN010000029.1 GCA_017428055.1 Prevotella sp.
CAAAAGAATAGCTTCCATACAAGCCAAAATAAACAGAAGACCAAGGGAAAAACTAAATTTCCTCACACCTAACGAGGTCTTTTTCAAACATTATACCTAACTTTGCAGACAGATTGCACTTGCTGGTTGACTCTATAGAAAATGGTAAAACCCCTCAATCGCAAACGATTTCTCACGCAAAAAAGATTGTTTATGATTTTTTTTGCTAATTTTGTAGCCTGATTCAGAAACAGGCACTTTTCCCAAAGACAAACGATCAATACAACGATAGATATGAAGAAAGCATTTACACTCATCGGTTTATTGCTCTGCTCGATGGCAACCCTTGCCAACGACTACACCGACAAGCTCACGGTGACCGTCAACGGCGAGGCGATGGAGCAACAGGCAACCATCACCATCACGCAGGGCGAGGACGGCAAATACACCCTCTCGCTCAACAACTTCTGCTTGGAGTCGGTGGAGAATGACGGGAGCATCACCCGCGTCGGCGTGGGAAACATCATCCTGGCCGACCACGAGGGGACGACCGTTGACGGCATCACGAGCATCACCTATAACGATGGCATTTACATTACCGCCGGCGACGACCCCTCGATAGACTTCTGGATGGGCCCGATGCTGGCGGCATCCGGTCCCGTACCCATCGAGATGGAGGCGCGTTTCAACGACACGCAGCTCTATTGCACAATCCATATCGACCTGATGGACATGCTCGAACAAATCATTGACGTGGAATTTGGTACGGAGCCCGAGCCGCATAATGGCATCCGGACATTGGGCAGGGAGGCCGTTTCACCGTATAGCGACACCCCATTCGACCTGCAAGGGCGCAGGGTTGTACGCACTCTCCCCCGTTCCCTTTATATTGTCAACGGAAAGAAATTCATCAAACATTAAAACAATAGTCACATTATTTAATTAACGTACACATCATGAAAAGGAAATACCAAATAGTCTTCACGGCAGCATTGGCACTGTCGCCAATAGGCATGATGGCGCAAGGCACCGCCATCGACTTCTCCAACTACGAGGGATCGCAAATCATCAACTCCGACTTTGAGGACTGGAGCGGTTCTGAATATAGCAACGTTCCCGTGGGATGGCATAGCTTTGAGTCGGTAGGCGGCTCAAGAATCTTTGTGGCATTCGCCAAGTCAACAGCCCATACCAGTCGCAACACTGCGGACTTGCATACCGGCACGATTGGTAACTCATGTCTGAAACTTGTGCCACGCGACCTGTCCATGGCATTGGCCAATGGCACCATCTCCACGGGAAGGATGAATGCAGGGGCATATAGTGCCACCGACCCGAAGAACCATGCGCAGATGGACCTCTCCGTGACGGAGACAAGCAACGGCTCACCATTCTATGCCGTGCTGACAAAAAAGCCCATCGCCCTCTCGGTATGGGTGAAATTCACGCAGGGAACCTACCAAGAGGAACATCCTTACGCCACCGTTAGTGCCGCTATCACCAACGGAGACTATTACCAGGAACCCACTTCGACGAATGACAGCACAATGGTCATCGGCTATGCACAAAACAACAAGATCGCCAGCAACGATGGGCAGTGGCAACACTTATACGTCCCCTTCCGTTACGACTCGCCCAACTTCAACCAGGATGGCGACGAGCCACAAGCCATCATGGTGACATTCTCCACCAACGCCGACCCAGGGCAAGGCTCCGCTGGCGATGTGCTGCTCGTTGACGACCTCGAACTCATTTACGGCCAAGAGGTGACCATCCCCGCCTCGGGCTATGCCACATTGACCAACGTGGCAATGGCAAACCACAAGATAACCATTCCCGAGGGCATCACGGCATATACCATCGAGGCGAATGCCAAGGGCGAGCCCATCGTCAAGGACACGTACAAGGCAGGGCAGGTGTTGCCTTATCATGCCGCAGTGCTGTTGAAAGGTGCGCCGGGTACCTACACCTTCCCCACCACCCTATACGACGACGCGGTGGCAATCACCCTGGAAAGTGACATTTGCATGGTTGAGGCCAACGAACTCAACACGCCCACTGACGAATATAAATATTTCCGCTTGGGCACCAAGGACGATGTCTTGGGATTCTACCAGGCTGCCTACGGCTTGAAGATACAGGAAAAAGAGGCTCTCCTGCGCGTGAAGGCCAACGCTGCCGCCAACCAATACCAGTATGTTCTCGTCAAGCCAGAGACAGAAGGCGACATCAACGGCGACGGCATCGTGACGATTGCCGATGTCACGACCCTCGTCAACCGCCTGTTAGACAAATATGAAAGGAAAGACTTGCTGGTCACTGACGCCGATGTCAATGGCGACAACAACGTCACCATCGGCGACGTGATGACCTTGGTGAATATCCTTCTCAAGCAATAGCATCCTTCACATGCGACATGTTGCTGCGTGAGACGGGTATCGATTCGTGGCAATGCTTGATGAGCAGTCGCATGTTCCCCGCGTTGGTGACAATCCGTTCCACTTGTTGCAGATTGACGAGGAAGGCACGGTGGCTACGAATGACCATCGGGAAGTCGCGCAATTCCTCTTCAATCTGCTTGGAGGTGGCACGGAGCATGTCATTGCGAACCATCCCCTCGCGTAAGTGATAGACCTTGACATAGTTGCCTATCGCCTCGATATACAAGAGGTTGGGGATGTCGAGCGTTATCGTCTCGGAGGTGGTACCTGTCAGCGTGACGGTTGGCGATGCCTGGTTGGTATCGTCTTCTTTGTCAAGAAGCCTTTCATCTTGCACCTTCCTCAATTGCTCGTTCAACAACTGAGCCTCCTCCAATTCAGTCGATAAATACTTGTTACGAAACTTGAAACGCCAATAAAGACCTATGGCAAACGAGCAGAAGGCAAGGATGACAAGCGTCTCAAGAAAGTTGCTCCACGAGAGGACGTTTCCTTCCACACGGTCGCTCAACACAAAATGGCGGTATAGACAAATCGACAAGGACACGAGCGGCGTATTGATTAGTTGAAACCATAGGTTGCGTCGGATGACATAACCGACCCCCTTCTCCATGGACATAGGCATCCTGATGATATACTTCAGGATGAGGTCTGTCAACATACAAACGATAAACCCAAAAACAAAGATCATCAGCAGATGGAAGTATGCCTGCCATTGCCATGCATCAAGACCGAAGGGCTTGAAGACGCAAAGGGCAAGCAGCGTGAAGGCACTGCTGACAAGCCGCACATGGACTGTATCTTTCTGTGATTTCTCCATACCGTTGACAAAAGTACAAAAAATAAACCGACCACGGCACCATTTATCACAAATACCTACAGAATATCCCAAATATTTGACGGGAAGGGATATACATCGTACTTTTGCACCGTGAACGTTATCGTAAGACAACAAGAGAAGAAATGACAGAAATGAAAAAGAATGGAATGAGAAGACTGGCGGCTTGGGTGGTCGCCGTAATGATGTCAGTAGTCACAGTGCAAGGCAAGACACAAGACGTGACAGGGAGAGTGGTTGACATGAATGGCGAGCCGTTGCCGTTTGTGAATGTCGTGCTGTTATCGCTGCCCGACTCGACTTTTGCACAGGGTGCCATGACAGACGGGCAGGGGCTATTCAGGATTGTGACAAACCAAGACACGGGACTTTTGAAGCTGTCGAGCATCGGCTATGAGACACATTATATTATAATAGGCGGCGGGAATTATCCCAATAACCTCACCATCGAGATGAGGGAAGACGCAGAGATGCTGAAGGAGGTAGTCGTGAAAGGCCAATTGCCCAAGACCCTTGTCAAGGGCGATGCCATGCGCACGACCGTCGCGGGAACCATCCTGGAGAAGGCGGGCACGGTGTCTGACATGCTTAACCAGGTACCGTCGTTAGAGGCCGAGCGCGATGGCGGCGTTAAGGTATTGGGGCGCGGCGATGCCGAGGTGTACATCAACGGGCGACGGGTGCAGGACATGAAGGAACTCTCTCGCCTTCGTGCCGACCAAATCCAGCATGTGGAAGTGGTGAACAACCCTGGCGCCCGTTATGCCGCCTCGACAAGAGCCGTAGTCCGCTTGACGTTGAAGAAGGCACAAGGGGAGGGATTCAGCTTTCAGGACTATGCCTCCTTTATGTACCAGTATGACCATACCGAGACCAATAACCTTGACATCAATTATCGCACGGGAGGGTTAGACATCACCGGCTCGTTCTGGTGCGGTCGCTATGGCCACTCCAAGTCGCTTCAAGAAAACGACCTCACCTATTTCGTGGGCAACGATAGTTATTTAGGGCATACCTCGCAAGACTCGAAGAACATCTGGAAGGGATGGTCGCCACAGCTGCAAGTGAACTACATGGTCGATGAGAACCACAGTTTCGGCGCATTCTACAAGTACGACCGCCATCCTAACGGCAGTTTCGACAGCATGTTCTACACAGACAACTATGAGAATGGCGTGTTCACAGAACACTCCGAGAGCCGTATCTGGCAGAGCGACAGTTTCCACAAGCACATCTTTAACGCCTATTACAACGGTAAGATGGGGCAAATAGGCATCGACCTGAACATAGACGGCCTATTCGACGATACCAAGAGTCCGGGCAGCACGACAGAGACAACCAATGACACCGACGGCACCACCGTCTTGCGTTCCATCGAGAGCAACACCAACAGCAGCAACAACTTCTGGGCATCGAAACTCATCTTTTCCTATCCCGTATGGAAAGGGAACCTTTCCGTTGGCGGTGAGTTCTCCTATAACCATCGCACAGATGCCTACTCCTTCACCGCGTCGGACTATGTGCCCGTGAAGGCTACAAATTCAGAAATCAACGAGAAGTCGTCGTCTGCATTTGTCGAGTATGGCCGTTCCTTCGGCAAGGTCTATACACAGGTGGGGTTGCGTTACGAACACTTGAAGAATGACTACTATAATTTCGGCATGAGGGAAGGCGAGGTCTGCCGCAACTATGGCGACTGGTTTCCCACAGCGGTCGTCAGTGTACCCGTCGGCAAGGCGCAACTATCGCTATCCTATCGCCAGGACATAGAGCGGCCAAACTACAGTAACCTCACCAGCTCAACCATCTATATCAACCGCTCCACATACCAGAGCGGCAATCCCTACCTGAAGCCTGTCTATACCCATAGCGTCGTACTGAACGCCGGTTACAAATGGGCGACCATGATGCTGAACTACAGTCGAATGAAGGATGCAATGACCATGTCAACAGAATCATTCCCCGATTCTGAAGACCCACTCGTAAGCCTCGTCAGACCCATCAACAGCCAAGAGGACTATGACCAGTTCAACATCCAACTCTCCGCACGTCCCACAATAGGCTGCTGGCATCCGATGTGGACCGTCGTAACGCAGTTCCAAAACTACAAAGCGCCGACAGCCCTTGGCACTGTCATTACCCTTAACCGCCCGTGGCTTGTCTTAGGATGGCAGAACAACATCGAGTTGCCAAAGGACTACCGCCTCAAGGTAGCCGCCCAATGGTCATCGAAGGGCGATTACAACAACTTCCGCATAACAAGTACCCAATTCTTCACCAGCCTCGGACTCCAGCGAGACATCAACCTGCACCGCCTCGGTCTATTGACACTTGACCTACGTTGTAACGACCTCTTCAATACGAACAAGACGAAAGGCATCATCTTTGGCTTCCGCGAGTTGACCTTAACGAATCCCTCCCGCCGCACATTCATGTTGGACCTCACTTGGAAATACAATGAAGCCCGCAGCAAATACCGTGGCTCTGGTGCCGGTGACAAGCAAAAGGCAAGAATGTAAAGAATAAAACGAATATATCATTGATTAGTATGACTATCAGATTAGAACAGCCAAAAGACTACCGCGAGGTGGAACACCTCACACGTGAGGCATTCTGGAACGTGTATCGCCCAGGATGTGCAGAACATTATGTACTCAAGGAATATCGAAACAATCCTGACTTTATCCCGGCACTGGACTTCGTTATGGAAGAAAATGACAGGATTATAGGCCACGTGATGTTTTCAAGGGCAGAGATCATCCTTGATGAGGGGACATCGTTCCCCTCATGGACATTCGGTCCCATCAGCATCCACCCAGACTACAAACGCAAGGGATATGGATTGAAACTATTGAACCATGCGATGGAGAAAGCCCGTGATAGAGGTATCGGCATACTTTGCATGGAGGGAAACATTGACTTCTATAAACATGCCGGCTTTGACCTCGCCAGTAAGTTGAGGATTCATTATCACGCAGAACCGCGAGAAGCCGAGGTGCCATACTTCCTCGCCAAGGAATTAATACCCAACTATTGGGGAGACCGCGAAGGAACTTACCGCCCACCCAAAGGCTACTTCGTGGCAGAGGAGTCGCCAGAGGCTTTCGACTGCTACGATGCCACCTTCCCAAAGAAAGAGAAACATCTCTTGTCGGGGCAGTTGCCTCAATTCTGCAAGAGTTGCGGTATGCCCTTAACCGACGACAAAGATTGTGGCCATAACGCCGATGGCAGCATCAACTTTGACTATTGCCTCTATTGTTGTAAGGATGGGAGCCTTTAGGAGTCACTTCTACCCTATCTCCTCAATGATGGTCTTAATGCCCTTGACCTTCTCTCCTTGCACTTTGCTGAGGACGGAGGCGAGCTGCTGGCGGTCGATGGCGACGTAGGTGAAACGCTCCTCGATGCTGATACGGCCTATCTCGGCGGCTGTCAGCCCGCCTTTCTTGCATAGGAATCCCACGATGTCGCCTTTGGAGAGCTTGTCTTTCTTGCCTTTCCCGATATAAAGCGTTGCCATCCGCGGCACGGGGATGTCGTGGGTGGTTGGTTGGGGTGTGTAGGTCTCAATGTCGCCTTCCACGTAGTCGGGTATGCGCTCCTCGGGATTGAGGATGAAAAATGCCCTACCCTGTGCATCCCAACGTGCCGTGCGCCCCACCCGATGCACATAGCCATGCTCACTCTCGGGTAAATGGTAGTGGATGATATTATCAATCATGGGGATGTCAAGTCCGCGACTGGCGAGGTCCGTAGCAACAAGGATGTTGGCGGAGCCATTGGAGAATTTATACAGGGCATCTTCACGTTGCCGCTGTTCCATTCCCCCGTGGAACGAACTGATGGTGAACCCCTCCCCTTGTAGGAACGATGCCACACGTTCCACGCTGTCGCGATAGTTCAAGAAGACGATGCTGCCCTGATTTCCTATGTCAAGCAAGAGTTCTTTCAGAGTGTCAAGCTTGTCTTTCACGGGACTCTTCACCTCAAAAATCCTTACACGCTCCGACACCTGTTCCTCCTTGATTAGATAGTCCAGTCGCTGCGTCCTACCCATATTGACAAATCGTGGAATGCTCTCGGCATCGGTGGCAGAGAGCAATACCCTACGCCTGACATTGGGCAAAGCCTCCACCGCGCGCCGCATCTCTTCCAAGAAGCCCATCTCAAGGCATTTGTCAAACTCATCGATAACGAGGTACTTGACCAACGAGGGTGAGATGTTACCCTTGTCGAGGTGGTCGTTCAACCGCCCCGGCGTGGCAAACACGATGTGTGGACGCACCTGACGCAACACCCGATGCTCATCCATCGTGGCACGTCCGCCATAGCAGGCACACGCCCGCAACCCACACCCCATGTCCTTGAGTACATTTGCAGATTGTAACGCCAGTTCCCTGCCTGGCACCACAACCACCGCTTGCACCTCGTCGAAGTCGGGATTAACCATCTGCGTCAAAGGCAATAGGTATGCCAGGGTCTTTCCCGACCCCGTCGGCGAGAGCAGCACGACGTCGCCATTGTTGTGCAAGATAGCATCTACTGCCTCTTCCTGCATCTCGTTGAGCTGCTTGATGCCCAACTTATCGAGAATATAATAGATACTCTTTGTCATTTTCCATTCCTCCTTAATATATTATCAATCTCATCAAATTCATCCCCCATGTTCAAATGGAGGTATATGGTATACAATGGCATTCCCCATCGGACAGCCTGACCGGGCTCCAATGCACGGAAGCAAGTAAGATAGGGCAACGCCTTTTGGTAATAATCCTTGATTTTCTTCTTTTGCTTGGCACTAAGCTGGATTTTCTTATCGAGGTCTACCGCCATATAGAAGTATGCCATGCCGGCGTTATAGTAGGCATCGGAGAGACTGTCGTTCTCCGCAATCAGCTGGTCGCAGACGGCGATGCAGTCCTCATACTTGCCCAAGTTCAACAGGGCATTGCCCTTCGCCAACCGAAAGATGGCACTCTCGGCATTCACGCTGATGGCACTGTCTGCCAGTTGCAGGACCCTCTCCCACTCGCCCCGCTCGCCATAATACTGCACAAGACGGGGGAAGAAGAAGTCGAACAACGGGTATTTGCGGAATCCCTCGGCAAGGGTGCTGACATACCTTGCCGTATCGTTCTCCAACCGATATGTCTCCGCGAGGTATTGCAGCATCATGCAATAATGGGCGGTGTCCTTTAGGGCGAGGTAGGTATGGTGCAACGTCGCCTTGGGGTCTTTCATCTTATAGCCGCAATACACCGCCCAATAGGCGGCTTCTGGCATCTTGCCGTCGGTCTCATTATATCTTTGTCGCTCAAAGAGGGGCTGGTTCGCGCTATCGATGTATGTGTCGAAAAAAGAATAGGCTTCAGAAAACTTCTGTTTCCTGATATAATAAAGGCCACCATTATAGAGGTTTGGGCGGTAGCGATGAAGTATCTCCGCATGTTTCTTGCGATAGTCTAATGAGACATTTCCCTTCTTATCGGGAAGAACGTCTATCGAATCGGCACTCACAGCCACCGTGAACAAACGTTTTGTTAGGTTAAAAAACTGCGCCGTGTCGTATTTCTGCTTGAGATATAGCTTCTCGTTGCCCTGTTCATATTGCTTGACAATGGCATCGAACATCGTGACCCATATCTTCTCATTGCGACGGTTGGCGGAGTCTTTCAATAGGTTCAGCATACTCTTCTCCGCCTGTTCGAGGTTTTTGTTCTTCTTGATGTTGTCTCTTGCCGTGGAAATCTCTTTCTTTTGGGCTGACAAGGGGTAAATCCAAACCATGAAAAGGAGCATCAAAAACACCGCTCCCTTCCTACAGCACGTGATTCGTTTACCTATTCTCATGTAATTCTCTTGTTATCCTGATTTACCTTCCCATATATAAGAAATGACACGGAAGATACGCTAAACAATCGTATCATTCCGTGTCAACATTATCAATCTGTATTATTTCAACATGTCTTCCAACTCCTTCGTGCGAGGATCGTTGGCACTATAGTTGATATAGTAGCACTGATAGAGCGGGTAAGCCCAGTTTGCCTTCTGGCGGTCAGGGTCAATTTCCTTGGCTCTTTCAAGGTATGTCATTGACTCCTTGTAAAGAGCTTTCTGCGCAGGGATGTTCCCTTCGATGGCAGCAGCCTTGGCATTCATGCTGAAACCAAGATAGGTAAGCACCACGGGGTTCGTGCCATCAATCTCAATGGCATGTTTAAACGACTCGATAGCGTTGTCGTAGTCTTGGTCGTTCATCTCGCTCTGTCCCTTCAAAGCCCAGGCGGTGTAGTTGTTGGGGTCCTTGGAGATCTTGTCATTTACCAACTTCATCATCTCGTCCTTCATGTTCATGGACGAATACATGTTGCAGAGGGTGCCAAAGGCGGCCTCGCTGTCAGAGTTCGCATTGTAGAAAGCCTTGAGGTCATCGACGAACTTCAGCGTGTCGGCCTGTGTCTTGAGGTTCTGTTGGGCGATGCCAAACTTCAAGCTCTGTGCCTCCTTGGCATACTCTGGGTCTTGGATGGCGATGTCAAGATACTTCAAGGCCTGGTCGCTTAACTTGGCTTGATTGGCATAAAGGGCGGTAAAATAAGCCACTTGTCCGAGCCAGGACTCCTCCACAAGCTTGGGCGACTTGACAATCAGCTCACTGTCCTTCGTGTCCAGATAGATGCCCCAGTATTTCAGGACTTTTTCCTCGTCGCTCTTCTGTGCGGCATACTGGCCTGCATTCACCAAGTCGATACGTGTCGCGGGGATCACTTGGCTTAATGCCTCGAAGAATTTTGGCTTCACCTTGCCCTTGGCATCGGGCATGTTGTCGTACTTATAGCATTCCAAGGCATTGGTCAAAGCATTGTATGCGGCATTGTAGAAGCCCACCGTGTCGTATGGCTGTACCTCTTTCTTGGTCAATTCCACGGTTTGGTTTTCTGTCTGGATAGCCTTTTCAGCATTGTATTTCTCCAATGCGAGTTGCGTCAAGTGGTTGTAGGCCTTGGCTTTCTCCGCATCCGACGCAAGTTGTGAGAGCGAGGATTTGAGGAGAGATGCTGCCTCTGCATAGTTCTTTGCCTTGACAATAGCCTTCAAGGCATCGCTGTCGCCAGCGAAGGCTGTTGACGTACCGAGTACCATCAAAGCCGCAATCATGATTTTTTTCATAAGCTTTTAATTAAAAAGGTTTGTTAATGTTTATTCTTTATTCATTCATGGGCTCATCCTCCGAGTCAATAAATGGCTCTTCCGTTTCGCCTTCTTCTATCTCGTTAGACGTTTCTTGTGTAAGCAACGTTGAATTTCCTTTAGAATCTTTAAGGATTTCGGCATTCTTCTGCGCCCATTGGGCACGGCTCTCCTCCTCCACCGTTGCCTCCAATTCCGAGCTCATCACCTTGCAGACACTGGCGATGACATCATTCTTCTTGGTCAAGTTAATGAGGCGGACACCCTGTGTAGCGCGCCCCATGACACGGACATCAGCCACGGCAAGGCGGATGACAATGCCACTCTTGTTGATAATCATCAGGTCGTTGTCGTCAGTAACATTCTTGATGGCGACAAGCCTACCCGTCTTCTCCGTGATGCTGAGGGTCTTGACACCCTTTCCGCCACGGTTGGTCTTGCGATAGTCTTCCACCTGCGAGCGTTTGCCATAGCCCTCTTCGCTGACAACCATCACCGTTTCGTTGGTGGCATCGTTCACCACGATCATACCCACGACGGCATCATCGTCGTCATCGAGCCGCATACCGCGTACACCTGTAGAGACACGTCCCATCGTACGGACGGCTCTCTCGTCAAAGCGCACGGCACGACCATTGCGGTTGGCAATGATGAGTTCGTTCTTGCCGTTGGTCAGACGCACGTCTACCACCTCGTCTCCCTCCTCGATATTGATGGCAATCACGCCATTGGTACGCGGACGGGAATAAGCTTCAAGGCACGTCTTCTTGACCGTGCCGTTCTTGGTGCAGAACACGACATAATGGGAATTGATGAACTCCTGGTTTTGCAAGCCCTGCCCACGTAAGCGGAGGAAGGCATTGACAGAATCGTCTGGCTCAATATTGAGCAAGTTTTGTATGGCACGTCCCTTCGACGTCTTGTCACCTTCGGGAATATCATAACACTTCAGCCAATAGCAACGCCCCTTCTTCGTGAAGAAAAGCATTGTCTGGTGCATGGTGGCGGGATAGATAAACTCGGTGAAGTCCTTGTCACGCGAGCTGGCGCCCTTGGCACCGACACCACCGCGAGCCTGCTCACGGAACTCCGAGAGCGGCGTACGCTTGATATATCCAAGATGGCTGACGGTAATCACCACGGGGTCGTTGGGATAGAAGTCCTCGGCATTGAACTCATGCTCATCGGGAATAATCTCCGTGCGACGGGCATCGCCATACTTCTCCTTTACCTCTTGCAACTCGTCCTTCATCACCTTCTTGCACAGTTCGGGGTCATCGAGGATGCGCTGCAAATACTCAATGGTCTTCATCAGCTCCTCATACTCAGCATGCAATTGATCCATGCGGAGTCCAGTCAACTGGCTCAGGCGCATGTCAACGATAGCCTTCGACTGCACTTCATCCAAGTCAAAACGCTTCTCCAAGTTGCGTTGTGCCTCGGAAGGTGTCTGCGACGCACGAATGATATGCACCACCTCGTCGATATTGTCACAGGCGATGATCAATCCCTCCAAGATGTGTGCGCGGTCTTTGGCCTTCTTCAAGTCGAACTTGGTACGTCGGATGGTCACGTCATGGCGATGTTCCACAAAGTATTTCACACATTCCTTAAGGGTCAAGGTGCGTGGGCGACCTTTCACCAAAGCAATATTGTTGACGGAGAATGAGCTTTGCAGGGCAGTCATCTTGAAAAGCTTGTTCAAGATGACATTGGCATTGGCATCGCGCTTCACGTCCACCACGATGCGCATACCCTGTCTGCCCGTCTCGTCGTTGGCATTGGAGATGCCGTCAATCTTGCCTTCCTTCACCAATTCGGCGATATACTCGATGAGCTGCTGCTTGTTGACACCGTAAGGGATTTCCGTCACCACGATACGGTCGCCATGCTCATCGCTCTCGATTTCCGCCTTGGCACGCATCACGATACGCCCCCTACCTGTCTCGTAGGCATCCTTCACACCCTGGAGTCCATAAATATAGGCACCCGTGGGGAAGTCTGGAGCAGGGATATATTTCATCAATCCCTCTGTGTCAATATCAGGATTATCAATATAGGCACAACAACCGTCGATGACCTCGCCCAAATTATGCGTCGGCATGTTGGTTGCCATACCCACTGCGATGCCGTTACCGCCATTCACCAACAGGTTGGGAATCTTCGTTGGCATAACGCTGGGCTCGGTAAGCGAGTCGTCAAAGTTGTTCACCATGTCAACGGTGTCCTTCTCCAAGTCGTCCATGATATGCTCACCCATCTTGGAGAGGCGGCATTCCGTGTATCGCATGGCTGCTGGGGAATCGCCATCGACCGAACCGAAGTTGCCTTGACCATCGACGAGGCAATAGCGCATGTTCCACGCTTGCCCCATACGCACCAACGCCCCATATACGGAAGAGTCACCATGAGGGTGATATTTACCCAACACCTCTCCCACGACGCGAGCACATTTCTTATAGGGATTGCTACTGGTGTTGCCAATCCCAAGCATTCCATATAGTATCCTACGGTGTACAGGCTTGAAGCCGTCGCGCACATCAGGAAGGGCGCGAGCCACTATAACCGACATGGAATAGTCGATATACGATGACTTCATCTCTTCCTCGATGTTGATTTTAATGATTCTGTCTTGATCAATTGTTTGATTTTCGTCCATTGCGTTTTATCGTCCGAGTTTACAAAATATCATCGAGAAGGGCATTTATTTTCGTTGTAAGCGATTTTGCCCCTTTTCTTTCAAGCTACAAAGTTACTATTTTTTTCACATTTACCGTATATAACAGGACGAAATTGTATGGTTTTTTAGGTTAATTCACACAAAAAAGCGATTCTCCCACCTTTCCTATACCTATTATTATATATAGGAGGAAAGATGGAAGAACCTTGATAGATAGATCTTCAATTGTCAAAATTATTTGACAACGATCTTCACGGTCTTCACACTACCGTCGCCCGAAAGCATCTTCACGATGTTGACACCTCGCTGGAGCGCATTCACACGGCGACCATCGAGCGTGAAATATTCGTTGGCTTTCACTTGGGTGGCAGGTTGCTCAATGCCTTTCACGTTAGCGGGGATGTCCTCGCTCTCGTAGAAGAGCTGGAAGTTGTCTACCTTGAACCAGCCGATACCGCTCGTCCTTGACTCACCGTTGGTGTCCACATTGTTTGTGCGGAAGCCGACCTTGGCGATACCGCTCTCATCCACGCCAAAGCGCACGGTCATCAACCTTGGGAAATGGGTGTATGGGTCGCCACTCTCGCAGGTATAGCCCGCATAGTTCAAGAACTTGATGTCTGTATCGTTGTTCTCGTCAAACACCTTGGCGGCAAGAGCATCGGAAGGCAGGTTGACGGCATGTGTCTCCTCGCTACCGAACATCGTGACATAGTTGTTGGCGAAGATACGCTGCGTTGTCATGCAATTGCCAGCCCATTGATGCTCCACCATCACGTAAGCAGAAAGCACGTAGGTACCTGCGGGCAGACCCGTCAATGTCTGTGAAAGTTCCACGTCGGGGATGCGGTCGTTCCATATACCCCACAAACGTTGGCCATCCACCACCTGACTTGTCAGCAGATTGCCGTCCTCATCGTATGCGCCATATTGGTCCATGCCACCATCACCACTATTGATGGCACACCATCCAAGGGAGGGGGTACCCGTCACCACCTCGCCATCAAGGCTCAAAGTCCATCCTGCGGGTGCGGGTGCCGCGCCACTTGACTCTGCATTGCCCTGTGCGGACATATCCTCAAAGCTGGGGTTCTTCATCAAGTCGGTGACATAGACATTCACTGCCACGCCCGAGAGTTTCAAGGCGGTAAGTCCCTCATCGAGGGTCTTGAGCATTTCCTCAATCCCTGCCTCGTCGGCTATATGATCCCAATACATGTCTTGTGCGTCCATGATCAAGTCGCCGTACTCATCCGCACCGGCATAGTTACTATATTCGCGGAGGTTTTCCTCTGCGGCGATAATGGCTTGGTTTAATTTCTCGTAGGCATCAACCGAAGATTTCACCCTGGCATAAGCACCCTTTAGGGCAAGGAATGCGGCGACAATCTCTTGCTCGGTGTTGTCCGCACTGACGACATTTCCTTCTATCAGCTCATTGAGATACACTTCCACGACATCCTGCATCGGCTCTCCTTGGAGGTTGGCGAGCATGTCCCTATAGAATTCATAGATGCCAAGTGCTGTCTCAACGCTTGCTTCCTCCTTGTAGATACGGAAATTGTCAATCTTGAACCATCCATCTCCTCCCGCTCCATTGGATGATGTGCGGCGAGCGGCGGCGATGTTGTTGTCAGTACGGAAGCCAAATGTCAACGTACCATCATACACGTAAGTCTGTACGCTCATCTCTTGCAACTCAGTATCGGTGACGGGTTCTGACAACCCTTCAAACGAATAGACCTCTTGCTTGTCGAGCTTATCAAGGTCATAATCACCCTCGGCGGAAAAATACTTGGAGTTCAAGTTGCCGAAAATGCGTTGCGTGGTACGGCGCGACCCGCTGCCATTGGCTCCCACCATGACGGAGGCAAACACGGTATAGGTACCATTCTCCAATCCCTCAAGGGTCTGTGAGATCTCGATGGAGGGCATCCCGGAGTTCCAAATACCATAGATCATATTGCCGTCCTTGGCACCCGTGCCGTCACCATTGATGCCTGCCCAGCCGTTAAGGCCGTTGGCTCTCAGTTCGTCGGCGGTGGTCACTTGCACACCGTTTACGTATAGATTCCATCCCGTCGGCGTTGCGGCTACACCCGTGGTGGTATTCCCACCTTGCGAGGAGAGGTCTTCAAAACTCATGTTCTGCCCCAACTTGGTCAAGTCGCCTTGGCCTAAGTTATAGTTCTTCTCTGCTTCGAAAAGCGCATCCTTGGCAGCTTTCAACGCCTCCACGTCATTTTGCCCGTTGAATTGGGAAATGGCGGCATTGATAGCAGCCCGCAGGGTAGCATCCTCACCTTGCTCTATCAAGGCGATGGCATCCTGTATCTCCGAATAGAGGGCGTTCTTGGCATCAATGATGGCAAGTGCTGCCGCCACGTCTTCATCCGTCAGCTCTTCCTTATTATAATATGCCGTCACTGCATCGATTGCCCCTTGGAATCCCTGACGATAGGTTTCGTCTGCGAGGTTGTTGTCCTCGATGGCCTTGATGGCAGTATAGAGCTGAACCTTATTGTTGTAAGAGGGAACGTCAGTGGTATCGACAAAGGCCCAGTTTTCGGAGGAATGGTCCAATGGGATGAACTCCCCGTTCTCGTCCTGCACGTTATAAGGCAGGCCATCATCACCCATCTCGGTCTGTACACCGCCGTAGAAGTCGGGATACCATGAGTTGGTAGGCTCGGAGATGACCAAGTATTGTCCACCCGTATTGAGGTGAAGGTAGCGGTCAATCACGTTTCCGTTCAAGTTGCCCTCTCCTGCTTTGAGACGATAGAAGCCCTCCACGTCGCCGTTGGTGACTGTGAAATAGGCTGGTTCCTCCAAGTTGCCGTTCAGGTTGTCCGTGGCGAAAGGCACGCCGACATAGTTAGTAGTGCTGTCATTCACCGCTACGGAGAAATACCACGTGCCGTCTGCCGCCTGGTGGGCGGTAAAGACATTTTTCGCATACTGGGAATCTGCCAACGGCAAGAGGTAATAAGCACCGTCCCAGGAAGTCCGTGCCAAGAAGATGTTAGGCTTGGCATAATTGACCAAAGTGTAGGTTGTCCCATCCGTCAGCGTCCTGCCAACCTTGGGAAACTCTACCGCCATTGAAATGGCAGATACTGACATAGCCGCCACAATCATGATTAGTCTCAAGTAATTTTTTCTCATAAGGTTTAATAATTACGAGGAGATACTTGTTAATGGAAATAAAACACAAGGAGACCCCTCATACCCGCATGTTTTACTATTGTGTTAAGATGTTGCAAAAATAATCATTTTTCTTAACAAATGAAAGTATTTTTGGGCTTTTTATCTCCATTTATTACGAAACCCAATTAATAAAAGTTGATAGACCATTCTCTTTTCAAGAAAAAAGTGCTATCTTTGCCAAATCCTTGACATAATCACCCATTGCCTGTAAGCAACATGTGTGTTTACTCTCTACCATAGTTTTATTACTACGATATGTCATTCACTAACTTATCATCATTTATAAAACAGGAAAAATGTTGAACTGGAAAAGACCCTTATCATTTGTATTTGCAATGTTCCTTTATTGTGTAGCTATCGCACAAGGCAATATCCACGAACAATCCAATGAATACCAATGGCCAAAAGACCCTCAAGTAATAAAAAAGTTAAAAGAATGGCAAGACTTAAAATTTGGCGTTCTCATCCATTGGGGGATTTATTCAGTACCAGGCATCGTGGAGTCATGGTCTATATGCGATGAAGAATGGATTACAAGGGACACGACCCTCTCCTACCAGCAATATATGGATTGGTATTTCTCGCTGGCAGACGAGTTTTGTCCCAAGCAGTTCGACCCTTCCCAATGGGCGAAGGTCTGTCAAGATGCAGGGATGCGATATATGATTTTCACCACCAAGCACCATGATGGGTTCTGTATGTACGACTCCCAGGAGACCGACTTTTCCATTGCCCGTCATGCCTTACGAAACGACCCACGGCGGGATGTGTTGCAACACGTGCTGAAAGCGTTTCGCGACAAGGGCTTTTCCATCGGTACGTATTTCTCGAAGCCCGACTGGCATTCACAACTTTATTGGTGGGATGTCTATGGAAAGAAAGGGCGCAACGTGAACTATCCCATCAGCCAATACCCCAAGAGATGGGAACAATTCCAACAATTCACCTACAACCAGATAGAGGAAATCCTCTCACGTTACGGACAAGTGGACATACTATGGCTCGATGGCGGATGGGTATGTCCCGAAAACAAAATGCAAGACATCAACATGCCACGCATCGCCGAAATGGCCCGACACCACCAACCAGGGATTCTGGTGGTTGACCGTACCATCCACGGGCCTTACGAAAATTACCAAACACCGGAGCGAACCATCCCCGATACACAATTGAATTATCCTTGGGAAAGCTGCATCCCATTAAGTAACGACTGGGGTTACGTGAATAAGCCACAATGGAAAAGTGCGCAAAAGGTCATTAACACCCTCATTGAAATCGTTGCCAAGGGCGGGAACATGGTACTCGGTATCGGTCCAACGCCTGACGGAATCATTGAAAGCGAAGTGGGTTCGCGTCTGAAAGAAATCGGTAATTGGCTCAATCTCAATGGTAAAGCTATCTTTTCCACCGTGCCAACCACTCCTTTCCACGAAGGAAATATATGGTTTACACAATCAAAAGACAACAGCCGCCTATATGCCCTCTACCAACTAACGGAGGACGAACCATTTCCCACAAAGATTTCTTGGCAAAGCAACCGCCTCATTAAGTCCGCTATTCTTCTCTCCACAGGGAAAAAGCTAAAAATGAAAAAGGATGGAAACCGTATCACGATAACCCTTCCGAAGGGCTTATCTCACCAACCTTTTGCCATAGAACTCAAACTATAGGCTAACCATCTTTCTAATATAAAGATGCTGAAAAATACCCCTTAATGCCAAATAAGTAACCAAGGCGAGCCATAAAGCATGGTTGCCCATCGTGGGAAATAAGAGAATATAAAGCAGGAAGAAAACCACGGAGGCAAGAGCGCAAGTTATTAACATGCCACGTGTAGCAGTAATGCCAATGAAAATGCCATCATAGACAAATGCTGCCATACCCATAGTAGGTATGACAAGGACCCAAGGGAAGTATACTTGTGCAGCCGTAATCACCTTTTGCTGATCTGTAAGCAGATGCAGGAAAGAAAGACCTCCCACTGCGTATGCTAATGTAAAGACAATGACCATTACACATCCCCACCCAAATAAACGGCGGCAAATGGCATGGAACGCCCCCCTGTCGTTTGCCCCGAATGTCTTTCCACATAATGCCTCCCCCGCAAAGGCGAATCCATCCATGAAATAAGAGAACAAGGTGAAGAATGTCATCAGCAATGTATTGACAGAGAGAACCATGTCGCCCTGCCTCGCCCCTGCCGAAGTGAAGAAAAGGAACACGGCAACCAAGAACAAGGTACGGAGGAAAATGTCACGGTTCACCTTAAGGAATGACATGAACGACATAAGGGAATAATCAAAAGAATGGACAGACTCGCTTTGCAAGAAGCCTCTTTTTCCCTTTAAGAGACACAAAGCCAACACCAAGCCACACCATTGCGCAATCAACGTGCCGTATGCCACTCCCTCTATCTTCATGCCAAACCCGAATACCAAGACGAAACTCGCCAAGATATTGATAACATTCTGCGAGATAGATACCACCATGGGCGACCGCGTGTCTTGCATCCCGATAAACCATCCCGATATGCCATACAGACAGAGCATGGCAGGCGCGCCGTAGATACAGATGTTGAAATAGGAACACACATGGGGGATGATGTCAGCAGATGGGTGCATCACCGTGATGGCAATCCATCGAATAGGTATCTGAAAGACAATAAAAACGAGTGCTATCGAGAAACCTATCATCAACGATTGCGCTAACAAGGAGCGAATGGCAAGAGCATCTCCCCTACCTAATGCCTGGGCGGTCAGCCCACTTGTCCCCATGCGCAAGAAGCCAAATACCCAATAGATGACATTGAAGATCATCGAGCCTATGGCTATAGCACCAATCAATGTCTCGTTACCGATATGTCCCACGATAGCCAAATCCACTAATCCCAAGAGTGGAACGGTAATATTGGAGACGATAGCGGGAATGGCAAGGTTTATTATCTGCCTATCATGGAGGCTAAATCTCATTGCCTGTATACAGTTTGTAATACTTGCCTTTTAAGGCGAGCAAGTCCTCATGTGTACCCTGTTCGATGATACGTCCCTTCTCCAACACAATGATTTGGTCGGCATTGCGGACGGTGGAGAGGCGATGGGCGATGACAAAGGTGGTGCGACCTTGCATCAACGAGTCCATTCCCCGTTGCACAAGTTGCTCCGTGCGCGTGTCTATCGACGATGTAGCCTCGTCAAGAACCAGCACGGGAGGGTTGGCGACAGCGGCGCGGGCAATGGCCAGCAACTGCCGTTCACCTTGGCTGAGGTTGCCACCATCACCATTTAACACCGTATGGTAGCCACTCGCCAAGCGGCGGATGAAGTCATCGGCACCGACAAGTCGTGCGGCATTCTGGCATTCCTCATCCGTGGCATCGAGACGACCATAGCGGATGTTGTCTAAAACCGTCCCCGTAAAGAGGTGTGTCTCTTGCAACACGATGCCCATAGACTTACGAAGCGACTCCTTGCGGATGTCAGTAATGGGGATGCCATCATAGAGAATGGTGCCTTTCTGTATGTCGTAGAATCGATTAATAAGGTTGATGATGGTGGTCTTCCCCGCTCCCGTGCCTCCGACGAAGGCAATCTTTTGTCCTGGATTGGTGTTGATGTCAATGTCAAACAGGATTTGTTTCCCCGGCACATAACTGAAGTCAACATCCTTGAAGTCCACATCGCCCTTGGGATCAGTCAATGTCTGTGTACCTTCGTCAACCTCCGGCTCAGCATCTTGGAGGCGGAATACGCGCTCCGCTCCCACGGAGGCGTTCAATACACTATTGATTTGCTGGCTGACATGGGATATGGGTTGTGTGAAGTTCTTGTTCAATTGCAGGAAACTCACGATGGTTCCCAATGAGAGAGAGAGGAAGGAAGAGGCATCGGCAGACAGGGCGAGCGTCGCTCCCACGACGGCAATCAACACATAGCCGAGGTTACCGAGGTTGCCGTTGACGGGCATTACGATGTTCGCTATCTTGTTCGCGTTGTACGAACTGGAGCGCAACTGCTCGCTGATGATCTCAAACTCGTCAATCGCCTGTTGTTCGTGACAGAACACCTTGACCACCTTTTGTCCTGTCATCATCTCCTCGATAAAGCCGTTGACCTTGGCAAGGCTCTCCTGTTGGGTACGGAAATAGCCTCGCGACCATTTGCCCAAGCGTGTCGTCACAATCATCATGACGATGGCGATGAAGATGCTGACGAGCGTCAGGGGCACGCTCAAAACTATCATCGAGGTGAAGGTCACGACAATGGTTATCAGCGAATTGAACACCTGCGCCATACTGGTTGAAATCACTTGCCGCAAGGAGTCCACATCGTTGGTATAGGTAGACATCAGTTCCCCATGTGAATGGGAGTCGAAATAGCTGATGGGCAACCGTTGCATGTTCTCAAAGATACTCTTACGGAGGCGGAGCATCGTGCCTTGGCTCACGTAAATCATCAGCCGGTTATAGGTATAGGAACAGACGACACCTGCCAACAGCACCAGTCCGAGTTTAAACAACGTCTGCAAGAGCGAGGTATATTCGGGATTATCCGCTTGGGTAAGGGGAACGATATAGTCGTCTATCAGTGTCTTGGTAAACAAAGACGATGCCAATGACGTGACTGACGACACGACGATACACGCCAAAACCGTGAGAACCGACCATTTGTAGTATTTCAACACATACTGGAAGAGCCGTAGGAGCGTGGCTTTCTTGTTGGCATCTACACGCTGGAAACCCGGTTGTGAATGCTGTGGACCACCTGGCTGCCGTCCGAAGGGGTTTTGCCTACTCATGCCTTGCCTCCTTTCTTGTCAAAATCGCCCCTGTCTTCATTTTGAATCTTGGAGATTTCCTGATACAAGTCATTAGTCCGCAGGAGTTCATCATGAGTGCCAAAGCCCGTCACCATTCCATTATCCATCACAAGGATGCGGTCGCAATCCTTGACCGAGGAGATGCGTTGGGCGATGATTATCTTGGTCATGCCAGACAATTGGTCGCGGAATGCGGCGCGTATCTTGGCATCGGTCTCCGTGTCACAAGCACTGGTGGAGTCGTCAAGCACCAAGATCTTGGGCTTTTTCAGCATGGCACGGGCAATACAAATACGTTGTTTCTGACCGCCGGAGACATTCGTTCCACCTTGTTCAATCTTCGTCTGATATTGTTCGGGCATCTCCATGATAAAATCATCTGCCTGGGCGATACGGCAAGCATCGCGACATTCCTCCAATGTCGCCTGTTCATTGCCCCACCTGAGATTGTCAAGGATGGTCCCCGAGAAGAGCGTGTTTTGCTGAAGCACGACAGAAACTGCATTCCTTAATGTCTCCAAGTCATACTCACGCACGTCATGACCTCCCACAAGGACGGCCCCCTGTGACACGTCATACAAGCGGCTCACCAAGTTGACGAGGGTGGACTTACCCGAGCCGGTACCTCCAATCACGCCGATGGTCTCCCCGCTGGCAATCGTGAAACTGACATCATAGAGGGCAGACTTGCGTGATACTTTATTCTCGCCATTCTCCGAAGAGGGAGTTTTCTCTCCTGAAATTTGCGTTCCCTTGTCCTGATAGTCGAAACGAACCCCTTGGAACACCACGCTGCCATCGGCGACATCCATCAAGGGATGCTCGGGATTGGCGATGTCGGGCTTTTCATTGATGATTTCCGTTACACGTTTGCCACTTGCGGCACTTTGCGTGAGCATCACGAAAACCATCGAGAGCATCATCAACGACATGAGGATAGACATCACGTAGGTGAAGAGAGATGTCAATTCGCCCGTCGTCAACGTTCCACCCACAATGTAATGGGCGCCAAACCACGAGAGGGCGATGATACAACCATATACCACCATGTTCATCACAGGATGGTTGAGAGCCATCAAACTCTCCGCGCGAACATATAACTTATATAGTGCCTCTGCGGCGGTGGCAAACTTCTCGTTCTCGTATTTCTCGCGGACAAAGGCTTTCACCACACGGATAGCTGACACATTCTCCTGTACGCTGAGGTTCAATTCATCGTATTTTTCAAATACCTGCTGGAACAACTTGGCTACTCGCGAGATGATATGGTAAAGGGAGAAAGAAAGAACCACCATGGCAATGATAAAAATCAGAGACAGCCTTGCGTCGATAACCAAGCACATCACAATGGATAGGACAAGGCGGAATGGCGCACGTACAGTCACTCGCAATATTTGCTGATAAGCGTTTTGGAGGTTGTTGACATCAGTAGTCATACGGGTTACCAGTCCCGATGTCGAATACTTATCAATGTCTGAAAAGGCAAATGTCTGGATATTCCGATACATCGCAGAACGCAAGTTGGCAGCAAAGCCTGTGGAGGCGTAGGCAGACATTCGCCCGGCAAGGATGCCAAACAATAGGCTCAAGAAAGCCATTCCTATCATCACCAAGCCATAAAGATAGACATTGTGGATGTTTCCGGCGTTGATGCCCTCGTCTATCAGCTTGGCGGTGACGTATGGAATGAGTACGTCCATCACCACTTCCAATGCCGTAAACACTGGCGTGAGGATGGACGCAGTCTTGTATTGTCCAATTTGACTATAGAGAGTCTTAACCATGCATCTTTAGAAATCACTCTTTTCCATCCACAAGCCTCCACCAGCTTCCAACCTTTGGTGTCCCAAGTCAAGCCGACGGGTGGCCTCTTCACCTTTTCCGAAATCACAATAAATAATGCCTTTGGAATAGTAAAACGTACCGCGTTCCGTCTTTCCATCGAATGTTTCTGAAATGCGGTTTCCCTTAATGAAAACATTGATAGACCCCTCAGAGGTTTCTACGCTCCAGTTTCCTTGCAACCAACTTGGAGGATTTTCAGGTCGTACCACCTCAAACTCATCCACGTCGTGCATCTCATGATGTATAGCTTCAGACAAATTATCTTCCACCACTTCCTTAGGCATCTCTTTGCCACCAACACTATCGTTGTTATACGAACGATCAATATAACAACGCCTGATGACAAAAACGAAAATAATCAACGAGAGGATGAAGAGGACATAAAAACGTTGGAGACACCCATTGCGACGGCTCGATGAATACTGGCGACTATATGGAGCATTAGGCATTGGTTCTTGAGAGTCATCAAATAGTTCCTCATCCTCATAACTTATCGGGGGACGATCCTTTGTGACACGTCTTTGCTGCTGACGGTTGTGATAGGCAGGAGGGGATGTAGAAGGGGTACTTGGTTGATTGGTTCTTTGCGAATCCTCTTGATACCCTTCTGGCACTTCGTAAGCAAAGGGTGTACCGCAACGCTCGCAAACACACGACAACTCCTTTGCGCCAGGGGTGACTGGCATCTCAAACTGCAGTCTACACTTAGGACATTTTACTAACACGTATCTTAGTTTTTAAGTTTATCGATTATTATTCGAAATGGACGATGGCTTTGCGGACGACCTTCCACACGCCACCTTCTTTAGAGGCAGTACCCTCCTCGTCCGTAACAATATGGTGAGGATATTGGGCTGTGCTACCATTCACCTTGCACACGGGTTTCAAGAATTGCGAGATGCTAATCATCGCTGTGGCGATAGCATCATTGCTGTCAATGATGGAAAACGTACCATTCAAACCGTCCTGAGTCGTCAAGACATAGATACTCTTCCCAATCTGTTCCCTTTGAGAGACACTGGGGAAGGAGCCATCTGCCGATGGGGCGGCGAGATAAAACTGTGACAGTTTGGGCATCGTAGGCTCTTGGATGGGAGTAGTAGGTTGACTCACAGGATTGATGTTGATGGCGGTCGGCGTGACAACAGGTTCTTCTTTCACCTCCTTGTCTTTCTCCGCAAGCATTTTCTCTAACGTCTCGATGCGTTTCTCCATCTCATCCACACGTCTCTGTAATGTCCTTACGCGATCCTTCAGGACGCTGAATGCGTGGCTGTCGTCGTGTCCGTTCACCTCTTGTGCTTCAGCATCCTCAACACTTTTGGAGAACATATTGGAAAATGAAAACTTATTTGCCATAAAGCTACATCAGGTTTTCAATGAGATTGTCACGAATGCTACCGATGATGGGATAGAAGAACACGGTGTCCTCGATGGGATCGCTGCCATTCTTGTCATCGGCATTCTTGTTCACGAAGTTCCATCCATTAATAAGATGATGGTCCAAATCCTTATTGACAAGTTCCTTGAAACGAGTCAAAGCCTTGTTATCGACAAGGAACCGTTCCACGACATGTATCTGGTCACAAAGTTGGCAGAAAAATTCATTGTACTTTTTCACCTCATTCACAATCTGCGCACGAACCTCGGCAGATACCATATCATCGTAGACCAGTTTCTCCTTGGCAATCATCGAGTAATTGAACTTCAACGGTGTCTCGAAGTCATCCAACATTTTGTTCAATTGCGAAACACTGTCGCAACCACTCGGCTCACGCACTTGCATCAAGGCGCCACGGCAAGTGATTTGCTTAGGCTCATTCTTTTCCATGACAACAGAGAAGCCGTCCGCACCGTATTTCTCCTCATAAACGCGCTCAAACACAGCTTGTGAGATGAGGTCAAGGTCGCGATTGGTACCCACTATGTCCAAGACCTTCGACCCCGTACCACTAAACATCACAGACCGTGGCTTGCCCAGCCCTCGTGACTTCATGACATGGGCGACATAATAAATCAACGTGACATAGAAATAGATAAAGACGATCTTACGTGTCCCATCCTCGTTAAGACGCATATTATACGAGAATACATCGTTTCCTGCTACCGCCTTGTTGTTGATGACGGAGAACAAGAACGTGTTAATATCCTCACTCTTTCGCTTGCTGGTGATGTCGTCGAGAATGCCATTCAACTCGCCATACCGCTCATCATCGGCATCAAAGAGCCGTTTGAAGTAATCCACGTACTTCACCAACATGGGATTGGTATCGCCATGAGGCACTTCAGAGAAGCCATCACCGAAGAGTACATTGGCAGCGAATCGGAAAGACGTAAGAACAGTTGGTTGCAGGGCATTGCTCTCGAAGATGACGACATCGCTCGTGCCACCACCAATGTCGATGCTTGCCACATTCGATGCCGACCCACGGAACTTACTGGAACTCTTATAGAAATAATATGGTGCTATCGACTCTGGCATCTGGATGACATTATTGTCGGTGACGGGAACACCAAACACCTCGCGGAAAGTCTTCTCCCACATCTCTCCCAACTTGCGGATGTTGCCAACCTTCATGGAAAGGGGGTAGAACCAAACGAGGCGTGTCTTGGTAATGTCTCCATTTTCCAACAAAACCTTCGTCCGCATCAATTGCGCCAACTCCGTTATATATGCCTTGACACGTTTCGATGTCGCCATCTCTGTAGACCACTTGAGGTTGGCGACAATACGATTTCCATAACCGCTACTCTCCTTCTCATAGATAAAGGGGATATTGGCATCGCCCAACGACACAATGGTGTCCACATTCTCCGCATCCAACCGCTCACATTCGGAAAGAACGGTGCGTTGGGGGAAACCATAGCTTTCGCCAATCGTCTTGGGCAGAAACTCCTGTTTCATGAACACGTCATAAAGGTTCTGCTCCCCATTGTACAATGTGGCGAGCAACCGTTCACGTGCCACGGAGTCGACATGGATAGGTTCTGGCATATTGCCCGACTTCATACACTCAAGGTGAGAGTTAGTCGTACCGAAGTCTACGGCGAAAGTAAACGCCTCGTGACCAGGGATATAATTATTCCAACGAGGACATACCACTCCGTCTGCCACACGACTTCCACGGTCGTCAGTTAGGGTGATGTTGATGTAGTCAAACTCCGAGTTCAACTTATAGTAGCAAGACCCCACTCGCCTTTCTGACTTCAAGCTGCGTTCACGTGCCACGATGTCATCGTCTTTCACCTGGTTAAGGTAGCCATTCTTGAAGAAAGAGAGCGACAGGCTATAGTTCTGCAACAGCCCGAGGGCGCGATCTACCAATTGCACATTGTATTGGTTGCCCGTAATGGTACGAACAAATGGGAATACGCTAATGGCAAATGGCACGGTGATGAAATATCCACGGTTGTTGGCAGTATCATAGCGAAGGTCCGTATTCCGTGCCGCCACATAATTACGTTCCAACTTGATGAATTTCCCTTGTTTCTGCACAGGGATGCGCAAGATGACCTGCACGGTCTCTGTCGCCCCTACCTGGTTGTGAATCAACTCAAACTTGGGTCGTCCGCCAATTGTCCCCCAAAGGTCGGAAACGTTGAAATACTTGAAGAACAATGGCTTCAGCGGCAACACAAAGTCACATTCGTCCGTGTCGGTAGAGCCAATGGAGAGGTTGCCGTCAAAGAAACAGTCACGGTCGATGGTATAATCCAGTTTGATGAGCGTCGGTTGGAAGAAGTCATCATCCGTCAACCACGGATATTGATGTGTTGTGGCAGGCAGGACACGCTTATCTGGCGACACGGCATAGTCTTCGGGCGTGATGACGGTAGCGTCGTTCCATGGACTCGATATATAAATGAAGGGGTCTGTCTGTGGAGCATTCAGGTGGTTCTGCAACACCAACGGCAGCCGTTCCTTCACCTCCTGCGATGGCACAATCATGAAATCACTTGCCGCGATAGCCGTCTCGATGTCCTGTGCCTTGACACAATAGAATGGCACACCAAGTGCCTGAATGCCCTCGTCCATCTTGGAGAAGGTGGTGTCAAGGAATGTCTTGGCCTTCTCGATGCTCTCATAGTCAAAGGCAGTAGGATTTCCCACCTCCTTGATGATTTCGTCTTTAAGTTTGGGATGCAGCAGGGGAAGGTTGGTGATGAGGTAGTCATTCACCTCGCCGCAGCATTTCTTCAACTCGGGATAAGCGGTGAAGAGGGCATAGATGTATTTCACGAACTTGGGCGTACGCTTATACAACGGCCTCCATTGGTCAAAGAGGTTGACATTCTGCTCCACGGGGATGGGAAAGAGACCCTCCTTGGCATTCGGTGTAGCCATGAACAATGTGACGGGGGATGTCGATCCCACCACCCGATTACCATAGACGAGGAAATACAGGCGGTCCATCTTGTCGAAATTGAACGCTTCCTTATCTTGCTCAAGGAACATCTCTATCGTCTCGCCTAACAACTTATGCTGCGGCGAAGCCTTCAACATCTCCAATTGGGTGTCGCGGTTCCATTCCACGATACGCAATTGGTTGCGCAATTCTCCATAGTTGAAGAAGAGCTGTGCCACGTCGAAGGCATTGGCAACCAGTTTCTCGTCCATCGCCTCTCCCTGCAATGCGGTATTGGCAGAGAGACGCTTGAAGGCATTTTTCACCAAGTCCATCTGCGCAAAAGGTGACGGTATCGCCGTGCGTGGCTGTTGTGACAACCCGCCATTGGGGTCGTCTATCATGTCTATCTCGTCAGCATTATACTGTCCGGTGAGAGGAATCCACCCCTCGCCTGTCGTCTTATTGTTGTATGAAAGAATTTTGCTCACTTTCGTATATATTATATAATAATGTGTGGATGGTGTCTTCTCATACGATAGAGTTGAACTTCTCGTCTATCAGTTTGTCGAGTGTCTCATCGAGGAGGTCAAGAAGTTTCAACGAAACCTTGTCCGTGCCATACTTGGAAATCTTGGTTGCCTGTTGGGAAGCCTTATTCAAGGCGGACAACACCGACTTGTAATCGATGGGCGACTTGAAAATGCCGCTCCGTGGGGCGATGCCCGTAAGGCAATCGCTCAACTTAACCGTGTCAAGGTTAAATGGCACGAAGCTACGCTGGTTGCCGCGAAGCTCTTTGAGCCATTGCAGATAACCCACATAGAAATCGGCGGTCAACGTGTTGAAGAACGACGTGGAGAGGAAACCATTGTTGATGACGGGCTTGTCCTGTGTGTACCCTCGTCCGATGTCTGCCTTCAGTTGGTTGGTGATATACATATACGCCAAATGGAATTTCACCATCTGCCTGTTCACCAAGGCACGTGTCTGTACACCAAAGTCCATGAGGTTCAACGTGCGCTTGTCATAACTCAACCCAAATTCCTTATAGATGGGGTTCTGCGCATTGCCGCCAACGGTTTGTAATTGGTCGTTAGGAATACCCATGAAGTCCAAGATTGACAAGGCGCCAACATATTCCACCAAGTGTGCATCATTGCGCTGTCCATTGCTACCTGGGTCGTTGAAATAGGGATTGCTCGGCACTTGGTCACCCAGATAATAACATGCGTTAATCTTCGACAGGGGCAAGTCCACGCCATTCTGATGCAATCCCGTGAGGTTGTCATGGTAATAGAACAATGCCGACTTGGTCTTTGAGATGAAATCACCACGGGAAATAGGACTATTATCATCCTGCTGCACGTTGAAATATGGCAACACGGTCAACGCACCAATTCGCGCATCACGGAGGTCGCCACGGTTATTGATCTGGGTATTGTTGCCCGCATTGCGAATGTTCTTCACGATGATGGGATAACCAGCCGCCCCGGTGCCACCGAAGATGGAACTCACCACGAAGATGCGGTCATTCTTCTGGAACACATTAGAGAACTGCTTAAACTCTTCCGAATCCTTAAACTGGTTCAAAGCCACGCTACCAATATTGGGGCTTCCCACGAAACCGATGTCCATCTTCGTCTGCAACTGGTAGTCGGAGAACATCATTGAGCAAAGGGCTTGGTTGCCCGTGTCGAGCGTGGAGAAATTGATAAAGTCCTGAAACTTCTTCGACTCAATGGCTCCCATGTTGAAAAGGAACGTGTCGCTGAGGTTGGACCCATTGGGCAGGATGTCCGAAAGAGTCGAAATCTTCACCGAGAAAAAGCCCTTGGCAACATCCACCTGTTCACCATACAATCCCCTGCGTATCTGTTTATACCAGCGCATGAGGTTGTCGGTGCGTTTCAAGTCCTCGTTGGCTTTATGGGGATCCACCACGATGGGTATGATTTCGAGCGGCATGGGTTGTCCCTGCTCATCCATGGGGTGTATACCGGCGGCACATTGCATGAGTAACGGGCGCATTACGCGCGACCCTGTGCCACCTACTAAGAATAAGAATAATCTCACTTTTATGATACTTAATTGTTAATGCTAAATTGCCATTAGTTTCATTCGGGGATAGGTGTATGCCTACAATTCGATGACCACCAGCGCATCGAGAACGACGCTACGATAAACAAGACAGCCTCCACGGCAGCATTCACCACACAAAAGCTGAACAATTGGGCCGTGAAGTCCAACCCGTCAGCAGAAAAAATATTATTGGGATAGATATAATTAACCACCGATGTCAGTACTACTGCCACGCCCAAGACCACCAACCAATGATACCAACGCGAGAAGCTAACTGAGTTGATGGCATAATAATAGATGCCAGCCAAGCCCCAAGCTATCAAGGCAGTTATCACAGCCACCACGAAATACAGGTTTTGGTTGTACATCTCATTGGAGAACTGACGCTCGTAATAGAGCATTTCAAATATCTTCGTAGAGAATACCAGGAATAACAAAGTAATCACCGCTCCAATAATAAGGAGGATAAAATTCTTCTTCATCTTATCTATCTATTTTTAAAGTTCAAATCCAGTTCAAAATAATAAGGCGTACCTTTCGAGTTCTTCCGATAACTATTATAGATGCCTTGCATCAGGTACTTGAGACCGAAGGTGGTCTGTGCGAAATTCGCACCACCCACTTGCGTATCGTCATCGATAGAAGACTCCTCTATCCATGACGGCAAGCGGTTGAGCAATTTGATATTCACCGCTTGGTCATTCTTGATCTCGTCCATGCCAAGCACGAAGATATGGGTTGCCGTACCAAGGTATTTCTTCTCGGCGGGCGAGATGTCGTCCTTACCAATCTCGCGGATCTGAAGAATTTCCACCTTGTCGTCAGACTCAACCCGGTAATTGGCGGGGTCAGTAAGATATGCCTTGTCAATCAGCATACCATCCAAGTCTACCGCCAAAGCCAGACGGATGTCACCCGAATTGCGGTCTACCTCTACATTCTCAATGTTCTTGATTTGGGTATCCTTGCCATGTTCGGGCGTGAAACGACCGCGGATCTCAGGATTGCCCAACAACAGGGAATAATAGGGCTTATAGACATCATCTGTCTCAAAGAGATACATGTTCTCATATCCCTTCAAATCCTTGAAGTTGCTGAACGCCAAATAATTCTTGTCTTTCGTCAAGCGGGCGATGTTTTCATTGCTACCCACCACAACGATATAATAGGGACGGCGACCCGTATACGACTGGCCACCTTTCGGCGAGTTATAAGTATAATATGGGCCTGAATAGCTCCCGTTCATCTTGACGATGAGCATCGACTTGTCTTTCACCTGTTCCTTGAAGACGGCATTCGCCATTCCTTGTGCCTCGGCGAACACTTTTTGCGGATTCACACCCACCATGTCCTTCGTCGAATAAATCATATCAGTCACAAGGATGCTCAACTCATCCTTTCCCGTATTGTCAAGCAATTGCGAGAAGATGGCGGAAAAATCCGTAAAACTGGGGTCTCCAATACCCTTCGTTGCGTCGAAGATATTGGTATCGGCGATGAATTTACTGAATCCCTCGGGATATTCGTTGATGGAACTATTGACAACGTAAATCTTGTTATCGTCATTGTTGCCCGGCAAGTTGTTGAGCATCTGGACGATAGCCGCCTTAAAAGAGCCATCGCCATTGGGCGAGTCGTAGGGTGTCATAGACCCTGAGCGCTCAAGGAAAAAGTTGACATTGAGGTATTCCTTGCCTCCCACCCCGACAAACTGTATTTCCTTGGAAGGGCGACGGCGGTCGAAGAAGTCGGAGATGTATTCTTTCACCTCGTCCACATCTACCTGTCCCTTCTTATAGAAATCGCCAAAATGGGCTTTCTGCGAGTCCAAAAACTTCTCAATCTCTGCCCAGTCGTCGCGGTCAATGGTCTCATCCTTATCAGCCAAGTCCAAAAGCAAGCGATTCAAATCTTTCGTATGACTATCGCCACAACCCACAAAAACACATGTCAAGAATGCCGTAAAGGCGGTCAAAATAGTTGTTCTAACGACTTTATTCATATCCAATTCGACACGTTTTTACACAATATGGATGCAAAATTACGAAAAATCATCGAATAAACATACGATTTCGTAAGATTTAATAACAAATAACAAATCACGAAAGGAAAAAATGATTGCCGTTGCCACCAGAAATGCGGCGGCAACGGCATGAGGGTGCGTTTACACGTTGGGAAAGGATGCACTTCAGCTCTAACGCACAGGGCGCACCGAGAGACCGTTGTAGCGGTAGTTCCAACTGTCACAGAAGGCATGGGTCGAATGGAAGAGTAGTAAGCACGCGCTGCTCGGGATGCCGACATTGAGCGTAGACGACCAATAGAAGCCATACGAGCCGGCAGAGTTGAGGTCGCCATGCCAGCGGCATCCCGCAGCAGGAAGGAAGATGCTGTTGCCGTTAATGTTACTTGCGAATTTCCAGCCGTCCACACCATTAAGCGTCGTCCATTCACTCGTGCAATTGTCAAACAATTCCTTAAATTCCTCTTGCGTGGGCATTCGCCAATCGCCGCCCCATTTCACGTGAGCAACATCGTATTCCGTGCCGCTGATGTCCTCTCCAAGGTCATAGCAAGTATCGTCAGAGCCGTCGCAATGGATGTAGGTACTCCAATCGTAATAGTCTTTCTCTTCAATCTCTCCCCAAGCGTAATATCCACCGTATTCCTCGGGGTTGGTTGAGCCCACATTCATGTTTGCCCATTTCGTGCCGCTCGGCAAACCCAAATCTATAGTCTGAGGAGTGCTGGCATGTCCCTTGCCAAGGACGTGGTCTATCACATAAGTCACATCGGCAATGTTTACCACTCCATCACCGTTGACATCGCAACGGTCTTCCTGCGCATTCACTCCCATGATTCCCGTCCACAGGAACATGGCAAATATAAAAAATCTTTTCATAATCCACTTGTTTTAATTGTTCATAATATGTTGCAAAAATACAAATAATCTCCCAATATCGGCTCACTTTTGCATAAAAAAGACTATCTTTGCCAACCATTTCATTTCATAGAACACAAACAAGAAAGACATGAATACCATTTTCATCGTATTACCCATCCTGACATTATTGATGTTTGACTTGGGATTGGCATTAAAGCCTCACGATTTTAGACTATTCGTAGAACGCCCCACCTCTATCCTCGCGGGTTTATTGGGACAAATTATCTTCCTGCCACTCATCGCATGGTGTGTAGGCAACTTGTTTCATTTGCCACCGCTCTTTTTCCTCGGCATCATGCTCATTGCCTGTAGTCCTGGGGGCAGTTCCAGCAACGTTTTCTCCATGCTGGCAGGGGGTGATGTGGCTCTCTCCGTCTCGCTGACGGCATTCAGTAGCGTTATCACACTCTTCACAAGTCCCGCCATCATGGATTTTGTTACCCGTGCTGTGGGCGAGGGCAGCGGTTTCCACCTCCCCGTGGGCAACCTGTTGGTGCAAAACTTGGTACTCATGGCTGTCCCCATCATCCTCGGCTTGTGCCTCTCCGTCTACAAGGAGCCATTGGCAAAGCGTCTACATGGCATCTTAAAACGTCTTGCCTTCCCCTGCCTCATCTTCCTTGCTACCGTATTCTTCCTCCAACATCGTGCCACCATCATCCGTGAATTTCCCAATCTCGGTATCTGCATGACTCTCCTCATCCTCACGTCGATGGGATGTGGTGTGCTCTTGTCATGGGTCATGCACCTCACAGGACGGGAAAAACGTACCATTGTCATAGAGATAGGGATGCAGAATGCCGCACAAGCCATCACCGTGGCATGTAGTCCCTTTGTCTTCAACAACGAGATTATCGCCATTCCCGCCATCATCTATGCCTTGATGATGAACGTCATCCTCCTCATTTATGTGTATGTGGTGAAGCGGAAAGTGGTAACCACCTGACTATCCTGCCCCAAGGTAAGCGGCGCATAGGTCAGCGCAACGCTCCCCATCAACCCCTGCCGAGACGATGCCGCCCGCATAACCCGCTCCCTCGCCGCAAGGAAACAGCCCCGCAATGCGCACATGTTGCAGCGTATTCATATCACGGAGGATGCGGACAGGACTTGACGTGCGTGTCTCCACGGCAATCAAAGTCGCCTCATTGGTCAGGAATCCGTGGTTCGACTTGCCAAATTGCCTGAATCCCTGTTGCAACCGTTGGACGATGAATGGCGGCAACCAAAAATGCAAGGGGCTGCTAATGAGTCCCGGGGCATAACTACTCTCGGGGAGGTCGTAGCTCAAACGGTTGTTTACGAAGTCTGCCATCCGTTGGGCAGGTGCCGTCTGTCGCATGTTTCCTTGCTGCCAACTCAACTCTTCCATCTTCTCTTGGAAACGCATCATCATCAGGCAGTCGTCGGCAGCCGCCCCCTCGTGTTGCACGATGTCGTCGGGGTGCAGCTCCACCACCATCCCCGCGTTGCTCCATTTCGTGCCGCGGTTGCTGGGACTCATGCCATTGACAACAATCTCGCGTGGTGCGGAGGCGGCAGGAATCACAAATCCGCCGGGACACATACAAAAACTATACACGCCCCTGCCTTCCACTTGCGTGGCAAAGCTATACTCCGCAGCGGGCAAATAGTCACCCCTACCCCGCTTATTGTGGTATTGGATTTGGTCGATGAGCAAGGCGGGATGCTCCACACGCACCCCCACCGCCAAGCCTTTCGCCTCCATCTCCACCTTCGCGTCGAACAGGTAGCGGTAAACGTCGCGGGCGGAATGACCCGTGGCGAGAATGACAGGTCCCTTGAAATGCAATTGCCTACCCGTAGCCAACTCCAAGGCTTCCACTCCCACCACCTTGTCGCCTTGGAAGATAAGCCTCTCCATCCGCGTCTCAAAGTGTACCTCGCCACCACTATTGAGGATGGTGTTGCGCATGTTCTCAATCACCCGTGGCAACTTGTCCGTCCCAATATGGGGATGGTTGTCGGCAAGAATAGCGGTAGACGCTCCATGCTGGCAGAAGACATGCAAAATCTTGGCGGTATTGCCACGTTTCTTGCTTCTTGTGTACAATTTGCCATCGGAGAAAGCCCCTGCGCCGCCCTCGCCGAAACAATAGTTGCTATCGCCATCCACCTTGTGCGTCTTGGTGATGGCGGCGAGGTCGAGTTTGCGGTCATGCACATTCTTGCCCCGTTCCACGACAATGGGGCAAAAGCCAAGCTCTATCAGCCGCAAGGCAGCGAACAACCCGCCCGGCCCCGCTCCCACGACGACAACCCGTGGCTTGCCCGATACGTCAGGATAATGGGTATGGATATATTCATCGTCGGTGGGCATCTCGTTGATGTATGCCCGCACGGCGAGGTTGACATAGATGGTTCGCTGGCGGGCATCAATGCTCTTCCTGAGCACACGGAGAGCTTTTACCGTCCGTGCATCGATGCCTTTCTCTTTCGCGAGATATTCAATGATGGCTTGCGTGGATGATGCCTGGATGGGCAAGACTCGTATTTGGTATTCCTGTATCATGGCAATGGGTTATCTTGTTGTGATGTCTATCGAGGCAACGGGTATGCGATTGCCTTTCTCCATGTCTCTCACGGTTAGCCGCATCGTACCAGCCTGTTGCGTGGATTGAACGACAACAACGAGCTTACCGCTAAACAATCTCATCTGCGGAAGCGTGAACGGCTCTAAGGAGGTGGCATCGCCATTGCAAACGGCACGGAACACACCAGCACCTGTCACCTCAAACGACAACTCATCGGCGGCATCCGGCACCTCGTTGCCATCGGCATCGACCATCGACACCGTGACAAAAGCCAAGTCCTCACCATCGGCAGAAAGTTCATGCCTGTCTACTTCCAATCTGAGAGAGGCGGCAGCCCCTGCCGTCTTCAAGACCTTCTCACCAGCCGGTTTGCCATCCTTGTCATAGACCACCACACGCAACTCTCCTGGCTCATACCGCACATCATTCCAACGGAGGCGGTAACGGTCGAGCAATTCCTCATTCATCGCCTTGGCACTCATGGGAGACGAGGGTTGCAGATGGGCCTTCTTGGTGATACGGCCTTGGCTCTTGCCGTTGACGAAGAGCTCTGCCGTAGGATAGTCAGTATAGCAATAGACGGGTGTCACCTTCCCTTTGCGTCCCTTCCAAGTCCAATGGGGCAGCAGGTGGATGGTATGTGCGTCGGTGTTCCATTGCGACCGGTAGAGATAATACCTGTCTTTGGGCAATCCCGCAAGGTCGCAGATGCCGAAGTAACTGCTGCGCGAGGGCCAGTAACTGTCGTATGGCGTAGGCTCGCCAAGGTAGTCAAAGCCCGTCCACACGAACTGCCCGATGCTCCACTCCCGCTCATCCTGCATGTAGAAGTCGGCATCGGGGAGGTTGCTCCACGAGCAATATTCCGTGTCATAGCTTGAACATTGCCCGTCGGGATAGGTGGCACGGTCGGTGATGGTGACAGGAAACTTGTACACCCCACGCGAACTGATGGTGGAAGCGGTCTCCGAGCCGAGGAGGAAGCCCACGGGCAATTGCTTGATATTATTGTCATATTTATGTACACGGTAATTGAAGCCTGGCACGTCCATCACCTGCGCGAAGCCCGACTTCAACGCCTGCTCGGCACGATCCATGCCTTGCGTCACGGGACGAGAGGGGTCCAACCGATGGCAGAGGTCCTGCAAGCGGCGCGAGATGTTGACTCCCTCCTCGCTCCATTGTTCAGGAATCTCGTTGCCAATGCTCCACATCACCAACGAGGGGTGGTTGCGGTGGCACAGTACCAAGTTCTCGATGTCCCTTTCAGCCCATTCCTTGAAGAAGCGGGCATAGCCATTCTTGCATTTAGGATATATCCACATGTCGAAACTCTCGCCCATCACCATCATGCCGAGGGAGTCGTACACCTCCATCTGCATCGTGGAGGGCATGTTGTGAGAGGTGCGAATGGCATCGCATCCCATGTCCTTCAAGATCTTCACCTGACGGATTAGAGCCGCCTTATTCACCGCCGCACCAAGCGGGCCGAGGTCATGGTGGAGACAAACGCCCTTGAACTTGCGTGTCTGCCCATTCAGTTGAAAGCCCTTCTCCTTAGAGACTGAGAGCGTCCTGATACCTACTTTTTGCACTTGCTCGTCAATCAACGTGTTGTCACGGTACAACCGCGTCGCCATCTTATATAAAAAAGGTGTCTCGGGCGACCACAACTGCGGTTTCTTCATCACCATGTCGAGATGCACCTTGCCATCCTTGCCCACATCGGTATGCCCCGCTATCTCTACATATCCTTTTGGGTGGAGGATGGCGACTTCCACGGCATAACGACCACTGTCATCCATTCCGTCCATTTGGGCATCAACCCTGATGGCCGCGCTCGTGACATCTGCTGACAGCACACGCATATACGTACCCCATTCGTTAATGGATGTGCTACCCTTTTCAATGAGGGTCACCGGGCGATAGAGACCGCCACCGGGATACCAACGACTACTCTCTTCCACGTTTTTCAGGTGTACCTCCAACAGGTTGTCACCCCTTACCACGTAGGGGGTAATGTCCACACGGAAGGCATTGTAGCCGTATGCCCACTGCCCCGCTAACTTCCCATTGACATATACCATAGGCTCGCTCATGGCACCATCGAACACCAGTTCTGCCCTTTGTGGGTTATCGATGGCGATATGCGTCCTATAATAACCCTCGCCTATCCAGGGCAAAGCACCTGAACGCCCCGACTTCTCGCTCTTCTCTTTCTCTCCGTTTTGCTCGATGGCAACGACTTGCAAGTCCCACTTCTTGTCGAAAGGCCCGCTGATGGCCCAGTCGTGGGGGATGGTGACATCTTCCCACGTCTTCTTGTCCCGGGAAAACTCCCAGTTCTTGATCAACCGCTCGGTGCGTTCCTGTCCCCACATGGCTGTTGCCCAACAAGCAAGCATCCAAAAAAGTAAGCATTTTTTCATGATTGTAATGGCGTTATGGAATAGTAAAACGTTTGTTGTCTCCGTTAAACACCACCAAAATTAATGACTTTTTTCGAGTTGGGCAATGAAAATCATGTTTTTTTCAATAACAAGCCCATTTTTTCAAGGGTATTTACGGATATATTGTGTATCTTTGCCCCTGCAACAAACGAACAGGGACATGGAAGACAAGGAAAGAATCGTATTTCTCGACTGGTTGCGAGTCATCGCATGTATCATGGTTATGCTCATCCATAGCACCGAGCCTTTCTACCTCGGCAACGGCGGAACGCTCATCACGTGCGAAGCCAACGCCTTCTGGTCCACCATCATCGACTCCGCCATTCGCTCCGCCGTCCCCCTCTACGTCATGACATCAAGCTACCTGCTTTTCCCCTTGGTGACAGATACACGCTCTTTCTTCAAACGCCGTTTCACGCGAGTGGGCTTTCCCTTGTTGGTTTGGCTGTTGGCTTATTCTTTCTTACCGATGGTCGGCGATGGCTTTGGCAGTGTGGACGTAGCCGCCAACGCCAGGCACCTTCCCCTCAACTTCCCCTTCACCGCCGGGCATCTCTGGTTTCTCTACATGATTCTCGGTATTTATCTCGCGATGCCCATCTTCTCTCCTTGGGCGGCAAGGCTCTCCAAAAGGGGCGAGGAGTGCTTTCTTGCCTTGTGGCTTTTCACCACCGCAGTGCCATTTTTCCGCAAATTGGCAGTTGCCATCTTTGGCTTGCCCGAGGTTTTCGGGGAGGCCAGCTGGAATGAATTTGGCACATTATATTATATAAGTGGGTTCATGGGGTACGTCATCCTCGCCCATTACCTCAAGAGGCACGTGCCAAAGTATCATTGGCGCAAGACATTGGCCATCGCCATACCCCTATGGGTCGTGGGGTTTGTCATCGTGGCATCATGGTTTTGGCATTACATCCCCAAGTCGTTCCCCGTGGAGACGGACATCAACCTGGCGATTCACTTAGAGACAAGCTGGACATATTGCTCCATCGGGGTGGCACTCACCACCATCGCCTATTTCCTCGTCGCCCGCCATTTCACTGCCAACGGGCCTTTTTACCATCGTTGGATCATCCCACTGTCACGGTTGAGCTTTGGCATCTACCTCATCCACATCTTCTTCCTCGGCATTGTCTATCAGGGCACCACCCTCCTCCTGTCATCCTGGAACACATGGATTGCCACGCCTGTCACGATTCTGCTGACGGGAATCCTTACCTTTGCCATTTCCGCCATAGCCACCAAACTCATCTCATACCTCCCCTTCAGCAAATATATCATCGGGTAACAACTATCAGCCGATTTGTTTATGGGCAAGAAACCAACCCTAAACAAATTGTTTACGTATAGAAAACAATTTGTTTACCATACGCAAACAAACTGTTTACCATACGTAAACAACAGACATGGCGATGCCTTAACGCTATTGGCGGATAAACATCCGGTATGCGGAGGCGGTGAAAAAGGACTTTTTTCACGAATTGCCCATGTTTTTTTATCGTGGCAGACCAACATCTGAAATATTATTCTTACCTTTGTGACATCAAACCCATCATGACCATGAAAGACAAAGAAACACTCTTCAGGGAAAAGTCAGAGCGATACCTCTGCTGCTTCAACGACAGTTGCCCACGCCACAACCAATGCCTCCGATGGGAGGTGGGCAAGTATATCGACCCCGCCACACGAACCGTGACATGTGTCAACCCACGCCACCAAGACGAAAAGCGCAGACCATGCAGCCTATTCCGCAACAACAAGCCAGTAACCCTGCCCGTCGGCATGAAGACCCGCTTCTACTACGACATGCCGTCACACACGGCAAAAGCCATCAAGAACGCACTCATCAGCCACACATGCCGCACCACCTATTATAAATACCACAACGGCGAGCGACCCATCACCCCCGCCCTCCTCGCCACCATCCACTCCGTATGCGAGCAAGAGGGATGGACACAGCCACTACAGTTTGACGGGGAAGTCACCGACTACGTGTGGTGATATCCCATAGAATCAAAGAGTTTTCATTGAAATATCGAAGAAAAACCTTACCTTTGCAATGATTAAATGCTTATGCAAGACAAAGATAAACTAATAGCCTTGGTACAACGCTATCAAGTAGCGAAGTCAGCTGGACAACTTGAAAACTCTTCAGAAGCAACTATGCGGACGTGGATTGACGAGCTTCTGTCTGTGTTTGGCTGGGACGTTCAGAATACCCAGCAAGTACTTACAGAGCATTCTCTTAGCCGCACAGAAAAGGAACGGTTGCGTGAGATAGGCTCCACAAATACGCGCCCAGACTATACGCTTGTGAACGGTAGCGTAATGCTGACTTTTGTTGATGCCAAAAGTCTTGCTGTAAATATCGAGACGGATAAAGATGCCGCTTTTCAGATACGCTCCTACGGATGGTCTATCAACGCGCCCTTTTCCATCGTGACCAACTTCGAGCAGCTAGCAATTTACGACTGTTCTGTGATGCCCAATGTTTCCGACGGAACTGACTATGCACGTATCCAAATTTATAACTACACTCAATTTGAAGAGGTGTACGATACGCTAAACGCATATCTTTCCAGAGAAAACATCATTGAGGGCAATATCAGGTACGTTAGGGGAAAAGGCAATACACTTGATGAAAACTTCTCAAGGCTGCTTGGTGATGTCAGAAAGGAACTGGCAGAAGCCATATTGGAGAGAAATGACATTAGAAATATAGCCACTCTGAGTTTCTATGTACAGACCATCATCAACCGTGTACTGTTCATCAGGGTATGCGAATCTCGTGGCTTGGAAAAGGAAAAGTTGTTATTAGACTTTGCGGCTAACAACTTTTGGGAGGCATTCAAACGAAGTTCATATGCAGAATTCTACGATCACTATGACGGACCGATGTTTAAGAGAATTGCCCCTTTGCAAAGTTTGTCAATAAATAACGATGTGTTTACACATTTTCTAAACAGCCTATACTACCCCTCGCCCTATCGCTTTGATGTTATACCTCTGAAAACCCTCAGTGACATTTACGACTTGTTCTTGGGTTATCAGCTTGTGGTCAGAAACGGTAAGGTGACAGACGAACTGAAGGAGGAGTTTAAGAAGAGTAACGGAGCAGTAACAACCCCGGAACATCTGGTAAACAAAGTTATTGACTCCACTTTTTCAACATCCTTGAAAAGCATGTCAATCCCTCAGATTCTAAAGCTTAATATCGTAGATATTGCATGCGGCAGCGGCGTTTTTATTGTTGGCGCATACGAATATCTTGTAAGGGAGATTGAGAAGCGTATCAGAGCTGGCGAGTCCATTGATGAGAGTTATTACATCCTACAGGATGGAAATGTTATACTGACCATTGAGGGAAGAAAGGCTATTATCAATAACTGCTTGTATGGTGTTGACATCAATCCAGAAGCAGTCGAGGTGGCCAAGATGTCACTTTCACTGAAACTAATCGACAACTACTCATCCAAGGACTTTGGAGTTGTGGGATTACTTGGCTCACAAATTCTAAACGGAATAGGAGAAAATATCAGATGTGATAACTCGTTGGTTGATGCTGACATTGAAGAAAAATGCCCCACCATCCGTAATGACATCAATGAACTACAAGCAACCAATGCATTCGACTGGCAACAAGCATTTCCCCATGTTTTTGAACAAGGTGGTTTCGACTACGTTATAGGCAATCCACCATACGTGGAGGTGAAGAACTACAATTGCAATCTGCCTCTGATGGCAGTTTACATCAAACGAGTATATTCCTCCAGCAAAAATGGTAAGATAGACCTTGCCATCCCGTTCATAGAACGTGGCATTTCACTACTGAACGGCAATGGACGATTGGGGTATATCGTGCAGAAAAGGTTTTTTAAGACGGAATACGGTAAAGGCATTAGGAAACTATTGACCTCCCGACAACTGCTTAACGGCATCTACGACTATGCCGAGACAGATTTATTTGCAGGAAGGATAACCTATGTGGCTATTCTTGTTTGTGACAACAACAAACAAAACAACACCAATGTATGGTATTTGAACTCATCTGATGGCAGACAACAGTTACTGCAAGCCAAATCACTCAGCGAAACCCCTTGGAATTTCGAAAATGCAGCACTCAATGCCTTGCGGCTTAAATTGTCAGAGGAATTGGGAACGCTTGGTGATGTCTGTCACATTAAAGTGGGTTTGCAAATGCTGTGGAACGATGCTTATCAGATAATTGCTGACCGCATATCTGACGGTATCCTGTATGGCCATTCCGTTATTGACAATCATGTAGAAGTTGAGATAGGTGCTTGTCGCCCCTTGCTCTGCAATGAGCATTTCGCGCCATTAACAAAGCGGCAGCACACGACATTCGCCCTCTTTCCATACCCTGTGAAAGACAAGGGAAAAGTAAAAGAACTTAGTATCTCTGAGTTTACATCTTTGTACCCCAAAGCAGGGGCATATCTTGCCAAGCACAAAGACTTGATATGCAACACTGTAGAGACCCTACCCCAAAGGAATGGTGACTATAATTCTACTGACCATTGGCATCTGTTTACGCGAGCCAACAATCATGGAGCGATATATGAGAAACTTTGCGTACCGATGACAGCCCAATACCCACAGGCAGCAGTTGTGATGGAAAAGCATGTCTATTGCGACAATGCCAATATGTTCTTCATTCAAGTTGACAAACCCGATGAGAATCATCTCTATGCACTCGCGGCCATCATCAACTCGACCATCTTCAACACCTTTGCCCGCTCAATAGCAAATCCCCAACAAGGCGGTTACTATAAGTTCAACAAACAGTTCCTCGACCCTGTTCCATTTCCAAAAGATGCTTTCATAAAGTGTGGGAAGAACATTGAGAAACTGGCAAGCATTGCGAAGCAGATAGAGCAGACCAATGAGCTGATACGCAACAGTTTAGGCTCGCAGACATCAGGTCTCTTGCTATCGCTGAACTCCCTCTGGCGACAGATTGACCAGATGTGTGATAAGTTATATGGTATTAAGAAAGCGGAGGACAAAGCACTGTTATATTCTACAATTCGTAAAGACAGGAATCCCTATGGACAAGAAAGTTAGCATACTACTAAACAAATACGCAGACAACGAGTTACTTCTCGACAAGTTGGTTGTCAACTCATTTATAAGGCATCACAACCTTGATGTCCACAAAGGCTATCTGGTTCAGTTCGTGGCAGAAGAAAAAGACGAGCTGGAACAGGACATCACGTTGCTTTCAAGCGAGTGTACGCTGGAAGATGTTATCAGCATCTTTGAACTTGCCATACCACAAGCCGAAAAGACCACCAATGGAGCAGTATATACGCCCAGATATATCAGGGACTATATTGTAAGCCATGTGTTCCCATCAGTGGGGAAGCCGTTGACTGAATGTCTGTGCGCAGACATATCCTGTGGCTGTGGGGCTTTCCTATTCACACTTGCTGACTATATCCATAGAGAAACAGGTCAGCCTTTCGCTACAATCTATCATAACCTTTATGGCATTGACATCAGTGAGATAAGCATCCTAAGAGCCAAAATTCTATTGGCACTTGTGGCATTGGCTCACGGTGAGACTGTAGAAGAGAATTGTTTCAACCTCTATGAAGGCGATTCGCTGACCTTCGACTTTTGGCATGAGATGCCGAGAGTACAGGAGAATCAAGGAATTGATGTGATTGTTGGTAATCCACCATACGTGCGTTCCAAGCATATAGACCCCGTTACAAAACAAAATCTTTCACGTTGGAGTACATCGCGCATAGGCAATGCAGACCTCTATATTCCCTTCTTCGAGATAGGCAACTCTTTATTGAGCGAGACTGGGGTTTTAGGTTACATCACCGTCAACACCTTCTTCAAGAGCGTCAATGCAAGACAGTTGCGCAACTACCTCTCAACAGGCAAATTCTCCATAAGCATCATAAATTTCGGCGAGCAATTGGTATTTAAGAAGAAATTGGCCTACACCTGTCTTGCCTTCCTGTCCAAATCCCCAAGTAGTTCACTCCTCTATGCTAAAGCCGACATCCCAGATGTGCAGAACG
>JAFRRN010000030.1 GCA_017428055.1 Prevotella sp.
GGATTGAAAAAAGGCATGAAGGAAGGCATGGCGAAAGGATTGGAAAAAGGCATGGCGAAAGGATTGGAAAAAGGAATGGCGAAAGGATTGGAAAAAGGGCGAGCCAAAGGTAAAGCAGAAGGAAGAGTTGAGGGCATCGAGGAAGCCAACCATGATAATGCTCGCAAGATGAAGGCTCTTGGATTAACAGTTGAACTTATATCTCAAGTTACGGGATTAAGTGCAGAAGAGATAGAGCCTTTGTAATGTTTCCAGCCGAGGAACACCGCAACGAAAAAAAGAACGTACCGTGGAAGGCAAGGTTTTCAATATGGAAACCTTTGCCCGTTCATAGGAAAGAATCTGTGCGACTCGCCATTCTTGAGGGTTCACGTAGTCCTGTGCCATCACGGACAACGCCATTGCCATCAGGCTAAGTATTAGGACACTCTTGATGCCGGCTGGCACACCGTTGCCCCCCAATATGCTTTCCATCACGTATGTACTTCGGCTTACTTGCTTCAAGGAACATGTGATGGTGGTTTTCAGCCCCTTCAAACATGCTTTTTATCGTTTATGTATGATGGCGATGCCGCATATACGAGATACAGAAGCATGGGTTTACGGGAGCAGATGGGGTGTTTGGCGGGGACGGATGATGCAATTAGAACCTTTTGCCTATAGCCAAACGACCTTGCGGGCATAGGCAAAAGGCCTTGCGGGCATAGCCAAAATAAGTGTTGGAAAAATGAAAATCCCTCAAAAGATACGATTATTCAAGTTTTATTCGTACTTTTGCAAAAAATATACATTATCGTATGGATTGGCTTATTTCTTTATTCACGACGACAGACTCTGTAGCCCACATTGTATTATTGTATTCCTTTGTGATCGCCTTGGGCGTGTTGCTTGGGAAAGTCAAGATTGGCGGCATCTCGTTGGGTGTCACTTTCGTGTTGTTCATGGGTATCATTGCTGGGCATATTGGTTTCACCGCGCCAGAGCATATCATGAACTTCATGCAAGAATTTGGGTTAATCCTGTTCGTCTATTGCATTGGTCTTCAGGTGGGACCGGGCTTCTTTGAGAGTTTCCGTAAGGGTGGTGTCACGCTCAACATCCTTTCCACGGTGATGATTTTACTCAACATTGGCGTGATGTTTGCCTGTTACTTCATCTTCTTCGACACCTCCAATCCCATCAACCTCCCCATGATGGTGGGAACGCTATATGGTGCCGTGACCAATACGCCCGGCTTGGGTGCTGCCAACGAGGCATTGGCCTCCGTGTTCCCGCCGAATGAGATTCCGCAGATCGCCTCCGGCTACGCCTGTGCCTATCCCCTCGGCGTGTTGGGCATCATCGGTGCGACAATTGCCATTCGGTATATCTGCGGTGTTTCCATGGAAGAGGAGGAGAAAAAGTTGGAAGAGGCGGAGGCCGAAAATCCCCATGCCAAGCCGTATAAGTTGCACTTACAGGTGAGCAACGTGTTTATCGCGGGTCGTACCTTGATGCAGATTTCCGAGTTCCTTAACCGTGACATCGTGTGTACGCGCATCCTCCACGATGGCAGCGTCATCATCCCCAATCGCGACTCTGTGCTGAATGTCGATGATGAAATTCAAGTGGTGTGTGCCGAGGCTGATGCCGAGGCCATCCAGGCATTCATCGGTCCGAAGATTGAGAAGGAATGGGAGGCAGAGGATGTCAACCAGCCCATGATTTCCAAGCGTGTCATCGTGACCAACCCCCGCATGAATGGCAAGACGTTGGGCAAGATGCACTTCTCCAGTGTGTATGGCGTGAACGTTACCCGCATCACCCGCCAAGGCATTGACCTCTTTGCCAGCCGCAACCACCATTTCCATGTGGGTGACAAGATCATGGTGGTGGGTCCCGAGAACAACGTCAACCGCGTGGCGGAGATGATGGGCAACTCCTTGAAGCGCCTCGACGCGCCCAACATTGCCACCATCTTCATCGGCATCATCGTGGGAATCCTCTTCGGAAGCATTCCCTTCACCATCCCCGGAATGCCCGTTCCCCTGAAATTAGGTCTCGCCGGCGGTCCCTTGATCATCGCCATCATCATCGGCAGGTATGGCTACCGCATGAAACTGGTGACCTATTTCACCACGTCGGCCAACATGTTGTTGCGCGAGGTGGGACTGGTGCTATTCCTTGCCAGCGTGGGAATCAAGGCGGGAGCCGGGTTCTGGGATACCGTTATCCACGGCGACGGCTTGCTCTATGTGCTGACGGGATTCCTGATTACCATCATCCCCATCCTTATCATCGGCATCATTGCCCGTATCAGATACAAGTTCAACTACTTTACCATCATGGGTATGTTGGCAGGAACTTGCACCGACCCACCCGCTCTGGCTTACGCCAACAGCGTCTGTAGCAAGGAAGCCCCAGCCGTAGGCTATTCCACGGTATATCCCCTTAGCATGTTCTTGAGGATTTTTACGGCACAGATGATAGTGCTATTCTGTTGCGGATGACTTATCAGAGCTATATCGCTTGATAATGCTATAAGCATCGTATAGCCCCAACTCTCCCGCTTTACTGAGATCCCTGACCCCTTGCGCCTTGTTATTGTTGAAAATCCTCACCAGTCCGAGATTATAGTAAGCCTCTGCCAGATTGCCATTCAATTGAATGGCTTTTTGGTATAGGTCGATGGCAGAGCTGTATTCTTTCTGGTAAGCATAGATTGTAGCCATGTCGTAATACAGGAAGGCATTGTCCTCGTTCATCGCCAATGCCCTTTGCATGTCGTCCAAAGCCGCCGCCGTGCGGAGTTTCGACTCATCAATTCCCTGTGATGCGCCCAACTCATTGATCATCACATGGCAGTAGGCCCGTTCCCAATATGCCAGCACACTCGTGCTGTCGATGTGGATATAGTCGCTCAAGTCGTTGACAGCCTCCGTGAAATTGTGCGTCGTGACATGTGCCACAGCCCGTTGGAGTAACAGGTCGGCGGCATCCTGTATCTCATGCGTGGCGGCTATCGCCTTGGTGATAGAGTCTATGGAGTGGAAGAACGCCCTTGTCATGTCCGCGCTGATAGGTGCCGGCTTACATGTGACATAAAGCCTGCGCAGGGGTTGTTTCTCGTTATTAAACTTTTCGAGGTCATGGTCAATGAGCTGCGCCGTCCTCACCCCGCCTTGGTATGGCATATAGGAAAGCGACAAGAGCGGCATGTACTCATTCTCCACCAATCGGTTTTGGATAGAGCCGCGATACTCATTCTTGTAATCGGGTGTCACGATGTCCTCGTCCACCACCACCCATTGGTCGTATTTCTCCACGTCGATGTCGCTCATCTTGCGCACCTCACGCAACTTGTTAGGAGACCACCGTTGCTGGATGCCCAGGCGTTTGTCCATCCTTGCCTTGGTGACACGGAACTCGTCCACCTCCGCCTTTGCCACCATTCCCAGCTTTCGGTAACAAGCGGCGCGGTTAATCAGCCCCGTCCAAAAGTTCGGGAACGTCTCTATCACCCGTGAGTAGTCGGCGATGGCAGCCCGATAGTCGCCCGTCTTGTCGAGGAGGATGGCCCGGTTGTACAGGGCGAGGATGTTGTTTGGCTCGTATGCCAACACGAAATTGAAGTCTTCTATTGCCCTGTTGTCGTCGCCGAGTTGTTGGCGGAGCAGCCCACGGTTGTAATGCGAGAGGAAATTGTTGGGGTTCATGTCTATCGACTTGTCGTAATCCTCCATCGCCTGGCGCAATTTATTGAGGCTAACCCTTGCCATGGCTCGATACATATAGTTGTTGACCACGCGGGGCTGGTAGTGGATTGCCTTGGTGAACGCGGAGTCGGCCATGCCCCACTCCTTCCTTTGCAGGCTCAACCTCCCTTTGATCGACCATGAACTGCCGTCGTAGGGATTATGCTCCAATGTCTTGTCGAGCCACCGTGATGCCGTGGCGGTGTCGTTTTCGTTGAGATAGACTTCTGTTTGCAGGGAATAGGCGTTGTTGAGGTCTGGCCACCGTTTCACGATATAGTCGAGTTCCTCGTGGGTCTGTTGGTATTCCTTCAAGAAGAAACGGCAATAAGCACGGTTGAACCAATACCCCCGCTCGTCGGGAGAGAGTGCCAACGCCTTCTCATAGTCGGCGATGGCTTGTTCGTATTGGCTTAGGCGGATGTAGCTCTCCGCCCTCGCGCTGAATATTTGGTGGACGTACGGGTTCAATTTGATAGCCTCTGTGAAGTCCTCCTCCGCCCCTGCGTAATCCTCCAGCATCAGCTTGGCAAGCCCCCGGTAATACCACGGCTCGTAGAGGTAGGGCTTATTCGAGAGCACATTGTTGAAATGCTGTATCGCCACCACATAGTCACGGTTGTTGAAGGCAATTTGCCCGGAAATGATGAGGCGGTCAGTATTGTACTGCGCCTTGCCGGCCAATGCCATGGAAAGCAACACAAGGACAAGGTGGCTACGATACGACATAATTCGGTAAGGGGGGAAATGTTATTTCTTGAGCGGCTTCGTGCGATAGGAGCAACGGTATTTGCCCAAGGTCAACGCCTTGAGCTTGTTCTTGATGAGTTGCCTGCGCAGGGGGGAGATGCGGTCGATGAACATCTTGGCATCTAAGTGGTCGAACTCATGTTGCATCACCCGTGCCAGGTAACCGCTCACCCACTCGTCGTGGGCATGGAACTCCTCATCCATATATTGTACATGTATGCGCGTGTGGCGTGCCACCTTCTCGTGGATTCCCGGCAGGGAGAGGCATCCCTCCTCCATGTTTTCCCGTTCCGACTCCTCGTCCACTTCGAGGATGTGGGGATTGATGTAAGTCTTACGGAACCCCTTGTATTCGGGAAAGTCCTCGCCCAATGGGTCAAGGTCTATAATCGCCACACGGATGTTTTTGCCTACTTGTGGTGCAGCCAGGCCGATGCCCTCCGACACCGCCAGCGTCTCATACATGTTGGCGATAAGCTCCTTCAAGTCGGGATAGTCGGCGGTAATGTCCTCAGATACCTTCCGCAACACGGGTTGGCCATATATATAAATAGGTAATATCATTATATAATAAAAATAATGGACTGGAAGTGTCAGAAGTTCGAGTCGTTCAGGAGTTCAGGCAATAGTATCGGTGGGACACAAGGCTAACGTCTGAACTCCTTGGAACTCCTAAACTCCTTGAATTCCTCATTTGTTATTGAGTCATTATTGACCGTTAATTTTCATTCGTCTTGATTCCATATAGTTTTGCAATAGGATGACGGCACTGACCTCATCCACCAAAGCCTTGTCCCGTCGGGCTTTCTTGCCAATGCCGCTCTCTATGATTGCGCGATGCGCCAACACCGAGGTGTAACGCTCATCGTAATAGTCAATCGGCACCTGGGGAACCTCCTTACGCCACCGGCTCACGAACTGCTGCACACGGGCGAGGTTCTCACTGGGCTTCCCATTGGGTTGCATGGGCTTCCCAATGACAATGCGCTCCACCTCCTCGCCACGGAGATAGCCCATCAAATAGTCGAAAAGCTCTGACGTAGAAACAGTCGCCAACCCACCCGCGATAATTTGGAGTGGGTCGGTGACTGCTATCCCAGTACGCTTCTTACCGTAGTCTAATGATAAAATTCGTGCCAACGATTATTTGTTGTATAGCAACCAGGCATCAGGATACTTGCTGCGGAACTGGTCACGGGAGCGAACAGCGTCAGCCTTGTTGTCGTGAGTGGACGCAACGACACGATAGAGGTTGCGCTCCATGTTCTTCACGATTTGGGCATCATAGCCGGCGGCCTTTAATTGGCTTTGCAATCCCTGGGCATTGGCAGGCACGGAGAAAGAGCCAACAATCACGCTATAGTTGCGCAAGCCCGACCCATTGACGACCGACACGCTCTCCTGGCGCACCGTCACGTTGTCATAGTTGTCGGTAACTGTGGTCTGCGTAGTGGGTTTCTCCACCAACGGAGTGACAACGGGAACGTCATTAGTCTCCGTGACGACGGGCGTCACTACCGTTTCCGTCTCGGCAGCCTTTGCCTTGTCATACGCTTTCCTGTACGCACTTTCCTTAGGCTTACATCCGGTAATCAGCAATGTGGCACACAAGCCTAAGCACAAAATAGAAGATTTCTTCATCATTTTTTCTTGGAAATTAGGAATTAAAACTTTGTTATCTGTAATTTTGGTGCGAAGATACGAATAATTTGAGAAATATCCTGTTATTTGCGACTAAAGTTTGTTAAATCCGATTAATACGGTGATTTTAACAAAAAATGACTAACAAAAGATACGTTTTTCGTAAAAGAATCGTTATTTTTGCGAAAACTTATTCATTAACAAACAAAATTATTATCATTATGAAGACATTAGGTTACATTGGGGCTTTCCTTGGGGGAGCCATTGCGGGAGCAGCCATGGGATTGGCTTTCGCACCGGAGAAAGGCGAAGAGACACGTTCAAAGATCACGGATGCCGTGGAGGAGTTCTGCAAGAAGCACAACATCAAGCTCAGCCGCAAGGATGTTGACGACCTGGTAGACGACATCAAGGAGGCAGCCGCCGAAGTTGTAGACTAACCACATGTTCTCCAACGACAGAAACATCGAGACGATCGGGCAACTCGCCGAGGTACTCAAGCATTACGTCGGGCTGCAAAAAGAATACGTCAAGCTCGACGTAATAGAGAAGGTGGTGCGCTTGATCACCGTCCTCACCTTGTCGCTCATCTTCGCATTCTTGGTGATGCTCATGCTCATCTACCTCTCCTTCGCGGCGGCATACGCACTGACGCCGCATGTGGGAGCGGTGGCGGCATTCTCTCTCATTGCGGGATTCTACCTGTTCATCCTCGTCCTGTTCTTCATCTTCAGGAAGCGATGGATAGAAAAGCCCCTCGTCAGGTTTCTTGCCAGTCTCTTAATGGATTCATGAAATGGAAGCAAACACGACACGCTCATACCGCTCCCTCGATGCCATCAGGGCACGCAAGGAGTACATCTTGAAAGACATCCAGCAAGATGACAAGCAGATACGTAACCTGTGGGGCAACCTTTTCCACAAGCCAAGCCTGGCAGCCTCGTCAAAATTGCCGTCACGGCGCATCAACAGCCTGATGACCACAAGCGCGGGCATCTTCGACGGCATCATCCTGGCATGGAAACTATACAGGAAATTCCACAAGAAAAAGAAGTAACAAGAAGGGGGCGCGTCGAGCAGCCCCCTTCCTGTTACCACGATGAGTCGCGCACCGACGGGATAGCCGTCAACGTATCTCTATCCATACCCCTTCACCATTAGCCTTGGCTTCCACGATCTTCTTCACCAAGGCAACGTATCTACGGGAGTTCCACACATGTCCCACCGTCTTGTTCTCGCCCACGAGGATATACTCCTCCGTGTCTCCACCGTGTTTCCCGCATGGATGCGAATGTCCTCAAACCTGGGAACGACGAGGAGCAACGGCAACCACATCTCGAACTTCTTCGATTTGGTAATATGGGGCTATTTATCCCAAATCGGTCGTTAGACAGAATTTGGGTTTATTAATAAATTAGGTCGCTTGGGCGACGAATAAGCTTTTGCTGCTGATTTTTCTCTTTTTCAGGAGTTTGGAGAGACCAAAGGTGCGGTATGCGGACAAGGGCTTGGGCTTGCAGAGGGTCAGTCCGAACTGTTCCTTATTGATAGTCCATACCAACTCTGAGCAGTAGTAGCGACTGTTGGTAAGGCTGAACTGGGAATCGTTTGGTATGACGAGGTATTTCTTGTATTTGATTTTAATGGGCTTGTCTATATACCTACACTTGTAGACGATGCCGAAGTGCCTTCGATGGGTGAACTCATTGAGAGGTGTGAGCTTGACAACGTTTGACGCTTCCAGCACGTATGGTTCGCCTCCCTTGTAGCCGACTATCCCACAATGGTTCCATATACAGCCGTGGCGTATTGGATGAATATGGACTGTGACGACTTTGACATCTGTGATAGCACGTCACCCTCACGATAATCCACTTGCTTGTCTGCATATGCAAGCAAACTAATGACTCCTAATAAGAGAGAAATTACGAACTTTCTTGTCATTATTTCTATTTTTATTCACATGGTGACATCATTGCACAATAGTAAATGATTGCCGAAAAGAACGTCAAGATTGCCCAAACGACCCAAAACAAGGCTTTTAATACTTTTTTCATAATAACTTGATTTTACGATAGTTGTTACACAATACTTGTATATATTCCCACAAGTCGATGGGTGAAACCCAGATGTTGGCGGTGTGCCATCCGTCCGTTTGCCGATAATACTTGACGGTACTTTCTTTCTCATAGACGGTGTTGGGATAGACTCTTCGCTGTTTGTAGTCGGAAATCCATCTCTTGCCATCGTAAACGGCGATATGGCCGTAAGGGTGTCTTGAATTGCTCGACAACACGGAAATATCTCCTTTTTTTGGATGGCTGACCTCAACGAACCCCAGCCTCGGCAAGACCTTCTCGTAAGCATATGCTGGATAGATGCCGCAAGGGTAACACCCACCATGATGCAATGCCCTCATGGTATACCAGGCACACATGCACCGAGATTTTTCGTTGGCATGTCGTTCCGCGAAATTCACCACCCTATCGCTGTTGTACTTATACGGGAAAACAAATCCCAAAGCAATAATCAATAATACTACTATCTTTTTCATACCGCAAAGATATGATGAACGAGTATTATAGGCAAACAAAAAAGATGGGATTGTATGAGATGCTTGGTTTGTTGTATGAAATAGTATGTGTCCAATAAAAGAATTACAAAACCTTTGAATTGATCGATGTACGCAGATATAATCAAAGCGTTCGAAAACAAAATGGCTTCATAAATGCCGTTAGGCATTGGATAGGGTAGCCCGCCATGCAGCCGTGCCGTGGGTACGGCGAAATGGCGGGGGGATATGATGGAAGGGAATGTGTGCCTTTAGGTACACGATAACACGATACGTGGTACTATTGCCTACCCAAGGGCAGGCTTCCATTTTGCTTACAAATAACCAGCCATTTCGCAATACCTATCGGCATTGCTGCATAGCTGGCTACCTTATATGATGCCTAACGGCATCTGAAATTATATCGGACAGCAATCATAGACAATTATAAGATAGTCCTTTATCACATTCTGTCTTGATGATCGCTAATATAGCGATATTTTTATTCCTGTATCATCTCTGAATACAGAGAAACGTTTTATAGTTCCATTATCTGGCCAACATTCAATTTCAAAACAATATTCTGGATCTTCACCACGATAGTAAAGTGTAAAACCATCTTGACGAGTAAGAAATGCACGTTTTGTGCTGAGAGTTGGGATTATTGTAATATCAACAACAGAACCAGTTGGGTCATAAACAAAATTAGCTCTTCTCTGTACATAATCATGAGAAACAACCACGCCCTTCTGTATTCTTTTGTGACTTTCAAAAACATGAGTTACTAATGCCATGATTATTTCTTCCAATTGTTAAACTAATATCAATTATTCTTTACTCTCTTATAAATTGTCCCTTTATTATGAACATATATTTTCCCTTAAAAAGAAACAACCTTGAGGATTAGGAAATGTAACACTTTTTGAGCTAAACGAGTAATATAATTAAATTCCATACTAATTACCCAAAATGTTATTGGCTATACCAACTATATCCGTCATATTGACAACTCCATCACGATTCACATCCGCAGCGTCTTCATCAAACAATGGGGAAATATTTCCCAAGATGTGATTAACAACAATGACGATGTCTAACATGTTTACATTTCCATCTTTATTGGCATCTCCAATGAGTATAGGATTTGCTTTACAAAATACTTTGTCAGAAATTAAAACCACACCTGTATTATTATAGCTAACTGTAGAATAATAATATCCATCTTCCACAATTTTGTCTTTTGGCAAACAGGGAGATGTGTAGTCAAGTTCAACTACTGGGTCAGATACAACGATGTCGCTAACTGTAACCATGTCATAACCATAGTTTGTGTCGTCATCCTTTTTATATCTCAATATGAGCGTGTACAATCCGTCTTCTGGAATTAAAAAAATAATATCATCACTTTTCATTCCACTTGAAGTGACGAAAATTTCCCCATTTATTTGGGCAGTGAATACATCAAAACTCTCCTCACTACTTATATTATAAGAGAACTTCAACTCTTGCCCAGCTTTGCCCGTGAAGATAATAGTGTCAGCTGAAAATGAATTGGAAGCGTGATTCGTTGATTTCCATTCTCCTAATTGCTCCGTAGTTCCATAAATGGCATACCATTGAAAAGTGGCATGTGATATATCATCAACGACCAAAGACATATCTTTGGCATTAGGTTGTTTACGTATGCTTTGCTGCCATGTGGCAAAGAGAGCCCAAGGACTTTCTACTTTGTCAGTATCAGAAACTTCTTTTCCCATACGTTGCCATCCTTTGAAAGTGCAATCTACTTCTGGAATAGGTAATTCGCCAACTGGTACGCCTTTAGCAACCATCTTTGATGGAATTGTTACTCCAAACAATGTATCAATAAATTCAATTTGGCAGATGTCACCAAAATTAAAGTCTTCCAACGCATATCCTGTTAAACTCCATTGCGAATAACCGGGATGCTCGTTTACCCATCTATTCAAATATTCAATAGCTTCATTATATTTTGTACCTGAAGATACGCTTGTGTTATAACCAAAACAATTATTCAATGTACCTTGATTATCTCTTATTAAGCTACCATACGAATTAGCCTCTGTATAGAAATTCTCAACCAAACCTGTTTCCAGATTGTAGCACACCATCGTTCCAATCTTGTAACCTGCTACTACATAATCGGAAAAATAGCATTTTGCATAACAATTACGCACCGTTCCGGCGTTATGGATAGCCATGGTGGATATTTCTTGAACCAGAGAATTTGTATTAAGAAAATATATACAGCTTTCAATTCTCCCTGTGATGGCAAGCGTATCAGTAATAGCCATTCGGCTTTCATATATATACCAATAACTTGCACTCAATCTTCCATTTACACCAAGATGATGGATTTTACCAGATACATTATTAAAGAGTGGCTTTGAAAAGCCATTGAAGCATACAGTAAGGAAATGGCTACCACCGTCAAAAGTACCTGCAAAGGTCAATGCTGCATGGAATGCTTTATTATTCAAATTGATGTCGTTCATTAGTTTAACCGTCTTTCCGCTGAAATCATTGCCAGCGTTAATTTGCTGAATGAAAAACATAAGCTGCGCTCCCGTTCTAATCTGATAGGGGTCTTCATCTGTTCCGCTACCTCCTTGAAAACTGGAAGAAATGGTTTTTCCATCCCATAGGTCTTGTGCTTGTACCATCCCAATCATAAATACCGCCCATGCAGTAAAGGCGAATCTCTTTAGTAAATTCTTCATATTGATTAAATTTATCATGATTTATTAAGTTGCTATAAGTAGTTATTTAATGAGAATAAGCCCTTGCAAGGCATCTTCTGTAATGTCTATATACCCACCTGTTGTTACCAATCCATTAAACCATTCAGAAGAAGTGCCTCTTGGCATGTCACCATCCAGCAAATACAAGGCATCATCTTCTCCAATATCCTTTGCAACCACCGTAATAAAGGCATCTGGAGAGGCGTGTTTGTGATGGATTGATATGATAGCGTCAACGACCTTTGTCGATGAGTCATTGTGATTATGGCGTTTGACGAGTGAAAGTGTTTTATTTTCCCCTATGGCTATGCTGTCGCCATAATGACGACCGTTTTCAAGACGGACGGCATGGGTGCTATAAGATGGAACAACACTTTGCTCACTCACTTCAACTTCGTCATTGCCTATCCCTATGAAGATGCCGCCATAAATATGAAGCCGTCCGCCCTCGGTATCAATGCTTTCATCCTCGAAATGCTCGCTAATTGCTGCCACAACACCATCCATGATGGTACATTTACCGTTACTATCTATACCGTCATTATTACTTGAGACACAAAAGATATGTGCGCCGTCGATGTAGCATCGTAATCCCGTATTTATGCAATCGTCATAACAATCAGCAATGACAGTCGTCTTATATGCTCTAAGCGACCCTTTGCTTTCTATACCTTCTCCTCCTTGTCCATGTGTTGTGATATGAAGAGTACCACTATAAATGTATAGTTCAGTGTCACTTTTGATCCCTTTGGGACATCCTCGTCTATAATCTTTCAAATAATTATCGACAAGAGCCAAACCACTTGTCTCAACAGAGAGCGTCAAGGAGTCCTCTTCGAGAAAACCATCCCCCTTATATCCGATGAGAAGGGAGTCAGAACAATCAATCCCCTTTCCGCCACTGCCTGTTGCCTGCAATTTGACTTGGCCTCTTTCTATTCTCATCGTTCCGTTTACAGTAATACATTTGGACGTGAAATACACAGAATCTCCCACCACATCAAGATAACACCCACCATTGCCGTGGTTTTCCATTGTCAGGCAACCGTTCTTTACATCCATATTACCGTCCACAGAAACACAGCGTCCTCCTCTTCCTTGATGCTTCAGCAAGATGTTTCCTTGCCCTATGGTCATTGAGCCATCGCATTTTATCAAACTACAATATGTGATGTCACCATCTGTTATAATGGCATTGCCAATGGCTTCCCCCTCAATCGTTCCACCAGTCATGACAAAGCTCTCCTTGCATTTGACACCTTTCGATCCATCGTTGGCAACAAAAAGTTTGACTTTCCCTCCGTGCATCGTCAATTTGTCACAATGGATGCCATTCTTTTTGGCATTTTCTATGGTAATGTTACCATCCTCTACAATAATGTTTTTACTACTGGCAATGGCGTGGTGAAAGGAACCTTTCACGCTCAATGTCCCCTTTCCCCTAAACACAAGAGAGCCTTTGCCGTAAAGGCAAGCATTAGATGTGTCAGTCGTATCTGATGGATTATATTCTACGGCATCACAGAGAACATTGCTACTCCCTCTCGGTAACTCGATGATAGCCTTTTGCTTTTGGCTGAAACAAACGGCACTTCCCTCTTGTGATGATAGGTGCAAATTGTCAAGAACTAATGTCAACACTGTATCGCTATGTATCACAAGCCTACCATTATCACTCTCGCCCCTTGCCAAACAGACGAAGGGCTTTTTGCCTTTAGCCGATATTTCCACATTGGCGTGTTGAACTTTTATATGAAAGATGTCAAGGCGGGGATTGCTAACGAATACTTGATGGCTACGGAAGTCAACAATAAGGGTGTCAGACATCGGGTGATGAAAGTACACGGTATCAGCTTTTACCCTAAATGTATCACCCTTGACAAACACTCCAAACATCGTTGGAGACATCACTTTCATGCTGTCTACCGACGATACAGGCAGGGAAGCATTCTGAAGGTCATGTGAAAAGACAATGTTTTGATGTTGTGCCATTGCTAATTGAACTTGTATGGTTATCCATACAAATATCAAATAGTTTTTATACAAGTGCCTATCTCCAAACATACTACATGCCATATTAACATAAAACGTGGAGCCAGTCCTGTGCCCGGTTCACGTGTTGAGGCTCTCGCATCGCCCTGATTAGTCAAACCGAGCAACGCTGAAAGCCCCACGCCGATGTATATACACTATTCCTTTTTGACAAAAGAATGTATAATCTACACCATCAAGGGGCGTTCCCGTTGCTTTGTTTCTGACTATCAGTTCGAATTTGCGAGATTCCAACACGTCAAAACCAAAGCGTCCAGAAAACGCCTTTATGATATATGTGTCCTCTCTCGCTTGTGTCTTTTGGGACATTCATTTGAGTTTGGACGCTACAAATATACGATAATATTTCCATATTCATCCTGTTTTTGTCGTTTTTTTTCATCTTGATTGATGGCTGCAAAGATTAACAGGATGGATGATAGAGCCAAAAGAACTATATGATTGAAATAACATAGCGATGCCTAATTCAATCATAGACCATGCTATAAAGTTAAATCCACGGCAACGATTATTAAAACCACGACAAAGATTAATAAATCCACGTCGTAGTTTATTAAATCTTCGACATGGATTTATAAATTAGAATATGATGGATGTTCATTGACGGATCATATTGGCAGCCCTCAATGCCATATTCTCACGCAAGAAGTCGCGATAGAGCCATATCTCCCGCGAATGGTAATTGCCTTCCTTACCAATAAGGGGCAGGACATAATCTGTAGCCGTATATCCTTTCACGAACAACAAGTTAGATTCACCATCGAGGTAGACGGTGAGCGTGTCCTTCTTCTGCTCCGCCACGGGAAGCCATGGCGTTGGCTCGGTCATGAAGACTGCCGCCTTGTCGTCAGTCCGCCAATTCACGGGATTGATGGCAACCACTGTGTTCTTCACGAAAGACGCACTCGCTCCGATGTCGCCCGATACGGAATTGTACGAGATGGTCACCCCCGTATCAGCAGCCCCCTTGGCGGGAACGATTCGCGGACACGAGTCCACCATCTCCTGGGTGATGCCAATGCCGATGGCGTATGCCGCTATCATGCGTTGGAACGTGGCATCATCCATCTCCCTCATCAACTCCAGCATTATCCTCGCCCCTTGGCTAAAGCCCGCCAAGATGAAAGGACGGCCATTATTCAGATGTTCCAAATAATAACCGAAAGCCCTCCTGACGTCATCCAACGCGATTGGGAATCGAGCCGCTGTCACGCTATCGTCGGTGAACGTCTGTAGCGAACACTGTCGGTAATAGGGAGAATAATAATTCAACTTGCCACTAAGCAACGTGTCCACACCGAGCATCTCGCTATGCAAAGGCCCACGCACACTATCGTTGTAGGTGTTGGCATAATGGCACAAGGCACCACTTGCATCAACATAGTCGCCCGTCTCGGTGGAAATGACATAGAATATGTCTGCATCGGCATGACGGTCTGACACATACCATTGCGTGGTATCGTCATAGTTGGGTGTGGCAGGGAGGACATCCGTCGTGACAGGATGCCCCTTCCCATCCTTGCATTGAGCAAAGAGACACACCGATATGACCATCAAGAGTAAACGGCCAAATGATTGCATGGAGAACACTTCTTACAACCAGCAAACTCACTTCAACGTGATGGCAATCACACTTTTCGATGTCGTACCCATCGACGAGACATTGCTCTCGCCCTTGATCGACTTCACCCAACCGTCGGCTTGCAACTCGTAAGTGGCCTTCTCATCCATCTCCATCTTCAACATGCCGCTATTGATCACCATGTCGATGTTCTGCTTAATCATCTCCGCCTGGTCTGGCATCATCTTCTCCACCTGGTCGATAACAAATTTCTTGATGTCTTCCTTTGACATATTTAAGACCGTATTGGTAGAGATGACGTTGCCATCGACGGTGTATGTGCGTTTCGCCTTCATGGACATCGCGTCGTGGATGAACTCCTCCTCGGTACCCGTGGCTATGGTCTTGCCATTGAGCATGAGCGGGCTGGAAAACCTTTGCACGCTATTCAACAGGGTCTCCTCTGTCATTTTGCCCTGCATCTGTTGCATCAGCATCTCCTTAGTCAGCATTGGCGGCAACCCCGGAGTATTCAATATTTCATCAATAAACTTGGAAAGCCCCGCTTCCATTTTGCCTCTCACCTCTTCATAGTTGAGGATTTTCAATGCCTTACCATCCTTGTCAACCTGAAAACGCATCGCGGAAGTCTTCATCATTTCTTCCGCATAAGTCAACAACTTACCCATCATGTCGTTGGCATCGACATCGGTATCAAACTTGGTGGTCTCAACATCCATCACATAACCGTCTGCCAACGCATCGACAATCGTGTAAGTGACCTCTGAATTCATCTTGATAGTCCTATCGGCGATGTATGATGTCACTTCCGATACATATACCTTCACGTCGCCCTTCTTCATCTTGGGGCTTACTTTCACTACATCCTGCGCATACGCCATCAATCCCATCAGGATCATGGCGCACGAAACCAATGTCTTTTTCATTTCCATATTGTTTTAATTCACGTTATTAAGATTCTCTTTCGCCCTGTTGATGAGGTATGACAGCCTACAAGTTGATTTGATACATGACGAATGAATACGGCTCGAGGTCGATGCTCATTTTCTTCTTCAACTTCACCGTGGAAACCTGCGGTTGGATGGGTTGCTGGTCAAAGTTGTTCTCGTCATTGGGTTGGCCTGTCAGAACGGTCATCGTTGCCACGGCCTTCATCGACTTGAAACGGGATAGGTTGACGTTGGCCTTCTTCTTCTCGCCGCTGGCATTACATACCTTTACGAAGAGTTGGCGCGTCTTGGTATTCAGCACCACCGACTGCTCCTGCAAGTTGTCAGCACCCTCAATGTTCACGCAGTCGCCATAGTAAAAGTTACCCGATGATTGTCCAAACATCTGTTGCACATAATAACTACAGGTTAGCACGGGACGCTCGTTGTCGAAATAGATCAAGTCGGGATTCCAGTTGGTAGCATTCTTCTTGGCAAAGAGCGGTGCGTATGAGGTCATACTGACCACATCTCCATTGCGCTCCACATGCAAGAGGTAAAGAGCCTCTGCCAAGGCGTCGATGAGTTTCTTGTCCTTGGCGGCATATTCGCCGAGGTAAACTTTCGTTTTGCGGTCGCGGGGATAAGTGTCATACTGGCGACTCTTCAGGAAATAGTCACGCTGTTCGTAATAATGCTCATCCAATATGGGGAGACCTATCTCATCAGCCAACTTCCATCCATTCTCATAATCGGGATTACCGGGATGCGAGCCGGGGCCTGCCGTTCCCACGATGACAATTTCTGGATGCGCCTTGGTCACTCGCTCATAGATATATTTGAATCGCTCGATAAACTCTGGGGAGATTCTCTCCTCATTACCGAGACCCAAGTATTTGAGGTTGAATGGCTTGGGATGTCCAGCCTCAGCGCGTACACGTCCCCACTTGGTGTTCACGTCGCCATTGGCCCACTCGATTAAGTCGAGGGCTTCGTCCACCCATTCGTCCATCTCTGACATCGGCACACAGTCTTGTGCTTGGTCTTTCATGCCCCATCCACCGTTGGCACCTTGGCAACTCACGCCACAGGGAAGGATAGGTAACGGCTCCATACCCACATCCTCGCAGAACTGGAAATACTCATAATATCCCAGCCCCATCGACTGATGATAGCCCCAGGTGTTCTTCAACGCACGGCGTTGTTCCTTCGGACCGACCGTTGTCTTCCAACGATAAGTGTTCCAGAAGCCATCGCCACCGCCATGCACCACACATCCGCCGGGGAAACGCATAAACTTGGGATGCAACGCCTCAAGAGCTTCCGCCAAGTCCTTACGCAAGCCATGCCCCTTATAGGTGTCCTCGGGCATCAACGAGACCATGTCAACGTCCATCTCCCCTGTGGTAAGTACCAAGACTTGAAGGGCAGCATGTTCTGAAGTGGCGTTGGGAATCAACTGTGCGTCATACTTTTTCCATCCGGAAGTGTTCACGTCAATGATGGCTTCAGCAAGCAGTTTAGGGTCTTTCCCCCACCCTTGCTGCGGTTCCACCAAGGCAATGCGCACCTGCTTGGCATCACCTTTCACGTTACGGAGGAATGCGGAGAATTGGTATTTGGCACCCTCCTTCACGGAAATGCCGTCAAAGCCGTCATTCTGGATGCCAAAGCCCGTCCATCCCTTGAAGTCATAATAATGCCCTACACGCTCGATGTACAGACGCATGAAGTTGGGATTGTTGGCATGGATGGGGTTTGTCGAGAGCGGTTGGATATGTCCCGTGGAATGTCCGGGGCGAATCATCCGCCACGCCGTACCCGCTCCCCACCCGTCACGCTCGGTGGGATTGAATTCAAACGAGCCATTTTGTATCAGTTCCGCATACAAGCCGCCATCGGCAGCACTGCTGATGTCTTCAAAGAAGATACCAATTAGTTCATCACTGATAGCCTTTCCTCCTGCTGGAGGGGTCATGCCCTTCTGCGCAGAAAGGCCAAGTGTGGCAACCAATGCCACGGCTGCCAATGTCATTCTTTTATTCATAACGGTATATTGTTTAGAGAGTTACGCATTCAGCTTACAAAAATAGTGAGAATCATACATTATTGCCACATTTTGCACCCATAAATTCAGATTTATCGCTCGATTGAGTGTAATTTTACTATCCAGGTCACCTGATGTGGCTTAGTATTCTTCTGTAAGACTTGCCCCTCGCTTGACATCCAACAATTCTCCAAGTTTATATTTCTTCAACTCCATTCTACTTCTCATTCTGTAATCTGAAAAACTCCTTTTGCTGCTCTATCTCACGGCGCAGTTCTCTTGCGTTGGCATATAGGTGAGATATTTGGCTGCAAAAAGTTGGTCATTGCTGTTAAGAACAGAATAATGTGCCACATCCTCATCGGTATCGGCACAAAGCAATATGCCAATGGTGGGGTTATGACCTTCGGGACGCATAAAGTCATCGTACATCTTGACATACATATCCATCTGACCTACATCTTGATAACGTAGTTTAGTAGTCTTCAAGTCGATGAGTACAAAGCAGCGAAGATGATAATTGTAGAACACCAAATCGATATAATAGTCCTCTTTCTCGGTGTGAATGTGTTTCTGGCGGTCAACGAAAGCAAAACCCTTGCCCAACTCCATGAGGAATGGGATTAGGTGGTCGATGATGCTTTGCTCCAGGTTGCTTTCCGAATAGTTGGTATTATTCTTGAAGCCAAGGAACTCCGCCACGACAGGGTTCTTCAGATACTCCAACTTGTCCTGCAAAGGAGCCGTGAGTGCCTTCATTTCATTACGCACAAGGGCTTTATCTTGGGACTGTAGCAGACGGTGATAGTACTGTGATGACACGTTACGCTGCAAGGTGCGTGTGTTCCACATTTCAGTCGCAGCCTCATTTTCATACCATGTACGAGCATCAGCATTCTGTTCTTGTAGGATAATGCGATAGTGCGTCCACGAAAGGCGTATAGGTGTATTTGGGCGTATTGCATCAATTACGTTAACCGATTTTCCACTCACTGCGTGGAAAATGTTGGCAGAATCACCTTCTATAGATTTTCCACTCACTGCGTGGAAAATCTCTGGCCAGTTCTGATAAAAGCCTATAAAATTGTATAGGTTCGTCTTTGTAAAGCCTGATCCATATTTTGCAGTCAGAGATTTAGAGAGGATCTTTATAACCTGTTCGCCATATTCGGCACGTTGGTCTTTCAAGACTTCATGCTGAATACGCAAGCCAAGGAGCCAATTACGTTTGATGATGGTTTCATTGACGGAACGGTATGCAGAGGCCTGTGCCTGTTCGATGATGGAACACGCATCGTTATATAATACACCTTGTGACAGGATAGCGGATGTCTGCCCTTGCTGGAGGATAATGTCTTTATTTGCCATGTGCGCTCTATTCGAACGCAAAGGTACGAAAAAAATGGGATATTGCGGGCGTTTCCGTCATCCAAGATACTTTTTATGAGCCATTTTAACATTGTTTTGGTTCACAATGGCATATTGAAGTGTCGTATCAATGCGTACATGACCCAATAATCGCTGCACCTGTTCTATGGGCATCCCTTTGTCTATCGCCATTGTTGCAAGCGTCCTGCGGAACTTGTGCGGATGTTCTTTCGGCATATCCAATCATTTGCCAATATCCCTTATTCTGATTTCCACTCCATTAACTATGCCATACCCATTTAGCATGTGGCTTTTGTCTTTTGTTTGCGTATGGTAAACAGTTTGTTTTAGTATGGTAAACAAGTTGTTTTCCATACGTAAACAATTTGTTTAGGGTAGCTTGACCAAGCATAAACAAATCGATAAACAGCCATAGACAATAAAAGCGGCTATGCCGAAGTGGCTTCGGAGATTCGTTTGTCGGTACACGCCTCTTTATAATACACTGCAAAAGAGGATATTATGGGAGTGATAATCCCTATATAATCTGTTATTTATTATTAAGTTTTTGTTATTTTGAACATTTATTATATTGATTTTTGTAAATTTGCACCATCTTGTATCTATCACCATTGTATGTAACTGACAAACTAACAAATAACAACAAGAATGAAGAAAAGACTATGGATGGCAACATTGTTGCTGATGGGGTTGGCGATGACAAGCCAAGCCCAGCGCGTGACCGACAAGCTTGACCGAGGCCTCGTAGCGGTTCCCTCCTCCACGGGCGGCACGTTGGTGAGCTGGAAGGTGTTCGGCGAGGAGTATTACGACACGGAGTATAATCTCTATCGCAATGGCGTGAAAGTCAATCAAGCGCCCTTGAAGGTCTCCACCTACGTAGACCCTGCCGGCAATTCATCGAGCAGATACCAGGTGGCTGCCGTCATCAGGGGCGTGGAGCAAGAGATGTGCGCCCCCATCTCCCGCTGGAACGACATCTACATGGAGTTTGCCGTGAAGCCCGTCTATGGACGTGACGGCAGCAATGTCACCAGTACGGGCGGCTATATCATCAACGACATCTCCTTGGGCGATGTCACGGGCGACGGTGTCTGTGAGTTTATCGTGAAGCGATTGAGTTCGTTGAACTATGAACTGACCAACAAGAACGCCTTCAACCAGATCGAATGTTATGACATCAAGGGCAACCGCCTGTGGTGGATTGACTGCGGCCCCAACCTCTTGAGCGGCAGCAACGTGGAGCTGAACGCCGTGGCATACGACTGGGATGGCGACGGCAAGGCGGAGGTCATCATGCGCGGAGCCGACAACATGGTCATTCACCAAGCCGACGGTACGGTGGTGAACATCGGCGACATGAATGCCGACACCCGTTGGAGCGGCATGGAATACACCAACAGCGGCCGAGAGTTCCTCCTCTATATCAACGGTGAGACGGGCGAGCCGTATGGCATCGGGCCCAACGGGCAGAAATGGATGGACTATCCCCTGCCCCGCTATGACGTGGGAGAGACCTCCGACCTACTCGGCTCGTCGGCAGAGGGTACCATCTGGGGTGCTGGTATCGCCGGCCACCGTCCCACCAAACATTATTTCGGTGCGCCCTTCCTCGATGGCCGCCATGCCAGCATCTTCCTCGGACGCGGCTGCTACACACGCCATAAGTTCATTGCATTGGATGTAGACCCTGCCACCCACCAGCTCTCCGAGCGTTGGCGTTGGAAGGAATATTCATCGTCAAGCCCCTGGTTTGGCAACGGTTATCACAATTATGCCATTGCCGACGTAGACTGGGATGGGCGCGACGAGATTGTCTTTGGCTCGATGGTCATCGACGACAACGGAAAGGGACTCTCCACGACGGGGCTTGGGCACGGCGACGCACAGCATTGCGGCGATCTCGACCCCTACCGCCACGGGCAGGAACAATTCGCCTGCAACGAGACACGACCCGCCATGAACTACCGCGACGCCACCACATCGAAGATTTATTACCGTTTGCAAAGCACGGGGGATGATGGTCGCGCCCTCTGCGCCAACTTCACCAATGACTTCCCAGGCAGCATCGGACGCTCCACACAGAGTGGCATGGTGAGTTGCGTGGCAGACAAGGTGGTCGGCGAGGCGCAAGACCTGATTGCCTGGGGCAACCTCAACTTCCGCATCTATTGGGATGGTGACCTCCTCTCCGAGGTACTCAACAGCCCTGGAACGGAGAAAGAGGCTGCCATCATCAAGCCCGGCAAGGGCCGCCTCTTCACCACTTCGGGTTGCAACATGTGCAACTGGACGAAGAACACCCCCTGCGCCCAGGGCGACATCTTCGGCGACTGGCGCGAGGAAATTGTGCTACGTGCTGAGGGCAATACCAAAATCCGCATCTATACAACTAATGTTCCCACGGAATATCGCAACTATACACTTTGGCACGACCATCAATATCGCCAAGCGATGGTATGGCAAATGTGCGGCTATAACCAGCCTCCACACCCCAGTTATTTCTTGGGAGAGTTAGAGGGAATCACCATTGCCCCGCCACCACTCACGATGACGGGACGCACCGAGATTGCCAACGGCGGGACGATTGGCGCAGCCAACAATGACCAACACGTGATGGTCTGCGAGACCAACGACACGAGAATTACCGTCAGCGACGGCGCATCGCCACGGATTGCCACGTTCAACGTGCCCTCGTGGGTGCAAGGAACGAACAGCACCAGTACGACCAATCCGAAAATCAATTATGACTATTTCACCTCAACGGTGACGGGCGGTGCCTTCACGGGCGGCATGAGACTCGTGAAGCAGGGCGACGGAACCCTCGAATTGCCCAATGTGGAAGAGTCGTATACGGGCAACACCGACATTTGGGCAGGTGCCATCGGGTTTGACGGGACGCTGAAGAACTCTCCGGTTTGGCTCAACCGCTTTGCCGAGTTGAACTCCAACGGTGGCGTGTTCCGTTCCATCAAGATGGACTATGACTCCAAACTCCGCCCCGGCAGGGCAGACAGCAAGGGCGACATCACGACCGACTCGTTGCTGCTGGGCTTTGGCTCGCGCGTCATCTTCGATGTCTATGGCGACATGACGGCAGACCAAGTGAAAACATCCTTGTTGACCGTGGAGACAAAAGACTGGAACTATGGGCCGAAATATCTGACCCCCGTATTTGAATTTGCCATCCACACCACAGATGGCGAGTCCTTGGGCGTGGGAAGATACCCGATTGGCGAGGTAGGGACATTGGTGGGTAATCTCTCTGACATCAAGATCGAGGGAGTACCCAACTCATTGAAGTCGTCTCTTGTATTGGAAGATGGCAAGCTATATCTTGAGATTGGCGGCTTGCGCGATGCCTCTACCATCGTCTGGAACGGCAACGAGAGCAACGTTTGGGACTTGGCGACGGCACAGAACTTCACGCTTGCATCAGACCCCACCGTCACCGACGAGATCTTTGTGACGGGCGACAAGGTGCTGTTTGGCGACGACGCTGCCAATTTCACCGTCAACATCAACAGTGACATTGAGGCAGACTCCATCATCATCGACAACACGAAGAGCTATGTCTTCGACGGAACGGGGGCAATAGTGGGTGGCACGAAACTCATCAAACGTGGTTCGGGAACGCTCACCTTGAAGACCGACAACACCTATAACGGCGGAACACGCATCTCCGGCGGTACGGTCATCACCAATTCCATCTCCAATGCCAACCAAGCAGCGGGCAACCTTGGAGCGATGAACAGCGCGGCCAATAAGCTCATCATTGAAAACGGAGCCGAGCTACGCACCACGGCAGCCGTCACGCAAGGCTCCGCCATGTCGATTCTGACAGATGAAGGTGGCGTGATCAACAACTCGGCAGACTATGTGGTAAACCGTGCCATCAGTGGCACACGCCTCACCAAGCGCGGCTCGGGATGGATGAAGTTGAATGTTGCCAATAGCACACTCAACACGCTGGCTATCGCTGGTGGCACCGTGCAATGCGTGTCGTGCAACATGCCAGCCAAGACGGTGGAGTTCCAAAACGGCACCCTCTCCGAGAATACGAGTACGAGCTATACCATCAATGTTCCCGCTGGCAAGTCTGGCACGTGGAACCTCGTCAATGATGCCAACTATTCCAATAAACTCCTTGGCGAAGGTACCATCACCATCTCATGCCCCGTGCGGTCAGGAGGCTCCGGGGCAAGCGCGTGGTATGCCACACGTACCCGTGTCAGCGGCGACTGGTCGGCATTCCAAGGCACGGTGAAACCTATTTCCAATGGCGACCCCAGCGGTAGGTTTACCCTCGACAACTCCTACGGTATGCCCTTGGGTACGATGGATATTGCCGACGGCGTGGAAGTGCAGAATAGCGGTAGGACATATACTATCGGTAAGTTGAGTGGCACGGGAAGCCTCGGTGGCGTATGCTCGTTCAGCGATTCGGGCGGCTCCACAAGCAACAACAACTGGAAAGTAGGCAACGATGAGAATTGGCGCTGGGGTGGCAAAATCGTTGGCACAGGCACACAGTTCACCAAGGTCGGCTCAGGAAAGATCATCTCCACGGGTGCATGGACCAACACGGGCAATGTCATCATCCAAGAGGGAGAGTTGAACATCGTCTCGACATCGTCGCTCGGAACGGGTACGCTGACCGTTGCCTCGGGGGCTACCTTCTCGGGTGTTACCGCCTCTTCCGGCGCTTTGGCAAACTCCGTCTTCAACATCAACGGCACGTTGCAAGTGGGTGCCACCGCCACGGCTTATTCGGGAGTGATGAATTTCGGTAACAAGAATGTCAATTTCGCCACGACGAGTAGGTATTTAGTGAATGTGATGAGGGCGGCAACCAAGACCAACAACGGCTGTACCGCCATCAAGCAAATCAACCGATTGGCGATGAACGGCACGATTGTCGTATCTCTTTACAAGAACTACAAACCCGAAGTGGGCGACTCCATCGTGTTGTGGGAAGCGACCACTTTCACAGGAACGCCCAAGTTTGAATTGCCCGAATCCTACGAAGTGACAGATAGCGAAACGGGTGTCACTACCACCTACGCCTTGGAATGGGACACTTCCGACATCAGCAAGGGCATCCTGCGCGTGGCGGGTGTGACCAATGCCATCGGCAAGTTGGAAATGGACGCATCCTCAGATGATGTCTACAACCTCCAAGGACAGTTGGTACGCAAGGACGCAGCATCGTTGAAAGGTTTGCCACAAGGCGTGTATCTCTGGCATGGGCGTAAAATCATTGTTAAATAACATCTATAGCCATAGGTTTTCAGTATTTTGCCAAAGGTTTTCTGCCTTAGCAAAATACTGAAAACCTTTATTCAGACATGAAAAAGACTATCTTCCTTATTGTATTGTTCACACTCTGCATCCAAGCAAACGGTGTGGAACGGGTGAAATATAACTTCAATAGTGACTGGCTCTTGCAGATTGGCGACATCGAAGAAGCACAACTTGCAGCTTTTGATGATAGCCAATGGCAACATGTAACGTTGCCACGGGCTTTCAATGAGGATGAGGCATTCCGCCTCCCCTGCCCCGAACTCTCTGACACGGTGATGTGGTATCGCAAGCATTTTACCCTTACGGATATTGTTGGAAAGAAGTTCTTTGTCGAGTTTGAGGGTGTACGTTTCGGTGCAGAGTTCTTCATCAATGGCAATAGCCTCGGCCTGTCAGAGAACGGAGTGATGGCTAGCGGCTTCGACTTGACACCTTATATAAAAGATGGAGAGAATGTCTTGGCTGTTCGAGTGGATAACAGCTGGGTGTACAGGGAGCGTTCAAGCAACAGCCGTTACCAATGGAACGACAAGAACTTCAATGCCAATTACGGTGGCATACCTAAAAACGTGTATTTGCATGTCAGCGACGTGCTTTACCAGACATTACCCTTATATAGCAATCTGGGTACGACGGGAACCTATATCTATGGCACGGACTACGACATCCCCGCCAAGACATTCACGCTACACGCCGAGTCGCAGGTAAGGAATGATGACACCAAGGCTCGCTCGTTCCGTTTCTTTGCCAAGGTTTTGGATGCCGACGGCAAGGAAGTTGGGCATTTTGACGGTGAGCGATACACGTTGCAACCGGGCGAGACACGTACCGTGACGGTGACGGGACAGATGAAGGATGTCCATTTCTGGAGTTGGGGCTACGGTTACCTATATACAGTAAAGACCTTGTTGAAAGCAGACGATGGCTCGAAGATTGACGATGTGATAACACGGACGGGCTTCCGCAAGACCCGTTTTGCCGAAGGGAAAATCTGGCTCAACGACCGTGTGATGATGGTACACGGCTATGCGCAACGCACGAGCAACGAGTGGCCAGGCGTGGGAATGAGTGTACCGGCGTGGTTGAGCGACTATAGCAACAAGCTTGTGATTGAGTCTGGCGGTAATGTAATGCGATGGATGCACGTCACGCCATGGAAACAGGACGTGGAGTCGTGCGACCGCGTTGGTTTGATCCACGCCATGCCCGCCGGCGATGCCGAAAAGGACGTGGAGGGAAGGCGTTGGGAGCAGCGTGTGGACTTGATGCGCGATGCCATCATCTACAACCGCAACAACCCCAGCATCCTCTTCTATGAGGGAGGAAACGAGAGTATCAGCCGTGAACACATGATAGAACTGAAGAATATCCGTGACAAGTATGACCCTCACGGCGGGCGAGCCATAGGCAGCAGGGAGATGCTTGACATCGACGAGGCGGAATATGGCGGCGAGATGCTTTATATCAACAAGAGCAAGAAACACCCGATGTGGCAGATGGAATACTGTCGCGATGAGGGATTGCGGAAATATTGGGATGAATACAGTTACCCGTTCCATAAGGAGGGAGACGGTCCCCTTTACCGTGGGAAGCCCGCTATCGACTACAACCACAACATGGACGAGTTCGCCAAGGAGATGGTGGAACGGTGGTATGACTACTTCGTGGACCGCCCAGGCACGGGCAAGCGTGTCAATAGCGGTGGCGTGAAGATTGTCTTCTCTGATACCAACACCCACTGGCGCGGCGAGTCGAACTATCGCACAAGTGGCGTGACAGATGCCATGCGCATTCCCAAGGATGCCTTTTTTGCCCACCAGGTGATGTGGGACGGATGGGTTGCCCCCGAGGAATACCACACTTACATCATCGGACATTGGAACTACGACAAGGGAGTGACCAAGGACATTTACGTCGTGTCGAATGGCGACGACGTGGAATTGTTCATCAATGGCAAGTCGTTGGGCAAGGGAGAGCGCAAATGGCAGTACCTCTTCACTTTCAAGGATGTGGCATTCGAGGAGGGAACAATCGAAGCCATCAGTTATAAGGATGGAGAAAGGGTGAGCGACTATTGCATTGAGACGGCAGGAAAGCCCGACCATCTCGTCGTATCTATCATTCAAGACCCATTGGGATTCAAGGCGGATGGTGCCGACATGGCCCTTGTGCAAGTGGAAGTCGTTGACAAAGAAGGACGCCGCTGCCCCTTGGATAACCGCATGGTGAATTTCAACCTCTGGGGAGAAGGACAATGGATTGGCGGAATCGCCACCAAACCTGGCATGAAAAGTCATAAAAATGGTGAGACGGAGGGTGCCACAAATGCCCATAATGGCACACCGGGGATGCTGGATGGTCCCTCCACCGTATCTACATTCGATAATTATGTCCGCCAAATGGGGCTTCCCGTGGAGTGTGGCATCAACCGCGTATTGGTCAGAAGCACGGTCAACCCTGGCAAGATATACCTGACGGCAGCGGCAGAGGGGCTGTCACCTGTCACCATCACCCTGGAAACAGAAAGCATTGACACCCATGACGGCGTGAGTACCTATCTTCCCGCCATGGCTTTGCCCTTGAATTTAGAACGTGGCGAGACACCTTCCACACCCTCTTACCGTGACATGAAACGGGGCATCGACGTGAAGTCTGCCAAGGCTGGCAGCAATCAAGACGACGTGCTGCGTAGTTTCGACGACAATGAGTTGTCAGAATGGAAAAGCGATGGCACGAAAGAGAATGCTTGGATTACCTATCAGTTGGAAGGGAAGCGTCAAGTGGATGAGATTGCCATCAAACTGACGGGCTGGCGAAACAAATGCTATCCCCTCGCCATCTACCAAGGAAAGAAGAAAGTGTGGGAAGGCATCACCTACGCCACATTGGGCTATGTGCATATTCCGATTGACAAACCCGTGATAAGTGATGTCATTACCATCAAGATGCTCGGTCCTGCCCAAGACAGCAATGCCTTTGGGGACACGAAGGAATTGGCTGGCGGTAATGCCGGGGAATTGGACCGTTTTGTCTCCAAGGGCGGCAAGGTGGAGCTGCGCATCGTAGAAATAGACTTCTTGGAATTTACTAAATAACACATCATCATGAAAAGATACACATTATTATATATATTAGTAGCCATCGGAATGGCTACATCAGCACAGACAGCTCGGACATTCAAGTTATTCAATTCCACGGATGGCGAGTCTACACTAACCTGTTTCTTGCCAGAAAACCCTTCGGGACGGGCTGTGGTGGCATGTCCTGGAGGCGGTTATTCACACCTCGCCATGGAACATGAGGGAACAGACTGGGCTCCTTTCTTCAACGAGCGAGGCATCGCCTACTTCGTCTTGAAATACCGGATGCCCAATGGCGATCGCAACATCCCCATGTCGGATGCCTACCAAGCCATCAAGACGGTGCGCGACAGTGCCGACTCGTGGCATGTCAACCCCTACGACGTGGGAATCATGGGGTCGTCAGCGGGAGGGCATCTTGCCTCGACCGTCAGCACACATGCCCCTTGGGAGAGTCGCCCAGACTTCACCATCCTCTTCTATCCCGTCATCTCGATGGACGAGAAGGTGACACACAAAGGCTCTTGCGTGGGATTCTTGGGAGAGGGACGTTATGACAAGGATTTGGTGAGGCAATACTCCAACGACAAGCAGGTGCGCTGCCATGTCACCCCTCCCGCCATCATCTTGATGGCAAATGATGACAGGGTTGTGCCTCCCGTTACCAATGGCGTGGCATACTATACTGCCATGCGCAACCAAGGCAACGAATGCGCCATGTACATCTACCCCTCTGGTGGACATGGGTTTGGTTTCCGGTCATCGTACAAGTACCACGACCAAATGCTTAACGAGTTGTCTGAATGGCTGAAAAACCTCAAGTCGCCAGCCACGGATGCCATCCGCGTGGCATGTATCGGCAACAGTATCACGGAGGGGCATGGCATTGAAATGCGCTCGCAGTTAGGCTACCCCGCCCGTTTGCAGAATGTCTTAGGCGCATCATACTATGTAAGGAACTTCGGAGTGAGTGCCCATACATTATTGAATAAAGGCGACCGTCCCTACATGAAACGGCAGGAATGGCAGTTCGCACAGGCATTCAATCCCCATATTGTCATCCTCAAATTGGGAACAAACGACAGCAAGCCACAAAATTGGGCATACGGAAAAGAGTTTGCCTATGACTTACAACAGATGATTGACACGTTGAAAGCCCTTCCCGCCAAGCCCATTATCTACCTTGCTACGCCCATTAAGGCTTTTGAGAATCCTTACACCATCAATGATACCATTATTGCCAATGAGATCATCCCTATAATAAATAAGGTGGCGAAAAAGAACAAAATCCAAGTGATAGACTTATACGATAAGGTGAACAGCCAAGACTTATTGTTCAAAGATGGTGTACATCCCAATGAGAAAGGAGTGGAACAGATGGCTAAAATCATTGCCGACGAGATAAAAAAGCAAAACTGAAATTATGTCAGTCATACCATGACCAAGTGGCACTTGCGACACTTTGGCATATTTTTGGTTGATAGGACGATGAATTTTCAACAAACTTAAATATTTATACATTATGAACATTAAACCATTAGGAGACAGAGTGCTTGTCGTTCCAGCACAAGCAGAAGAGAAAATCGGGGGACTGATTATTCCCGACACAGCAAAAGAGAAACCATTGCACGGCAAGGTTGTTGCAACTGGTAATGGAACCAAAGATGAAGAAATGATCCTCAAGGCAGGAGATGAAGTGCTTTATGGCAAATATTCAGGCACAGAACTCGAGTTTGAAGGAGAGAAATACCTGATGATGCGACAGAGCGACGTTCTCGCAGTGATTGAATAATTATCAAACATCGTAACAACGTAATATCGTAATAACGTAATATCGAAAAAATAGAAAACCATGGCAAAAGAGATTAAATTCAATATCGAGGCTCGCGACTTGCTGAAGCAAGGCGTAGACCAATTGGCAAATGCCGTCAAAGTGACGCTGGGTCCCAAAGGACGTAACGTGGTTATTGAGAAGAAGTTTGGCGCACCACAGATTACAAAGGACGGTGTGACTGTCGCCAAGGAAATTGAGTTAGAGGACAAGTTTGAGAATACAGGCGCACAACTCGTCAAGAGCGTAGCCACCAAGACGGGCGACGACGCTGGCGACGGTACCACTACCGCTACCCTATTGGCACAAGCCATCATTTCCGAGGGATTGAAGAACGTGACCGCTGGTGCTAACCCCATGGACTTGAAGCGTGGTATCGACAAGGCTGTCAAGGCTGTGGTCGAGCATATCGCCAAGAGTGCTGAGCAAGTTGGTGACAACTATGACAAGATTGAGCAGGTGGCAACCGTCAGTGCCAACAACGACAAGGAGATTGGAGAGTTGCTTGCAGAGGCTATGCGTAAGGTGAGCAAGGACGGCGTGATTACCATCGAGGAATCAAAGAGCCGTGACACACACATCGGCGTGGTGGAAGGAATGCAGTTCGACCGTGGCTACCTGAGTGCTTATTTCATGACAGATAGCGAGAAGATGGAATGTGTGATGGAAAATCCGATGATTCTTATCTATGACAAGAAGATTTCAAATGTCAACAAAGAATTTGCGAACTTACTCGGTGAAGCCGCACAAACAGGCCGTCCAATTCTGATTATTGCAGAGGATGTTGACTCTGATGCCCTGACCATGCTCGTCGTGAATCGTCTGCGTGCCGGCTTGAAGATTTGCGCAGTGAAGGCTCCAGGCTTTGGTGACCGCCGCAAGGCTATGCTCGAAGACATCGCCGTGTTGACTGGCGGAACCGTCATCAGCGAGGAAAAAGGTTTGAAGCTTGAACAAGCAACATTGGAAATGATGGGGTCTGCCGAGAAAGTAACTGTCAGCAAAGACAACACAACCATCGTCGATGGTGCAGGAGAAAAGCAAGGAATTGCTGACCGCATCGCCCAGATCAAGAAAGAAATCGAAAACACGACCAGCTCATACGACAAGGAAAAACTGCAAGAGCGTCTCGCCAAGTTGTCTGGTGGTGTCGCCGTACTCTATGTGGGTGCCAACAGCGAAGTGGAGATGAAGGAAAAGAAAGACCGCGTGGACGATGCCCTTTGCGCCACTCGCGCAGCCATCGAAGAGGGTGTTGTCGCCGGTGGTGGTGCAACCTACATCCGCGCACTCGAAGCCTTGAAAGACTTGAAAGGTGACAATGCCGATGAGCAGACGGGTATCAACATCGTGGAACGTGCCATTGAAGAGCCACTCCGCCAGATCGTGAGCAACGCCGGAGGCGAGCCAGCCGTGGTGGTACAGAAGGTTCGCGAGGGCAAGGGTGACTTCGGTTACAATGCTCGCACGGGTGTCTATGAGGACTTACGCGAGGCAGGAGTCATCGATCCTGCCAAGGTGGCACGTGTTGCTTTGGAGAATGCCGCCAGCATTGCGGGCATGTTCCTGACCACGGAATGCCTTATTGTTGACAAGCCAGAGAAAGAACCAGCCATGCCAATGGGCAACCCAGGAATGGGTGGAATGATGTAAAATTGTAATCTATACATAACAAAAAAGGGAGGAATGCTTGCCATTTCTCCCTTTTTCGTGGATAAAAACATACTATTTCCAAAATTTTATCGTTATATTTTTTGCAAATTACAAGAAAGTATTTATCTTTGCAAAAAATTTAAAGAGGACAAGTAGACACATTAGAAAGATATTTTTTGATTTGTTTTAGTAGATTAGTTTTTAAGTAGTTTGTTTTTGGAAATCGGTTGTCGTGATGACATCCGATTTTTTTATTTCTCCAGATAATTCACTTTCTTACCCGTTGCCGTGGCATAGGAGATCTCGCGAGCGGTACTCTCACCAATATACCCACCAACATTGATGACAAAAATCTCGTCGGCTAAGTCTATCTTCCTTAAGTGCATGTCATCAAGCATCTCTTTTACGCCAGGCTTCCATACCTCCTCGTCGCCGGAATGGCCAAACATTCCCACGCTGATGACAATGTGTCCTTGCAATGTTAGTCGTTTCTGCACCTCCATAAACTGCTCCTTGAACCGTGTACTGCCACAGAGGGTGACAATCTTGTAGTCTTTAATCATATCATTTATTCTTTCAATATGGCTACAAAATTATAAAAAAACAAGCAATTTCTCACAATAAAGCCATGAAGTTGCGTAACGATGTTGATAATATGTCAAAAATTGACTATATTTGTCAACTATTTCTATCTTGGTCGATATTCGATGAAATAAGCAATATAAATTATGAGAAAGCAACTACTGACCATGTTCCTGGCGTGTTCCATGATTGGCATCCAGGCAAAAGACGGGGTTTCGATTCGCCGTAACCAAGTGGGCTACCATCCACAACAAGAGAAAGTCATCGTCATTGAGGGCATGAATCCCTCTGGCAAGTTACGCGTAACAACACCCAATGGGCAAGTGCTAAAGCCCAAGGTGACGCGAAAAGCCGTTTCGCCATTCTCAGGCAAGACCCGCTACCTTGTCCATCTCGACCAACTATCCTCCGTGGGCAACTATCAAGTCAGCGTGGGTGGACAACAATGCGAAATCCGTGTCAACAACCAACCATACCATGACATTGCCACAGCTGCTCTCCGCCTGTTCTACCTGATCCGCTCGGGCGTTCCCATTGAGCGCGGTGGCATCTACAATCGTCCACTGGGACATCCCGACACCCACGTGTTGATACATCCCTCTGCCGCCTCCCCCCTCCGCCCCACCGGCTCTGTCATCAGTTCGCCTTACGGTTGGTACGATGCTGGCGACTATAATAAATATGTTGTCAACTCGGCTTTCAGCATTGGCTTGATGTTTGCCGCTTACGAACAACAACGCAACTATTTCGCCAACTTGTCCACAGATATTCCCGAAAGCCCAAACCAAACGCCCGACTTGTTAGACGAAATCATGTTCAACCTACGTTGGCTCATCACCATGCAAGACCCATACGACGGCGGTGTCTACCATAAGCTCACCACCCCTAACTTTGAAGCATTCATCATGCCAACCGACTGCCAACAGACACGCTATGTCGTCGCAAAGAGTGTCACGGCAACCCTTGACTTCGCCGCTGTGATGGCAGATGCCGCCCGCCTCTTTGAATCTTACCAAGCAGACTACCCAGGGTTTGCATCCCAAGCGGCAGCCATGGCCGAGCGAGCATACATGTGGGCAAAAGAACACCCCGAGGCTTATTATCGACAAGAACAACTTGCCGACCCCGCCATCACCACGGGTACATACGGCGACAACAATGCAAGCGATGAGTTTTTCTGGGCAGCCTCGGCTCTCTATCGGTTAACAGGTCGTCGCCAATATCTCGATGATGCCCGCCAGCATCAACCCACGCGGTTCACCACCCCTTCATGGGGAAACGTAGCATCATTGGGGGCTTTTGAATGGTTGGCAGATACCAAGGATGAAAAACTACACGAGCAGATGCACCAACAATTGATAGCCTATTGCGACATGGCAATTAAGGATGTTGGCACATCCTCGTTCCAATCGCCCTTTGGAAATAAGGCGCAGGACTTTGGATGGGGCTGCCTGGCAGAAAACTGTTGTTGCCAAGCCTTCCTACTATTATATGCTGACCAGCTAACAGGAACGACGAAGTATCGCCGCTATGCCTTGCAGGATGCCGATTATCTACTGGGACGCAATGCCACGGGCTATTGTTTCGTGACAGGGTTTGGCGACAAGAGTCCCATGAACCCACACCATCGCATTTCGGCTGCCGATGACATTGCCGCCCCCTTCCCCGGTATGCTTGTGGGCGGCCCCAATCCTGGGCAACAAGACAAGGGAGACGGGTCGCTTGTATATCCCTCCAACTATCCCGACGAGTCCTATCTTGACGAGATGCCCTCCTACGCTTCCAACGAGATAGCCATCAACTGGAATGCCTCGCTCGTGGCTTTCCTCTGCTGGCTCGATGCCATTATCGACTAACCCACCAGGCAAAAACAACCCAACAAGCTCAAAATAAAAGACCCATTTTTAACATTCGAGGATGCAAGCTTTCCAATGTTTCACGTTTTCTTGTCAGAATCAATCAACAAAAAACGATTAAAGGACATGAAACCATTGAAACTTTGGAAAGGCATTCTTATGATGTACGCAGCATTCACATTCACCTCTTGCTGTCAGGATGAGGACATTTTCGATACCAACAACCTCTGTGGGACTTGGGAACAGGTATACGACAAAGGGGTTGTTAGCGAAGGATATATCCAATACACGTTTACTCCACTGGCAACAACCTACGGCACATGCTCCATCCATTCCTATGACGTATTCGCCGGCGATACCACTTATCAGCGTACCTACACGCTCACGAAAGACGGCCATCGCCTGAACATCATCCAGCGACAATACGGAGAAAATCCCCAAACTCAAGAATGGGACATCCAGAAACTCACAAGCAGCAGGATGACATGGACTCCTGTTGGACGCCCCGACATCATGTTAAATTATGAAAAGGTGATTAGGCACTGACAAAGTCCATCCAACAACCTCGAGCCATAAAAGCCTTGATACCTGACAGTTACACGACAAAAGCGCAGCAAAAATTGCGTACTCTCGCATATTTTTGTACCTTTGTAAGCGCATAACAAATAAGAAGACTGTCGGTTTTCTTTCAGGTAATGGAACAGAAACGTATACTCGTGGTTGACGACGAAAAGGATTTGTGTGATATCCTGCTATTCAATCTCCGTGCATCAGGCTACCAGGCAGACGCGGCACATTCGGCAGAAGAGGCTATCAAAATGGTTCATAGCGCAGGGTGCAAGGCGCATGGCTATGACCTGTTGTTTCTTGATGTGATGATGCCGGGCATGTCAGGCTTTAAGCTGGCAGAAAGATTGAAAGCAGACTATCAGACGCAACACATTCCCATCATCTTCCTCACGGCTAAAGACACGGAGGACGATACGCTGCAAGGCTTTTCACTCGGAGCCGACGACTACGTGACCAAACCGTTTTCCGTCCGTGAGGTTATGGCAAGGGCAAAGGCTGTACTTAGCAGAAGTGGGAATAGTCCAAACAGGAGAATATCCTTTGAGGGGCTTGTGCTGAATGCCATCAGCAAGACCGTAACCGTCGATGATGAGCCTATCGCCCTCACTCGCACGGAATATGAACTGCTGCTACTCTTACTTGAGCATCCCGGACAGGTCTTCAGCCGTCAGCAATTAATCGACAGGGTATGGCCGCAGGATGTCATCGTCACGAAGCGGACTGTGGATGTCAACATCGCGCGGCTGCGCAAGAAGTTAAACCGATATGCCTTCTGCCTGGCATCTCGCACAGGCTTTGGGTATCTATTTGAGATAAAGGGTCAAGAGTAAACGTTTTTTCCGCTGATGATGAAAAAGCAGATGACAGAAGGACGTAAGATGTGGCTGAGCGTCATGGCCATATTTCTGGTTTATGCTATCATCTTTATACTGTTCGAGGATTACGACCGCAAGTTCCTGATGCCATTCGAAGAGGTGAGTGACTGGCATCTGCTGCTCTTTTCATTGGTGGTAATGACAGGACTCGGCTTCCTGCTGTACCGTTATGCCAAACGGATGGACGACCGCATTAGCCGTGAACAATCAGAAAAGGAGAACCGTATGCGCCGTGAACTGACACAGAACATTGCACATGAACTGAAAACGCCCGTCGCCAGCATACTCGGCTACACGGAAACTATCCTTGACAATCCCACCATCAACGATGAGACCCGCCAGCAATTCATCGTCCGCACACACTCGCAAGCCCAGCGACTGACGGCGCTCTTGCAAGACATCTCCACGCTCAACCAAATGGACTATGCACCAGACATGCTGAAGATGGAGCGCGTAGACGTGTCGGTCCTTTTCGCCGACATTGCGCAAGAGACGGCTTTGGCGATGGAGAAGCACCAAATGACACTACACAATTACCTACCACAAGACATCATCATCCACGGCAATTACTCTATGCTCTACGGCATCTTCCATAACTTGGTGGACAATGCCATCAACTACGCGGGTAAGAATACCATCATGGAGGTCTCAGCCACGCAACACCATAACTATTGGCTGTTCACTTTCAAGGACAACGGCATCGGCATTCCAGCGCAACATCTGCCACGCATCTTTGAACGTTTTTACCGTATCGACAAAGGGCGCAGCCGCGATATGGGCGGCACAGGGCTTGGCCTTTCCATCGTCAAGAATGCCGTGCTGTTGCATGGCGGCAACATCAAGGTCAGCTCATTAGAAACAGGCGGTCTTGCGTTTGAGTTTACACTTCAAAAGGAACATTGACTTTCTTCGGAACATGGGCTTTTCCCCTGTTAAATGCAGAAAAACGTGATTTTCATAGGTGTTTGCCGAAAAAAGTTATATCTTTGCATTCTATGGAAACAGGGAAAACAAAAGACATCTTTCTGGCAGGAGGTTGTTTCTGGGGTACGGAACATTTCTTCAAGCAAATTGAGGGCGTAGTGGAAACGGAGGTCGGATTCGCCAACGGACATACGGCGAGCCCAACGTACAAGGAGGTCTACACCGACACGACAGGCTATGCGGAGACGGTGCGTGTGAAGTACAACCCCGATGTGGTGAGCCTGCAATTCCTGTTGCAGATGTTCTTCAAAGCCATTGACCCCACAAGCCTCAATAAACAGGGACACGACGAGGGAACACGTTATCGCACAGGAATCTATTACACGACGACGGAAGATTTGCCCGTCATCGAGAAGGTGTACCAAGAAGAACAGAAAAACTACCGGGAGCCCTTGGTTGTGGAGAAACTGCCCCTATACAACTTCTATGCGGCAGAGGAATACCACCAAGACTACCTCGACAAGAATCCAACGGGCTACTGCCACCTACCCCAATCGCTCTTTGAGTTTGCCAAGAAGGCGAAAGAGAACGGATAACCATCACCATGGACAAGAACGAGAAACGCGAACAGCGGCGGGAGCGGCTGATGAACAACAAGGCCTATCAGGCGATGGGCAACCTCACTCGCTACATGGACCGCTACTACCTTGACGCGCTCATCGGGGTAGTTCCCGGCTGGGGCGATGCCATAGCGTTGCTCAGTGTCGTGCCATTCGTCTATTTCTCCTTGCGGGTCATCAAGAGCATTCCCCTGACCCTCGCTGTCATCAACAATGCCTTACGTGATGTGTTATTGGGGATGATACCGTTTTTCGTTGGCGACATCATCGACATATTCCACCGTGCCAACACAAAGAACATGGCGATGATACAAGGGTTTGTGGATGGCGAGGAGACAGTCATCAAGGAGGTGAACCGTCGTGCGGCGCAATCAGCCGTCGTCCTCATCCTATTGCTATTGCTCATTGCCCTTATGGTTTGGCTGCTCATATCTTTCGGCAGTTACCTATATTCATCGGCGACCTCTCTCTTTTGAAAGTTTTGCCCCTTCAAACTCTAATAATATGATCTATATGGAATCTCTGGATGCCAGCAGGGACACGCACTTCCACCACATCACCCTCTTTCTTGTTCAGTAAAGCCTGGGCGATAGGAGACTTGATGGAAATCTTGCCTTCACGAATGCTGGCTTCATGAGGACTGACTATCGTGTATGCCATGCGGGCATTGCTGGCAAGGTTGGTCATCTCCACCTTGCTCAACAAACCGATGCCATCGCCCTTGAGCTTTGACGTGTCAATGACCCTTACATGTTCCAACACCCTCTGCTTGAAACGAATCCTACCCAAGAGCCGTGACTGCTCGCGCTTGGCGGCATGATACTCGAAATTCTCACTGAGGTCGCCCTTGTCTCGCGCCTCGGCAATCGCTTCCCTTACCCTTGGCAACTCGACACTTTCCAACTGGCGGAGCTCCGCCACAAGTTTCTCATAACCTTCTTGAGACATGTATTCCATACGATACAATTCCTTTTTTCCGATGATTATAAACATACGATTGACAAATGTCAACCATGCAAAATTACTTTTTTTATTTCTAAATCATTCTCTTTTGACAAGAAAAATGAAACCAATTGACGGAATTGGCTCGGCACACAACATCATATCCCTAATCCCTTATTTATGCCTTATCCGAAAAACAAACCACCAAAAAAGACGGTCTTGTCAAGTTTTATATGTATCTTTGCCATGTCATTGCAGAACGGGCTTGTAATGTTACACGCCATGAGGGCAAGTGGAAAACCTAATAATGCCAAACCATAAACAACACCTTGTCGTCCAAATACAAATTAATGAATGTAAGCCAATGTGATGATTGATAAAGAAAACAATTAAACTGAGAGTAAGAAAGAGCGCCATTGTGAGAAAAGTATTCATGACGATGATAGCCCTGTTGGTGTGCTTCGTACAGACAACAGCAGGACAGGAGGTTCGGGAAACCGACAACAAGGGAAAACAACAACGCAAGAAGATAGCCTTGGTGTTGAGCGGAGGCGGTGCCAAGGGTACCGCTCATGTAGGAGTACTAAAGGTGCTGGAGCGGGTAGGTATGCCTATCGACATCATCACGGGTACCAGCATGGGCAGCATCGTGGGCGGCATCTACGCCTGCGGGCATCGCGCCCACGAACTCGACTCCGTCTTCAAGATACAGAACTGGTCGTTTGTCCTCTCCGACCGTGAAGACCTGAGCCACCAAAGCCTCAGTGAACGCGAGAAACAGAATACGTACGTCATATCGAAAAGCCTCAACTTTGGAAAAGCATCCCCAACGCCTGGCGGGGGATTCATCATGGGCAAGAACATCATCACGATGTTTGACGCACTCACCATGCCCTACCATGACTCCATTGACTTCAACACGCTGCCGATACCGTTTGCCTGTGTTGCCACGGACGTGGTAGACAACTCAGAGCAAGTGTTCCATAGCGGCATACTCAGCAGGGCGATGCGTGCCAGCATGGCCATCCCCGGCGTGTTCGCACCTGTTAGGATAGGCGACAAGGTGCTGGTTGATGGCGGGTTGCTCAACAACTACCCTGCCGACGTTGCCCGTGCGATGGGTGCCGACTATATCATCGGTGTCGATGTCTCATCAGAACTGAAAGCGGCACCAGAACTCAATTCCACGTCAAGCATCCTGCTACAGATCGTGGATCACAACTGCAAGGATAAGTTCCAAGAGAACCAAGCCATCACAGACATCATGATACGTGTGAACACCAAGGGATATAGTTCTGCCAGTTTCACGACGGCAGCCATCGACACCCTGATACGCCGAGGCGAGGAGGCTGCCATGGAGCATTGGGACGAACTTGTGGCTTTATGCAAGGAGATAGGAAATCCCCTCCCACCCGCCTCCAACCAGGGAAGAGCGACGCCGCCCCCCGTGACATCACGCTACAAGATTGGCGAACTGCGATTCCGAGGCATGAGCAAAAGCGACGAGACATATATCCGTACCAAGTTCCGGCTGCACGTTGGCGATAGCATCGACATGAATCGTGCAGACATCATTGCCACGGCCATCCGCCAAGACCTGTACTATAAGACGGCGACATTCCGCATCATCAACAACGCTGACCACACCGCAGCTACCGTAATATTCATAGCGGGCCAGCAGAAAGGCAACCAAATAAACATTGGAGGACGGTTCGACAGCGAGGAGATGGTGGCCATTCAGGTAAACGCAGAGCTGCCCATACGTAGCAAGATACCCATGGACGTGGATTTGACTTTGCGCTTGGGCAAGCGACTGATGGCACGCGCCGACTGGTCGTTGCATCCCATCAGTTTCTTCCGACCCACCATCTCATACGCATTCCGCATCAATGACATCGACCTCTACGACTATGGCGACAAGGCCTACAGCATAACTTATAACCAGCACACCGCCAAGTTGACGCTCTTCAACTTCAACGCCCGCAATCTCAACTTCAGCATCGGCGCAAATTGGGAGTATTTCGACTACCACTCCTTGCTCTTCGACCATCGCTCTGAACACATAGCCGATGCCCTTTTAAAAGACAAGGGATATGTGAGCTATGAGGCCAAGGCATGGTACAACAGTGAAAACGACTGGTACTTTCCAACGAGCGGCGCAAGACTCCATGCCAGGTTTGCATACTATACCGACAATTTCGTCCTTTTAGACGGGAAGGTCGGCATCCGCGATTACAGCATGATAGGGCGTATGAACATCCCTATAGGCAGCAAACTCTCTTTACAACCCATGCTCTATGGCCGCGCTCTCTATTGCGATGACGTTCCTTTCGTGTTGAGCAACGTGATTGGGGGCGAGTGGTATGGCCACTATTTTGACGAGCAGATGCCTTTCGCGGGGGTGGGAAACGTGGAACTGGCATGGGACAAGATGGTGGCAGCGCAAATGCAAGCCCAGTATAGGCTTACGAAAAACAATATCCTCCTGCTGCGTTTTGCCGCCGGGCAGGATGGCCAAACTTTCCACGAGCTACTTCATCACAGGACTATGCTTGGCGGATCGCTTTGCTACTATTATAATTCCATCTTCGGACCTCTCGGTGGTTCTTTGGGTTACAACAACCTCACCAAGAGATTATCCTATTACATTAACCTGGGTTTCGTGTTTTAATCCCCCATTTCATGAAGGAAGAAATAAACAAGGCTACCAAGATTTGGGAACAATGAATACACCATCGGGCTTCCTTGACTGTGAGATAGATTGGGAGGAGACCGTTACAGTTGTTTACAGCTATAAACATGAATAACAACAATACACAATGAAGAAATTATTGAAATATCTCTTAATGGCCGCATTGCTCTGCGCAAACACTTCCAAGGCCATGTCACAAACCACGGCAACCGTGCGTCTAAACGCACAAGGTAAACACCAGAAGATTACAGGCTTCGGCGGATTCGTTTGCTCGCCACAGTTCACTTATAACCACATGTCTACTACAGAGATAAAAAAGGTGTGGGGAGAGAGCAGCACTGTGGGCTGCAACATCATGCGACTCTACATCCCCATCGGCAAGAACAGCTGGGGACAGTCGCTATCTACGGCAAAGGTCGCCAAGCAAATGGGACTCATCGTCTTCGCTTCTCCGTGGGGACAGCCCGCCGAGTGGAAGACCAACGGGACTAGCAATGCCAAGAATAGCGACGGCACAACGGGTAAGCTGAAACGCGAGAATTGGGCCGACTACGCCAAGTACCTGGAAGACTACGTACAGTATCTACGGAATAACGGCGTGGAACTGGATGCCATCTCCATCCAGAACGAGCCAGACTGGCCCGCTGAATACGCTGGTTGCCTGTGGTCGGCTTCGGAAATCGCTGAGTTCGTAAAGACTTACGGACGCACCATCAGTTGCAAGATCATGGCTCCCGAGACCCTCGCCGTCAACGACAGCTACGCCAACGCATTGAACCAGACCGATGTCATCGACTGCTTCGACATCTACGGCGGGCACCAGTACGGAGGCATACAGACGGCATACAAGAACCTCGCCAAGAAAGGCAAGGAGATATGGATGACCGAATACCTCATCAACTGGAACGAGACAGAGGGCAATACACGCAACTTCGACTTCTCAAAGGACTTCTTCAACTTCTTCCGTGCCATCAACACATGTATGCTGGGAGACTTCAACGCTTGGATTCACTATGCCGCAAAACGCTACTACGCCATGATGGGCGACGGACAGCGCGGTGCAGGAAGTAGCGGTGTCATCACCAAGCGCGGCTATGTCATGGCCCACTTCGCCAAGTTCGTTACTGGCATGACGCGCATAGACGCATCGTTCAACGGCGCCTCGCTGGAAGGCTCGGCTTATCTCTCGCAAACGGGCGACACGGCTGTGGCCGTCGTTGCCAACACGGGCGATGAGGACGTGCAACTGACTTGCGACCTACCGTTCTACACAACAGGCTACAGCGTGGTCTCCACAACTAAAACCAAGAATTTCTCCAACGTGGCGAATAATGGCTTTGAGGAGACATGCCGTCCTGTGGTTACTATCCCAGCACAAAGCGTCAGCACCGTTCTCACTATCCGCACACGCGACCGACAGCCGTCTGACATGACGGGAGTCGCCACACGCTTTGACCGCATCGACTACATGACTGCCACGAAGACCACCTTCGGCACAAATTACAAACTCTCAGGAAAGACCAAAACCTTCGACTCGTCCAACCCACTCATCTCCCCACGTACTAACGCAAGTTATGGATACGTGGCTCTCGATGAGCGCTACTCACAGTTAGTCATGCACGTCAAGAAAGTGACAACCACCAACTCGCTCACGGCAGGAGCCACAACACTGACCTATGTGAACGACAAAAAACAAGTGTCAAAACATGAGTACGGACGTATGGATCTCAGTCGCGAGAGCGATTTCGACCTGGTATTCGACCTCTCACCTGCCACCCTCGCCGATGGGTGTGCTGGACTGATCTCGCTGACCTGCGACAATGCCGTCTCACATCTCACCATCACCTTTGGCGATGTCTATTTGTCCAACGGCAGCAACTATGCAGCAAAGCTGGCTGGCACCTATGTAGACGACGACAGCTATGTGCTTGAATACACATCGGATGCCGACTGCACCAGCCTCGACCTGACATCCTGCACCTCATGCCCCGCACAATTCCCTTGGCTGCAAGGCACCAACCGCGTAGTTTGGCTACCGGAAAACAGCATTGCTGACGATGCCAATCTCATATATAATGACAAGTGCCGCCGACTGGAACTCTTCACAGACGGCGGAAACTTCCGTCCAGAACGCAATTTCACCGCCGATGCCGCCTCGCTGACAACAACCATCGACGGCGCACGTATGCTGATGCTGCCATTTGCCGCAAGCATCCCCGAGGGAGTAAAGGCATATTCCATCGACGATGATTTCAACCTACAGGAACTGACAGCCATTGCCGCCCATCAACCCATACTCGTCGTAACGGCGGGCGAAAGCGACAACCCACAGAAAGTGACATTCACGGGCAGCGGTGACGTGACATTCAAAAGGAGTGCGCTTGACGACCAGTACAGGGGCTCTTACGTGAAGATGCCCCTATATGCTGGCGACTACATATTCGGGCAGGACAACGGACAATGGGGATGGAAACGGCTGGCAGCCGCATCCACACTGTCTTCTTTCGACGTATATGCCCAGGCAAAATCAACAGAGGCATTTATTCCCATTGGCAGTTTCATTTCAGGTATTGCCGAGACCCTATCCAGCGAGACAGCTACAGCCCAGTATTACGACCTACAAGGCCGACGGGTCACCAGCCTTGTCGGGCTTCCCACGAAACAAATCATTATCATACGCACATCTGACGGGAAGATTGGGAAAATGGTAACAAGGTAAACCATATACCTTTGCCAATCCTTCACTCATATTTAGGGTAGTTTATATGAATATTAAGTTTATCGCAATCATTTATGAATAAGATGTTTTTATTTTACGCAACCATCGTGTTGCTGATGATGTCAAGCTGCTCCGTCAATAACAAGCCGGCAAATGACGCACCGTCTTTCGACGAAGTACTGACCTCCAGGCGAAGTGTCCGTAGCTATGATGGCTCAAGGAAGATTTCCGAAAAGGAGGTGCGCGAACTCCTTACCGCTGTGCAAGAGGCTCCTTCTTGGGCCAATGAGCAACCCACAAAATACTATGTCGCCATCAGTGATGAGAAACTAACTGCGGTACAAGACATGGTGGGGGGCAACAAGGAGCGCATCAAAGACGCTCCAGTCTTGATTGTCTCTACTTACGAGAGAGGGAAGTCGGGATTTTTCCAAGGAAAACAGACCAACGAAGTTGGTGATGGCTGGGGTGCATACGATAATGGCCTGAGCAACTGTTATCTTATCTTGAAGGCAAGGGCCATGGGCTTCGACACCCTAATCATGGGTATGCGTGATGCCGACCCGCTTAGGGAACTGTTCGCCATCCCAGAGAATGAGACAATCATGGCTGTTATTTCGCTGGGGTATAGGGCATCGGAGCCAAATCGCCCAAGCCGAAGGCCATTAGATGACATTGTTAAGTTCTTCTGACCCCAAAAGGAAATACGCCAAACATCTTTTTTTAATAGGGTGAGGGCAATGAAAGACCGTAACAAACACGATACGGTCGGCAATTGTATTGCCCGATAATCCTTTGGGCATCCCACCTCCGTCGGACGTTTCGTATGAAGCCAGGCGACGTGAAGTGGGTAATGGCTTACAACAAACCATACCATAGTCTCATGTAACAGGTATCTATGCCATCTGTTTACGTATGGTAAACAGTTTGTTTGCGTATGGTAAACAGTTTGTTTTCAATACGCAAACAAATTGTTTATGATAGCTCCGTCAAGGGTAAACAAATTCATCACCAAGCCTCAACAACGCCATTTCTCACAGTTCAAGGTCAGCAAATATCCTGTTTTTGTGTAGGTTAGCGTAAGAAGATTATATGATTCCGCCCCACAGATCGTAATGGGCTACAAAAAAAGACACCCAACCTTACATTATTATGTGTGAGATTGGGTGTAATGTACTTACTTGATAATTAAGCGTTTTTTGCGGAGAGAGAGGGATTCGAACCCCCGGTACCTCTCGGTACGACGGTTTTCAAGACCGTTGTAATCGACCACTCTACCATCTCTCCTTAATGACATTAGCTGGTCATATTGCCGAAAACGGTTGCAAAGTTACGTGTAAAAAACAGAAATGAAGAAAGAAGAATGAAGAAAATGGCAAGGATTAAGATTTATTAACAAGGCATTCATCAAATTCAATGATAAAGGGAGTAATTTTGCATCATGATTTATCCACATAATTTTGAGGGGAAGATAGGGTTTGATGACATCCGCCGCTTATTGAAAGGTAATTGCCTTTCGACGTTAGGTACAGAGATGGTCGATGGCATCACTTTTTCTGACGACGCATCGACGATTAATGAGTGGCTGTTGCAGGTGAAGGAATTCCGGCAATTGCAAGAGGTGGAGGACGATTTCCCACTCCAGTATTTCTTTGACGTGAGAGTTGCCGTCGCCAAGCTCCGCCTTGAAAACATCCACATCGAGGTGAAAGAGCTGTTCGACTTGCGCCGCTCGCTGGAAACTATCCATGAGATTGTGCTATTCCTCAAGCGTCCCACAGGAAATCCCGACAATCCAGAAGCCTACCAATCCAAGTACCCTGCCCTTGCCCGGTTGACAGACGGCATTGTCACTTTCCCCCAACTCATCAGGCGCATCGACCAAGTCCTCGACAAGTTTGGGAAAATCCGCGATGATGCTTCCGCAGAGCTGTCTAATATCCGCCGCGAACTATCCCAAACAGAGGGCAGCATCTCACGCACCCTCCATTCCATCCTACGAAATGCGCAAAGCGAGGGGCTTGTGGAAAAAGATGTCGCCCCGACTATCCGCGACGGTCGGTTGGTCATCCCCATAGCCCCTGCATTGAAACGGAAAATCAAGGGAATCGTCCATGACGAGTCGGCTTCAGGCCGAACGGTGTTCATCGAGCCATCGGAAGTGGTGGATGCCAACAACCGCATTCGTGAGCTTGAGGCTAATGAAAGAAGGGAAATCATACGGATATTGACCGAACTGACCAAGCTCATTCGCCCCCATATCAAGGAAATATTGCAATCTTATCGCTTCCTTGCCCAAATCGACTTGATCAGGGCGAAGGCAGATTTCGCCATCCAGACAAAAGCCATCGAGCCCATTCTCAATGCCCATCCGCAGATAGACTGGTATCATGCCATCCATCCCCTACTCCAACAATCCTTGGAGAAACAAGGTAAGGAGGTTGTTCCCCTTGACATTACCATCAACCGGCAACAGCGCATCTTGATTATCTCCGGGCCTAATGCTGGCGGTAAGTCGGTTTGCATGAAAACCGTAGGGCTGCTGCAATACATGCTGCAATGTGGCATCAGCATCCCCATTGGCGAGCGTTCCAAGGCAGGTGTCTTTGAGAACATCATGATAGATATGGGCGATGAACAGAGCATAGAGAACGACTTGAGTACCTATTCGTCGCATCTGCTCAACATGAAGAACATGATGAAACATGCCAATGCCCACACTCTCCTGCTCATTGACGAGTTTGGCAGTGGCACGGAGCCACTAATTGGCGGGGCTCTCGCGGAAGCCATGCTCAAACAGTTCTGCAACAAACAGACATACGGTGTCATCACCACCCACTATCAAAACCTCAAGCACTTCGCCGACAGCCACGAAGGCGTGGTAAATGCCGCCATGCTCTACGACCGCCATGAGATGCAGGCCCTCTTCCGCCTAAGCATTGGCCAGCCAGGCAGTTCGTTTGCCATTGAGATAGCGAGGAAGACGGGGATTCCCACAGAGGTTATCAATGACGCATCAGAGATTGTTGGCAGCGACTATATCCAAAGCGACAAGTACCTACAAGACATCGTGCGTGACAAACGGTATTGGGAAAGCAAGCGGCAGACCATCCACCAACGCGAGAAAGACTTGGAAAACACCATTCGTCGGTATGAGGAAAACCTCTCCGATATAGAGAGGAGTCGTAAGGATATCGTTAATAAGGCAAAGGAACAAGCCAACGAACTCCTCCGCGAGAGCAACAGACAAATTGAGCGGACCATCCGCGAGATACGTGAATCACAGGCGGAAAAGGAAGAAACCAAGCGTTTGCGTGAGGAGCTCAACGCCTTCAAGAGTGAAGTGAATGACATTGACGCCAAGACCAAAGATGAGGACATTGCCCGCAAAATGGCGCAAATCCAAGCTCGCAAGGAGAGAAAAGCCAAACGAAAAGAGGCTCAAGCAAAGATGGGTACCACGACCCCATCCAATGGGGAGCAAACTCAAGGCGCAGTCCACCACGCTCATTCTGAAATCCAAATCACCATAGGCTCTACAGTGAGAATCAAGGGACTTACCTCTGTTGGACAAGTGGAAAGCATCAACGGGAACATGGCAACCGTCATTTTTGGCGGTATGCGCACCAAACTACGCTTGGAGAGGTTGGAACTGTGCAAGGAAAATGCCATAGCCGACAATGGCAATAACAACAGCCACGACAACCTACAGACATACAGCATTAGCCGTGACACCAGGGATGCCATCGAAAACAGGAAATACCATTTCAAGCAAGACCTTGACATTCGCGGGATGAGAGGCGACGAGGCACTGAATGCCGTCACCTATTTCATCGATGATGCCATCCTCTTGGGAATGTCACGGGTACGCATCCTCCACGGTAAGGGCAATGGCATCTTGCGACAGCTCATCCGACAGTATCTCTCTACAGTACCCAATGTGACACACTATGCCGACGAACATGTACAATTCGGCGGTGCTGGCATTACCGTCGTCGATTTCTAACCAAATAATACTATCATGAGAAGAGTCGTTTTATTTATCTGCATGATGATGCAGTCCTTTCTTATTCATGCACAGAATTACCAACCCTCACCCGAAAACCTCCAAGCAAGACAAGAGTTCCAAGACATGAAGTTTGGCATCTTCATCCATTGGGGTATCTATTCCATGCTCGGACAGGGGGAATGGGTGATGCACAACCGTAATATCCATTACCAAGAATATCCCAAGATAGCCAATGGTTTCTATCCCTCCCTCTTCAATGCCGACGAATGGGTGACTGCCATCAAGGAGTCTGGAGCGCGATATATCACTTTCACGTCTCGCCACCATGATGGGTTCTCGATGTGGGACACGCAACAAAGCCCATACAACATGGTCGATGCCACACCCTTCAAGCGCGATGTCATCAAGGAATTGGCAGATGCCTGCCAACGGGAAGACATCTCCTTGCACCTCTATTATTCACATCTTGATTGGGGAAGACCCGACTATCCCATCGGCAGGACGGGAAAGGGAACTGGTCGGCCGCAAGATGTCATCGACTGGAAACACTATTACGACTTCATGAACGGGCAACTACGGGAATTGCTCACACAATATGGCAAGATCGGTTGTATTTGGTTTGACGGGTGGTGGGACCATGACAGCGACCCCGTTCCTTTCGACTGGGAATTGGAAAGCCAATATGCCATGATTCATCAATTGCAGCCATCATGCCTCATTGGCAACAACCACCACCAAGTACCCTACCCTGGCGAAGACATACAGATCTTCGAGCGAGACCTCCCCGGTGAGAATTTGGCTGGGCTTTCAGGTCAAGACATCAGCCCCTTACCCTTGGAAACATGCCAAACGATGAACCGCTCTTGGGGTTATAACATTACCGATAATGACTATAAGTCTTCCAAGGAACTCATCCAATACATCGTAAAGGCTGCGGGAAAGAATGCCAACCTGTTGCTCAACATCGGACCAGAACCCAACGGCAAGCTACCCGAACATGCCATCACACGGCTCAAAGAGATTGGCACTTGGATGTCGCAATATGGGGAGACCATCTATGGCACCCGTGCCGGCGAGGTGACACCACATCCTTGGGGTGTCAGCACCAAGAAAGGCAACCGTCTTTTCATCCATATCCTTGACCATCAAGACAAGGGGCTATTCATCCCTTTAGAAAATAAAAAAGTAAAAAAAGCCCTTGAATTTAAGAGTGGGCGGCAAATCCCATACTCCAAATCCAAGGGCGGTATCACATTGCAGTTCGATGAAGCTCCCACTGACATCGACTATGTCGTGGAACTTATCTTATAAACAAGGTCATACTTGGAAATAATCCTCCAATTCCTTCTCTGCGCTGCCATGTTCGTTAGGCAAGTCCTTGATAATCTTGCCATTCTCCATCAAGGCAACGCGAGAGGAAATATCCACCGTGTGCTGCAAATTGTGCGATGAGATGATGATTGTCGCTCCCGTCTTCTCATGGTATTGCGTGATGATACGTTTCAAAACATTCTGCGAGGAAGGATCCAAGAAATTAAATGGCTCATCCAATACCAGCAATTGTGGATTGCCCAACAATGCCGCTATCACTCCCACTTTCTGTTTGTTACCGGCACTGAGGTCGCGTATCAACTTTTTCTGGTCAAAGATCTCACCTGCGGCAAACTGTGAATAGAGCGTCGCGAAGGGATTGTCTTCACCATCGGAGCCTGACATGAGAGGTTCTACAGGCACGCCATTCACCTTCGCGATGAAATCAAGGAACTCGTCTGGTGTCAAGAAATCAATCAAGAAACCATCATCGATATAGGCTCCCGTCATCTTCTTCCAGTCTTCAGACTCCGAAGGGTTGATGTTGGACAACTGCCCCGTCGAATCCGTGAATAACACTTGTCCTTCGTCAGCCTTAATCAAGTCAAGCATCAAGCGGAAGAGTGTGGTTTTTCCTGCACCATTGTTACCCACGAGTCCGAGGATGTCGCCATGATGGATGGTGAATTGCGAGATGTCCACGGCAACTTTCTCGCCGAAAGACTTTTGGAGATTGTTGATTTGGATTTGCATAGTCTATCAATTAAAGTCCACGTCCATGACAATTCTTGAATTTCTTACCACTGCCACAAGGACAGGGGTCATTACGGTTAGGCATCTTATCCTTGATGATGGGTGCCTGGGGCGCACGGTTCATTCCGCCTCGTGTGTCCGTATGCGCTGCCGCTTGTTGGTTGGGATCCACAAGGTCGGGGCTGGGTTGGTTGGAGTTAGTCAAGTCTATCTTCTGCTCATTGTAACGCTGGCTGCGTTGTTCGGGGGCAGCCTCCCTCACCTCTTGCTGAACCTCTGGTATCTGCCCGCGCATCAAGACCTGTGCGATACGGTTGTTCATGTCATTAATCATGTCATCCCACAACTTGGCACTCTCCAACTTGAAGATGAGCAAGGGGTCTTTTTGCTCGTAAGACGCATTCTGCACACTATGGCGCAACTCATCGAGTTGGCGAAGATGCTCTTTCCAGTTGTCATCGATGACATGTAGCAAGATAACCTTCTCGAATTGTTTTACCACGCTCTTGCATTCCGTGTCGTATGCCTCCTTCAAGTCGCAGGGAATATTATAGGTGCGCTTGCCGTCCGTGACAGGCACGATGATACGCTCAAACATATTGCCACGGTTCTCCTGTACATCCTTTATCACGGGGTATGCCACATCCTTGATGCGTTCCATCTTCCTGTTAAACGCCTCCATGGCGAGTTGGAAAGCCTTTTCCTCCATCTGGCTCCTGTTGCCATTGATAAACTCACTCTCATCGAAAGGACATTCCATCGCCAGCACTTTCAGGAACTGTTCACGGCATCCCACGTAGTCATTGTTTTCGATGATGTTGACCACACGATCCCATAGGATATTGGCGATGTCCATGCCGATACGCTCGCCCATCAAGGCATGGCGACGCTTCTCATAGATGACGGTACGCTGTTTGTTCATCACGTCGTCATATTCAAGCAAGTGCTTACGGATACCAAAGTTGTTCTCCTCCACTTTCTTCTGCGCCCGCTCGATGCTCTTGGAAATCATCGGGCTCTCGATGCGCTCGCCATCCTTGAAGCCAAGCCTATCCATCACGCTTGCGATACGCTCCGAGGCGAACAGGCGCATCAACTTGTCTTCCAAGGAGACATAGAACACTGACGAGCCAGGGTCGCCCTGACGACCGGAACGTCCACGCAACTGCCTGTCCACGCGGCGGCTTTCATGCCGTTCTGTACCAATAATGGCGAGACCTCCCGCCTCCCTCACCTCGGGTGTCAGCTTGATGTCGGTACCACGACCTGCCATGTTGGTGGCAATCGTAACAGCTCCCAAGCCGTTGGTGGAGCGTCCAGCCTCCGCCACGATGTCTGCCTCCTTTTGGTGCAGCTTGGCGTTCAACACATTATGCGGGATATTGCGCATCTTGAGCATCTTGCTCAACAGCTCTGAAATTTCCACGCTGGTCGTACCCACCAAACAAGGACGGCCACTATTGCGCATCGCCTCAATCTCCTCTATCACGGCACGGTACTTCTCACGTGCGGTCTTATACACACGGTCATCCATATCGTTACGGATCACGGGCTTGTTGGTCGGGATTTCCACCACATCCAATTTATAAATGTCCCAGAACTCTCCAGCCTCGGTGCTTGCCGTACCCGTCATACCCGCCAGCTTATGATACATACGGAAATAGTTCTGCAACGTAATGGTGGCAAAAGTCTGCGTGGCGGCTTCCACCTTCACATGCTCCTTAGCCTCCACGGCTTGGTGCAGTCCATCGCTCCAGCGGCGGCCTTCCATGATACGTCCCGTCTGCTCATCCACGATCTTCACCTCTCCGTCAATCACCACGTAGTCGTCATCGATGTTGAACATGCAATATGCCTTCAGCAACTGTTGGATGGTATGCACACGCTCACTCTGCACGGCATAGTGGTTGAGCAGGTCGTCTTTCTTATCCACCTTGGCTTGCTCATCGAGCGAGGTGTCTGCCTCCAATGCCGAGAGTTGTGCCGTGATGTCAGGAAGGACGAAGAGGTCTTTGTCATTCACACGACCAGCAAGCCAATCCGTTCCCTTATCCGTCAAGTCACACGACTTGAGTTTCTCGTCCACCACGAAGAACAACGGTTCCACGGCTTTTGGCATCTCACGGTTGTTGTTCTGCATGTAGTATTCCTCTGTCTTGAGCATACCCGCCTTGATGCCCTCCTCAGAGAGATACTTGATGAGAGGCTTGTTCTTGGGCATACTCTTATAGGAACGGAACAAGGAGAGGAAGCCCTCCTCGGTCATCTTCTGGTCATTCTTCTCTTGCCCCTCGGTAATCTTCTGTTTGGCATCGGCAAGGAATTGTGTCGCCAGTCTGCGCTGCACCTCCACTAAGCTCTCCACCAATGGTTGGTACTGCTCAAACATCTGGTCATCGCCTTTGGGCACCGGACCGGAGATAATCAATGGTGTACGGGCATCGTCAATCAACACGGAGTCCACCTCATCAACGATGGCATAGTTGTGGGAACGCTGCACAAGGTCGGCGGGCGAAATCGCCATGTTGTCACGCAGATAGTCGAAACCAAACTCGTTGTTCGTACCAAAGGTGATGTCTGCCATATAAGCCTTGCGACGCTCAGGCGAATTGGGACGGTGCTTGTCGATACAGTCCACGGAAAGGCCGTTGAACATATACAACGGTCCCATCCACTCGGAGTCACGCTTGGCAAGGTAGTCGTTGACCGTCACCACATGCACACCGTTTCCAGTCAGCGCATTCAAGAAGACCGGCAACGTGGCGACAAGCGTCTTACCCTCACCCGTCGCCATCTCGGCAATCTTTCCTTGGTGGAGGGCGATACCGCCAAACAACTGCACGTCATAGTGAATCATCTCCCACGGCAAGTCATTACCGCCAGCCGTCCAATGGTTATGATAGATAGCCTTGTCACCATCGATGGTGATGAAGTCCTTTCGGGGGTCGGCAGCCAGCTCACGGTCGAAGTCAGTAGCCGTCACCACCGTCTCCTCATTCTCGGCAAAGCGGCGGGCGGTGTCCTTCACGATGCAGAAGGCGACGGGCATCACCTCGTCCAAGGCTTTCTCATATTTATCAAGAGCCTCTTTCTCCAACTTGTCGATTTGGTTGAAGATGGCCTCGCGCTCATCCAACGGCGTGTCTTCAATGGTCGCCTTCAACTCTTCAATCTTATCTTTCTCCTCTTTTGCGGCAGCTTGCACAAACTGCTGTATCTCCTTCGTCTTGGCGCGAAGGTCGTCATTGCTCAAGGCTTTAATCTCATCATAATGGCTCTTCACCACTTCCACCATCGGCTGGATGAGTTTCATGTCACGTGTTGACTTATCGCCAAACAACGACTTCAAGAATTTGTTGAAATTCATATTGTGTTAATTATTTAATTGCTAATCAATGGTTTGTTTTGTTTTTGACGTGCAAAAATACGAATAATATTTGAATTTAGCACCATCTATATATAAAATAATGTGGAGTTTAGGAGTTTCAGGAGTTATAAGGAGTTCTGGAGTTTCGGGAAGTTCAGGAGTTCAGACGATAGTATCGTTGGCAACAAAGCTATTGTCTGAACTCCTTGAACTCCTAAACTCCTTAAACTCCTTGGACTATTCCTGGATTCCCTAAATTCAGAACAACGGCTCCGCCGAACACGCATTGGGCGCGCGGATGCGGATAGACTTCGCTATCGTTGGCGCGATACGGTCAACGGTAACGGGCGTATTCACACGCTGGGCTTTCGTTCCTGCCCCATAGATGATGATGGGAAACGGAACGAAAGACACCCGACTGGTATAGGTTTCTTGCGTTTCCTCGTTCAGGAGTTGCCATCCCGGCAACACGTCAACGATGATGTCACCGCTTGCCGTGATATTAAATCCATTGCGAAGACGCTGGATGTCGTTGTTTCCTTTCAACAGCCTGTCGCTGGTGTACACATCCCCCACCCCCGCACATTGCACCAAGAACTCTTGGCTCCGCAGCAACATGTCAGAGATAGACAGGTGCTTCTGCTCAATCAGCTTGTGATTGAAATACAATTGGTTGCCATGACAAGCCTCCACATACACCCCCTGCCCATAGATGGCACTGAGATACATGTTCAAGAGGTTTGCCGTGCGGTCAATCCTGAATGTTCCCGTGGGTATGCGATATTGGGAGAGGTCGGTCTGGATGTCATCGGCGTAGCCTGTCGATGTCACCACAAACAAGACATTGTCTATGCCCACCTCGTTCTCGATCTTGGAAATGAGGCGACCCAACGTGGCATCGAGCGACATATACACGCCCTCCATCTCCACTTGCCAGTTGCTGACATCCTCCTTAGAGGCAGAAAGGGTGATGGAAAGCAAGTCGGGAATCTCATCCCTGCCCATGACGGCATTGCTGACCACGCTACACGAGACGTCCGCCACGGCATCATTGTAATCATAGCTATACAGACTAACCGCCGCCCCAGTCTTATGTCCCGTTTTGTCCTTCGATGGCAACAACTGCACGGGGTGCATGTTGGAATAGGCCTTCAGCCATTCGGGATTGGTGGTGGAATAATAGGCGGAGGAACGCCACTTGCCATTCTTCTCGTCAATCCACAACGCACCGTTGGCGGCATGACCGGCAGAGAGGACGGCACTCTCACGCGTCGCCGCCACGCCCCACACCACCGCCTTGCCTTGGGTGCTGACCTTCAGTTCGTCGCCTACCGTTGATGTCGATAGCCTCCACGGAGAAGTGTAATATGTAGGGTCGTCTGCACAGAACACAGGGCGCAACGTGTTACGGTCCAACCACCGCGTCGAGATGATGCAATGGTAATAGGGAGTGGTGCCTGTGACGATGGTGGCGATGCCCGAAGCCCTGTCCACGGGTACAAAGGGATAGCTTGCGGCATCATAGACACACCCGCCATCAAGCAACTTACGGAAGCCGTCCGTGCCAAACAGGGGCGCGAAGTATTCCATATAGTCGGTGCGCAACTGGTCGATGGTGATATTCACCACCAACCTTGGCGCAGGTCGTAGCGTCTGGGCATTGACCTCCGCCCCACACAAGACGGCTGCTATTAAGAAAACAAACCTTTCCACACTTTACCTTTCAATATATACCGTATCAGCAAAGATAGTGCCAAAACCGTCAAGCCCTCGGCATAACTCTGCCAAAAGCCTCCCAAAAGGAACAACACCAAGAAGAAAATTGCCGCGAAATAGATGTGTCGCCGACGCTCCTTGATCTTCCTTGCAACACATAACATCCATACCAAACCCACCAACGCCAATGGGTTGAGCATCAAGATCTGCAAATTCAGGCTCACCGTGGGATGTTGCGAGAAAATCATGGCGGTAAGGATTACACCCGCAAGCCCCAACACCAGGAACAGCAAGGCATCCACCCACCAATAATCTTTCTTAAAGTATAATTCCACCAAGGTCAACACCACCAACAACAGTGCCAATGTCCACAGACAAGCCCTCGGGGTGATTCCCGACGATGGCGTGATGCCCATCTCTGGAATGAGGATTACCTCGGAGGCGACCAATGGCCTTTGCTTCCTGTCCGCACCGATGACCACCGCCTTGGCGAAGTCTTCATAGAGGTTGACGGGCAGGAACTGCTGCTCCGCCTGTGTGGTCTTGGTGTCTGCCTTCACCCCCAGCAGCAGGTCGTTGCCGAAACACGTCCAAGGATGATAGGCGGTCCATTGATGCACCAACTGTCGATAGGTCGGTTCTCCACGGTCGATGTCGGTGTATTTCACCTTTCCCTTGAGGTGTTTCACGATCATGTCACGGGCGCGGGTGGTGCAGTTGTCGTAGAAGATGTTATACCGATACACCACATTCTCGGGCAATGAGTTCTCGAGGATGGCCATCACGATGTCCTCTTTCTCCTTGGGCGTGAGGTTGAGCAGTTGCTCCTGCACCCATCGTCCCTCAGCCTCATACTCCTTCATGAAGTCGACAAACGACACCATTCCCATCTGGTAGTCGGTCAGACCGAAGATGAAACGCCAGACGAAATGCTCTTGCTCAAACGAAAACATGCCGTAATTCACCACCACATCGCGCTGGTCATGTTTGTCGTGGATGCGGATGGCGGTATGGCCATAATACGAATACGACTCGTTTCCCGGTCCACAAGTGAGCAGGGAGATGTCGATGGAGTCGAGGTTGGCATTGAGCTGTCCCTCCTGACCGCGTACATGATTTGTTGGCAATGCCAACAAAAACAGAACCCATATATAAATAAGGTACAGTTTCTGTTTCATGGTTTCTCTTGTTTTGTATTGTGTAAATCGTTCCATTCCAACAAAAATTCGTCTATGAGATATTGGTCGCTACGGCAGTGGAGATCTGCAATGCCCAGTTGAATCATCTGAAAGGTCTGTGAATGGTAAAAGCGATCCATCGCTTCCTCCCGAGTAATCCCCTCATGGGTGGCAATACCATCAATTAGACGTGCGTATTTCATTTGCAATATGATCTGTTTTCCATCCATTACAATTCCTCCGATGACAAAAAACACAAATGGTTATCTATCAATTGCTGATTAAGCAAGCATATTTGATGGTTGGGTTGCTCATAACAAAGCCGCTTCAAGGCATCAACCTTGGATATATCTCCCGAAAAATAAAGGTCTAAAGTACGGAACACTTTGTCGTTTGCGATACCACCTTCCACGGCATCGAAAGATTCCACAGGTAGTCCCTTACGGTTGGCAGCCACAAAGTCTAACCACAGCTCATTATAAGAGTCAAAACGGCGAACATGCCATTTTAACCACCCATCTTCTAATTCATACACATTCAAAATAGCAGACAGACCGCGGAAATGAAATTTCTCCGCATAAACCATAGCCTGATCACGGAGCTTTGTCACATAAAACCCCTTTCCAAAGTCAAGGGCATCACGCGAGAAACTGACATCTGGATGGCGGACAACCATCCTTGAAGTGTGGAACACCTTCATTCCAACACCCCCTTTTCTCGCATATAATCCACAAGGTCATCTACAATGTAATCCCCACTGAAAGTATGCAGTACGTCGTATGCCGCTACAATATAATTTGGCAAAATCTCTGAATCACGCAATTTGTCATAGACAACTGTTTGATTCAACCCTAATCTCTCGGAGAGACTACCAATGCAATATGTTGCGAAATCCAACTGGTTAAATGTCATCCCCTTATACTCCTTTTCTTTTTAAACATATATGAAAAACAACTTCATCCGTGCAAAAGTACGCAAAAGTTTCCATATCTGAAACAATTTGGGTAACATATTTCACCACGCGCCGATGCCGTCAATCTCTTGCATGAGGCGGTGGGTGCCTGTCAGGGCATGGATGATGCGCTCGTAATGCTCGATGTCGTCGCCGCTGAGGGTTTGCCCCTTGCGGTCCTTGAGCCATTTCTGCGCGGGTTGGTAGCCGCCGATGTAGAAGTCCCACGCCGTCTGCGGCACGTCGGAGAAATAGCGCGCGTCGTTGATGTAGACACGCTCCTGCCCGGCATCGTAGCGCACGGCGGAAACCAAGTTGTCGCCCACCGTCACGGGGAAGCCCGCCGTGGTGTCCCACTCGTCGGCATCGTCCATCAAGTGAAGCCGCCGCAACGCCGTCCCCTTCCCCGCCAGGGCATGGTAAACCGACGCATCCGAGGGGAAAGGAATGCGGGGGAAGTCAATCTTCAAGAACTCCTTGTAACGCTCCCTGTAACGGGGGGAATGCAAAACGGCATAGATATAGTCGAACAACTCTTGTGGATTGACAGCCTCTCTTATGGTCTTCTCCATTTTGCCCAATAATGATTCATTGAGATTTGGAACAAGAACCATTTTTCCTTCCCGTTCTTTCAATACATATAATGGGAACACAAGTCCTGCTCCATATTGACCCGCTGTTCCAGTATAGTTAATATCCGTTATACCTTTTGTGACAAAATAACCGAACTTTTCAGTAACTGCCTGTTTGCAAACAAGAAGTCCCACATTGACTTTTTCAAACAATTGCATCACTTCCTTTCGTGGCCTACCTACTTTTGACATGTCATAGTCAATGAACCTAACATCAAACGGTCTAAAATAATACAGTCTATTAGTCGGTCTATCAAACGCTTTCATCGACACTAATTGTGCATCATTGGAAGTCTTTACACCGCTTGAATAGATAGGCATCAGGTCTTTCATCCAAAATCCCTTTTCATATTCCTCTTGCAAAGAGAAGTCTTTTGGCACAAAAAAGAAGTTGGGCGATACCACGTCAATCATCTTCCAAGGAATCCCAGAAAGGGTGGCATCATTCAATTGTGCATATTTGGACTTCCTGTCGCCATACAATTCATAATGATAGACTTTGCCCAGTTCCCCAATTGATTTCTGCTTATTCTTCACGAAGATGTTGATACTCACTCCCTGTTGGATGTCAAAGACATTCTCGTCCTTGCCCCCGTCGGGTGCCGTCTCTTTCTTCTTGGTACTGCCATGAAGGTCGAGGATATAGATGTCATCAAACGTTTCAAGGAGCGTCTTGCGCATCTGTCGGTGGATGATGCCGTCGATGAACGAGTTGTTGGAGATAAAGGCGAAGATGCCCTGCCCATTCTTCTCGATGTAATACTGTCCGAGGCGGATAAACTTGATATAGTCGTCGCTCAATGGCTGTATGTTGCGCTCGTTGAGGTTTCTCTTGTAATCGTTCATGAGCTCCGTAATCCACTTCCCTTTGTTGGAACTGGAGACGGAATATGGCGGGTTTCCCACCATCACCATCACGGGCTTGTCGTTTTTCACCTCGCTCGCTTGTTCCATCTCTGCGCTAAGGGCTTGCGAGAAGAGGGTGCGCTTCTCATAACTCCCCCGCTCCAAGGAGTTGGTCAGGAAGATGTTGAAACGCTTGTCGTTGTCGTGCTTGTAGCCCGTCGCTTGCAGCACCATGTCGAGTTTGAGGTGCGCCACGGCATAGCTTGCCATGAGGATCTCGAAGCCGTTGAGGCGCGGTAACAGGTGCTGACCCACGTAGTCTTGCCAGATGCCGGCGTTCTTTCTCGCCACCTCATCATAGATGGTATTGATGACCTCTGCGAGAAAGGTGCCCGTCCCCGTGGCGGGGTCGAGGATTTGCACGCGGTGGTAGGGTTTTTGCACATGTTTCATGCCGTCGCGTGTGCGGTTGTCATACTCCTGCGGCTTGGCTACCTCGCGGTGGATAATCTTCTTGTCCGCCAGCCCGGAGGTGATGCCGAAGTCGCGCTTGAGCAACTCGTCCACGGCGCGGACGATGAATGTCACCACGGGCTGCGGCGTGTAATAGACACCGAGACGCTCGCGCATCCTCGGGTCGTAGGCGCGAAGGAAGTCCTCGTAGAAATGAATCATCGGGTCGTTGTGCCGCCTGTCGCGCCCATATTGCGCCATCACCGTCCGCACGTCGGTGGCGGCAAAGGTCTGCACGAGGTCGTCCACGATCCATGCCACCCTGTCGTCGAGGTCGATGCCGGCGATGCTATTAAACACCTGTCGCAGGAAGGGGTTGCTCTTGGGGATGAGCGTCACCGCCTCCGCACGGGTGAAGTCCTCGGGCGTGTCGTCATGGAGGCGGGCGGCGAAGAGGCCATAGGCGATGGTCTGCGCGTACATGTCGGCAAACTGCTCCTCGTCCAAGTCCTTGATGAGGGCATCCTTGAAGGCATCGAACAACTGGCGCAGTTGTCTGTTGTCGTAGCTCTCCTCCTGCTCCATGAGCGCCTGGCTGATGTTGTGGCGCAACAGCCGCGCCTTGGCAGCCATGATCTCGGCGAGGCGGGTGGCGGAAGTGATGCTTTGCACCTTGGCATCGGCAAAGCGACGGAGGGCGGAGCGGAACCGCTCCCCTTGGTCTTTACACTCCACGACCTTATCGCCATGGACCTCGCCGATGCGCACATTCTCCACCCATTCGCCATATTCATAGAAGTGGAAGTCGAGGTAGTCGGTGAAGATGACATGGTCTAATGACGACTTATAGCGAGTGAACTGCTCCTTGTTGCCGTGGGGGTTGCGCCCGTCGAGGTCGTTGTCGCCGATGTCCTTCGTCTCGATGTAGAACACGGGTTGCCCGTCGCGCCGGCTGACGATGTAGTCGGGCGCACCGCAAGCCACCCTCTTCGGCTCATTGGTGACGAGCAAGCCCGGCAGTAGCCCCTGCACCATCTGCTCCAAGCACCCGCGATACGAATGCTCCGTGGCATTCCCCTGCGCCCATTTGCGCCCTATCGCCTTCATGTATTCCGAAATGTCCATTTTCTCCAGTCCTCTTATTTATTCCTTTTCGTGCAAAGATACATACTTTCGACCATATTCACAAACATGGCGAATGATTTTGTTCACAAGAAGAAAAGTATTGGGAATATTTGTCCATTACAAACAAAAACAATATTTTTGCGGTATGAACAATACGAATACGTTATACCACGGGAGCAATGTCAAGGTTGAAGAAAAGGAGTTATCGCTTATGACGAATGTATTTTTCCCTGACGAGCAGATTACCAGCGATGATCTTTACTTCATTTGTTATATGATTGAGCGCATAGGTAGACATATTAAACAACCCAACAAATACGTCGCCAACGCCATCGGGCATGACGAATTGGCAAAGAAGCTATCGCTTGCCAGTGTCCTTCATTCAGAAAACCCGCTTGCCGTGGCGGACGACTGGATCCACACGTACCACTTGGAACAAGGCACATACGACGTGACAGATGTCAACCCCCTCTTTTGCACCCAAGTACCCACGGCAACACAGATAGGGAAAGTGTACAAACGCCTAATTCTTAACACCCTGCAAGATGACGAAGACTTGGCAGATGCCATCCTCCGCGTCTATAACCATCCCATTTGCGAGGTGATCGACAACTATAATGGCAGTGCCTATTACGAGCCATCCCCTTATATCGCCAGGAGTTATTATGCTGGAGGGTTTTGAGGAACAGCATTCTATCCCTTCACAGACGGCCTTTACAATCGGTAAAGGCGCATTCAAGCGATAATAGCGAATGATATGTTTTTTATTTTGGCTATAGCCGCAAACCCTTTCGGCTATAGGCGCAAGGCCTTTCGGCTATAGCCGCAAGGTCATGAAGGCGGCATTTGTTCCCATTGAAACATATATTCATTCCTGCAAAGGCATCCTTCCGTTCTCATAAAAGACCCCTTCCACCTACAAGAAAGGCATTGGGCAGCGTGCGGAGTCAATGCCGATAGGCAACGAACATGGTGTAAGCCATGCAAGAGGGGGATGCCGTTAGGCATCAGATATGGTAGCCAGCCATACAGAAACGCCCTTGGGCGTTTCGAAATGGCTGGTAAGGAGAGGGAACGGAGAGATAGCGTGCCGTTAGGTACGCGATAGGATATGGGCGAAAAATGGGATGAAACCCTTGTCGCATACCTAAAGGTATGCCTTCTCCACAACCATTATCCCAGCCATTTCGCAATACCTAACGGCATTGCTGCATGGCTGGCTACCCTATCCAATGCCTAACGGCATTCACATCCATTACGAGCCAAAACCGAACTATAATGAACGGCATTTCATAGAATAACATTGAGACCCACCAAAGAATGTCACTCGTACTTGAAAGGGACACCATTCGGCCTTTCATCTGACATAATGAAGTCCCACCAAAGAATGTCACTCGTACTTGAAAGGGACACCATTCGGCCTTTCATCTGACATAATGAAGTACTTAAAAGGGACACCATTCGGCCTTTCATCATACATAATGAAGACCCACCAAAGGATGCCACTTGTACTTGAAAGGGACACCTTTCGACCTTTCATTTGACATTATGAAGTCTCACCAAAGGATGTCACTCGTACTTAAAAGGAGGTTTTACTCGTAGCGTATTGCCTCAATGGGGTCGAGGCGGGCTGCCTTCTTGGCGGGGTACCAACCGAAGAATACGCCCGTGAAGGTACACACGGCGAAGCTCATGATGATGCTCCACGGCTGGATATAGATGGGCCAATGCGCCAGTGCCTTGATGGCATACGAAGCTCCCACGCCCAATAACACGCCGATGATGCCGCCCGTGACGCTGAGTAGGATCGCCTCGATGAGGAACTGGTTGAGGATGTCGACGCCCCTTGCGCCCACACTCATGCGGAGTCCTATCTCCCTGGTGCGCTCCGTGACGCTCACATACATGATGTTCATGATGCCGATGCCACCCACGATGAGCGATATTCCCGCCACACAACCGAGCAGGATGGTGAGCATGTCGGTGGTGGAATTCATCATGCTCGACAACTCTTCCTGCGAGCGGATGTTGAAGTCGTCGCTGTCACCCTCAAAGGTGTCCGTGGCATCTTTCAGTTTGTGGTTGCGGCGGAGCACGTTGGTGATCTCCTCCGTAGCCTTGTCGGTCACCCCTTCGGTGATGGCCGATGCCTGTATGCCTTGCAGATAGGTCTGTGCGAGGATGCGCTTCATCACCGTGGTATAGGGTGCCAGCACGAGGTCGTCTTGGTCCATGCCCATGGAGTTGTAGCCTTTCTTCTTCAATACCCCCACCACGCGGAAGGGAATGGAATTGAATCGCACCACCTTACCCACGGGGTCGGAGCCGTCGGGGAACAGGTTGTCTACCACCGTCTGCCCAAGGACGCACACCTTGGCGCTCGACTTGATGTCGGCATCGGTGAACATCTCGCCGTCGGCTACGCTCAACTGCCGTATCTCCAAATACTCCGTGTTCACGCCATAGATGGAAGAAGGGGTGTTGTTGTTGCCATATATCCATTGCCCACTGCTCTGTACGGTGGGGCTGACGGCCTTCAGGTAGGAACATTCGTCCTTGATGGCCTCGTAGTCTGCCATCTTCAGCGTCTCCATCGACGAGGCATCCTGGCGCACACCGCCACGGAAGTCGGCACCCGGGGAGATCATGATCATGTTGGAGCCCATCTCCGAGATGTTGGCCTGTATGCTCCGCTTGGTGCCTTGACCCACGGCGAGCATGGTGATGACCGAGGCGATGCCTATGATGATGCCGAGTGCGGTGAGGAAGGAGCGCATCTTATTGGCGGCGATGGCCCTCAATGCTATTTTCAAAAGATTCGAATAATTCATAATTTCGTATTTAACAACGTCATCTATTCACATCTTATTCGTCGCTGTTGGCGGGCAAGGCAGCCAGCCCCTCGGCGGCAGACAGGATATTGTTGTTCACCTCGTCGCTGATCACCTTGCCATCGCGCAGCATGATGTTGCGCGAGGAATAGTGGGCAATGTCGGGGTTGTGGGTCACGAAGATGATGGTGCGACCCTCGGCATGTAGCTTCTGGAAGAGCACCAGTATCTCAAACGACGTGCGGGTGTCGAGGTTTCCCGTCGCCTCGTCGGCAAGGATGACGGCGGGGTTGTTGACCAGTGCACGGGCGATGGCGACACGCTGCATCTGCCCTCCCGACATCTGGTTGGACTTGTGCATCAGGCGGTCGCCAAGCCCCACCGACTGAAGGGCGGCGATGGCACTCTCGCGCCGTTGCTTGGCCGTCACCTCACTGTTGTACATCAACGGCAGCTCCACGTTCTCCACGCTGGTGGTCTTGGGCAGGAGGTTGTAATTCTGGAAGATAAAGCCAATCTTGCGGTTTCGCAGGACGGCACGTTGCGACTTCGACATCTTGCGTACGCTCACGCCATCAAGGTAGTACTCGCCGCTGGTAGGCGTGTCGAGACATCCCAATTGGTTGAGGAGGGTGGACTTTCCCGACCCCGACTTTCCCATGATGGTGACAAACTCGCCCTCGTAGATCTTGAACGACACGCCTCGCAGGGCATGTACAGTCTCTTCTCCCACGATGAAGTCGCGCTTGACGTTATCGAGTTCTATGACTACTTTCCTTTCCATGGTTCTGGATATTTATTTAGGAGTTCAAGGAGTTGAGGAGTATAGGAGTTCAGACATTAGTTCCGTGGACGAAAAAGCTAATGTCTGAACTCCTGAACTCCCTAAACTCCTGAACTTCTCATTTGAAATAAAGTAAATAATCCGTCTCTTCAATCATCATTTCTTCTTGTTCCTACCCGGAGGACCTGGGGCGAAGGGACTGCTCTCCTGCGTCGTCTCCACGGGTTCCTCGTCGCTGCTGACACTAACACCCGTAATGACTTCCGCGCCTTGTGTGATGCCGCTGAGGATTTCAGTGTGCGTGCCATCGGTCATACCGATGTTGACGCTGCGGGCGACGATGTTGTTGCCATCGAGAACCCACACCTTGTTCTTGCCGTTGGTATCGACAATCTTGCGCATACCCACCGTCTCCTTGGTCGGCGTAAAGCGCAACGCCTTGCTCGGAACGCACAATACGCCCTGTCGCTCCTGCGTGAAGATGGTGACATTGGCAGTCAGGCCGGGCTTCAACTTGAGGTCTCCGTTAGGTGCGCTGATAACCACCTCGTAGGTCACCACATTGTTCGTGGTGGTCGCCTCCTGCCTCACCTGCTTGACAGAGCCGTTGAAGACATCGTCGGGATAGGCATCGACGGTGAACGTGACGCGCTCGCCCACCTTCACGTCGCCGATGTCCGCCTCATCGACATCGGCAATCACGCGCATGTTGGTGAGGTCTTGGGCGATGGTGAAGAGCTCCGGGGTGCTGAAACTGGCGGCAACGGTCTGCCCCTCCTCCACCGATTTCGACAGCACCACGCCATCGATGGGCGAGGTGATGGTGGCATAGCCGAGGTTGGTCTGTGCCTTTCTCACGCTCTCCTTTGCCTGTGCCACTTGCTGGGCTGCCTGTTGATAGCTGAGACGTGCGCTCTCGTACTCGTCGGCACTCACAAGCCCCTTGTTGTAAAGCGTCTGGTAGCGGTTGAAATTTGCCTTTTGGTAATCGAGACTGCTCTGTACGCTGTTAAGATTTGCCTTGGTTGTGTTCAGTTCGCTGATGAGATTGGTCTTGTCGAGTTCGGCTATCACCTGCCCTTTCTTGACCACGGAGTTGTAGTCAACATACAATTTGCTGACGATACCCGACACCTGGGTACCCACTGTGACCGATGTCACCGGCTCGATGGTACCCGTCGCGGTGATGCTGTTTTGGATGTTGGCGGGTGCAACCTTCTCTGTGACAAACGTCACCTCCTCCTTTTTCTTCTTGCCGGAGAGCAGCCAAGCCACGATGGCAGCGGCTGCGACGATACCGACAACAATCCATACTTTACTGATTTTTTTCATATACTCTCTCTCGTTTTGTATTTTATCTTAATGCAATTGACCGTCTTTGTAGAAGTTAAGCAGGTTGAGGTTGAGGATGGTCAGGTACTTGCTCTGCAATTCATTCTGCTGCGCCTTGATGACAGCGTCGCGTCCCTGCATGAGTTCCACGATGTTGATGAGCTTCTCCTGGAACTTCCCGCTGAGCATTTCATAACTGGTCTCGGCACTCTGCGTGGCAACCCTTGCCGCCTTGAACTTGTTTTGGTTGGTCACTGCTTGCAGCCAATAGTTCTCGATAGTGGAATAGAGGCTCGTCTGCTGGTCTTGCAATTCGAGCTGGTAGTTCTGTTTCTGGAGCATCGCCTTGTTGACGGCAGTCCGTGAGGCACGGTTATCGAAGAGGGGGACGCTCACGCTGACGCCCGCACCGAGGTTGAAATTGTTTTTCAACTGCGAGCCCCAGGCAGTCTCACTCATGGAGGAGGTGTTGGTGATGGCACTCGCATTCAGCCCCACGGTGGGCAGTTTCTGGGCCTTGGCGACCTGGATATTGAGGTCGGACGTGGCGATGCCCAACCGCGCGTTCTTGATTTCGGGGCGGTTGTCGAGGGCTGCATTGAAGACCTCCTGCATAGCGGGTACCGTCTGTAGGGCCATCTCGTCGGTATAGTCGGGGATGACAATATCAAACTCATCGTCATTGGTGATTTGCAGGAGTTGCTTGAGCTGCCGCTTGAAGTTACGGAGGTTGCTCTCCGCCTCCACGATGTTGTACTCATCCTGCGCCCGTTGGGTGGTGAGTTGCGCCAAATCTGACTTGCTCATCTTGCCCACGTTGACAAACTCCTTGCCACGTTCCTCATTCGCCTTGCTCGTCTCGTAACTCGCCTTGTTGACCTTAATCGCCTCTGCCGAATAGAGGATCTGCACGTAGAGCTGGGCTATCTGCTCCTGTATGGAGTTGGCGGTGATGGCGGAGTCAAGCTCTGCCTTTTGCTCTGCCATCTCATTAAGCTTGACGGCATTCTTGTTCCTGTTGCCATTCCATACCGTCCAGCTGCCGTTCACGCCGTAAGAGCCATTGTAGAACACCTTGTCAACGCTCGACTGCACATAACCGTTGGCTACCGTTGCCCGCCCCGATTCAGGGAAAGGGTTGTAGGTGACGTTCTGCGAAGTGGAGGCATTGAGCGACGGCAGCAACTCCGCCTTGCTCTGGAGGAAGTCCTCGTGTGCGCTCAATTTGCTGACTCTGTTCTTTTGGATGGTGATGTTGTGGCTTAACGCATAGTCAATACACTCTTGCAGTGTCCATTGTTTGGCGAAAGCCGATTGTGGGAAGACAAGCGTTGCCATCGCCAGCAGGACGGCATGGCAACATCGCCTACCAAAAAGCAATGTTTTCTTCATAAGTTTATTGTGTTTTTGTCTCAATAATTGTTACTGCGATTTCCTTTTTAAGAACGTTCTGTCCCCTTTTATCCATTAGACTGAACTAAATGGGAATTGGTTTACACTCGCCCGGGAATATTAACGAAAGTTTACAGACGCTCCACTTCCTTGAGCCAGATATGACTGGAGGCATCGGAAGGCATACGCCAGTCGCCACGAGGGCTAAGGCTCACGCTGCCCACCTTGGGTCCGTCGGGGAGGCAGGAGCGTTTGAACTGCTGGCTGAAGAACCGCCGCAGGAATGTCTTGAGCCACTTGGCAATGGTCTCGTCGTCGTATTTGTCGGCAAAGGCCTTCTGTGCGAGGAGGAAGATCTTGGTGGGGCGGAAGCCGAAACGCAAGAAATAATACAAGAAGAAGTCGTGCAACTCGTAGGGTCCCACAAGGTCTTCCGTCTTCTGTTGTATCTCTCCATGCTCGTCGGCAGGAATCAACTCGGGGCTGATGGGCGTGTCCACCACGTCGAGCAGCGTCTTGCGCGTCTCCTTGTCCATGCCCTCAGCCACATGTTTCACCAAATAGCGGACGAGCGTCTTCGGCACACTGGCATTGACACCGTACATCGACATGTGGTCGCCATTATAGGTTGCCCAGCCCAAGGCAAGCTCCGAGAGGTCGCCAGTACCCACCACCAAGCCACCGAGCCTGTTGCTGAGGTCCATGAGGATTTGCGTCCGCTCGCGGGCTTGGCTGTTCTCGTAGGTCACATCATGCACATTGATGTCGTGTCCGATGTCCTCAAAATGCTGCGTCACGCTCTTGGCGATGCTGATTTCACGCATGTCTATGCCGAGGTTGCGCATCATCACGATGGCATTATTGTACGTGCGGTCGGTGGTGCCAAAGCCTGGCATGGTGACTCCCACGATGCCTTTTCGCGGCAAGCCGAGCTTGTCGAAGGTCTTGACGCATACCAAAAGGGCGAGCGTGGAATCGAGTCCTCCACTAATACCAATGATGACCCGCTTGCTATTGGTGTGTACCATGCGCTTGGCAAGGCCCATCACCTGGATGTTGAAGATCTCCTCGCAACTGCGAACCATGTCCTCAGACTTGGGGATGAACGGCAGCGGGTCTACCTCACGCTCCAAGATGAAGTCGCGAGGCACGATGGAACGGCATTCTGTGATGTTAACGGAGAGCTGCATATCCTGCATGTCGTACTTCAGGTTGCGCTGTGCGTTGACGTAAGTGGAGTTGGTGCGACGCTCGGAGCGCAAGCGCTCCACGTCCACCTGCATCATCAGCATTTGGTTTTCCATGGAGAACCGGTCGCCCTCTGCCAACAACCTGCCGTTCTCATAGACCATGGCATTGCCGCCATAGACCACATCCTGCGTACTCTCGCCAAACCCGCAACCGCTATACACATACGCCGTGATGGTGCGGGCACTCTGCTGGGCAAGGAGAGACTTGAGGTAATTGTGCTTGCCTATCAACTCGTCGCTGGCGGAAAGATTGAAGATGATGTCGGCACCCGCCAAGGCAAGGGTGTTGCTTGGCGGAACGGGCGCCCATACATCCTCACATATCTCCACGCCAAAGATGACCCCATCGCAGGTGCGGAACAACTGTGGGTGGGGCGACACGGTGAGGCGTGTCCCCGCAAAGCGTATCTCGGTGGGACGGAGGTCTTGCGCGGAGGCGAACCACCGTTTCTCATAAAACTCGCTGTAATTGGGGAGGTAGGTCTTGGGGACGATACCCAACAACTGCCCTTTCTGAATGACGGCGGCACAATTGAGCAACAGGTCGCCCACCACCACGGGCAAGCCCACGATGGAGATGATGTCTAACTGCCGGGTAAAGTCCAAGAGAGCCAAGAGCCCTGCCTCCGCCTCGTCGAGGAGAAGCGTCTGCCGAAAGAGGTCTTGGCATGAATATCCCGTGATGGAGAGTTCGGGGAAGACGATGATTTCCACTCCCTTGCCCTCCGCCTGTGCTATCTGGCACTCTATCTGCTGAAGGTTATAGTCACAATCGCCCACTTTGACGGTGGGAACGGCTGCTGCCACTTTGATAAATCCGTACTTCATATTATCTGATGGTTACTTGTGTCGCCCCATATCCATACTCCTGGAACGAGGCATCTTGGTATGTATAATTCTTAAAACGATAAGAGAGGTCGGTGATGAGGGCGCGACGCAGGATGCCCTCGCCCTTTCCGTGGATGAAGATGATGCGTTGGCCCTTCTTGGAGGCATATTCTTTCAATGTCTTTCTAAAAACATCCACCTGATGATTGAGGATGTCACCAGCCGACATACCCGCCGTGGTGTCAAGCAAGGCATCGGCATGGAGGTCTACGATGATAACATCCTCGTCGCCCTTGCGCTTGGTGATGAAGGGGTTTCCCTTTTGTTTGCCATCGTCGTAGCGACGGACATACCCATCATTGCGATGGGTTGACACCTTGGTCTTGTCGGATGGTTCGGAAGAATGGTACATCTCCGTCTTGAGTTGCTTGGCATCAATGACCAAAGGACGTGTCACCTGGTCGTTCTCGACGATGGTGTACAACAAGGCAGGTTGCTCGAAGAAATCGTTTTCCCGGAAGGTATGCAACTTATAGAACTTCACGGGGTCGATGCGGAACTGCACATCGATAGTTGGCTTGAGGATGAAAGGCTTATCGCGCTTGTATGCCAACACCTGGATGGCGATATGTCCGAGGCCGTTCAAGTCTTCCCGTCCAAACTCCTCAATGAACTCCTTGGTGTTGGGTTCCACCTCTCCCCGCGACCGCAACACCCAACTATTGCCCTCGGCAGCGAGGTAGGTGTATTGGATGAAGTAATTGCTGTCGTTGACGAAAAAGCACTCAAAGCGGGTGTGGGTAATCTCCTTGATGTCGATGGGCACGAAGGCGAGGTAGGCGGATAGGGCATTACCACCCTTTCGCTCCTCCACGGGGGCGCGGAAAGTGACCTTGGAATAGTCCACCTCGTCATCATCGTCCTCCTTCGCCTTTTTGGGCGAGGGCGTATTTGCCACAGGTTTGGCTGTGGGGAGATGGGCCTTGGAATAGTTTTCCTCGCCTATCACCACTACATCGTTGACAGGCATGGGGATGTCAAACCCATCCTCATCCTGCACCAAGACGATGTTCTTACCTTGGAAACCAGAGACGACACCGCCCCCTACTTCACTGATAAACCTAACTTTGTCTCCTATTTTCATGTGCTGATAATTGTTTTTAAGGAATTAATAATGAACTGTCGCCGTAACTCAAGAAACGGAATCCGTGAGCCAAGGCATAGTCGTAAATCTTACGCCAGTCGCCATGAACGAAGGCACTGACCAAGAGCAGGAGGGTGCTTTGCGGCTGGTGGAAATTGGTAACGAGCATTTTCACGATCTTATAGTCATAGCCAGGGGCAATGATAATCTGTGTGCTGGTATGGAGCGACGGCCATTGGTGGGCATCAAGGTAGTCGAGGATATTCCGAAGGGCTTGCATGGGCTCTATCGACGGTTGTTTCTCGTAGGGTTCCCATTGGTTGACATGCAGCTCGTCCATACTGGCATCGGGGTTTTCCTGGAGCTTGACACCTATATAATATAGGCTTTCCAACGTGCGGACACTTGTGGTACCAACGGCAATGGCAGCACCGCTGTGGTGAATGAGTTTCTCTATCGTCTGCCGCTTCACGCATATATACTCGCTGTGCATCTCATGTCCGGCAATCTCATCGCTCTTCACGGGCTTGAACGTTCCCGCCCCCACATGGAGGGTGAGTTCCTCACGGTCAATGCCGTGGGCATCAAGAGCATCCAATACCCGCTTGGTGAAATGCAAGCCGGCGGTCGGCGCGGCGACACTGCCCTTGATCTTGGAATAGACCGTTTGGTAAGTGGTCAAGTCGCTCGCCTCCGTGGCACGGTTGAGATAGGGAGGGATGGGCAGTTCGCCCACCACGTCAATAATCTCCGCAAAGGTGACGGCAGGGTTATCCCATGAAAACTCCACCTTTGAGCCTGTGCCAACAGCCCCTACCCTATGTGCGGAGAATGTCAGACGCTCACCTTTCACTTCCAACTCGCGGCGCAAGTAGCCTTCCTTCCATTTCTTCGAGTTTCCCACAAGACAATTCCATGTGCATTGGCTTGTAGTGGTAAACATCTGTTCGTAGTCGGCGGGGGCGGCGGGTTCCAACAAGAACACCTCTATCAAGGCTCCCGTCTCCTTACGGAAGTGGATGCGCGCCTGAATGACCTTCGTGTTGTTGAACACCATCAACGCGCCTTGTGGAAGGTAATTGGGGAGGTTGTGAAAGACATCCTTGCTCACCTCGCCATGCCGATACACCAACAAATTGGAACTATCGCGCTCAACGAGGGGATATTTGGCTATCCGCCCATCGGGGAGTGGATAGGCATAGTCTTCAATCCGTATATGTTTTGTGTCCATGATTCATTGTATGACCGTAACACCTCTTATCGCAGCATAGCAGAAAGCCAACATCAACATGACAATCACCACATGCACGTCGGAGAGGGCATACCCCGTTGACGTGTAGTGGGTGGAGACATAATTGAGCTTAGGACGTAGCATGGTATAGACCTTGCGGTACAACAAATAGACCAGGCATCCCACGGAAACACCCCAAACAATGCCCACAAGGATGTCTCCAGGATAGTGTAAACCGAGATACATGCGGGTCCAGCAATTCACCAACGACCAGAGGACAAGGAAGAAGCTCAACAGTTTGCTCCTCACAAGGAGACAGAAAAACGTGGCTATCGACATGGTGTTGGCGGCATGGGCAGAAAAGAAACTGTAATCCATGCCACGGATGTTGTTGACGATTTGCACGGAATACTTGATGATGGGGTCGTTGCTTGGTCGCGGACGCGCCACCCACGGTTTGACGATGTATTCAGAAACGCCATCGGCAAGGAAGATGCAAAGGATGGTACACCCCACAATGAGACCTATCTGCGCCATCGTCTCATTGTTCTTCACTACCAAATAGAAGAGGGCAAGATACAAGGGCAACCATGTCAGCCCCGCCGTCAGCACGTATGCCAACCCATCCAAGAACATGGAATCGCTCCCATTGAACGACAACAATAATGAACGGTCTATGTCAATAAGCCTCTCTAAATCCAATTGTCATGTAATATTTTGTTTCCACTTATTCCTTCCTTCAGTTCATCTATCCATTGGGAAAAGCCTATATTTCTTCTATCTGCTCAACTTTCACCCATCCCTCGCGGCCATCAGCCAAGTTGATGCCACGCCAACCCTTAATGGACTTGTCAGAAATGTCCACACGGGTTCCCTCATGGATGACAAAGGCGTCGCTTCCCTGCATGGAGGGAGTCTTCTTGACGGTCACGGTGGGAGCGATGACAATGGCTCCCTTGCGGTTCATAAGTAACTGCTTCTGTTGGTAAGCATAGAGATTGCTCATGATGAATAGCACAAAGAACACGATTGCCCCAAAGAATCCCACCTTGCGGACATGGATGTTCGGCGAGAAAAGATAGAGCAACATCAACACCAACGCCATGATAATCGAGAAGATGGCGGTACGTGCCCACCCGTCTACACTCGTCAAGTTCACCAAAGAGCGATACCAAGTGACAAAGAACATCTCGCTTTCGGGCGTGATTTTGTCGATGGTGCGGCTACGGGCAAACTGCAAGTTGTAATTGATGTCATCGTCTCCTGGCTGCAAGAGGTGCGCCCGCTCGTAAGCCAATATAGCCTTGGTGATGTTGTCGGTACGGAAATAAGAGTTGCCAAGGTTGTAATACAAGTCGGCAGACACCCCTTCGTGCAACAACTCCTCATAGTCCTTGATGGCTTGTTGGTAGTTACCCTTCTTGTATTCGTCGTCAGCATTCTGCTTGGTGATGGCTTGGGTCGATAAAGGAAGTAACATCAACAGGGGCAGGAGCATACCGACAACAGATGGTTGTGCCTTTTTCTTGGCTGTTCGCTTGTTTCTCTTCATGGCATCCTCGATATTCATGATGGCAGTCATTGCCGACTCAAACGTCTTGCCCATGTTGCCAGCGGGGTCTCCGGGGGCATATCGCTCAAACTCGCACTCGTCCAAGGCAGAGATGAACTTATTGATGGTGTCGTCGTCCACATTGTATCGACGGAGGTTATCGGCAATGTTCTCACGTGACAACTGCTCCACGGGGATATTCATCTTGTCGCCAACGTAACCCCATAAGGCACGAAGCACCTCGTCGTAGAACTCCCCTTGCTTGCCTTGGAGCATCAGTTGGTTGGCCTTTCGCAGTCGTTTGGTGGCAACCTTATTGGCTTTCTTGCCACGCATCTTCACCACGTCGGCATTGTCGATGGCACGTTTGCGGAACACCACCAACAAGGTGATGAATGCGATGAGCGGCAACAAGAGACTGACCCAATAAGAACGGCTGCCAAAGAAAAATTGGTCTATGTCGTGGCTTTTCGCCTTGCCAAGTTTCAAAGGACGGATGTCTTTCTCTTTTTCGGATGAGTAATCGGCGACGGTGGTACCTTTACCCGTGCCTTTTCCCACAGTAATGTCGAACGGTTGTGTCTTCACGGTCTTATAGGCATTGCTTCCCGTATCATAATAGACAAGTTCGACGGCGGGAATGGTATACTTGCCTTGGTTGCGAGGCACGGCAAGGAAGTCGTATATCATGTTTCCCTCCACGCCGTTGGATGTCAGTTTGGTCTTATCTGTCACCTTCGCGTCGTATTTGTCAAAATCCTTGGGAAACTCAACGATGGGTTGCTTGAGGAGTTTGAGGTTTCCGACACCGCCCACGACCACACGCAACGTTATCGGCTCACCCGCTTTCACTTCATTGTGGTCTAATTGGGCAGAGATATTGAAACGCCCCACCCCACCAGAGAAATTGGCAGGGCGAGTGGGAAGCGGCTCCACGTCGATGGTAAGGCCTGGGGCGACAATATCGCGCTGCACCTCCACGATGCCCGACCCACCATTGAAGAAAGCCTCCCAAGGGTCTATGGAACGGTTTTGCTGTACGACGATGCCCTTGAATGTGATGCTTGGAATCTCCAACTTACCCGTCATCTGCGGGTACATCACATATTGGCTCCACGTGACACACCTGTAATTCCGCCCATTGACCTTCTCCACATGGAAGCTCTTTTGCTGCGGCAGGGGCACTTCCTGTGTGTGGAAACCCGTCAAGTCGGGCATTTTCCCATTCAATTGCGTCAGTTCCACAAGGGTAAACACCTTGTATGTGAGGAGGACAGGCTCCTGTTCGTGTACCTTTCGCTTGTTCGCGCTTACCTTGATGAACAGGTCACTTCCCGAAATCTTCGATCCTGCCGCCCGCAACTGTGGTTCCGCGTCTTGGTCATCATGGTTCTTGGGCGTTCCATTGCTATTTCTCTGTGCCGTCCCGGAGACGGTAATCTTCACGGGTTGCGACGATATGTCCTTCCCGCCCGCCTTGGCATGGGCGGCGGGAATGGTATAGGTGCCGTTTTTCTCGGCATAGAGCGTGTACGTATAGGTAATAGACGAGGAGGATGTGGTATGTCCGTTGACCATCTGGATGCTGGACTGCGACGAGGTATATGGCCCCGCAATCACCTCCAAGCCATCGAAATCGCGGATTCCCGACTTGAAGTCCTGCACGTCTTGCGTGTTAATGGTATAGGAAACACGGAAATTCTCACCCACGGAGACATGGGAAGGAGCCGAGACGGAGATGTTCTGCGCCGTCAGGGGATGATGGTAAACAACACATACGGCGAATAGCCAAATAACCTGGTAGATATTCCTCATGCTCAATTCATTCATTTGATGTTACCAGTTCTTCTGCAATTGGCGGCGACGAGGGGCTTGCATCTCTTTCTTCATGCGCTGCTGGGTCGCTTTCTCCTCTTGCATGGCAGCGTTCAGCAACTGCTCAGCGTTCTCCTTGCTCATCTGATCCTTGGGCTGTTGCTTCGGCTGGTCTTGCTGGTCCTTGTTATTCTGTTTGTCTTGCGACTGCTTATCTTGGTCTTGCTTGTTGTCTTTCTTGTCCTGGTTTTGGTTCTGGTTGTTCTGGTTCTGCTGTTGTTTCTTTTGCAGACGCTTGCACAGGGCGAGATTATAGCGGGTCTCGTTGTCATTGGGATTGTTGCGGAGGCTCTCCTGATATGCCTGTATCGCCTCGCCATACATCTGGTGTTTCTGGCAGATGACACCCATGTTGTGATAGGACATCGCCTTACGCATTGGGCTGGTCTCCAATTTCCCGGCTTGTTCAAACTGGACGATGGCGGCGGAGTCCTTTTGCTGTTGCATCAAGGCGCACCCCAAATTATACATGGCTTGCGTATTACGGGGATTTTTCGCCAATGCCTTGCGGTATTCCACCTCTGCCTTGTCGAATTTCTCGTGCCGATAGAGCTTGTTGCCTTGTCGGATGGATTGACGATCCTGGGCAAAAGCCGACGTACCAAGGGTAAACAACACCAACAGCATAATGCCCTTGACTGCCGCATTTGCCTTTCCTCGCTTGAACAGCCGCACATTCTTGAGCAAGGGATTCTTGCTCTCCAAGATACAAACTTCAATGATAAGAAGCAAAAGCACGATGATGCCGAACGCTTGGAACTGTTCGTCATACTCACTATAGATGACACTCTCGGTCTCGCCTTTCTGCAACTTGACCAGCTCATCATTGAGTTTTTCCTGGGCATCGCTTGTGTTATCGACGTGGATATACTTGCCGCTGCCAGCCTGCGCCACCTCCTGGCACATCTGCTCATTGAGGGCGGTCATCACCACTTGTCCCATATTATCCTTCATATACCCTCCATCACCTGTGGGGATAGGCGCTCCCTTGGTATCTCCCACGCCAAGGATGAAGACATTGATGCCCTTCTTCTTAGCCGCTTGCGCCGCATCAGTGGCTCCTCCCTCATGATCCTCGCCATCGGTGATGAGGATGATTGCCTTCCCAATCTTCTCCTGTTGGGTAAAACTGTTCATCGCCAAACGAATGGCTTGTGCAATATCGGTGCCTTGGGAGGCAATGAGCGACGGGTCAATATTCTGCAAGAACATCTTTGCCGAGACATAATCACTTGTAATAGGCAACTGCGTGAAGGCATCGCCCGCAAAGACCACCAGCCCAATCTTGTCATTGGTGAAATGGTCTACGAGGTTCTCCACGAGCATCTTGCTCTTCGCCAACCTCGATGGCACGACATCCTCTGCCATCATGGAGTTGCTGATGTCCATACAGATGATGGTCTCGATGCCATTTCGTTTCTCATGGGAGATCTTGGTACCCATCTGCGGACGGGCAAGCATGACTATCAACAAAGCCAAGGCTGCCATCAAGAGCCAGAATTTCACCGTGGGGCGGTATTTAGACACGTCGGGCATCAACTCCTTGAGCAATTCGGGGTCGCCAAACTTACGGAGCTTCTTCCTGCGTTGTCTCCATCCCACGTACCTCACCACCGCCAAGATGGGGATGATGAGCAGCAGATAGAGATATAATGGATCTTCAAATCTAAACATGTCTTCCTAATCTATTTTGTTCCGTCAGGGAATACGCCGCAAGACGGTGGTTCGCAAAAGAATCTCAAGCAACAGACACAACATCGCCGCAAGGGCAAAAGGCTGGTATGCCTCATATCGCTTGGAGAAGGTCTTGACGCTCATCTTCGTCTTTTCCAACTGGTCGATGTCCTTATAAATCTGTTTCAACTCACGGTTGTTGGTGGCACGATAGAAATTGCCGTCGGTCGTGGCGGCGATGTCGCTCAACGTCTTCGTGTCTATCTCCACGGGTATATTGACATATTGCACATTGCCACCAACCATCATGGGATAAGGGGCGACCTTGTTGGTACCCACACCGATGGTATAGACACGGATGCCGAGGCTCTTGGCAATCTGCGCGGCGGTCATCGGAGAGATGTCTCCCATGTTGTTGGAGCCGTCGGTAAGCAGGATGACCACCTTGCTCTTCGCCTTCGACTCCTTCAGTCGCGAAACGGCATTGGCGAGTCCCATGCCCACGGCGGTACCATCGGAGATCAACCCTCGGGCAGCAATATCAGTACGCACACCCTGCAAGAGGTTCAACAGGCTGAGATGGTCGGTTGTCATGGGACATTGCGTGAATGCCTCGCCGGCGAAAATGGTCAGTCCAATATTGTCGTTGGGGCGGTCGGAGATGAACTCTCCCGCCACATTCTTGGCAGCCTCCAAGCGATTGGGACTCAAGTCCTCGGCAAGCATACTCGTGGAAACGTCCATCGCCAGCATGATGTCGATGCCCTCCGTCTCACGGGTGTCCCAGGAGTTGCGGGTCTGCGGGCGAGCCAATGCCGTCACCACTAAACAGTAGGTGGCACACCGCAGGAGCATGGGCAGGTCCATCAGCCTTACCCTCCAGCTCTTCGGGGCGAAACGGTAGGCGAAAGTGTCGCTCATCCGCATCGTCGGCTCGCTCCTCTTCCGATAAAGGAAATACCACAACAGATAGGGTATCAAGAGCAACAGCAGCAGGAAATATTCTTTGCTATAAAATTCCATCTCGTCCAATCTTTATCCCAACAACTGCCATATATTATATATAATGTAAATCACCAGCGACCAGATTGCCGCCGCAATCGCCCACAATAGGATGATGATGACCTTGCGGCTCTGCTGGCTTCGTTTGTCCTCGTCGCTCAACTTGGGAACGATGCGCTCCTCTGTCGCCTCTCCCTCCAACTTGGTTTGGTCGATGAAGTTGATGGCATTCACCAAGTTCAGGTCATTCTCGTTGATCAACGTCTGGTATTTGGCGAATTTCACGAGGTCGGCGGTATTGAAGAGTTCCTTCAACTCGTCAATCATCTTCTGGTCGCCACTCTCCCGCAGGTGCTGAATAATCTCAGAACTGGTCATTTCCATGGCATTGAAGCCAAACCGCTCGACGATATACTGCCGCAGGGTGTCGGTCAACTTGGTGTAATATTCCTTTTGGTTTTCCGACATGACCATCTGTTCCGCCTTGATCTTCTCTATCTCGCCCAAGGCTTTCTGGTGTGGGAGCAACCTCTTGATGATACGTATGCGCGTAATAATCGGCTTATTCTCCTTCAGCCTGATAAAGAGATAATAAGCCAACACCGCCAACAGCAACACGATGATGCTCATCCAGAAGGCACCGCTCCAATCACTCCATTGGAAAGGATTATCCTGTACATCCTTGGGAGGGAAGAATTGGTTAGGATGGAGGGTATCGACATTCTCCACGTCCACCACCTTCAACGCCAATTGGCTGCCTTGATATTCCTTGCCATTGACGCTCACCTTGACAGGGGGGATGGCATACAGGTTCTCGTCAAATGACGTCAAGATGTAGTGCCTGACAAACATCACCGTGCCATGCTCCACCTCCACGGTATCGTCAACCATGGATAACACCTCCACCCCTGGCACCAAGTATTGCGTCCGCTCGTAATGGGGGAACTTCACCTTCGCATCCTTCGATGCCGTCACGTCCACTTCCAACACGGCTTGTTGACCAATGTACATGCCAATGGGGTCGATTTTCTGCTCCACATGCACCTGTGCAGGTAATGGCAATGCCACCACGACGGCGAAAAACAATGTCATAAGAGACTTCAAGATGTCTCTTACCCATTCAGGGTATCGTCTGTGTATCGCTTTTTCTTTCATCTCTTCTTAAACAACATGAGCAACGCCTTCACATAATCCTCATTCGTGGCTACGGAAGTCCAGTCGATATTGCTCCTCGTGAATGCCTGTTGCAGGAACTGCTGACGCTCCATGAAATACCGAGTATGGGCATGGCGTAACTTCTTGGAACTGGTATCAATGAACATCTCATGCCCCGTCTCGGCATCGCGGACCTTCATCAGCCCAATGTCGGGAAGCATCTTCGCACGTTGGTCATACACCTGGATGGCTACCACATCGTGTTTCCGTGCCGCCATCGTCAGGGTATGCACGAATGTCTCTTGCTCTTCGTTGCTCCCTTGCCTGACAAAGAAGTCACTCAACACGAAAGCCGTACTCCTCCGTTTCAACACCCGTGTCATGAATTCGACCGCCTGGCCCACGTCGGTACTCTTACTTTGGGGATGGAAGTCCAACATCTCACGGATAATATACAAGATATGCTTGCGCCCTTTTTTAGGGGGAATGTATTTCTCAATCTGGTCGGAGAAGAAAATCACGCCGATCTTGTCGTTGTTCTGGATGGCACTGAAAGCCAGCGTCGCGGCAATCTCCGTCGCCAAGTCACGCTTCATCTGGCGTGTGGTGCCGAAGTCCAACGAGCCGCTGACATCAATGAGCAGCATCACCGTCAACTCACGCTCCTCCTCAAACACCTTCACGTAGGGGCGATGGAAACGGGCTGTCACGTTCCAGTCGATATCCCGCACATCGTCACCATATTGGTACTCGCGCACCTCAGAGAAAGCCATGCCTCGCCCCTTGAACGCCGAATGGTATTCACCTGCGAAGATGTTCTGGCTCAAGCCACGGGTCTTGATCTCGATCTTCCGAACTTTCTTGATGATCTCGGATGTTTCCATCAAGGCACTTCCACCTTATTGATAATCTTACTGACGATTTCCTCGCTTGTCACATTGCTTGCCTCCGCCTCGTAACTCAACCCTATGCGGTGGCGCATCACGTCATGGGCAACGGCGCGGACATCCTCCGGCACCACGTAGCCACGACGTTTGATGAACGCATAAGCACGGGCGGCCTTGGCGAGGTTGATGCTGGCACGGGGGCTTCCGCCAAACGTAATCATGTCTTTCAACTCGCGCAACCCATAACGGTCAGGATAACGGCTTGCGAAGACGATGTCAGCAATGTATTGCTCTATCTTTTCGTCAAGATAAACCTCATTGACAACCTTGCGGGCGCGTAAGATATCTTCTTTCGTGGTGACGGGAGAGACCGTGGGGAGCTCGCCTTGGATGTTCTCGCGGATAATCAACTTCTCCTCTTCCAACGTGGGATAGTCGATGATGACCTTCAACATGAAACGGTCTACCTGCGCCTCGGGCAACTGGTAGGTACCCTCCTGCTCAATGGGGTTTTGTGTCGCCATCACCAAGAAGGGGTTAGGCAGCATAAACGTCTTCTCCCCAATCGTGACCTGGTGTTCCTGCATCGCCTCCAACAAGGCACTCTGCACCTTTGCCGGGGCGCGGTTGATCTCGTCGGCAAGGACGAAGTTGGCAAACACGGGACCGCGCTTCACCTGGAAGTTCTCATCCTTCTGCGAGTAAATCATGGTACCCACCACGTCGGCGGGCAACAGGTCGGGCGTGAATTGTATGCGGCTGTAGTCAGCGTCAATCAGCTGTGCAAGGGTCTTGATGGCAAGGGTCTTGGCCAGTCCCGGCACTCCCTCCAACAAGATATGCCCGTCGCTCAACAGTCCGATGAGCAAAGAGTCCACCAAGTGTTTCTGTCCCACGATCACGCGATTCATGCCTGTCACGAGGTTGACGATGAACCCGCTCTGCTGTTCTATCCGTATGTTCAACTCACGGATGTCAATAGATTCTGCCATATTCTATACTGATTATTTCAAAAGTTTGCGCAAAAGTACAATAATAATCATAGAGAACGGAAATTTGGAATCTAAATAATATTAAAAATGCTTGACTGACACGTTAATTTAAACACTTTTAGCAGAAAAAAACAATCATTTGGGAGTGAAATGGGTATAAATGTGGGTGAATTACAACGAAATAAACTATCTTTGCGAACACAACAATATGACATTTCTTCACACAAACGAACATGAAAAAACAATTCTTACGCTTGACACTCATGGGCTGCTTCATGGTTGCCACCTCCACGTCGGCCGTGGCACAAGATGGCCATTTCATTTCCGATTCCACATACAGGGCAAAAGTGGAACAGGCATTCAACGAGAAAATGAAATGTGTAGCAAACAAGTTCTATCATCCCGAAAGCATTTCCATGACCGACAAAGAGCGGGAGGCGATGATGTTTCTCTATGCCTATATGCCGCTGGCAGACATCACCGACTACGCTGCGGAATACCATCTGATGAATGTCAGGACAGCCTTTCGCACCCAACAGGAAATGGCATGGGGTAAGGATGTGCCGGAACTGTTGTTCCGACATTTCGTCCTGCCGATGCGTGTGAACAACGAGCCATTAGACATGTCACGACCCATCTTCTACAAAGAGCTTAAAAAACGAGTGGAGGGGATGTCGATGACAGATGCTATCCTTGAGGTCAACCATTGGTGTCATGAACACGTGACATACCAACCCTCCGACGGAAGGACGCTATCCCCTCTCGCAACGATAAACACGGCAATTGGCAGATGTGGAGAAGAATCGACATTTACCGTGGCGGCATTGCGCTCCATCGGCATCCCGGCACGGCAGGTGTATACCCCCCGTTGGGCGCATACCGACGACAACCATGCGTGGGTGGAGGCATGGGCTGACGGCAAATGGCACTTCATGGGAGCGTGTGAGCCAGAGCCTGTATTGGATTTGGGGTGGTTCAACGCCCCCGCCTCTCGCGCCATGTTGATGCACACACGTGCTTTCGGCGACTACAATGGGCTGGAAGAGGTAATGCTTCGCACATCGAATTTCACGGAAATCAACCTCATCGACAACTATGGCAGTACGGCAAGGGTGGACTTTCAAGTGGTAGACAGAAAAGGGAAAGGCGTTGAAGGCGCACGGGTAGACTTCAAAATCTACAATTATGCAGAGTTCTGCACGGTCGTAACCAAATACACAGACAAACAAGGGCATACATTCCTCACGGCAGGCAAGGGAGATATGCTGGTTTGGGCAAGCAAAGACGGATGGTATGGCTATGGCAAGGCATCGTTTGGGAAAGACAAGACAATCCGCATCATCCTCAATTACAATAACCATAAACCTACTACGCTGCCAAGGAAGGCAGAGGCACTTGACATCATTCCACCCATCGAAAAAGCACAATTACCCAAAATAAGCGAAGAACAAGTAGCGAAAAACAAGGAGAGACTTACATTTGAAGACTCTATTCGCAATAGTTATGAGTCCACATTCTTATCATTAGACGAGGCAAAGGCCCTTCATGAAAACGCCGCAAATTATCTTCATGTAGCACGTGGCAATTGGAAAACCATCGCCCAATTTGTCTATCAACACCCTGAAAACGAAGAAAGAGTATTAAATATATTAAAGTCTTTGAGCAACAAAGACTTACAAGATATGGATATAGCTATACTTGAAGATAATTATCATGCACCGACAGACCAGTTCTCTCCACGGGTGGAAAACGAGATGATCATCAAGCCTTTCAAGCAATATTTAGAAAGGGAATGGCAAAAGGAATCCCTCAGAGTCACTGACGTCCGCAACGATCCCGCCTTATTGGTGAATTGGGTGAAAGAAAACATCCAACTATACCCTGACCCAACCGCCCTCCGCATTGCGCAGACACCAGTGGGAGTTTGGCAAGCGAAGATGACCGACGCTCGTTCACGTGACATCTTCTTCGTAGACTTGGCACGGGCATTAGGCGTAGATGCACGTAAAGACCCTATTACCTCTAAGGTTCAGTACAAAAATGACCGCAAGGTGTGGATAGATGTAGATTTTCATACCACCCAACAAAGGGAAGCAAAAACAGGAAAACTGACTCTCAACTATGAGCCAACCACCTTGACGGACAATCCCAAATACTACTGTCATTTCTCCATCACACGTATTCACGATGATGGAACGACACAATTGATGAACTTCGAGGAAGGACAAGTGGATATGGGGGGCGGCACATCGTGGGCTAATACGTTCAAGGAAGGTGCCACCCTTGATGTAGGTACATACCTCTTGACAACGGGAACAAGGTTGGCAAATGGCAACGTGATGGCAGAAAACCGTTTCTTCACCGTCGAAGAGGGTAAGACCATTACTCTCCCACTCCATCTTCGCTATGACGCAGACAAGGTTTGCGTCATTGGGAACTTCGACTCCGAATCGAAGTTTGACAAGGGTGAAAACAGGGTGAGCATTCTCTCGCAGACAGGAAGGGGATTCTTCGTGGTGGGCATCCTCGGCATGGGCGAAGAGCCTACCAATCATGCCCTGCGCGACATCGCCAAGGAGAGTCGCGCCATCGACGAATGGGAACGTCCGTTGGTATTGCTTTTCAATAGCGAGAGCGACATGGAGAAATACAGGAAGGAGCATTCCGCCACCATGCCCAAGCATGTCATCCTCGGCATAGACACCGACCAAAGCATCCGCAAGCAAATCGTTAAGGAGATGAAGATGTCAAGCGACCGCCAGTTACCCATCTTCATCATAGCCGATACCTTCAACCGCGTGGTGTTCGCCTCGCAGGGTTATACCATCGGACTGGGTGAGCAATTGGTGAAGACCATGCGGAAAATCAAGTGAAATATCGATGAATAATCCTGACAAAACGATGGTCGTGAATAATTGAAAAATAGGTTATAATCGTTTACCAAATAATCCGAATTTTCCGGAAAATCTGGAAAATCCAGGCGGAATTATCCATTTAACATTTTTTGGGAGGGTGTGTCAAAATAGGCACATCCTCTTTTTTGCGCAAAGCCCCGACTTTCTCAAGCCAGGGCTTTGTTATGTCGTAAAGTTTTTGTACCTTTACAACATGAAAATTAAGTCATCACAAAGATACCACTTTCGTCCGTA
>JAFRRN010000031.1 GCA_017428055.1 Prevotella sp.
AGATATGCGTTTTCTGGCTTGGGTGACTCGGAAAATTGCACGCGAAATAGAACGCCGTACCCCCCTACGAGGACTTCTTGATTTAGGCGATTCTCACAAAGGTCAAAATTTCGTAGGTGACGCATTCCCGAAGTCAGGAAACAAATAAAATAAGATAAAATGAACAAAGTGAATACGACACCACCATGTCCTTATTACAACGCAACAAGGGTCGTACCGATGATTGGCACGACCCTTTTTCCACATACTCGTTACCTTTGAACCCCGAACCCGACGCCCTTCTTGCCGCATATATCAATGGTACATGCAACATGTACGAAATATGGATGGTGTGTTTATTGGAATTCCAATTAGTATCGGGCTTGGGCAAGTAGTGTCATTGGTGTACGTACTTCTTGCCTCCACGGATGTAGATGCCCTTGGGCAAGGTGGACGAGGGCTGCATCTTCTGCCCTTGCAGGTTGTAGACGGGGGTATCGTCTGTGGGAGAGAGAGCCACCCTGTCTATCGCCGTCACCTCCTTTGTAAGGTCGTTGACGAGATACTTGCCGCCATCCATCGCCGTGGAAATCTCGAAGTAGGTTTCTTCGCGGATATTGTTGATGTCTACCGTTTGCGGACTTCCCGTGTTGGTACTGAACACAAAATTGACATAATCACTCTCGCTATGGATGGTATAGGCGGAACGGAACCATTGCTTGCCGCCAACTGTCACTTTGTAATTGACTGCATCGCCCGGCCAAGTGGCATTCTTGGGCGCATGGCTGCCATCGCCTCCCCATGTCCAGAAGTTCACCATGCTCCATCCCACCTTATCGGTATTGACAAAAACATTGATTTGATAGGGGTCGAATGGTGCCTTCTCTTGGATGTTATATTGGCGGGTAACAATACCACTAACTACATTCCCGATGAGCAACCCAACCTTCAACGTCGTGTTACCAACAGGAATACTGACAGTTGTTCCGCTCTTCACCCTCGTGCTACTGGCTGTCGGCGTTGACCCATCGAGTGTATAGACCACTTGCGCATTGGCATCCTGGCTGACGGCAGTCAGGGTCACAGACTGTACTTGGTCATAATCGCCAGACGCCAAATCGGCCCATGCCGTCTCCATAGACGGCGAGAGGTAATAGGCATACTTATACCCTTCCAACACTTTCACCCATTGCCCGTTGGGCGTATACGACTTCGCCTCTGGTCCCACAACACAGAGCAAAATCCCCTTCGTTCCCGTGGTGCGCACGGCATAATAACTCTGTGCGCTGGCGGTATTGAGGGAGACGCTCTCATTGTGGATGCCCACCGCCTTGCGCACGTCAATCATCGCCTTGATGGCTTGCTTGTGGGCGAGCCAATGTGTGAGGAAGACGCAGGGGGTGCCAGGCATCGCCAAGAGATAGGCATTGGCGGCGAGCGTGTCCTTGCGGATGGGGTCTTGGGCGGCGTTGCTTCGCTTCTCCGTATCGTGGTTCTCTACGAAGGTCACGGCATAACGTTTATAGGCTCCGCTGCCCACGTTGGTGCTGATGAGCGGCCAGTTGCCGTCGTTTTGCTTGCCGAGGCGGCTCCAGTCATTGCTGTTGATGGCGTTGCGCACGGTGTAGCGGAACTGGAAGTCGAAAGCGGCAGAGGTCTTGCCCGTGGCATCGATCCAGTTCTTGATGGTATTGGTGCCATCCCAACATTCGCCCACCGAATAGGTGGGGTTGGCAGACTCGTTATACATCTTCGTGTAAGAACCAGCATACCCTTTCACCATGTCGTAGCGGAAACCCACATAACCGAGGTCGTTGAGCAACATGTCGAGATAAGCCTTCACGTTGTTTTGCACGTTGGCACTGGTATGGTCGAGGTCACGCATACCATCCCAACCTTCACCTGTGTCATTATTTGCCGAAAGTGAATAGCCATTGCTGGTTGCCCATTGCTTAGTCTTTCCACCATCATCATTGGCACAAATATCAGTTGATTTCAACTCGTAGGTCACACCTTTGTAGGTTTCGCGTGGGAAGTCTACCCAATTAGAGACGTTCTTGCGGTGGTTGATGACGACATCGGCAATGGTCCCGATGCCATTTTGCTTGAACGCCTGAATTAAATCGCGCAATTCCTGCTCATTGCCAAACGAGCTGTTGTAATTGGTAAACCAATAGAGGTCATCATAACCCATCGACGTACCGCCGCAGTTGGCACTCTGCGGCAGCCATACGAGGTCGAAATACTGGCCCAATTCGGCAGCCTGGCCTTGTAGGTTAGTCCATTTGGTAGCGTCAAAGCTATCCCAATAGAACCCTTGCAGCATCACGCCCCCATAGTTGGAGGGCCATCCCTCTGCGGCGCGGGCGGTAGACTGTCGGTTGAAGATTGGAGTAATCAACGCTATAAAAGCCAAAAACAACAAGATCAATCGTTTCATCATCTTCTTCACGTTTAGGTTTGTTTGTTTCATGGTGCAAAGTTACATGAAATAAAAGCAAAAAGTCCAATTGATTTCCTCAATTGGACTTTGTTGCCATGCAAACGTTTGCATTTCGGTTATTCGCCCACCACAATCACGCAACGGTTGCGATCGTTGTCCGTGAACGGCTGTTCGGTGTCGCCGTATGACAAGACCTTCATGCGGTCAGCGGCGATGCCTTTCTCCTGGAGAGCCTTGGCAACCTTCTCGGCACGTGCCTTGGCATAGCCTTCATTGATCTTGGGATTGCCCGTACCCTTGTCTGCATAGCCCTTGATGATGATGTTCTTGGCAGGATACTTCTTGCACCAAGAGGCAATCTTGTTAAGCGTGGCCTCTGGGTCGGGGTCGCTGAGGCGGATGTTGTAGAAGAAGGTCTCCTTCAATGGCTCATCCTTCACCACGGCAGCCTTGGGTTTGGGCTCGGGCTTCACCTCGGGCTTGGGCTCGGGTTTAGGCTCCGGCACGGGTTCAGGCACAGGCTCCTGATAGACGACCGGGGCAGCCTTCTTGGGATGGCCAAACTTAATGGTCGCGCCAAGGAATGCCGCGAGTTGCCAATCGGGGTCGAAATTGCGCTTGAGGTTAAACACATCGTTCTTGTAATTGGCATCCACCTCGAGGCCGAGGGCGAAGTTCTTTGACAGGTTGAAATTGAACTGCGTACCGAAACGGCCGTTAAAAGAGCTGTGCTTCGTGCCACAGAGGGCAGGGTTCTCCACAAACTTCGTGGCATTGTTCTGTGTGTTGAACTCATCGAAGTCCCAACCATAGTTGACACCGAAACCCGCAAGCAGCACCCAGTCGAAGAAGTCGTTGGTGCGGTTGGGGCAGAGGATATTCGACATGTTCATCAACAAGTCCAAGTCGCCTGTCAAGGCATAAAACTTATAGGTATCGGTCAAAGCCCCCTTCACTTGCCATCCTTGCACATGGAGACGCGCTCCCACCTTCGAGTTGAAGTACCTACCGGCGGAGAGGGCAACCTGCGGTGTGATGAGCTTGGTGAAGTCATAGTTGGTAAACGTGCCTTGCGCACCACCCTGGACGGTGATGAAGTTATAGGGATAGCCATCCTCTACGCTCTGCGCAAGCGCTGCGGTGGACACTCCGAAGAGGAGTGCCACTGCGGCTGCTATATGAATGATTTTTTTCATAACGTGATTCATTTAAAAGTTTTGAATTACTGTTTGGTGATCACCACACGGTTGTTTCCCGGGTAACTGATGTAGAGTTGGAACTTATACGTACCCGCGCTGACATTGAGGTTGGCACCATCGGCTACGAGATTGTTCACATCGCCACCCCAATTGATACCCCAATCATGGTTGGCACGGAACTTCAACTCCGTGTCGGCATCAATGGTAGCAGTAGCTTCCCAACATCCGTCGGTGGTATTGTAGGTCATATCGACATCGCCACCCCAGCCATTGAATCCGCCGATGATACCGATGGTTTCAATCTTCGTGAGGCTATAGGTCATGGCAGACGCATCTAAGTCGATGCGATAGAAGCCTGCGCCTGGGTCGGGGCAGTTGGGGCCACCCGTTGACTGTAGCGTTCCACCCATGGCATCGCCGCTGACATATTCCAGGTCATCGTCCCAGTTGTCGGCGTTGGGCTTAAACTTGAACTCACCATCGAGCCAGTAGAATCCTTGGTATTTGCCGTCGCTATTGGCTCCATACAAGGCATGGGCTGTACCCCATCCGCTCTCGTTCCCTATCTCATAGAAGAATTCCGAGAAGTTCAGCGGCGTGATGGTATAGGTGTAGTCCATCATGTTGACTGAGAAGCGATAGAACTTGGCCTGTCCATCCACACAGAAGGAGTGGTCGCCGTCAAGGTTGTAACGACGGTCGAACGACCCGCTGAGGTCTGTGCTGTTGCCCTTGGTGCCGAAGAGCTTGTTCCAAGTACCCTCTCCCACGGCATCGATAGCCTCGTCATCGCCAAAGGCGAACCACATCTCACCGCCCGTGCTGGCGAATACGTATGTGAAGACGGGGTCGTCAAACACATTCTTGTCGCTGTGGGAGAACTTCTGGTCCTTGGAATTATCCCAGTTGCCCGGCCCACCGATGAGATAATAGTTCTCGGAGATGTTCAACGGCTCAATCTGGTAGCTGTAATCCATCATGTTCAAGGTGATCTTGATGAGCTTGTTGCCTGCGGGAACACAGAACGACCCATCGTCGCTGAGGTTGTAACGGCGGTCGAGGTTACCCGTGAGGTCGGTGTTGCCGTTGCCCTTGGTCGTGCCAAGGAGCTTAGACCAGTCGCCGTCGTTGGTGATGGCATCACAAGCCTCGTCGTCACCGATGGCAAACCACGTGTCGCCATCTGGCACGGCATTGATGATGATTGTGAACACGGGATCCTCATATACGTCCTTTCCGCTATGCGAGAACTTCAACTCCTTGGAAGCGGCAGAGCCCGCCCAGTCGAGTGTGGCACCCACCACGTAGTAGTTATTGGAGATCTGCGGAGCCTCGGGGATGGCCTTCACCTGGAACACGGCGGATGTTGCCGTCTTCACACTGGTAACGCCATTGCCCATCCATGCGCTGACCGTGGCATCGATGTCACGCTGCACCGGGCGGCGGCCATAATGCTCGATGACGTAGTTTTGCAAGTCGGCTGCCGCCATCGTCCCATCTGCGGCAATGTCGAAAGTGGCATCTCCGAGGGTGATGGTGTAAGTTGGAGTGTAAGAGGCGTCCGTCGCCGTCGGTGCTGTGATGTCGCACACCTTGACACGTTCTTCAGTGACGCTGTTGAAATCAATCACCCCCACCGTAGAGATGCTACCATCGCCAAAGGAAACTATTTCCGGCTGGTTGACCACCTGTGGTGACACCCAGTCTTTGTAGTCGTCGGTGCAAGCTACCACCGACGCTACAAATGCCATTCCTAATAATATTTTCTTCGTCATAATAATATTCAGTTTATGAGTTTACCTAAAATAACGCATTATCTCTCATTACTGTCTGATGAAACGGATGAATCCCGTGATGTCGTTGAACATGACCATGTAGGTTCCCTCCTCTTCTATCACGAGGTTATCACCATTGGCGACACCGTAAACATACATGCCTTGGGCATAGTTGACAAATGTTCCACCACGGTTGAAGTCCCAAGAGTCGGCTTGTTTGACCTTGACTTCGGCACCTGCCTCAAACGATGCGGTGACGTACCAGTCGTGGTTCTCCCAGCCAGTGGAACATGGTGTCATCAACATGTCACCCCAATCATTGAAGCTACCGGCTATGGCCATGCCACTGAACACGGCAGGAGTGCCATCGTACTTCTCCACTTTCAAGGCGGTGGTGCTTCCCTTGTCTTCAACCTTCGCCAACTCGGCCGTGTTGAGGGTAATCTTATAGACACCCGGCTCCGCCACCTTAATGTCACTTGAGCCACCGTCGTTCTTGAGGAATCCGGCGTCGCCCTGGCCTATCTGTGCAGCCCAGTTGTCGTCCAATGCGCCTCGGAGCTTAAAGCCATTACCGGCGAGGTAGCCTATCCATTGTATCTCGCCCTGTCCGGTCTTCTTGTCGTACTCGGCACCTTCGATGGGTTGCATGGGGATGACACACTTTCCTACATCGCCTCCCCACGAGCCGTCGGCAATATCTGCGCCGATGAGCCACCAGATCTCCGGGTCTGCGGGTTTCAGTTCCATATAGTAAGGCACCGTGTTGAGCGTTACCACATTTGAGTAGATGGTGCTGTATTCCTTGAATGAGGCATCGCGGATGGCCGACTTCACACGGAACGACACCTGTTGGAGGGCAGGGACGGTGGTCTCTGTCCATCCGCAGAGTTGTAACAGGGAACGGTTGAGCGTCTCTGTATTCACCTCTACGCTCTTTCCACTACTATATGTTTCATCGAGTGTAAAGAAGTCTGCGCCTGTGTTATCCTCCGCATTGGCATCAAAAGCCTGGGTGAAAGCACCCGTGGGTGACACCTCCACCCAATAGGTGGGCACCACTGGGGTGTTGAAATCATTATAGGGCGTTGGTTGCGACCATGTAAGCGTCACGGTTGACGACTTCTCTAAGTCCACATTTCCATTCACGGCAATCTCGTTGAGTACAAACTGCGTGGGCTGTGCCAGTGTGGGATTCGACTCGTTGTCATCCTTACAAGAGGTGAAGAGCGATAACCCCGCTGCTGCCAAGAGTAATGTTGATTTGAATATTGTCTTCATAATCGTATCGTCATTATTAGTATTACTTTTCACATTATACCTTTATCAATATCCTTCATTCTGCTTGAGGTTTGGATTGGCATTCAAGTCCTCGGCAGGGATGGCGAAGAGGTTGCGATAAGCGGGTAAGCTTGCACCTTTTTCAGAGCCACCTTTCCACTCCCACAAGTACTGTCCGCTCTTCTCACCGGCGAAATAGCCATAGCGGATGAGGTCTGTGCGGCGGAATCCCTCATAATACAGTTCGCGTGAACGCTCATTGAGGATCTCATCGGTAGTATAGCCACCACGCTTAGCGGCATGGGCACGCTCACGCAAGGCATTGACATAGCCTGTACCCTCGTCGCTGGTGTAGCCATCATGCAGGCGGGCATCAGCCTCGGCTGCTATCAGGTAAGCCTCGGCAGAACGCATGAGGAAGAAGTCGGCATCGATGAATTGAGAGTTGTGAGGGCTGCCTCCCGCTGCGTAGGTGTTGCGGAATTTGCCCACGGAGTAGCCTGACGTGAACTCCGTTGGTGTGGAAACCACCAATTCACGCTCTATGCCATAGAACAAGGCGCGGTCGTCGCCGGCAACGGCTGCCATGTCACTGATGTTCACCTGTGGCGCATCGCCATTGGGGAAGAATTTGGCGACAAACTGCGAACGAGCCCTATTGCCCGACCAAATCTCACTCGTGCCATAGTTCTTGTCCACGTCCATGTCACTCTTCCACGTGGAGGCCATGAGGAACAGGGTGGTACACCACGCGGTGGTCTTCACACCGTCCTGGAGCAATGGCAAGATGGCCTCCTGCGAAGCACCGTTGCTGCCGTTGTCACCCATGAAGAGCATCTGGTAAGCACTCCATCCGTTCATGCCCGTAGTCCATAGTTTGTGAGGACCATTGATGACTTTTTCTGCATACTCCTTGGCATCAGTCCAACGAGCCGTCCCTGTATAGACCTCGGCATTGAGGTACAAACGAGCCAACAAGAGGTTGGCGGCATCCTGGTCTGCACGGCCATAGCCATTGTCAGTATCCTTGCGGGCGGCGGGAGCAAGCATCAAGTCTTTCACTGCCAGCAACTCACTCTCTATCCACTTGAAGAGGTCGGCACGTTGGATTTGCTCTGGGGGCGTTGACATCAAGGCCGTCGCAAATGGCACGTTGCCGAAGCAGTCCATCAGATGATAATAGTACAAGGCACGGAGGAAACGCACCTCTGCCTCGCGTGTGGCGTCAATGCCGGCGCAAACCTCCAAGTAGTGGTTGCAATAGGCGATGCCGGTATATAAGCGATAATAGAATCCCTGCAACATCGGATGGGAAGATCCCCACTGGTTGAAATTGAATTCGGGGATGCCGGGGTCGCCCCAGGCACAGATAGCCTCGTCCGTAGTCAGCTCATTGGCATTCCATAACTGGCGTACGAAACCTGCCGTACCGCCGTCCAAGCCGTCAATGTCGCAGTCGCCGTTGGCACCCGTCTGGCCTTGTATCGCCATGTTGGCGTAGCATTTGGCATAGAGAGCAGGCTCGTCGGCTACCATTGTCTTACTGGGATCAATAGGTGTCACATCCAGGTCGCCCGTGCAAGAACTCAGTCCTGCGGCAGCCAATACCACGACTGCAGCGGGAATCATATTTTTGAAATATCTTAAGTTCATAATCGTATTGTTTAATCTGTTATACTACTACATTAGAAATTGAGGTTCAAACCCACCTGGAAGGTGAGGGGACGGGGGTACATGTTGTTGTCAATGCCTCCAAACACCTCGGGGTCGATGCCCTTGTACTTGGTGATGGTAAACACATTGGTAGCCGAAGCATAGATACGACCGTCAAGCCCCTTGTAGTTTCCACCTTTAAACAGGCTCGTGAAAGAATAACCCAACGTGATGTTGTCGCATTTCAAGAATGAGGCATTGTGCACGAAATAGTCACTCAATGGGTGGTCGTAGGTTGACCAGTTGCGCTCAACAGCGCCGGGAATGACATTTTGCAGATAGCCAAACGACGAGTCAAAGCGCTTCGAGACGTTGCTATAGCCTGCCTCCTTGTCCCAATAGACATAGTTGTCGAAGCTGGCACGAAGCCCAAAGCCGAAGTCCCAGTTTTTATATTGCAAGCGAGAGCTCAAACCGGCGGTGTAGGGTGCATCGGGACTCTTGTAGAAATAGCGGTCGGAGGTGTTGATGATGCCATCGCCATTGCGGTCAACATAGACACCTTCGAGGGGAAGCCCCTTCTCGTCATACACCTGCTGGTACACATAGAATGACCTCTTGGGATAGCCTACCGAATGCGCTTGGCAATACTGGCCTGTACCAGAGGAGATACCGCCCGTATAGACAAGCGACGACTCGCCCGTGAGTTCGGTAATCTCGTTCTTGTTGTAAGTGAAGTTGGCGGTCACCTCCCACTGCCAATTGGTGGTCTGGATGGGTCGGACGGTCAACGAAGCCTCGATACCGCGATTCTCCATCGAGCCGATGTTCTTGCGCACTTGGTTACGGAAGTTGGAACCTGCCGAAACGGAAGCGTCATTGATCAGGTCGGTTGTCTTGCGGTAATAGTAGTCCACACTACCACTGACACGGTTGCGGAAGAGGCTGAAGTCGAGACCGATGTTCGACGTGGTGGTGGTTTCCCACTTCAATTCAGAGTTGTAAGCATCGGGGCGGTACAGCAAACCTTCGTCGTTGACACCCACAATAGGATAACGTCCATCGACATTGGTCGTGTTCACGTTATAGGTGGCAAAGTAGTTATAATCGCCAATGCCGTCTTGCTGGCCCGTCTTACCCCAGCCGAGGCGCAGCTTCAGCTCATCCATCCACTTGGCATTCTTCAAGAAAGCCTCCTCGCTGATCTTCCAACCCAAAGCCACGGAGGGGAATGTAGCCCAATGGTTCTTGAATCGGGAAGAGCCGTCGCGACGCACGGTGGCGGTCAACATGTATCGGTCAAAGGCTATATAGTTGGCACGACCGAAGAAACTGACGAGGTAGTTCTCTGACTTCCAGATGCTGGTCTTGCCGTTATAGAGTTTGCCGGCGGCGGGTTCGGTGGTGCCATCATCGTGTGTGATGACCTGGTTGGTGGTGGTGGGATAGAGCCCGGCATAGAACGAGTCGCCCCAATACTTGGTATGGCTCCACTCGTAACCACCCATGATGTCAAAGTGTTGCGTCTTGAGGAAGTCCTTATAGTACTGTGCGTAAGCCGAATAGGTCAGGTTGTATTTCTTCTCATACGTCTTCCCGCTGTTGCCATAGTAGAAGTTGGAGGGTCCCCAAGGGGCATAGTCGGTCTTCTGCGTACCGTTAGCCCAGTCGCCACTGGCGTTCATGTGGATGCGCAAGTCCTCGAATCCATGCACTTGGTAGTCCATCTCCACGTTGCCCATGTAGTCAAAGGAGTTGGCACGGTCGTTCTTCTCATACAGGCGAGAGAGCGGGTTGGCGACGGTATTGCGGTTCCACATCGTGTCATAGTTGGGGTCTTGCAACGACGACCCCTTGTCCATCCATTGCCAGTAGCCATGGTAGTTGTTGAAGTCTGCCGAACTGCTGTAGATGGGCTTGGTGGGATCCATGCGGGTAGCGTCGGCTATGGCATCCTCATTGGCATAGCGGTTGTGCGAATACATGAACTTCCCGTTGATGTTAAACTTCAAGTGGTCTTTGAAGAATGAGGGGTTCAACGTCAAGCTGGTCGTGACACGCTGGAAATTGGAGGTTTTCAAGATACCATCCTGGTCGGTGTAGCCCACACTCAGGCGATACGGCATGTTCTTCAGGCCGCCCTGCACGGTCACATTGTGGTCGGAACTGACTGCCCCGTGGAATATCGCATCCTGCCAGTCGGTAGCCATGGGCGTGGAGGCACCGGGGACAAAGAGGTTGTTCTCCTCCACCAAGTTCCCACTGCCATCGCGTTGGTACGACCAATTGTCAAGCAACTGGTCAGCCATCGACCCTGTGCCATAATAGTTCTTGATGAACGAGCGATATTCATCGGCATTCAACACGTCGAGCGTCTTGCGCTTGATCGAGTAAGACACATTGCCATTGTAGCTCACCTTGGGAGCCATGCCCTTGCGCCCTTTCTTCGTGGTGATGATGATGACACCGTTAGAACCGCGACTACCGTAGATGGCCGTTGCAGAGGCATCTTTCAGCACCGTGAAGCTCTCGATGTCGTTAGGGTTGACCATCGTCAAGGGGTTGGCGGCACCCTTGATGCCTTGATTGTCCATGGCGAGACCGTCAATGACGATCAAAGGGTCCTCGGAGGCGTTGAGCGACGAGCCGCCACGGATACGGATGGTGGCACCTCCACCGGGCGTACCGCCGCCGTTCGTCACGTTCACACCGGCAATCTTTCCCTGCATCATGTCCTGTGCGTTGGTCACGAGGCCATGGTTCTTCTCATCGGGCTTGATGGCTGTCACCGAGCCAGTCAAGTCATTCTTCTTGGCGACACCATAACCGATGACCACCACCTCGTTCAATGAGTTCTCCACATCGTCCTCAAGGGTGATGACCACATTCGCTGCTGCCGACACCTCCTGCGTGGCATAACCGATGTATGACACGGAGATGGTCGCACCAGGGTTGGCTCTCAATGTGAAGTTACCGTCGATGTCACTCACCACACCACCATCCTGTCCTGCGACGCGGATTGTGGCACCGATGATGGGCTCGCCGGTGTTGTCCTTCACATGGCCATTGACAGTGATTTGCTGCGCAAATGCACTGACCGAAAGAATCAGCCCACACACCAATGTGAGCATCCTCTGAAGGCTTGTAAATTTTACCTGCTTCATCATTACTACATTTTAAAGTTGTTTAATTGTTATACGTATATCATTTAGGTTGGCTAAAAAGCGATTGACGACCGACTGTCACACTTGACACGGGCGCAAACGCACCATTTTATGATGCAAAAGTAAATTTTATCTAATAATCATGTACTTTTTTAAATATAAAATCGTTCTTTTATGTATGCAAACGTTTGCATGTCCTAAAAACTACATTCAAGGGAATGAAAGCCGTGCCTTTCGTTGGGATTACATATATTTGCATACGTGAACAAACGGCAACAAAACGTCAACCATCAAACAGAAAGAGACTATGCCCATCACCATGAAAGATATCGCGAGAGAGTTAGGCGTCTCCATCGCCACGGTCTCCCGAGCCTTGAAAGACAGCCCTCGCATCAGTGCCGAGACACGCGATGCCATCAAGAAGTATGCGCGCGAGCATGAGTTTGTACCCAATGCCATAGCTGAGAGCCTACGCAACAGCCGCATCCGCCCGCAGAAAATCATCGGTGTCATCGTGCCCCAGTTCACGCATTTCTATTTCTCGTCCATCCTCAGTGGCATTGAGGAGGAGGCATCATCCCACGGCTATAGCCTCTTAGTGGCACAGAGCGACGAGCGGTATGACCGAGAGGTGCGCATCTGCAAGTCGTTTTTCGAGAACAAGGTTTGTGGCATCATCGTCTCGCAAGCCAAGGACACCCACAAGTACGACCATTTCCAATGGCTATTAGACAACCATGTGCCGCTGGTCTTCTATGACCGCATCTGCACAGGAGTGGACGCCAGCCGAGTGGTGGTGGACGACTATACTGGGGCATATAATGCCGTGAAGCATCTCATCGACACGGGATGCCGCCGCATTGCCTACTATGGGTCGCCCATGTCATTAGAAATTTCCAAGAACAGGTACAACGGCTACCGCGACGCCATGCTGAAGAACCGGCTCACCCCCGATGACCGTTTCATGCGTTTCTGCGACAACAGGGCCGACGCGGAGGCCATCACCGCCGAGATCATGATGCAGGAGGAGATTCCCGATGCCTTCTTCGCCGTCAACGATGACACCGCCATCGGCATCCTCTATACCGTCAAGCGGATGGGATACCGTGTCCCCGACGACATCAGTATCTGCGGGTTCACCAACGACTACCGTGCCATCGCCTGCGACCCCATGCTCACTACCGTGGAACAACGCGGCGTGGCGGTAGGCGAGGAGGCATCCAATATCCTCATTGGCCAGGTGGAAGGCACCATCCCCATCAACAAAGTGGAGAAACGGATTGTACGCACCCGCCTCATCGTCCGTGGCACCACCCGATAAGAATCCATAGAAATCATTGTATATATAGTATAAATAGAAATGCCAGAAAATCTAAATAGCAATCACAAATCATCAAAACAATAACATCATCATGAAACACAAACCTGATTTATCATTCTGGAAGCTCTGGAACTTGAGCTTTGGTTTCTTCGGCGTACAAATCGCCTACGCCCTGCAAAGTGGCAACATCTCGCGCATCTTCCGCACACTCGGCGCAGACCCACACTCCCTCAGTTTCTTCTGGATATTGCCCCCATTGATGGGCATCCTCGTCCAACCCGTCGTCGGAACATTGTCTGACAAGACTTGGACACGCTGGGGACGGCGTATACCTTATTTATTTATAGGGGCGGCAGTGGCGGTCGCCGTGATGTGCCTGTTGCCCAACGCCGGCTCCCTTGGCCTGGGCATCTCCGCCGTCATGGTCTTCGGCCTCGTCATGCTGATGCTTCTCGACACCAGCATCAACATGGCGATGCAACCTTTCAAGATGCTTGTGGGCGACATGGTGAACGAGGAGCAGAAGGCAAAGGCCTATTCCATCCAGTCGTTCCTGTGCAACGCGGGCAGCGTGGTGGGCTTCCTCTTCCCCTACATCTTCACTGCCGTGGGCATAGCCAACGTTGCAGCCCCCGGCATCGTGCCGCCATCCGTCGTCTGGTCGTTCTATATCGGTGCCGCCATCCTCATCCTGTGTGTCATTTATACTACTCTCAAAGTCAAGGAATGGCCACCAAAAGAGTATGAAGAGTATAATGGCAAGGCATCGGATGCCACCACCGCCGCAGAGAAAGAGAGCGGCAACTGGATCACGTTGCTGAAAAACGCACCCTCGACGTTCTGGAAAGTGGGCCTCGTGCAATTCTTCTGCTGGTCTGCCCTGCTCTATATGTGGACGTATGTGGTGGATGCCGTCGCCGAGACGGTATGGAACTCCACCGACTCCGCGTCGGCAGAATACCAGACGGCGGGCAACTGGACGGGCGTGCTCTATGCCATCCAGGCGATGGGAAGTGTGGTCTGGGCAACCATCCTGCCACGTTTCAAGAACACCAAGATGGCATACGCCGTCAGCCTGTTCCTCGGTGGCGTCGGCTTTGCGCTCATCCCATTCGTCCCTAACCAATATGGACAGATTATCCCCTTCCTCCTGATTGGCTGCGCTTGGGCTGCCATGCTCGCCATGCCTTTCACCTTCGTCACCAACGCCTTGCAAGGCTACGGCCACATGGGAGCCTACCTGGGCTTGTTCAACGGCACCATCTGCCTACCGCAAATCATCGCCGCCATCTGTGGAGGCAGCATCCTCAGCATGGTGGGCGGCCATCCGTCTACGATGATGGTCGTGTCGGGTGTCCTCCTTGTCATCGGTTCCCTCTGCGTCTCGTTCATCAAGAAATGACAAAAAATGTAGATGGACTCCTTTTCCTGTTGCTGTGCCTCCTCCCCTTGCACGTGGGGGCACAGCAAAGGCATAGCGACACGGTGGACGACATCCTGCAATATGCGCCTCTTGTCACGTCCCTCTCCCTGCGGTTGGCGGGAGTGGAAAGCAATATCCCATTGAAAGAGGCTCTCCTTGGCAAATGCCTGACCGCCCTGACGGTAGGTGGAACCGCCTATATCTTGAAGCACAGCGTCAACGAATGGCGACCCGACCACAGCGACCGCCGCTCCTTCCCCTCAGGACACACCGCCATCGTCTTCGCCGGTGCCACCTCCCTGCACAAGGAATACGGCAAACACAGCGCGTGGATCAGCGTGGGCGGCTATGCCCTTGCCACCTTCGTCGCCATCGACCGCATCGCCAAGGACCGCCACCATTGGTATGACGTGGCATCGGGAGCCGCCATCGGCATTGCCGGAACGGAACTTTCCTATTATCTCGCGCATCGCCTATTGCCATCAAAGAACCTATCCGCCTGCATTAACCCACAACAAATCTACCTCTGCCTGTCGTTTTAGGCGAGGTTATCCCATCGTGGTAAAAGGATTATCAGTATCATATAATCTGTTTATATGTATCATATAATCCCATTATCCCATACATATAATAATGGTGGAAGATAGCCTTCGGGGCAACATATTCACCATCGACAACAAGAAAAAGACAAAAAAAATCCGTTTTCCATGTAGCATTTCCCAACCCCTTTGCGACTTATGTACAGAAAAGAATCCAAATAAAGACGATATGAACGCATTAGAGGCAGAATTTACACGCACCGTCCGCGAGCACCGCAGCACCATCTACACCGTGTGCTATATGTTCTCCAACGACCAAGACGAGGTGGCAGACCTCTTCCAGGAGGTGCTCATCAACCTATGGAAGAGCTTTGAGACGTTTGAGGGACGCAGCAATGTGCGCTCGTGGATCTACCGGGTGTCGCTGAACGTCTGCATCTCCATCGACCGTAAGAAGAAACGCCACAAGACCGTACCGCTCACCATGGACATCAACCCTTACGAGGAGACGGAGACCAACAGCAACTCCCGACAGATGGACATGCTGCGCCGGCGCATCGCCAAGTTGCCGGAGTTCGACCGTGCCATCATCCTCCTCTGGCTAGAAAACATGAGTTACGAGGAAATCGGGCTGGTATGCGGCATCACTCCCAAGAACGTCTCCGTGCGCCTCTATCGCATCAAGGAACAGCTCAAGCAAATGTCTAACGATTAAAAATACAGTCACAAAGATGGAAACAAATACGGAAAACATGTCATTGGAAATGCTGCGCGACCAAGTGGCAGCATTCAAGGAAAGGCTCGACAAGCAGGAAATCATCAACGACCGCCTCATCCGCCAGGCGATGAAGTCGCACGTGTCGTGGGTCAAGAACATGAACACCTGGGTCAGCGTGGTGGGTCTGCTCTTTTTACCGCTCCTCATCTTCGTCTTGAACAGCATTCACGCATCGTGGTTGAATATCGCTTTCATCACTGTCATGATGATTGGCGAAATCATTTTCAACTTCTATAACGTCCACACCATCAACGACAAGCTGATGTCGGAGGGCGACATCGTCACCGTCAGGCACAAGCTCCTGGCCTACAAGAGGCGCGAAATGATACAGACGATGATAGAAATACCGCTCATCATCCTCTGGCTCGTTTGGCTCATCCTCGACGCTTACTACGGCGGAAGCAGCCCATCCACCGCAGGAGGAGCCGTCAGCTTGGGCATCGGAGGTCTCATCGGCTTGGGCATCGGCGCATACCTCTTCTTCCGCGAGATGCGCTCGCTCAACCGTGCCATCCACGTTGGCGACGATTTTTCTAACGAACAACCATAACAAACCCATTATGAAAATAATCACAACCCTCATGCTCCTCTTGGCGACATGCCTCATCGGAGCGCAAGCACAACTATTGTACAAGGTCTCGGGCAATGGCCTCGCCGCCCCCTCTTACGTCATCGGCACCTACCATGTGGCACCTGCCTCGTTCGTGGACTCCATCCCCGGCATCCAACAAGCCATGGAAGAAATCGGACAAGTGTATGGAGAACTCAACATGGAAGAAGAAATGAAACCTGAGAATCTCCAAAAGATGCAAGCCGCCATGATGCTCCCAGAAGGCACGACGCTCGCCACCATCCTCACCGAGGACGAGATGAGCCGCCTCAATGCCCGCCTCCGCGAGGTGATGGGCGTGGATATGACCAACCCGATGGTCGCCCAACAGCTCGGCAGGCTATCGCCCATCACTCTTTCCACACAACTCACCATGCTCTCTTATATCAAGAAGACCCCGGGATTCAACCCCTCTGACCTCTTCGACAGCCACTTCCAAAAGGTTGCCAAGCAACAGGGGAAAGGCGTAGGGGGGCTGGAAAGCCTTGACTTACAAATAAAATTGCTCTATCAAGGACAATCCATCGAGCGGCAGAAGGAGCTGTTAATGTGCCAGGTAGACAACTGGGACTTCATGGAACAGATGACCGACAACGTAGCAAAGGCATTCTTCGCGCAAGACCTCAATGCCATCAAGGAAGCAGTGGACATGAAAATGGGCAACAGTTGCGACTCCACGCCCGAAGAGGAGGAGGCGATGATCGACGACCGCAACGCCAACTGGATCCAACAGATGCCCGCCATCATGCAAGCCAAGCCCACCCTCTTCGCCGTGGGGGCAGCCCACCTGCCGGGCGAAAAGGGCGTGTTGCACCTCCTCCGGGCTGCGGGCTACACCGTGGAAGCCGTCAAGTAATCCCGCCCCGACGATGCGGCTATGGCCAACGCCTATACGGGATTATTATTTCCAAGACCGCAAAAAATCGGCACCAAGGCTTGCCTTGGTGCCGATTTTTTGCTATATTAGCGCCATCAACCATACCTTTTATAATAATGAAACGACATCTTACACGGAAATCATGGTGCCTTTGCGCCCTCCTACTCACGGCTTTAACCACCCACGCACAACAATCTGCCATGCCTTATGGGAAAGGGTCGATGTGGTTCATGATAGACCACGGCGAGGCTTCTTCCATGAAAAGCATCAAGATAGACAGCCCTTTGAACGGCGACGACATCTATTGGCTGCGCAAGTTGGCGGGTGCTAAATACGGCAAGGATGCCCACGAGGCAGACTTGGGAGCGTTGGAAGAGATCGACTTGGCTGACGCAAAAATAGCGGCGGGTGGCGAGTCGTACTATTTCCAAGGGCTCTTTCCACCCTATTCGAGCCGCATTGCCCCCCAATCTGCCAAGCTCTACACCCAAACGGACACCATCGGAAAGTACATGTTCATGGGCTGTCACCGGCTGCGCAACGTGACATTGCCATCGACCTTGAAATATGTCAACCCATACGCTTTCACCCATTGCGACAACCTGCAGACCATCCGCTGCACCGCCACCACCCCACCCGCCTGTTCCCAACTGGCCTTTGCGGACGATGAAACCAGCGAAAAGCCAATAGGAATCATCTACGACCAATGCCTGCTCATCGTGCCTTCGGGATGCAAAGAGGCATATCAAGCGGCGGAGGGATGGAAATCGTTTGCCAACATCCAAGAGCAAGGCACGGGCGTATATGGCGATGAATTTACCGCCGATGGGTACACCTACCGCATCAACAACCCCCAAGAGGTCACGCTCATCGGCAGTCCGGAGAGTTTGGCAGGGGCAGTCACCCTCCCCTCCCAAGTGGAACATAGCGGTCGGTTTTATGCTGTGACGGCGATAGGTGCCAAGGCTTTCTATCTCCGTAGGAACATCACCGCCATCCAAATGCCCCAGTCCGTCCGTTCCATCGGGCAGTCGGCGTTTTACGGTTGCCGCTCCCTCAACCAAGTATCATTCCCTGAAGAACTTGACAACATGGGAGCTTTCGCCTTCCAGAACTGCACCAAGCTCTCCCAAGTGACCCTGCCGAAGGGGCTTCAAGTGTTGCCTTTCTATGCGTTTATGGAATGTCCGCTCGAGAAAATCACCTTCCCCGAGGGCTTGGAACGTATTGGCGACTATGGCTTGACGCCCTTCATGGGCGCATCCATCGAGTTGCCCGCCTCCCTCCAATTCATCGGTTATTTTTGCTTCAACACCACAACATTGAAGGAAGTGATATGCCATGCCGCCACTCCCATTCCCCTATTGGGAGACAACGGTGACCACCAGAGGATGGAAGGGTATGAGTTTTGGCACCAGCCATCATACCTCGCCACGGTCAAACTGTACGTTCCCGATGAAAGCATGGATGCCTATCGGCAGGCCAACGTATGGCAAGACTTCGACATCCACCCCCTTTCGGAGTATGTTGCTAACGCCATCGCGCCCGCTACCCATCATGAAACGGCAACGAATGGGGCAACCGATGCCGTCTTTACGATTGAGGGACATGCCCTGACCGCCCCACAACGGGGCGTGATGATCCTCAAAAGAGGAGAGGAAACGCACAAGGTGGCGGTGAAATGATGCAAACGTTTGCACATTTTTAAGCCCTATTTGTCCTTTGCTTGTCTGTTAAGGTTTGACTTTTCTTGGTACTTTTGATGCAAAAATTAAAACCTAACAGCATCATGAACATTACTTTTCATATCGACTACCGGACGGTCTATGGCGAGGAACTGGTACTGAATCTCGTGACAACCGACGAGAAGGGCAGCCAACAGGTGTCACAATACCGCTTGGCGACATACAACGGAGAGCGTTGGATGTGCCAGTTGAACCTCCCCTCCACCGTGCAAACCATCCATTATTATTACAGCGTGGACTGCGAAGGATTCACCCGTCGCCACGAATGGCTGACAGAGGCGCACTTTGCACGGCTTGACGTGAAGGAAACCACGCACTATGACATCTTCGACCGATGGATCGACATCCCCGAAGACTCCTATCTGTACAGCTCCGCCATGACAGACTGCATCAACCGGCGCAGGCTCTATGGCGACAAGAACGCCCTCCCGCCCACCTCACACACCCTCCGTCTCGTGGTCCGCGCGCCCCAACTTGGGGCAGGACAGCGGTTGGCACTCGTGGGGTCGCACACGTATTTAGGCGAATGGGACACACGCCGTGCCATCCCGATGACCGAGCACCGCTTCAACGAGTGGGTAGCCAATATCAACACGACGCAAATCGGACAATGGGACAAGCCCATCGAATTTAAGTTTATCGCCATCGACAACACGGCGAAAGCACCCGTTGAATGGGAGGAAGGCCCTAATCGCGTGTTGCCATCGGTGGGTGGCATACGCCCGATGGTGTGCATACACCAACTGGAACAGGCGATATTCCAAATGCCGAGCACCAAGGTGGCGGGGACGCTCGTGCCCGTCTTCTCCCTGCGAACGAAGGGAAGTTTCGGCGTAGGCGACTTTGGCGACCTCCGCACGATGGTGGAATGGGTGGCAAAGACAGGGCAGCGGCTCTTGCAGGTGCTGCCTATCAACGACACCACCACCACGCATACATGGACCGACAGTTATCCTTACAGTTGCATTTCCATCTTTGCCCTGCACCCGCAATATGTGGACTTGCGGCAGTTGCCCGCCTTAAAGGACAAGGAACTGCAAACGAAATACGAGGCACTGCGCCAAGAACTCAATGCCTTGCCACAAATCGACTATGAGCGGGTGAACGACGCAAAGACCGAATACATGCGGGCAGTCTATGCGCAAGAGGGCGGTGAGACGATGAAATCGCCCGCCTTCAAGGCATTCTTCAAGGAGGCTGAGGCGTGGTTGGTGCCCTACGCACAATATTGCATGTTGCGCGACAAGTACCAAACGGCTGACTTCTCACAATGGAAGGGGCACTCCACCTGGAACGAGGCAAACCGCAAGGCACTGACAAATCCACGGACGAAAGCCTTCCAGGAGGTAGCCTTCTACTATTTCACGCAATATATCCTCGACTCACAGATGCGGGCGGTGCATGACTTCGCCAAGGAGAAAGGAGTCATCCTCAAGGGCGACATCCCCATTGGCGTGAGCCGGCAGGGCTGCGATGTATGGACGGAGCCGCGCTACTTCAACATGAACGGACAGGCGGGGGCACCGCCAGACGACTTCTCCGTGAACGGGCAGAACTGGGGATTCCCCACTTACAACTGGGAAGAGATGCTCAAGGACGACTGTGCATGGTGGGTGCGGCGGTTCCAGAACATGTCAAAATACTTCGATGCCTATCGCATCGACCATGTGCTGGGATTCTTCCGCATCTGGGAAATCCCCATCGAGAGCGTCCACGGCTTGCTCGGGCAGTTCTCACCGTCGCTCGGACTGACGCGCGAGGAGATAGAAGGGTATGGCTTGCATTTCCAAGAGGAGTTGTTCACCCGTCCCTTCATCGCCGACTGGACATTGGAAAGAATCTTCAAGGAACGTGCCAAGGAGGTGAAGGAGCGATTCCTCAACCACTTGCATGATGACATTTACGAACTGAAAGCGGAGTTTGACACACAACGGAAGATTGAAGCATGGTTTGAAAATGAAGATCAATCCCTCCGTGATGGACTGTATGCCTTGGTAAGTAACGTACTTTTCTTGCGCGACCGTACCGATGCCAACAAGTTCCACCCGCGCATCTCGGCACAGTTAGACTTCATGTACGAGGCTCTATACGACTGCGACAAGGCGGCGTTCAACCGTTTATACAATGACTATTACTATCGCCGCAACAACCAATTCTGGTATCGGGAGGCGATGAAGAAACTGCCCAAACTGGTACAAGCCACACGAATGTTGGTATGTGCCGAGGACTTAGGCATGGTGCCTGAATGCGTGGGCTGGGTGATGAACGAACTTCGCATCCTCTCATTGGAATTACAGAGTATGCCCAAAAACCCACGGGTGCGCTTCGGAGACCTCGCTGCCAACCCCTATCGGTCGGTCTGCACCATCTCCTCTCACGACACCCCCACCCTCCGTATGTGGTGGGATGAGGACGCGGAGCGCACACAAGCGTATTATAACCAGGTATTACAACGCAGCGGCGATGCCCCCCATCCGCTGCCGGGATGGCTCGTCAGGGAAATTATCGAGCAGCACTTGGCTTGTCCGTCAATGGTTTGCGTGATTTCCTTGCAAGACTGGCTCGCCGTTGACGACCACCTACGGCTGCGCGATGCCAACGCCGAGCGCGTGAACATCCCCGCCAACCCTAAGCACTATTGGCGGTATCGTATGCACTTGAACATCGAAGACCTCATGGGATGTGAGGGTTTCACCAAGAATATCCAAGATTTAATCGAAAAAACCGGGAGGTAAAATATGAACCATAGAAGAAGATTCATCGTTTTGGGCATCGTGGCACTCATCGCCAACGTATGCCTGGCACAGAAGATGACATCGCCCAACGGCAAGGTGGAAGTGACTTTCCAAATCGCAACGGGCGGCGTTCCCACCTACGCCATCGCCTACCAAGGCAAGGCGGTGGTTAAACCATCACGGATGGGACTCGCCCTCGCCAAGGACAAACACGCCTCGAAGAAGTTGGGCGAGACCGACTTATTGGACGGATTCACCGTTGCCGGCACACAGACATCGACCTTTGACGAGACATGGAAACCCGTGTGGGGAGAGAGTTCCACCATCCGCAACCATTACAATGAGATGGCTGTCACCCTCGAACAGAAAGCTTCAAACAGGAAGATGCTCGTCCGCTTCCGCGTCTATGACGATGGTGTGGGCTTCCGTTATGAGTTCCCGCAGCAGAAAGAGCTCAACTATTTCATCATCAAAGAGGAACGAACGGAGTTCGCCATGACAGGCAACCATACGGCGTATTGGTTGCCGGGCGATTACGACACACAGGAATATGAGACCTATATCTCGCGTCTGTCGGAGATCCGCAACTATTACGAGCAGTCGTTGAAAGACAGTCGCGGCAACTCATCGTCTACCTTGTTCTCACCAACGGGTGTACAGACATCGTTGCAAATGAAGACCGATGACGGATTATATATCAACATCCACGAGGCGGCTTGCGTGAATTATGCCACGATGCACTTGGATCTCAATGACCAAACGTATGTGTTCACCTCACACTTGACACCCGACGCAACGGGATTGAAAGGCTGTATGCAAACGCCATGCACCTCACCGTGGCGCACCGTCATGGTATCAGACGATGCCCGCGACATGCTCTCCAGCAACTTGATACTGAACCTCAACGAGCCATGTGCCTTGGAGGACGTGTCTTGGATCCATCCCACGAAGTATTGTGGCGTGTGGTGGGAGATGATTGTGGGCAAGAGCAACTGGCATTACACCGATGACTTTCCTTCTATATATATAGATAAGGTGGATTGGAAGAGCGTGAAACCGCATGGTCGCCATGCCGCCAACAACGAGAAAGTGCGTCGCTACATCGACTTTGCCGCAGCCAACGGCTTGCAAGAGGTGTTGGTGGAGGGTTGGAACATCGGTTGGGAAGACTGGGCGAACATGTGGAAACGTGACGTGTTTGACTTCACCACACCCTACCCCGACTTCGATATCAAGGCATTGAACGACTATGCGCATAGCAAGGGCGTGAAGTTAATGATGCACCATGAGACTTCTTCTTCTACGCAAAACTATGAACGGCACATCCACGATGCCTACAACTTGATGAACAAATACGGCTATGATGCCGTGAAAAGTGGCTATGTAGGCGACATCATCCCACGCGGCGACCATCATTATTCACAATCGATGAACGACCATTACCTCTATTGCATCAAGGAGGCAGCGAAGCACCACATTATGGTGAATGCCCATGAGGCGACCCGCCCCACAGGTCTCTGCCGTACATATCCCAACTTGGTGGGCAATGAGAGCGCAAGGGGTACGGAATATGAGGCATTCGGCGGGTCGAAACCGTATCACACGGTCATCCTTCCTTTCACTCGCTTACAGGGTGGACCGATGGATTACACACCCGGCATATTGGAAACACAACTGAAGACATGGAGCGAGAACCCAAATTATGTGCATACGACGCTCGTCGGACAATTGGCTCTCTATGTCACCATGTACTCTCCGTTGCAGATGGCTGCCGACTTGCCAGAGAATTATGCCAAATATATGGACGCTTTCCAATTCATCAGAGACGTGGCATGTGACTGGGACAAGAGCATATACCTTGAAGCGGAGCCAGCGGAATATATCACCGTAGCACGGAAAGCGAAAGGTACGGACAATTGGTTTATCGGGGGAAAGTGCAACCAAGACGGTCACAAGACAACGTTGAAGCTTGATTTCCTTGACAAAGGGCGCAAATATGAATGCACCATCTATGCCGACGCGAAGGATGCCGACTACGAAAAGAACCCCAAGGCATACACCATCACCAAGAAGACCGTGAAGGTGGGGCAGACGCTCAAGCTCAACCAAGCAAGGGGAGGCGGCTTCGCCATCTCGCTGATAGCCAAATAAATGAAATGGGATGAATGGGCTTGATGGGGTGTAAGGGGCAAATTGACAACCCAGCCCATCAAGCCCATTAACCCATTAACACCCATAAAAAACTATCATCATGGATATCATAAAAATCATTATTTCATTCGTGGTAACAACTGCTGTAACAACATCCTTGGCACAGACCCAAGTGCCAACCATCGAGGCGTTTAACTATGATGAAGTGACTTACACTCCAGAAAAAACTACATTTAAGTTATTTGCGCCGAAAAACATGAAGCGCGTTGAATTGACCATTTACGACAAAGACATCGCCTTGAAGGCGACTGGAGACATCAATGACTATGAAAGCTTTTATAAGGACAATACCATTAAGTCATACAAGATGAAATATGGCAAGGATGGCATCTGGAAAGTGAAAGTAAATGGCGACTTGAAAGGGAAATATTACACGTTCAACGTAGCTGACCACACTCGCTGGCGCATGAGTTGTGTCGCCATCCCATTTCCATTTAGGACTTACTTTGGCGAGACCCCAGGTGTCTTTGCCAAGGCAGTGGGCGTGAATGGGAAGTGTGGTGCCATCATCGACATGAAAGAGACGAATCCCGAAGGTTGGGAACAGGACAAACGACCCGTTGTGAAGTCGCCCGCTGACCTCGTGATTTACGAGATGCACCACCGCGACTTCTCTATCGACGCATCGTCTGGCATAAAGAACAAGGGAAAATTCCTCGCCTTGACCGAACCGAAAGCCATTCAACACTTGAAAGAATTGGGCGTGAACGCCATCCACATCCTACCCAGTTACGACTTTGGTTCCATCGATGAGGAACGCCCACAAGACAACAAGTATAATTGGGGCTATGACCCCGTCAACTACAACGTACCCGAAGGCAGCTATTCGACCAATCCTTTAGACCCCGCATGTCGCATCAGGGAGTTCAAGCAGATGGTGCAAGCGTTGCACAAGGCGGACATCAAGGTCATCCTCGATGTTGTTTACAACCACACCTACGACATCGAAAACAGCAATTTCCAAAAGACCTATCCCGACTATTATTACCGCAAAAACGCCCAAGGAGAGTATTCCAACGGCTCTGGCTGCGGCAACGAGACCGCCTCCGACCGTCCGATGATGCGCCGTTTCATGGTGGAAAGCGTGAAATACTGGATCAACGAATACCACATCGACGGCTTCCGCTTTGATTTGATGGGCGTTCACGACATTGAGACGATGAACATCATCCGCGAGGAAGTCAACAAAATCGACCCTTCCATCTTCATCTACGGAGAGGGATGGAGTGCCGGCGAATGTGCCTACCCCGTGGAAAAACTCGCCACGAAAGCGAACACGAAGCAACTCCATGGCATTGCCGCCTTCAGCGATGACATGCGCGATGCCCTGCGTGGGCCTTTCAACGATGACACGAAAGGAGCATTCCTCGCCGGCATCGGCGGCGAAGAGGAAAGTTTGAAGTTCGGCATCGTGGGTGCCATCGCCCATCCGCAAGTGGACATGACGAAAGTCAATTACTCCAAAGAGCCGTGGGCAAACGAGCCGACACAGCAGATTTCGTATGTGAGTTGCCACGATGACATGTGCCTCGTTGACCGTCTGAAGACCGAAATCCCCAACATCACGATGGACGAACTCATCCGTCTCGACCTATTGGCACAAACGGCAGTGTTCACCTCGCAGGGCATTCCGTTCATGCTCAGTGGCGAAGAGATGTTGCGAGACAAGAAGGGGGTACACAATTCATTCGAGTCGCCCGACTCCATCAACCACCTCGACTGGGACAACCTCAAGCGTTACCCGCAGGTGTTCCAATACTATAAGAACCTCATCCAATTGCGAAAGAGCCACCCGGCATTCCGTTTGGGCAAGGCGGAGGCGGTACGTCGATGCCTCGACTTTATCGATACCAAGCCATGCCTCGTGGCATTCCACCTCAAAGACCATGCAGGGGGCGACGCTTGGAACAACATCTATGTCATCCTCAACGGCAACCGCGAGCCTCAAACCGTCAACATCCCCGAGGGCGAATACACCATCGTCTGCCAAAACGGCTATATCAACGAACAGGGATTGGGCAGATTCATCGGCAGCAAAGCCATTGTCAACCCACAATCGGCACTCATCATCCATGATTAGACTCCTTTCCGCCATCCTATTTCTTTGTGTATGCTCGGCATCACCCGCCCAACCACGTCCCAGAGTAGGACTGGTGTTGGGCGGCGGAGGCGCGAAGGGAGCGGCATCGGTGGGTGTTTTGAAGTATGTGGAAGAGGCAGGAATACCCATCGACTACATCGTGGGAACGAGCATCGGAGCCATCATTGGCGGCCTCTATTCCGTAGGCTATCGGTCGGCGCAGCTCGATTCCTTGTTCCGCAACATGGACTGGGAAGAGCTTTTCTCCGGCTCCGTCTCGGGTAAACAACAGATAACAGACGTGTTCGAATCATGGCTCAACCTACCCGACTCGGTGGATTTCGACAGTTTACCCATTCCCTTCCGTTGCGTGGCAACCGACATCAGCACCACACAAGAGGTCATCCTGAGCCGAGGTAACATGGCAAAAGCCCTCCGCGCCAGCATGGCTATCCCCGGTGCGTTCAAGCCTGTGAGATGGGGCGACATGTTATTGGTGGATGGCGGGATGCACAACAACCTCCCCGTTGACGTGGCGAAAGAGATGGGCGCAGACGTCATCATCGCCATCGACCTCACGCAAAACAAGCACGAAGACCGCACGTTCTCCCTCAAGGAGACGTTCGGCATCGGCGGCATCCTTGACTGGCTCGTCTCCCGTCCTGACTGGAAAAAGTACAACGAGAACGTGAAAAAGGCGGACATCTACATCAACCCCGACCTCAAAGGCTATGATGCCACCAGTTTCTCCCCCCGTGACATCAAGAATATGATATTCATCGGGGAAGAAGCGGGCAAGGCTGCATTAGATAACATCGTAGGGGTGAATCAGCGTATCCACCCGTAATTCGTCCATCATTGTATGCGGGCGGATACGCTGATCCGCCCCTACAAATCATTACATAGATTGCTCCTTATACATCGACTGCCACCATGACGGCTCGTCCTTGAGCCATTTGGCAAACCACGCGAAGATGGTGTTCTGCCATTTCCTCCGCTTCTCATAATTCATGATCCAGTGGTTCTCGCCCTCCACGGCGACAAATGCCGTCTCCCGTCCTAACAGTTTCAGGGCATTGAACATCTGGATGCTCTCCCCCACCGGCACATTCGTGTCTGCCACGCCATGCAAGAAGAGGAGCGGGGTATGGATCTTGTCGGCGTTGAACAACGGACTCTGGTCCACGTACAACCGCTTATCCGTCCAAGGATAGCTGTCTGCCATCGACACCTCGCTATAACTATACCCCCAATAGCCCTCGCCCCAATACGACGTATGGTCGCTGATGCCGGCATGGGAGATGGCGGCGGCGAAGATGTCGGTCTTGGTCTGGAGGTACTGGGTCATGAATCCACCGTAGCTGGCACCGATGCAACCAATCTTCTTGTCATTGACAAACGAGTGCTGCTCGGCAAAGCGTTTCGTCCCCTCGATGATGTCCTCCGCCACGCCCTCGCCGGCCGTGTTGACGTGACGCGACGAAAACTCCTGTCCGAAGCCCGCCGCGCCGCTGGGATTGATGACATACACCACATATCCCATCGCCGCATACACGTTCATGGGATAGCGCGTGGCGAAATTTCGGCTCGTGGGAGAGCATCCGCCATAATAATACACAATCACCGGGTACTTCTTCGAGGCATCGAAATGGGGCGGCAGATAATACCGTCCGTTAATGGTGTCGCCCCGCGAACTGACGAAATCCCACGCATGGCATTCGCCCAAGACGACATCCTTGAGTTGCTGCGCACTGAAATCCTCAAGCAATGAGGCCTTGCGGGTGCGTGTGTTGAGGATGTAGGAACGGGTGGCGTTGCTCGCGCTCTCGCCCGTAAACACGCCGATGGGTGCGTTGTCTGCCAACGAACAACCCATCACCATGTCCTCACCTGTCTGTATTGGGGTGATTTTCCCCGTCATCGGGTCCATCTGATAGAGGTGTACACAGTCGCGGTCATCGGCAGTGAAGTAGATTTTCCCATCGTTTTTCACCCATCTGAAGTTAGAGATGCTGGGATTGAAGTCACGGGTCATCGCCCTCGCTTGGCGACTCGCGATGTCTATCACATACAACTGATAGTCGTAAGCACTCGGAATGCGACCCTCCGGCACGTTTTTGCCGATTCCATCGAGACATTCGGGCGAGCCCATCACCACCAATTTCGCGCCGTCGGGCGAGAATTTGGCATCTCCAACAAACCCGTCGTCCTTCACGATGGTATCGACTTGCAAGGTCTGAAGGTCCAAGCGGAGGAGGGAATGTAGGGTCGTCGGGCGTTTCGTCAGCCTACTCTTGGATGTCAGTAGCAGGGCATAACGTCCGTCACGCGATATGTCACGGAGCGACAACGAATGAAAGCCGAATGTCAAAGGCTGCGACAATCCCGTCTTCAAGTCATACTTAACCAAGCTGCTGCGGTCGCGCCAACCAGGCTGTCTGTCGTCCGGCTCCACGATTTCATACACCTCCTTGTCCTTCTTCGGTCCCGTATTGCGGTGCGTCAGGATGAGAAAGTCCTCAGTGGGGGCGATGTCGAAGGCATCTTCGGGCAATGTCTCCGCCAACACCTCGCGCTTGGCATCCTCCACACTCACGGCAATGAGTCGCTTCCCAAACTCTCCTTTTTCCGTGAAATAATAGCGGTTGGAGGCGGGCATCCATCGGATGGCTTGGGTTGTTTCATTGATTACGCGCCCCGTCTTCAACTCTGTCAGGCGATATTTCCACGTTGACGTGCCGCTATGCGATGTCTCGGAATAGCGGGTGATGAGGTATTTGCCGTCATGGGATAGTTCCACACCTGCCAAGCGAGGGCCTTCCATCACGTCCTTCATGCCAAACAGGTGTTTCCCGTCATGGCTGCCAAGAGCCAGCACATCCGCCTCCTTGCAGGTCAGTTTCACCTTCACCTTCTCCTCCTTGCCACCCTCAGCGAGATATTTAACAACAAGGGAATGCGAGCCGGGGAGCAGTTCCACGTCCTTGCCATCCGACTTCTTCCCGTCTACATACAGGTGGAACTGCTTGGGGGCACCCACTTCCACCTTCGCCTTGGCATAACCCCTCGCCTCAATGTCAAACTGTAACAGGTGCAAGGCATACCCCTCCCCACAACCGGGGGCGATGGTATCGGAAAAGAATGTACCGTCTTTTGCCAGCGAAAGGTCTATCGGCGTGTCGAGAAGGCTCTTGGTGGTAAACTTCTTTTGTCCGATGTCCACGCTATCCAACAAGGCTGGTTGCCTCACCATGTAAGGTCCTGCATGTCGGAAAGTCGTCACTTGGATGCTGTCTGCCTTCGTCGGCATCGACAATAGGGTAAGAAAAAAAAGCAACATCATGCTGCAAGGAATCCGTTTCATAATCTTGTTCATTATTGGTTGATGCCACAAAAATACGAAAAAAACTATATAAATTCAGAAAAAACACGACAAAATGATGTTCGGATTTTATCTCCAAAGAGAAGTTAAGAGGTGTAAATGCCCCCTGCCATCATCCTTCACAAAAGGTGGAAATATGCCTTTAACATTTTTTGGGCGGCAGTTATCGACGACGGATGCCACATCCATCCCTCGCAGATGGGGCTTCTACGAGCGGCGGAAGCCACAGAAAAAATGTTAAAATACCATATTTACGGGCTGTAAAGCACCCTTCTGGAGGGGTCGAAAGCATGGCTCATTTCATAAAACGCTGATTATCAGAACGATGCAAGAATACCTAAAAAGTGGCATTTTTGCATCCCAATAGGAGTTCGTTGCGAAAACAGGGCTACATTTGCGCCCATTTCATGACTTTTTATTGACATATAAACAGGGTCATCAACACCTGTTTGTGACTTTTCAGACACCCCGTTTGCATCGTGTATGTGGGATAAATGTTAAATAAAACGGCATTTTGCGTGTCGTTTGCCACAAAATCATTACCTTTGTAACCATAACCTAAACGGCAGGGAATGAAACATGAGACCATACAACACCTTATGGAAGCCCTCAATGAATACCAATCATTGGGAATAGCAGACCAGATAGACTACCAAAAGTTCTATCTCTATTCGCTCATCACCCATTCCACAGCGATTGAAGGATCAACGGTGACAGAGATAGAAAACCAACTGCTTTTCGACGAAGGCATCACCGCCAAAGGCAGAAGCCTCCAAGAACAGATGATGAACATCGACCTGAAAGCAGCCTACGAATATTCCACGCAATTGGCAAGCCAACACGTAGACGTGAGCATCGACATGCTGAAAAACCTATCTGCCATGGTGATGAAAAACACTGGCGGCACATATAACACCCTCAATGGCTCTTTCGATGCCTCGAAAGGCGACCTCCGCCTGGTGGGTGTCACCGCCGGCATTGGTGGACGCTCCTACATGAACTACCAGAAGGTGCCAGCCAAGCTGGCTGAGTATTGCCAACAACTGAACGAAAGCCGACATCATCTTCTCAATACAGACAACCTGATAGCCCAGTATCTATTGAGCTTCGATGCCCATTACCAGTTGGTGACCATTCATCCGTGGGTCGATGGAAACGGGCGCATGTCTCGCCTTGTGATGAATCATCTTCAATACGAATTTGGACTGATACCCGTGAAAATCGTCAAGGAAGACAAGGCAGAATACATCCAAGCATTGATAGACTCAAGGGAGAGAGATTCCCTCGAGCCATTCCGCAACTTCATGCTTGAAGAGCATACGCGAAACATCGTCAAGGAGATTGAAGAATACAAGAAATCACTATCGTTTGACCCGATAAACACACCCATTGACCCGATAAACACACCCATTGACCCGATAAAGAGGAAACTATACCAAGCCATCCTCCAAGATGGAAGCCTCAATTATGCGGAATACGCCACGATAATCGGCACCTCGGAAGCAACCGTCAAACGACGCCTTGGAGAGCTGAAAAAGGAAAACGCCATCATCCGGGTAGGCAGTAACAAGACGGGGCATTGGGTGGTGAATGACAACAACCTGACACATTATGGCAAATAAGAACACGAGCCTGCACCAGGCCAAGGAGAACAAGAAGGACGAGTTCTACACACGCATTGAGGACATCGAAAGGGAACTGTGCCACTACCGAAGGCATCATGGGAGTACCTATTACATTTATGACTAAGTACAATCCCAAGCAGTTTGAAATTATCGGCCTAATGGCTTCCACAACTGTTACAGGCATCAATTTTGGCTATCCATTTGTAAATGGAGAACGCAAATATGCAAGAATACTCATCCGACATAAGAGATAATTGATTAAAAAGTGGGCATAAATAGAATCATCATATTGAAAACTGATTCTAACAGGGCATCAACTGGGTGGAGGCGACGCATCCCAATTACGACCGCCTGATGAAAGGGTTGGACTGGGGTCGGCTCTATGAGACCTACCACAATCACACGGACTGGGACACCGACTGGCTGCAACAGGAATTGGAGCGGCTATGGATGGATGATGACGTGACGCATAAGGCTGGGGCATACAGTATGTATTGGGCGGAGACGAGCGAGTGTTGAACATCCGTAAGTTCTCTCCCGCCATGGCTAAGGCGGCATATACCCACCAGCAAGGCATCTGTCCCATCTGCGGAAAGCACTTCACCCTGTCGGAGATGGAGGCAGACCACATCCGTCCGTGGAGCAAGGGCGGACCGACAAGTGGCGACAACTGCCAGATGCTCTGCGTGAAATGCAACAGGGAGAAGGGTGCGAAGTAGTTTTTCCATGCCTTTTTCTTCTCCATATAAATAATAATGTGTATTTTTGCAACCGAAAAAGAAAACGACAGACAGATGATTACAAACGACTTATTCCAAGCGTATCGCACGTTTTTCGGCAAGGGCGACGCCTTGTACCAACTATTCTCACCCTATCGTATCTGCCCTCTCGGCGCACATGTGGACCACCAGCACGGGTTGGTGTCGGGCTTCGCCTTCGATAGCGGCATCGACTTCCTCTTCTCTGAGACGGAATCGGGGAAAGTGGAGATGTGCTCGCTCTCCTTCGAGGGATTGATGACATTCAACGTACAGCGTCCCGTGGACGAGAAACAGAACAACTGGGGCGACTACCTGCGCGGTGCCGTGTGGGCTTTGCAACAAGACTTCCAGCTCAGGAAAGGCATCCGGGGCGTGGTAAAGGGGTCAATGCCCATCGGCGGACTGTCCTCCTCTGCCGCCCTATTATGCGGTTTTGTCATGGCATTGGGGAAAATCAACAACCTCTATTTGGACAAGATGCAGGTCATCAGCTATGCTTCGCGGGCAGAACGCGAGTATGTGGGATTGAACAATGGCATCTTGGACCAAGCCTGTGTCGTGCTCTGTGAGGCAGACAAACTGCTATACCTTGACACGCGCACGTCGGAATACCAGCTTTTGCCATTCGGCGGGGAGAGCGGAACCAAGGAATTGCCCTTCAAACTCGGCATCTTCTTCTCCGGCGTGACACGCAAACTCACGGGTACAGACTACAACCTGCGCGTATCGGAGTGCAAGACGGCAGCGTGGATTATGGAGGCTTACGAGGATGTGCCATTGAAAGAGTTGCAAGACACACGCCTTCGCGATATAGATGAAGAGATATTCAAGAAATACGAAGGCAAGATGCCCGAGCGCTTTGCCAAGCGCGCCCGCCACTTCTATACCGAATGCGACCGCGTGGAAGCTGGCGTAGAAGCATGGAAGAAAGGCGACATCAAGGCTTTCGGACAATTGATCTTCGAGAGTTGTGAGAGTTCGATGAACAATTACGAATGTGGTTCGCCCGAACTGATTGCCCTCTACAAGATCATGCGGCGCACGGAAGGCATCTACGGAGGCCGTTTCAGTGGCGCGGGATTCAAGGGTGCATGTATCGCCCTTGTGGACCCTGCCAAGGAGGAGAGCATCCGTGAGTTTGTCACGAAAGAATACCTGAAGGAGTTTCCACAATACAAAGAGACCTTTGAAATGTTTTTCTGCCATCCCGCAGATGGCGTAGACTTCATGTAAGAGATGAAAAATATCGTGATAGCAGCGGGGTATGCCACACGCCTCTACCCCCTTACGGAGAACTTTCCCAAGCCGTTGTTGACCATCGCGGGACGTTCCATCCTCGACAGAATGCTCGATGACATCGACACGATTGACGACATCGACAGCCATATCATTGTCAGTAACCATAAGTTTGCACACATCTTCAATGACTGGGCAACCCAAAGGATGGCGGAAAACCAACAAAGGAAACCCATCACCATCATCGACGACGGCACATCGACCAATAAGACGCGGTTAGGGGCTGTGCGTGACTTGCTGCTCGCCATCAACTCTTCCACGCCGCCGATTGACGACGACATCATGGTGTTGGCGGCAGACAACATCCTCAACTTCTCGTTCCAGGGCTTCGTGGACTATTTCAAGGAGAAAGGTACATCGGTCATCATGTGCCACCATGAGCCAGAATTGTATCGGTTGCAACGTACTGGCGTGATTGCCGTAGACGGCGACATGAAGGTGTTGGAGATGCAAGAGAAACCCGAAAAGCCCGTCTCCAACTGGGCTGTCCCACCTTTTTATATATATAAGAGAGACGACTTGCCGCTGATCCGCGACTGCATGAGCCACGGTTGTGGCTTTGACGCGCCCGGCAACTTGGCACATTACTTGGTGGATGTGACCACCATCCATGCCTGGCCGATGCCGGGTAGCCGTTACGATATTGGCTCTTTGGACAGCTATAAGGAGGCACAAGTGCTTTTCGCAGACAACAATTAGCTTTTATTATCTTATTATCAACATTACTCTATGAAGATTTTAGTAACTGGCGCAGCGGGATTCATCGGCTCCAAACTGATGTATATGCTGGCAAAACGGGGCGATAGCGTGGTAGGTATCGACAACATCAACGACTATTACGACCCACGATTGAAATACGGACGGCTACGGGAATGCGGTATTACGCAACCAAACGATGATTTCGCTTTTGGGAAAGAGATTGTTAGCTCTACCCTTCCCGACTGTCGCTTTATCCGTATGGCATTGGAGGATAAGGCAAGCATTGATGCCCTCTTCGCACAAGAACAATTCGATAAGGTGATGAACTTAGCCGCACAGGCTGGGGTCAGGTACTCCATCACCAACCCATACGCTTATCTGCAAAGCAATATCGTGGGATTCCTCAACATCCTCGAGGCTTGCAGGCATAACCATGTGAAGCATCTCATCTATGCCTCGTCGAGCTCGGTATATGGCATGAACACGAAAGTACCTTATAGCGAGGACGACAAGGTGGACAGCCCCGTGAGCCTCTATGCGGCAAGTAAGAAGTCCAATGAATTGATGGCACACGCCTATAGCAAGTTGTACGGCTTTGCCACGACGGGCTTGCGCTTCTTTACTGTATACGGTCCGTGGGGACGACCCGACATGTCACCGATGCTCTTTGCCAGTGCCATCAGGCGCGGAGACCCCATCAAGGTGTTCAACCATGGCGACATGATTCGCGACTTTACCTACATCGACGACATCGTGGAGGGTACCATCCATGTGATTGACCGTCAACCCAAGGCGGAGGAATGCCCGAACAACGTACCTTATAAGGTCTACAACATTGGATGCAGCAACCCCGTGAAGTTGATGGACTTCATCTCGGAAATCGAGAACGCATACGGGAAGCCCGCCGAAAAGGTGTTCCTGCCCATGCAACCCGGCGATGTGTACCAGACAAATGCCGACACGAGCCACCTCGAAGAGGAGTGCGACTACAAGCCGCATTGGTCTCTGCACGATGGAATCAGGGAATTTATGGCTTGGTATAAAAGCGACAAAAACCCATTATGATTACCCCCATTCATCCCATCAATCCCATTAACCCCATTAACCCCATCAAATAAAATGAAGAAAATAGCCATTGCAGGAACAGGCTACGTAGGCCTTTCCATCGCCACCCTGTTATCCCAGCACCACCAAGTGACCGCAGTAGACATCATTCCAGAGAAGGTGGACATGATTAACCATAGGAAATCTCCCATCATTGACAAGGAGATAGAGGAGTTTCTTGCCACGAAAGACCTGAACCTCCGCGCTACCCTTGATGCGGAAGAGGCATATAAGGATGCGGATTTCGTGGTGATTGCCGCCCCCACCAACTACGACTCGAAAAAGAATTTCTTTGACACGTCGGCTGTGGAGACGGTCATTCGCCTCGTCATGCAACACAACCCCAATGCCATCATGGTCATCAAGTCCACCATACCCGTGGGATTCACCGAGGGCATCCGCGAGAAAACAGGGTCGAGAAACATCCTCTTCTCACCGGAGTTTCTGCGGGAGAGCCGCGCCCTATACGACAACCTCTATCCCAGTCGTATCATTGTGGGAACGGATTTAAGCGACCCACGATTGGTGGAGGCGGCACATACCTTCGCCGCCCTGTTGCAAGAGGGAGCCATCAAGCAAGATGTGGACACACTTTTCATGGGGTTCACGGAGGCGGAGGCCGTCAAGCTTTTCGCCAATACATACCTGGCACTACGGGTAAGTTTCTTCAACGAGCTTGACACCTACGCAGAGATGAAAAAGCTTGACACACAAGCGATTATCAATGGTGTCTGCTTAGACCCTCGTATTGGCACACACTACAACAACCCATCATTCGGATATGGTGGCTATTGCCTACCCAAAGACACGAAGCAGTTGCTTGCCAACTACGCCGACGTTCCCGAAAACCTTATCGAGGCGATTGTGGAAAGCAACCGCACACGCAAGGACTTCATCGCCGACCGCGTGCTTTCGATGGCAGGGTATTATGATGCCAACAGCTCGTGGGATGCCAAAAGGGAGCGCGACTGCGTGATTGGCGTGTTCCGACTGACGATGAAATCGAACAGCGACAATTTCCGGCAGTCGTCCATCCAGGGCATCATGAAGCGCATCAAGGCGAAAGGAGCGGAGGTCATCATCTACGAACCGACGCTCGAAGACGGCAGCAAGTTCTTCGGAAGCCGCATCGTAAACGACTTGGAGGCATTCAAGAAACAGAGCCAGGCAATCATTGCCAACCGTTATGACACATGTTTGGATGATGTTTCACAAAAAGTTTACACCCGCGATATTTTCAGACGCGACTGATTTTTTCATGAAAAGATTGCAGTAATCGGAAAATTTTGCCTAACTTTGCAGCCGTTATGAAAAGTATGCTCCCCGTTAAACGGGGGCAAAATGACAGAAATACTGCGAGCAAAAGGGGGCGTAAGACTCCAAACAAAAGGAAAAGGAGCAAATTACAATGATGTCATTCATACATAAATGTACTTGTGACTATATTCTATTGCAATGAGGGAACCCTCGTTGCAATAGATTTGTTATTATTCCCAACCTCCTTTCACACGCTCTAAAGCGGCATTCACAACCTTTTTATACCACTCCAAGTAGTATTCTTGGAGGAGGGAGAAATGTGTGTGAATGCCCCTTTTCATCGAACAAAAGATCCCTTTTTTCATTTCAAATATATTCAAATACCTTAAAAATTTGAAAGATGGCAAAAAAAGAACTGAGTTATTATGAGAAAATCGACCCCACACGCCAACGTTCTTACAACATGTTTGAGCGCGTGTTGATGATTATTGCCACTGCCGTTGCCGCAGTGATGCTTTTGGCTTTGGCATATTTCTACATTTTTTAATTTGACAAACAGTTCTATGTTGGTAAGGTAATTGTATTGTTGCATGGACAATAAGATCATTACCGTCACATCCCCACTCCTTCCCGATTTGGATGAGTTCCATGAATTGCTTCAACAAATCTGGGACAAGAAATGGATAACAAACAACGGAACATTCCACCAACAGCTTGAGAAAGCACTGGCCGAATACTTGAAAGTGCCATACGTGAGCCTCTTCACCAATGGCACATTGCCACTCATCACAGCCCTTCAAGCATTAAGGATAACGGGGGAGGTCATCACGACTCCCTACTCTTTCGTGGCCACGACCCATGCCCTATGGTGGAATGGCATCAAGCCCGTGTTTGTGGACATTGAGCCATCGACGGGAAACATCGACCCTAACAGAATCGAGGCTGCCATCACGCCCAAGACAACGGCCATCATGCCCGTGCATGTGTATGGCAAGCCCTGCAACACGAATGCTATTCAGGAGATTGCCGACAAATATGGGCTGAAAGTCATCTATGATGCAGCCCACGCTTTCGGCGTTGAAGTGAATGGCGAGAGCATCCTAAACGCGGGCGACATGTCAACACTCTCTTTCCATGCGACAAAGGTATATAACACCATCGAGGGTGGAGCGATGGTCATGCACGACGAGGCGACCAAGAAACGCATCGACTATCTGAAAAACTTTGGCTTTGCGGATGAGACAACGGTTGTTGCCCCAGGCATCAACTCCAAGTTGGACGAGATACGTGCCGCATACGGACTCCTCAACTTGAAACAAATAGACTCAGCCATCGAAGCCCGCCATATAGTTGCCATCAAGTACCGGCAAGCCCTTCGCAACATCGAAGGCATCTCTTTCTGGGATGACATGCCTGGTGTAAAACACAACTACAGCTACTTCCCCATTTTCGTGGATGCGGAGAAATATGGCATGACGCGCGACGAACTGTATTTCAAACTGAAGGAGAACGGCATCTATGGGCGGCGCTATTTCTATCCCCTCATCTCCAACTTCTCCACGTACCACGGACTGCCCAGCGCGGCAAAGGAAAACTTGCCTGTGGCTACGAAGATGGCTGAGAGCGTGATATGCTTGCCGATACATCATGCTATTATTAATAAAGATTTTGACAGAATTATGTCGTGCATTTTTTGATAATACCTTAATGATTGCTTTTGCAACAATATGAGTTCCTCATCTAATAAAAGAATTCTCAAAAACACGATTTATTTGTACTTTAGAATGATCTTATCTATGGCTGTATCTTTATATACATCCAGGGTCATTCTTGATGTACTTGGCGTTAGCGATTTTGGTATCTACAATGTGATTGGAGGTATAGTTATACTTATTTCCATGTTAAATAATTCCATGTCAGCTGCAACTCAAAGATTTATAACTTACGAATTAGGCAAACATGATATAAAAAAGGTTTCTGATACATTCTCAATGAGCATGACAGCTCATTTATTTATTTGTCTCATAGTCTTTCTTCTTGGCGAAACCATTGGCCTATATTACATCATTCATTATTTAAATATCCCGGAAGGTAGGACAACAGCGGCACTATGGGTATATCAATTTTCTCTATTTGCTGTTATTATCAATATTGCAAGAATTCCTTATTCTGCATCTATTATTGCTTATGAGAAAATGGACTTTTATGCCGCCATTAGTATCATGGAGGTTCTTTTAAAACTTGCGATTGTTGTCGTTCTGGTATTTATAGGTTCCTTTGACAAGTTAATCCTTTATAGTCTTCTTGTTCTTTTGACTACCATTACGGTAAGCATAACATACAAAGCATATTGTCAAATCAAGTTTAAAACCTGTAATTATTATTGGTATATTGATAGGGACTATTTTAGAAAACTGCTCAATTTTTTTGGATGGAACTTTGTGGGAGGTGTCGCAAACACTGGAACGAAACAAGTTGGCAACTTAATTATCAATGCATTTTGTGGGACAGTTGCTAATGCAGCCCATGGAGTTGGGGCACAGGTGAATGGAGCTGTCTGCGGATTGGCAGAAAATTTCCAGATGGCATATACCCCACAAATTGTAAAATTATATTCCCAAGACAAAAAAAAGGAACTTTTTCAATTGATGAATCGTTCCGCCTTACTTTCATACTATTTGCTGTTTGTATTGGCGATGCCAATTATATTAAACGTTGATCTGGTTTTAGGTATTTGGTTAAAAAAAGTTCCTCTATATGCAGGGCTATTCTGCCAATGGCTAATCATTTACAATCTCATTGATTCTCTGCAGGCACCTATGTGGAAAGCAATTACAGCAACAGGGAACATCAAGGTTTATGAGATTTGGTTAAACTTAGTTTTAATGCTCAATATTCCTTTATCTTATTACTGTTTGAAAATTGGGATGCCTCCATACACTGTTGCCATTGTTAGTGCACTTGTAAACTTTCTAACTGCAATTATACGAACTTTTCACGTTAAAATACAAATTGGATTCCCTGTATCAAGATATATGTTAGACGTAGTATGCAGGTCAACCCTTGTTTCCTTAGTTTACATTTTACTATGGCTAATATTTCAACATTATATTCAAATAAACTCACTTTTTGGTTTTATTTTGTTTTTCTGTGGCAGTTGTTTGTGTTGTATTTTATTGATTTACATGTTCGGCATAAATACTCAAGATAGACAATTAGTCAAACAATTGGTTTTCAAACGATTCCAAAAGTATTCAAAACAGATTTAGAATGATTATCTAATGAATGAATTAATTTCCGTCATTGTTCCTGTTTACAATACAGGTCTCTATTTAAGCGATTGCATTGAGAGTATTGTATCTCAAGACTATCTATATACGGAAATTATCATTGTTGACGATGGGTCAACGGATGATTTTACACTTAAAAAATGCGATGAAATATCAAAGAAATACGGTCAAGTATCTTTGTATCACAAGCCAAATGGCGGGTCGGCCAGTGCCAGAAATTATGGAGTCCAAGTAGCAAAAGGAAAATATGTTGGATTTGTTGATAGCGATGACACCATAGACAAAGAAATGTATTCAACCCTATATTCACTTATCAAAAAAGACAACGTCACCATAGCCATTTGTGGTCTTGCTACCTTTTTTATGAACAAAAGGGATATTCATTATAATGACAATTCTTTGGAAACCCGTTGTTATGAAGATGTTGAATTGATGCACAATTTTTTATTGGGCCATTGGCATAGTGCATGTACCAATTTATATTTAAGGGAACTTTTTGAGGATATAAAATTTCCAGAGAACGAAGTAAATGAGGATTACATGCTTAATTACTGGATGTTCAAATCTCAACAAAAAATAAGTTTTATCAATCAACCCTTCTATCATTATATTCGTCGCGAAAACAGCAACACATCCTCCCCCAAAACCTTGCGTTTTTTAGATTGGATTAAACATACGGAATTGGTGCTTACTGAGATGTCCCAAGACGATAGATTAAAGATGGAAGCTGAATACCAATATTTACACTCAAATATTGTCCTTGGCAATAGTTCTTTATTGACTCTCCGAAAAATCAAGTCCACTGAAGCAGAACAGTTATATGAGATAACATGCAATAATCTGGCTAAATCAAAAAAGATGCTCCGTAATAACAAGTATCTTTCTTTCAAATATTTAATAATGGGAATTATGATGTCCGAGTGTCATACCTTATATAAACAAAGTATACTTGGTTTTTCTAAAATTATAAAGTTAATATGCAAAAAGGATTAGTTTCCATCATAATGGGTGTTCACAATGAAAAAGAAGAACACCTTAGATTAGCTATTAAAAGCATCTTTCAACAATCATATCAAGATATTGAATTGATCATAATTGATGATGCTTCTAATGAGGACTGCAAATTTGTTTTAGATTGTTTGTGTGAGAGGAAGAAAAGTGTGACTATTGTACACAATGAGGCCAACTTAGGATTGACAAAATCGCTAAACATTGGAATCAAGCTGGCAAAAGGAGAATTTGTTGCCAGGATGGACGCAGACGACTTCTCCGTATCAAACCGTATAGAAAAACAAGTTGATTATTTTAATTCTCATCAAGACATAGACCTTATTGGAACAGGTGTTGTCTCTTTTGGAGACCGTCATATTTATATGAGTCCTGCATTTGGACTATCCAACAAAGACGCAAAAGTCATGCTGTTTTTCTCCAGCACACTATGCCATCCCTCTGTAATGATACGAAAGGACTTTTTAGACTGGCATCATTTATCATACGATGAAAAAGTATTGAAGGCACAAGATTATGACTTGTGGGAGCGTTCCAGTGTATATGGGAACTTAGCCGTCATGAAGGACGTCCTCCTTTATTATAGAATTCACGCCAACCAGATTACATCAAAAAAGAACAAAGAACAAGTTGCAGCAGCTGATGTCATACGCAAAAGGAGATTAGGAAGATTAGGCATAACACCATCGGATAGGGAATATCTTTGTCATGAGTTACTATCAAGTGGTGTAGATGCTACTGTTACAATGACGGAAATGGAATCCTGGGTGAATAAGATTCTCAAAGGAAATGAGGAGAAGCACTTGGTGGATAGCAATTGTTTGCGAAATAACATGAAAACCAGGCTTTTGTTTTATAAATTGAGAAACAAGAAAATGATAAGATGGGAGGATCTCTCTCTCTTAATTAATGTCTTTATTTCCAGGCTAAAGATAAAAGTTAAATTGGCAAAGCATAAAAGGATAATTAGACAGTTGGGAATCAACTAAGGAGATGAAAAACAATAAAATAAAGAAATACATCCTTGATATTCTTGAATGGAAAGAATATTATAAAAGACATTTTGTTAATCCAGAAAAATATATTCCCCGTTTGTTTTATAGTCGGGCTGGCTATACACTGAATTTAGATAACCCACAAACATTCAATGAGAAACTACAATGGCTGAAACTCTATGACCACAATCCATTGTACACAACTCTCGTTGACAAATACGAGGTAAAAAAATATGTTGCCGATAAGATTGGCAATCAATATATAATCCCTACTTTAGAAGTCTGGGATGACGTAGATGACATAGACTTCAATAAACTACCGAATCAATTTGTCCTTAAATGTACACATGACAGCGGAGGACTTGTCATTTGTAAAGACAAATCAAATTTTAAAACCAATAAAGCCAAAAAGGTTCTTCGAAAAAGTTTGGGGCGTAACTTCTATTATATGGGGTTTGAATGGCCTTACAAGAATGTTAAGCCAAGGATTATCGCCGAAAAATATATGGAGGACACAAAGACAAAGGAATTACGTGACTACAAATTCTTTTGTTTTAATGGTGAAGTCAAAGCTCTTTTCATAGCTACGGAAAGACAAAAAGAAGGAGAAGATGTCAAATTCGACTTTTTTGATGAAGATTTTAACCATCTTCCCTTCAAGCAAGGACACGAAAATGCAACCGTTCTTCCCCAGAAACCACTCTGTTTTGACCAAATGAAAAAGTTTGCTGCCATTTTATCAGATGGCATACCACAAGTGAGAGTGGACTTCTATGAAGTTGATGGTCATATTTATTTTGGAGAAATGACTTTTTTCCATCATGGCGGTTGGACAAAATTTGATCCTGAAGAATGGGACACAATTTTCGGGAAATGGGTCACTCTACCTTTACGGGATGGTAATGTCAACAGTTGACAAGCAATCCATGAAAAAGAAGCGTGTATTTTTCGCTATTCACTATTTGGAAATAGGTGGTGTAGAAACAAGTCTGATAGGACTCTTGCAATCATTCGATTACCAGAAATACAATGTAGACCTCTTTATTCATGCTCACCATGGCGAATTAATGCAATATATTCCAAAAGAAGTAAACTTATTACCAGAAATCAAAGAATATGCTCAATTAGAACGACCTATAAAGTTAGTTATTCTTGATGGTTATTGGAAGATTGCTTATACTCGTCTAAAGGCAAAAAGGCTTCACCGTTCATATATTCTATCTCTTTCTGCAAAAAAAGATGACATCTCAGAGGGACAATACGCTGCCCGTTCCTTGACACCATATTTACCTTCATTATACAGTTTTGGAGAATATGATATAGCCATCAGCTATTTACATCCACACAACTATGTTCTTGAAAAAGTAAATGCTAAAAAGAAGATTTGCTGGATTCACACAGATTATTCATCTGTTAATGTTAACCCAATATTGGAACTACCTATTTGGCAAGGATATCAACACATAATGAGCATTTCACCCGAAGTGACCAAATCATTTGTCAATGTTTTCCCATCTCTTCAGGATAAGATTGTGGAAATGGAAAATATCCTTTCTCCTGATCTTGTACGCAATCGAGCTGAGGAATTTAATGCGAGGAAAGAATTGGAAATGGTTTCAAATAACTCATCTCAACCAACTATACTATTAAGCATGGGGAGATTTTCACATGCCAAGAACTTTGACAACATTCCTGACATCTGTAAGCGGATAATCAACTTAGGACAAAATATAGTTTGGTATGTTATTGGATACGGAAGAGAGGAAAATAAAATATGTGAAAAGATACATGAAACAGGTATGGAGAATCATGTATTTGTCCTTGGTAAACGCACCAATCCATATCCATATATAAAAGCATGTGACATTTACGTCCAACCATCTCGATATGAAGGAAAGTCTATATCTGTCCGTGAGGCACAGATTCTTTATAAACCTACTATCATCACTGATTATCCCACTGCCAAAAGTCAAATCAAAGACGGCATTGACGGCATAATAGTACCTTTGGGCAATGAGGAATGTGCCAAGGGCATCGTAAAATTCATACATAATCGCCATTTGCGGTCGTCAATCTCTGAATATTTGCAAAGCCATGACTACGGCAACCAAAAAGATATTTATCGTTTTTACAAAGTGATAGAAGAATGATTCCGAAGCTTATTCATTATTGTTGGTTTGGCAAGAAACCTCTTCCCAAATCAGCACTGAAGTGCATTTCGTCATGGAAAAAGTTTTTCCCTGACTATGAAATTAAGGAATGGAATGAGGACAACTTCGACGTGAATAGTATTCTATACACACAACAAGCTTACCAAGCAAAGAAATACGCCTTTGTCAGTGATTACGCAAGATATTGGATTCTATACCATCATGGTGGATTGTATTTTGATACGGATGTAGAAGTCATTAAGTCCATGGATGACATCGTTGCGAAAGGTCCGTTTATGGGAGTGGAAATTCCAAGTAAAAAAGGGAAAGTCCCAATGGTTGCACCGGGATTATGCCTTGGCGCAGAAAAAGACATGCCTTTCTACAAACAGATTCTATGCAATTATACAACCCTCTCATTTCTCAATGACGATGGAACTTACAATCTAAAAACAATTGTATATTACAATACTGAATTATTAAAGGACTATGGGTTGCTACCAAACAACGACATTCAACATGTCCAAGGGATTTGGATTTATCCTTGGGATTATTTTAATCCTTTGGATGATTTGACTGGGAAATTAAACGTCACTGAAAACACACGATCAATCCATTGGTATAGTAAAACTTGGAGTGATACTAATTTATTAAGAAAAAAAATGAGTCGCTTGTCTCATCGTATTTTTGGCTTGGCTATTCATAACATAATAATCTATTTCAAAAAAGATTAATAATGTCTGCCAGCTTTTATCATCCATTTTACCTTATCCTAATCACAATACTTACTTTTGCTGTGATGAAAGATTATGTGAGATGGAAATATATTAATTATGCAAACCACTATTATTCAAAGAACAATCATGCTATCTTTCTTGCAATATTTCTAATTTTCTTCATCGGTTTACGTCCTGTTGATGAAAAGTATTTTGTAGATATGTATATGTATGACCATTCATACTACACAATGTATTTCGGCGAACGTTTTTGGTTTAATTGGGATACGGAAAATTATTTATTTGACAATTTTATAGCATGGATGGGGTCCATGAAAATTGAAGTTGAATATTTCTTTTTAATTATGGCTTTAATTTATTTTGGATGTATGCTTTGGGCTTGTTGGAAATTATTCCCTAAAGATTCTCTATTAACTTTTCTCATGTATCTGGGAGCATTCTCTACATTTTCATTTGGCACGAATGGTATCAAAGCAGGTGTTGCTGCTTCGCTATTTTTAATTGCATTAGCATATTATAAAGATAATAAAATTGTAGCAGTCCTGTTTTTGTGGCTATCCCTTGGTTTCCATCATTCCATGTTAGCTCCTGTAGTCGCTTTTGTCATTGCTCATTTTTATAAGAATCCCAAGGCATATCTATCTGCTTGGTTTATGTGTCTATTACTAGCAGCCGTCCATGTTACTTTTTTTATGAATCTATTCTCAGGTTTTACAGATGACCATGGTGCAAGTTATTTGGAAGAAGAAACAGAAGATGTGATTAGAAATGTTTCTGGATTCCGTCCTGATTTCATTCTATATAGTGCCGTGCCAATAATCGTAGGCTATCTCTTAATTTCAACTAAACAAATTACAAATAAGACTTATCATTTTCTTTGGAGTGTTTATACGCTGACTAATTGTGTGTTTTTACTATGCACATACGGTTCTTTCATTAATCGCATTGCTTATCTAAGTTGGCTCATGTTACCTTTTGTTTTGTTATATCCCTTTACCAATATTAGATGGAGTAATCGTCAAAATCAATATTTGAAATATGTTGTTTTTGGTCACTTAGGATTTACTTTATTCATGTTTTTTATTTATGGAAACTTACGTTAATCCGAAAGTATCTGTTATTATGGGGATTTATAATTGTGGTCCCTTTTTACAAGAGGCTTTAGACTCTTTATACGCCCAAACATTTCAAGACTTTGAAATCATCCTTTGCGAGGACGGTTCGTCAGACAACACGTTTGAAATTGCGCAGGAGAACGCTAATAATCACCCCAACATCAAACTATTGCGTAACGAACGCAATTTAGGATTGAATGCTACTCTAAACAATTGTCTTGCAGTTGCCCAAGGGAAGTACATTGCCCGGATGGATGGCGATGACATATCCCTTCCTACTCGTTTTCAAACAGAAGTAGACTTCCTTGATACTCATCCAGAATATCAGATTGTTACTACACCAATGAAATATTTTGACAATGGAGGTATTTTCAGAGAGGGAAAAGGTGGAAGAGAACCTAAATTGACCGATTTTCCGAAATCATCACCTTTCTGTCATGCACCTTGCATGGTAAGAAAAGAAGCTTACGATGAAGTTGAGGGATATACAGTTGCCGACAATTTGTTAAGAGAAGAAGACTACCATCTTTGGATTAAAATGTATGCTAAGGGATTCCGTGGCTACACACTCAAAGAACCTCTTTATATGATGCGAGATGATCGTAATGCTGCAAAAAGACGTTCTTTCAAGGCTCGGAAAAACGAAGCATACGTAAAACATCTGGCATGTAAGATGCTCCATCTTCCATTCTATTATCATATTTATTGCCTGAAACCAATTATATTGGGTATTATGCCAACATGGCTTTATCATTTCCTATATAAATTAAAATAACTATGAGAAAGAAAATTTGTTTTTGTACTACACTTGGAGGAACAATAAATGCATTTTTAGTAGATTTCTCGAAATATTTGGTAGAGTACGAAAACTATGATGTGACTTGGATGGCAAATGATGATGAACGTTTACATAAATATACCAACGAGAAGATTCACCTTATTCCATTGAAAATGAAACGCGGCATTGCCTTGGACGGCCTTAAAGTCATTTGGCAAATGTACCGCATTTTCAAGCGACAAAAGTTTGATATCGTTCAATACTCTACCCGCAACGCTGGTACATACGCCTCTATTGCCGCTTGGATGGCGGGCATCAAGTGCCGCCTGTACTGTCAATGGGGTATGATGTTTATTGCCTTAAAAGGCATCAAACGTGCACTGCTTAAATGGGATGAAAAATTAGTAGTGTCACTTTCAACGGTTGTGGAGTCGGAGAGTTTCTCTATGTACGAAACAGCTATTAAACATGGCATTTATAAACCAGAGAAGGCATCGGTTATTTGGCATGGTAGTGCATGTGGCGTAAATCTTGATCGCTACATCATGGAAAACAAACCAACCTGGCGTAAAGAAGTACGAGAGGAACTGGGTATCAGTGAGGATGCTATAGTCTTTGGCTATTGTGGTCGTATTACAAGAGATAAAGGACTAAATGAACTATTTGCTGCTTTTAAAAAAGTGATTGAAGACGAAAACCGAAAAACAGATACTTATTTGATGATTATTGGAAGAAAAGATCATGCAGAAACCATTAATCAAGAATTATTCGCATGGGCAAAATCATCCCCTTTTGTGAAATTTACAGGATATACAAACAATGTACCCAAATATTATTCCGCGCTTGACGTTTTTACTTCCCTTAGCTATCGAGAGGGATTTGGTTTAGTGGTAATTGAAGCTGCTGCTATGGGAGTACCTGGCATTGTTTCAGATGCATTAGGACAGCGTGACACAATAGAACACGGAAAGACTGGTTATTCTGTACGTACATATCATACAGAAGATGTTGTAAAAGCAATGAACTATTTTATAGAGCATCCAGAAAAAGCTATAGAGATGGGTATAAACGCCAGAAAAGTAGTAGATGAGAAATATGAACAGAAAGAATTACTCAGAAGATTGGCTGAACATAGAAATCTATTGATAGAACAACAAGCCCTTGAATAAATTGATGGAAAAGATTCTCCTATTGGGATCAGGCACACAAGCTTTGGCCATTGTCAAAGGACTAACAAAAGAAGGTTATACCATATGTATGCTTTTTGAGGAAACCAATTATGCCGATACATCACGGTACGTCGACAAACGTTATGTTTGCCATGTTTCACCAAAAAGCAATGAATATCTTGAATTTGTTGAGAGGATAATTGCCACGGAAGGAATAGACGTACTGATTCCCACAGGGGATATGTCAGCAGAGTTCATTAGTAAGAACAAGGTTAGACTGGGCAAGATTGCAAAATTTACGACTCCAGACCACACCAACTTTGTAAACGGATATGATAAAAACAAACTGATGACACTTTGTCAAAAGAAAAATTATCCACATCCTCAGACGATAGATCTCTCTAAAATTAAAGACTTGTCTGTAAAGGAATTGAAAGCGTTCTGTTATCCTGCTATGTTGAAGCCAAACTACACAACAGGAGGGCGAGGCATGATAGTTGTGAATAACCATCAAGAATTGCTTGAAAAATATCCGAACCTTCATTTACAGTATGGAGATTACCATCTCCAGCAATTTATTCGTGCGGGAGGAAGACAGGTTAAAATTCAATTGTTCGTGAATTCGAAAGGGCGTTTAATTGCTCATTCAGCTATGGAAAAAGTAAGATGGTATCCCGTTAAAGCGGGATCAAGTTGCTGCTCCATTAGTATCACAGAAGAGAAAGCAACGGATATATGTCTACAGATACTACGGGATTTACATTGGGAAGGATTTGCTGATTTCGACCTAATTGAAGATCCTGATACAAAAGAACTTCTTATCATGGAAATTAATCCACGACTTCCAGCTTGCCTTGGAACAGCAATTCATGCAGGCATTGATTGGGGACAAATAATAGTTGACGAGGCTTTAGGTAATGACTCAAAAAGCTATGAATATAAAACAGGTATCACATTGCGTCATTTGGGGTTTGATGTACTTTGGTTTCTGAAATCCCCAAGAAGGTTTACCTCGGATCCATCCTGGTTCCATTTTTTCGGGAAGAACGTCTATTATCAGGATATGGACGGATGGAAAGATTTGAAACCTTTTTTTAGTGGCACTTATCACAACATAAAAAAATTATTCGACCCATCATTTAAGAAAGCAAAATCAATATGACAAGAGAACGTTTCGACTATATTGACATCGCAAAAGGTATTGGTATCTTAATGGTGGTATGGGCTCATATCATGATTGTAGGATGGACACATAAATTCATTTATGCTTTCCACATGCCTTTGTTTTTCTTTTTATCTGGCATGTTATTCCAAAGGGATAAGTATCCGTCGTTTGATAAATTTATTTCTAAACGAACAAAAAGATTGCTGGTCCCTTACGTTATTTATTCTATAGTGACATGGGCGTTTTGGGCAATATTCAAATACATACGACATGAGGATGTTGATAGCTACATGATGCCGTTGCTGCAAACTGTTATCTCACAAGGTAGCGGTGCCTATATGGTACATAATTCTGCTTTGTGGTTCGTTCCATGCTTATTTTTAGTCGAGATTTTGTATTTTCACCTCAGCAAAGTTGGCAAATGGTGGTGTCTATTGGGATGTTTCGGTTGTTCATTTCTAAGTTTCTTCCTTGGAAGGATTTATGGAGAGAGTTGGTGGTTCTCGCCACCTTGGAATGCTGATGCTGCCCTGATAGCACTTCCATTCTACGGTGTTGGTAATGTTCTTGCTAAAGAGGTTGGACATAATAGGTTGACATCCACAGTCAGAGAACATACGGGGATGTGTCTTATTATCTTCACATTGTTAACATTACCCCTCTTTTGGAGTGCCATGAATTATGGCGAATGTAGCATGGGATCAAGTTCCTATCAGTGTCAAGCATGGGTGTTTATAATAAGAGCATTCCTCGGTTGTGGCTGGATAATCTGTTTATCGCTCCTTATTGCAGCTCTTAACGTTTATAACATCATCTCTATTCCTATTAAATATCTTAAATGGGCAGGTATTAATAGCCTTGATATCATGTGCCTTCACATCCCAATAAAAGGAATATGCATGATAGGCGTTGCGATGTTGATACATATTACCGTTAATGACGTGGGCAGTAGTATCCCCTATTCTTTTATATCTTTCGTCCTGACTATGTTTATAGTATGGTTAGTGATAAAACTATTTCCACTAAGTAAGATAATAAAATATCAATTTTAGTACATATATTGAGAATCATGAATATCCTTACATTCGACATAGAGGAATGGTATCTAGAAAAAGCTTTTCATGGTAATCGAAAAGAACGTTATGATCTGTTTGATTTACATTTAAATAAGATTCTTGATCTCTTAGAAGAGAGAAACATTCTTGCGACTTTTTTCTGCTTAGGAAAAATGGCAACAGACTTTCCTCAAGTGGTGAAAAAGATAGTCTCTAAAGGACACGAGATTGGTTGCCATTCAAATAAACATGTATGGTTGAACAAAATGTCTTACAATGAAGTTGACGAGGATACTCATTGTGCCATTGACTCATTGGAACAACTTGTTGGAAAGAAAATTAAAGGTTATCGTGCCCCGGCATTTTCAATTGGTGAGAATAACAAATGGGCTTTTGAGATTCTCCACAAATATGGTATTGAATATGATGCGTCTGTCTATCCCGCAGCAAGGGACTTTGGCGGTTTCCCCACGTTTGGATATAAAACTCCAGTTATCATTTCATATAATGGTATTCAAATAAAAGAATTTCCGATTTGTATGACCAAATTGTTTGGGAAAGATTTGGCTTATTCTGGTGGAGGTTATTTCAGGATGTTCCCTTTATGGTATGTTTTAAATACAGCAAAAAAAAATAATTATGTAATGACCTATTTTCATATCGGTGATATATTACCTGGCAACAGAAAAATTATATCCCGTACTGAGTATGAAAACTATTTCAAAGAAAAAGGAACTTTGTTCAACAGGTACAAGCGTTACGTTAAATCAAACATGGGTAGAAGTGGTGCTTTTGAAAAAATGACGAAGTTTATTACAAAACTTGAAATAATAGATATAGAACAGGCCATAAAACAAATAGACTGGAATAGTTCTGAAAAAGTATTTTTTTAACATTACCGACATTATCATTTGTATAATTGAGTTAAAATATTCCACTAGTGTCTCTTAATTTATGTTAATCGGGTTTGAAGTCAAAATAGAGCTGCCCATCATCGGGATTATCAGCCTCCTTAAGAGGGAGGAGAAGGTCTCGGATGCTGTCCGTGGTGAGCACAGACTTGCCAAGGATACGC